>NZ_ML064901.1:0-702305 GCF_003676355.1 Bacillus sp. L75
TGTCTCATCTTATGGGGTCAGTCCCACCGGGAGAGGTTTTTTTATGTTTCACGTGTAACATATTTCGACAAAATGGAACAAGGTATATAAATGTTTATCATCAGGGATGCTTATAAGCATACAGAAAGAAAAAACGGCTTAGCAGTGGTACGATGTTGATGAGGTGACAGTGATGATTTCATTAAGCATATTAGATCAATCTCCTGTATCAGAAGGGAGTTCCGCGGAAAGCGCGCTGCGGGATACAGTAAGACTGGCGCAGGAGGCGGAAAAGCTTGGATATAAGAGGTTTTGGGTGTCAGAGCATCATTTTTCAGAGCGGTTGGCGGGTTCAAGCCCTGAAGTGCTGATCAGCCATATTGCGGCGAAAACGAATGAGATTCGTGTAGGCTCGGGCGGTGTCATGCTTCCGCATTACAGCGCATATAAGGTGGCGGAGAATTTCCGCGTGCTTGAAGGGTTGACGCCGGGCAGAATCGATCTCGGATTAGGGAGAGCGCCGGGCGGAATGCCGATCGCATCATGGGCGCTGAATGACGGCGGGAAGCGTAATGCTGATCAATATCCGCAGCAGCTTCGTGAGCTGGCGATGTATTTGCATGATACAGCTGATGACAATCACCGTTTTCCGAATCTGACCGCATCACCCCTTATTAAGACGGCGCCGGAAGTCTGGCTTCTCGGTTCTTCGGGGGAAAGCGCGCTTCTGAGCGCAGAAATGGGAGCAGGCTATATGTTTGCCCATTTTATTAATGGAGAAGGCGGAGAAAGCACGACAGCACAATATAAGCGCAGATTTAAACCTTCCGCATTAGGAAAAGAACCAAAAACGGCCGTGGCTGTGTTTGTGCTGTGCGCGGACACGGAGGAGAAAGCGGAGGAACTCGCGGCCGTCATGGATTATACGCTGCTTGCGGGTGAACAGGGGATTCCGCTTCACGGCGTACCGTCTTACGAAACCGTCCGCGGAAATACGTATACACCGTATGAACAAAGACGAATTGCCGATAATCGGAATCGAATGATCATCGGAACGAAGCCGCAAGTGAAAGAACAGATTCTGGCTCTCAGTAAAGCATACGGAACGGAAGAAGTGATGGCTGTAACCATTACTCATCATTTTGAAGATAAACTTCAGTCATACCGGCTGCTTCGTGAAGCTTTTGCCGAATGATCAGAAAGAAACCCTGCTGATGCTCCAGCAGGGTTGTTCGGTTATTCAATGATAAAAGGTTTTTCAGTCAGCACCTGGCTTGATTTCCCTTTGTTCGCGGCATAGGCCAGCATATAATATTCTCCTGCCGGCAGTGCGCTGTCACCATTGACTTTGCCGTTCCAGTCGAAATATTGATAGCCTTTATCCTGCTTTTTGTAGATGCCGGCTTGGCCGACAAAGTCAAGATTGCTGTCATATACAAGGAAGGCAAGCTCTTCGGCTCCCGCCGGAAGATAGGTTTCAATTTGGTAGGTTCCCTGCGTTGTGCCGTCCTGCACGTCGATTGACGTCACGCGCGGATAGTCCGGCTCTTTTACAATCAGCAGCGTCGGCACTTTTGCAACTGTTTTTCCGCCTTCTCGCACTGTGACGGTTCCCTCATAGGTGCCTGCCTTTACTTTTTTGGCATTGACCTTTACTTTCGCATTGACCTTTCCGGTTTGATGAGCGGGGATCACGACCCGGTCTGTGCCCGAAACGGTAATGCCCCTGCCGTTGAAAGAGTACTCGAGCTGATATGATTTTCTGATGGACGATTGATTTTCAATCGTAAAGGTTTCTTTTTTCGTTTCATTGCCTTTGTCTTTCATAAACGTTCCGTAAGAATAACTTCCCGGGGCGACAAGGGAGTCTGCTTTGATCGCCTTCATGATTCTGATGCTTCCGGCACCTTGCGCATTATGCGGGTATACGTCACCGTCCGCGTCCGTTAAGGTTTCCGCCGTGTTCATGAGAGCGGCTTTTATTTGTTCCGGGCTCCATTTCGGTTTGGCCTGCTTGATGACGGCAGCTGCGCCGGCTACATGCGGGGAAGCCATGCTCGTTCCCTGCTTCGATCCGTAGCCGTACGGGTCGGCCGGATCATGGGTCGGAATGGTGCTGACGACGTTTACGCCGGGGGCGGAGACGTCAGGTTTAATCATCCACGTGTCCATAACCGGACCGCGTGACGAAAAGTCTGCCATTTGTTCAGTGAGCGATTTAGCCACGGATAAATTGAAAGTCGCTTTTGTGCCGCCCGCTTTTAATTGGCTGACGAGTTTTTCGCCGTCTTCTGATGAAAGCTTAATCGTCGGCACGGACATGCCCGGTACGTTTGCTTCAATTTCTCCCGGGGCATTGTTATACACAACCATACCGATCGCGCCCGCTTTTTTGGCGTTGTCTGCTTTATCCACAAAGGCGATGCTGCCCCGTTTGACGACAGCGACTTTTCCCTTCAGATCTTTGCCTTCAAAATCCTTTTGCTCGCCGATACCCGCCTCTATGAGCTCTGTTTCTTTTTTATTCAGTGCTTTTATGTCATCTTCTTTGTTGTAGCCCATTACTTTCGCTGAGGAATAGGAACCGAAGGACACGGCGTACTCGTTCAGCGGCAGCTGGGTCGCTCCGACGGAGATGGCTTCTCTGGACGTTCCCGGAGAGCCGACGGTCCAATTGTTCGGCCCGCTGTTTCCGTTTGATGTAACGGCCGTGACGCCTTCTGACATCGCCCAGTCAAGCGCCGTGCTTGTCGCCCAGTCTGGGTTATTCACAGAATTGCCGAGAGAAAGGTTCATGACATCCGCTCCGTCCTGTACGGCGCGTTCGATGCCGGCGATGACGTTCTCCGTTGTTCCGCTTCCGCCCGGACCGAGCACACGGTAGGCAAGGAGTGTAGCATCCGGCGCGACGCCTTTGATCGTTCCGTTTGCCGCTACCGTGCCCGCGACATGGGTTCCGTGGTCAGTCGACGCGCCTCTCGGATCACCGGACGCCGTTTCTTCAGGATCGTAATCGTTATCCACAAAATCGTATCCTTTATATTGTCCGAAATTTTTCTTTAAGTCAGGGTGTTTATATTCGACACCGGTGTCAATAATGGCAACCTTGACGCCTTTACCCGTATAGCCGAGCTTCCACGCGTCATTTGCCCCTATATAAGGCGCGCTGTCATCCATCTGCGGAGACACGGCATCCTTAGATAGGGTGATGTCTTTATCTTTGAGCTGATCGGTATGATAGGTGACATTCGGATAAACCGCTTTGACATCCTGATCACTCAGCAGTTTGGGGATTTCATTTGCCGGGAGTTTCATGGAGAAGCCGGAAAACACTTGCTCATATTCCCTGTTAATTTTTCCGTGTTTAATGGTTTTGAGCGCTTTCTTTTTCACTTTTGCGCGTTCGCTTTTCAGCCTGCTTTTTGTCTGTGCTTTGCCGAGTTCCTTTGCTTCCGCCAGTGACTTTTCCTTCAGCTCCACGATGACTGTCGTTTGTTTGCCGGTGGTCATATCAATGTCACCGAACACCTCAGCCTTCTCAAGATCAGGAGTTTGCGGTTTTGAAGCCGGCGCAGCCTGTGAACTTGTGGATAAGGTAAAGGATAAGACAAAAGCCGGAAGCAGATAACGGATGATTCCTTTTTTCAATCGTGTTTCCCCCTTTTTTCTTTATCTAAATTAGAAATCTAGTATATATTTCTTGAAAATTCAAAATAATCCTTGTGACATATGACTCATTTATGGAAATTGGTCTGTGAATAAGGAGGGAGTTATACACAGAATCCTGTGTATAACTGAATAAATTTGTGTATATATATTGTTGGGAACGAGTGTTCCTATACAAAATATAGATCGAGTTTGTGGATATGTGGATATGCCCTGTGTTTAAGCTGTGCTTAACCAAGGGATAAGGTGTGTATAACTTTTTTTATCGGCTTTTCCATTTTTCAGGTCATTTCCATCAGCTTTCAACAAAACTTCTGAAAACTAGTTTGTTTTTTCACTCATATTGTGACAAACAATTCGCCCGGCCGCGTCTATCATAGAGTCATAGGGTTGCTAGACCCGCTAGTTTTTAGCGGAGAAGGATCGGCCGCCTTTTCCGTTAAAGCGGAGAGAAAAACAGGCCTGCGAACAAGCTGTCTGTCAAAAAGAAGCGGAGGGATGATTTGCAATGAAACGTTTGCTAGTATCTTTACGGGTGTGGATGGTCTTTCTGATGAACTGGATGGCGCCGGGTAACGGAAGATATCCATTAGCCGCCGTGTACGGAAACCAAGCGGCTTATCATAAGAAAGCGAAGCGGACGGCTGGGGCTTTTTCGTTTGTGAGCCGTGTCCGATCGGCGGATTTGACCGATGAAACGAAATCGGCCCGCGGCAGGCTGGATAAAAACCGATGGATGCCTGTCCGCAAAGAATTGCCGAAACGGGAGCGCGCGGGTCCGGCACCTTTACATCATATGAAAAAGAGGGTACAATCCCACTAAACATATGAACGGGAGCGAACCTCTTGAGAATAGACAAAGTATTAAATAACAATGCGGCGTTAATAAAAGAAGACGGACGGGAAAAGATCGTAATGGGTCCCGGAATCGCTTTTCAAAAGAGAAAAAATGATGTGATTCAAAAACATAAAATTGAAAAAATATTTGTCGTGCACGACGAAAATGAAAAGTTCAAACAAGTGTTAGAAACGCTTCCCGAAGAGCATATAGAGGCGGCTGAAGATATCATCAGCCATGCGGAGGGAGAGCTTGCGGCACCTTTGAGCGATCACATCCACATTGCGCTGGCGGACCATTTATCCTTTGCGATCGAAAGGATTCAAAACGGCCTTCAGGTGCATAACCGATTGCTTCATGAAATTAAGGCGCTTTATAAAAAAGAATATGAGATCGGCCGCTGGGCGGTTGAACACGTGAAACAAACCCTCGGTATATCATTGCCTGATGATGAGGCGGGGTATATCGCGCTTCATATCCACACTGCCAAGGCGGATGCCAAAAGCATGTATTCGGCGATGAAGCATACAACCATGATCAAAGAAATGATCGAAAAGATCGAATCCTTTTTCGAACAGAAGGTGGATGAAGACAGTATTTCCTATCAGCGCCTCGTCACGCACTTACGGTATGCGGTCAGCCGGTTGGACTCAAATGAAGCACTCCATTCCATGGACGAGGAGATGCTTTATTTCATCCAAAAAAAGTATCCGTTTGCTTATCGGTGTGCGCTTGAACTGGCGGCGTTTTTAAAAACTGAATATGATTTGGAGCTGCCGGAATCCGAGGCCGGCTATATCACGCTGCATGTCCAGCGTCTGCAAAAAAACCCGGAATAACGCGTCTGTTTCGAGAAACAGACTTTTTTTTTGAAAACATATTGACGAAAGCGCTATCATGAAATAGAATGAAAGCGCATTAAAAAAACTGAATCCGGCGGGATTGTGACTGGTAATGCAGGCAAGACCTAAAATTTGCGTACATGAAAAAGGGATCATGCTGACCTTTTTCGTTGGCGAATTTTAGGTCTTTTTTGATTTTAGAAAGGGGGATACATCATGAATTATCAAGAAACGGCAAAACAGCTTATCAAACATATCGGAGGGGAATCAAATGTCATCAGCGCGACACATTGCGCGACGCGGCTCAGGCTCGTCATTCAAGATGAACAGAAGATCAGCCAGGCCGGCATTGAAGAAATAGAAGGCGTAAAAGGGGCTTTCAGCAGCTCGGGGCAATATCAGATTATATTCGGCACCGGCCTCGTGAATAAAGTGTATGACGCTTTTTCAAAAGAAGCCGATTTGGGGCGGGAAGATCGTGAGACACATCAGGACGCAGCGAAAAAAAAGCTGAATCCGGCCGCAAGATTTGCGAAGACACTGTCTAACATATTCGTTCCCATCATTCCGGCTATCGTGGCAAGCGGACTTTTAATGGGGCTGCTTGGCATGATGAAGGCTTTTCACTGGGTGTCTGAACAATCATCGCTGTTTAAGCTTTTAGACATGTTTTCAAGCGCGGCGTTTATCTTCCTGCCCGTATTCATCGGGTTCAGCGCGGCGAAGGAATTTGGCGGTAATGCCTATCTCGGTGCCGTGCTCGGGGGAATTATGATCCATCCGGCGCTTTTGAATCCGTGGGGGCTTGCGGATGCATCGCCTGATTTTATGCAGCTCTTCGGCTTCGACATTGCGCTGCTCGGCTACCAAGGGACGGTCATCCCCGTACTGTTAGCCGTTTACATTATGAGCAAAGTGGAAAAGGGCACGAGAAAAATTGTGCCTCACGCATTCGATTTATTGGTCACGCCGTTTGTCACGGTGATTGTCACAGGATTTATCACCTTTATCGCAATCGGTCCGCTTGGCAGGGCGATCGGATCAGGCATTACCGTCTCGCTGACATATGTGTATGATCATGCGGGCATTGTTGCCGGACTGCTTTTCGGCGGTCTTTATCCGCTTATTGTGCTTACCGGTGTGCATCACAGCTTTCATGCGATTGAGGCCGGCCTCATCGCTGATTTGGGCAGAAACTATATCCTTCCTATCTGGTCGATGGCGAATGTCGCTCAGGGCGCGGCGGGACTGGCTGTATTTTTCCTGACGAAAAAAGCGAAAATGAAAGAAATCGCTCTGCCGGCCGCATTTTCCGCTTTTCTCGGTGTAACCGAACCAGTCATTTTCGGTGTGAACCTAAGATACCGCAAGCCGTTTATCGCGGGAATGATCGGCGGAGCGCTGGGCGGAGCCTATGTCGTGGTGACCGGTGTCGCCGCCAATGCCTACGGTCTGACCGGAATTCCGATGATTGCCATCACGGCTCCGCTCGGTTTAGGAAATCTTATAAACTATCTGATCGGAATAGGCATCGCCTCTGTCTCGGCGTTTATTGCCGCTTACATTATGGGAGCTAAAGAAAAGGAGGCCGTCAAATGAGGACACCGGATCAAGAGCTGCGCCTGCAGGCTGAGGAAGCGAAAAAGAAGCGGGGAGAAACAGCCGCGTCAGATCCATACCGCCAGAACTATCATATTATGCCGCCGGTCGGGCTTTTAAATGATCCGAACGGCGTGATCCAATGGAACGGCGTATATCACTTGTTTTTTCAATGGCAGCCATTTCATACGGGGCACGGCGCGAAATTTTGGGCGCATGTGACGACGAAGGATTTCGTTGAGTGGAAAGAGGAAGAAATCGCGCTTGCACCGGGTGAGTGGTATGACAAAAACGGCTGCTATTCCGGAAGCGCCATCGAAAAAGACGGGCGGCTCTGCCTGATGTACACAGGCAATGTCCGTGACGGAGAAGGCAATCGGGAAACGTATCAATGCCTCGCCGTATCCGAAGACGGGATCGTATTTGAAAAAAAAGGAGTTGTCGCGCGTCTCCCGGAAGGCTATACCGCTCATTTCCGTGATCCGAAGGTTTGGAAGAAAGACGGAGCGTATTACATGGTGCTTGGCGCGCAGACAGAAAAACTCACCGGAAGCGCTGTGTTGTTCACATCAGAGAACTTGACGGATTGGACGTTTCTCGGTGCGATTGCGGGGGCGGACTCCGGCGGTCTCGGGTCATTCGGTTATATGTGGGAATGTCCCGACCTGTTTTCCCTTGACGGAACCGACGTGCTGCTCGTATGTCCGCAGGGGCTTGAAGCCGACGGGATAGAATATCATAACAGCCACCAGGCGGGCTATTTCCTCGGCAGGCTGCATACAGAGCCGCCAGAATTTAAGCACGGTGAATTTACGGAGCTTGACAGAGGATTTGACTTTTACGCGGCGCAGACGCTGGAAGATGATAAGGGACGGAGAATTCTGTTCGCGTGGATGGGCGTTCCGGATCAGCATGAGGACAAACATCCGACACATGCGTATCACTGGATTCACTGCTTAACGATGCCGAGACAGCTGTCACTGTCCAACGGCAGAATCATACAGCGCCCGCTTTCGGAAATGAAATCACGCCGCACGGATGAACAAAAGCACCGTCTTCAATTGAATTGCTCGTCTGTAAGCCTCCCGGTGAAAGATGCGTCCCGGGCTGAAGTGCTGCTGGAGGACATCACTTGCGAATCCGGTTTTGAAATCTCAATTCGGGGCGCGGCCCGGTTTATATTTCATCAGGAAGAGGGGCTGGCTGTGCTGGAGCGCACCGCTTTCAGCGGAGAAGAAAAAGAAAAGAGAAGCTGCTCCATCAGCGAGGTGCATTCCGTGCAGCTCTTTCTGGATGCATCCTCGATTGAATTGTTTTTGAATGATGGAGAAGAGGTATTCAGCGCCAGATATTTTCCTTTCCCGGGAAATGATGACGTAACCGTCACTTCGGCAGGAAAAACGGAAATAAATGGCTCGATTTGGACACTTTTGTAGAAAATCGTTCTTTTTTCTTATGTGAAACCTATGCCATCTGTGCTATTCTTCAAACGAAAGCCTATGATTCCAGGAATAAAAGGAGTTGTTTTCTCAGTTTTGAAAAATCAGAAGATGACGCCGAAATGTTTACTTGTCAAAGCCGCAGAGCAAGTGGAAGATAAGCGGGAAGAATATAAAGAAGTATTGCTTCAGCTGAAGCGCATGCTCAAGAGAGCTGAGCCGCACAATGAATGGAGTGATCGGCTGATGCATACATATGAACAGATGAAGGAATATGCGCTGTTTGTGCAGTCTATTGAGATGTTTTTGCGGTCATCCGCGAAAAAAATGAAATAATCCCCCTCGGGTAATGAGGGGGATATTTATTTTATTTTCCGCTAAGACGCATCGCCGAATGTTTAGTCGGTCCGATGTATTGGTTCAGCGGGAAGGATTCTTTGATTGCCGCGGTGATAAATTCTTTTGCCGCATAGATGGCTTCCTTCACTTCAGCGCCTTTGGCCAGTTCTGCCGTCACGGCGGCGGAGAATGTGCATCCGGCTCCGTGCGTGTAAGGTGTATCAATCATTTCGCTTTCTAATACTTCCGCGGTTTCTCCGTCATACAGCACGTCGATCGCTTTTTCATGTTTCAATTTGCCTCCGCCTGTAATCAATACATATTTCGCGCCGAGTTCGTGAATTTTCTTGGCCGCTTCTTTCATGTCTTCCACCGTTTTTAATTCATCCATACCGCTCAGCTGGCTTGCTTCAAACAGGTTTGGCGTGATGACGGTTGCCAGAGACGCCAATTGGGTGCGAAGCGCTTCGGCATGCTCCGGATACAGCACTTCGTTCGCTCCTTTGCAGACCATGACAGGATCGATAACGACATTCTTCAGCTGTTTTTCTTTAATCGTTTTCGCCGCAAGCTCTATGATCTCCACGGTAGGGAGCATTCCCGTTTTCATGGCGTCTACGCCGATTCCGTCAACAATCGTCGCCAGCTGTGCGCGAATCGTATCGGCATCGATCGGGAATACTTGATGATCCCAGCTGTTCTCCGGGTCCATCGCTACGATCACGGTCAAAGCCGTCATTCCGTATACGTTTTTTTCTTGAAATGTTTTTAAATCGGCCTGAATTCCCGCGCCGCCGCTGGAATCAGAACCGGCAATAGTAAGTGCTTTGTGCATTGACATATCAATGGCCTCCATCAGTGTTTTATATCTCATTATAGTTAGATTTTCTTCCGATCACAATACGGAAGGCTTGGAGGAATGATTTGACAGCCGCGGGGGATGTGCGTACAATACCTACATAAGATTACTAGGTAAGGGTGAGAAAATAAATGCTCAACAGGGAGCTTGTAAAGGGAAGCACGGTCATTCTGGTGCTGACGCTGCTGAATGAACGGCCCATGTACGGGTATGAACTTGTGAAAGAAATGGAGAAAAGAAGCGGGAATGAACTGCAAATGAAGGAAGGCACGCTGTACCCATCGCTTCATAAGCTTGAACGCCAAAGCTATATTTCTTCTTACTGGGAAAAGCAGACCAAAGGGCCGGACCGAAAATATTACCGGATCACCGATGAAGGAAAAAACATTCTAGCCGAACGGACGAAGGAATGGAATCTGTTCTCTGCTCTGATGGACCGGATGCTGAAGCGGGGCGGGCAGAATGGATAAAGACCTTTATGTGCAGGAAATCAGAAAAGGGCTGGAAGGCAAGGCCGGAAGCCGTGAATTATTAAAAGAAATCGAAAGCCATATTCATCATGCCATTTGTGATCATCTGGAAAAAGGCAAAACCGAAAGCGAAGCGATGGAGCTTATTCTGCGGGAAGTGGGGACTCCGTCTGAGATTATCTCTGCTTTTCAAAAAGCTTCGGCGGTGCCCGCGCGGACTTTTATGCTCTTTTATCTGTTCTGCAACTGCGGTCTTTTTGTGATGGGGGCGATGATTACGATGATGCACGCGTGGAGGATTCATCCCGCTGTTGACGCGCTGTGGAAAGGGATTTCCGTGTCAGTATGGCTGATTATGATCGGTTATGTGCTGTATTGGTTCCAAATCGGCTATCAAGCTGGCAAAGAGTTCGGGGCTGGCGGCAAAAAGCTTGCTGAGCGGACGGTATGGGCTTCAATTGTGCCGAATCTATGTTTTATGTTTGTCTTCTTGTTCAATCTGGTTCCGGCTGGGCTGTTTCCTTCGGCGGTCACACCGAGTTTTGCGGCAGTATGCGCCGTTGTGACGGTATGTTTTCCGTTTTGCGGAAAAATAGGTTTTTACGCAGGCAGGCAGAGACTTGCCTGATCTTTTTCACTATATACATAGGGAATCTATATAGGGGTGTTAAAATGAGATTAGGTTCGTGGATGTACGGCGCGTGCGCCCAAATAGCCGTAACCGTATTTACCGTCTGCAGCTTGGTTCTTGCATTGCCCGTTGTGAGTCTTTTTATTATGGTTCTGAATGGGATGCAAGACGCTGTTTTTGTTGTTTTCAGTATTTTGCTTCTTCTATTATTTTATGCGCTGGGATGGATTTGGGCCGTTTCGTTTGCGCGTGAGTGGAAGGTGAAACTTTTCGAGCTGCAGATCAGTTCGCTCATTCCGCTGGCGGGTATATTATACTTGTACATTGACAGCGGGGTGAGTATACCGGAACTGATTCATGATTGGGGTGAGGATGGATGTGCGCTTGTCCCGCCGGCTTTTGTCTGCTTGTGCACAAGCTATGCGATGGTGTTGGTGCCTGTTTATCAATCAAAACTTTGGAACGCCATGGAGGCGGGCAGACTTAATGCCAAGGCGGTATGCACTGTTTGGGGAGACCTTCTGATCATTCTCGTTTTGCTGGCGGGCATGACCTGGATTTGTTTCTGAATGGGCCGAAATCAAAAATCCCCCCTGATCTCTCCGCCGCTTTATGTTTTAATAGAACATGAGAAAAAGCAGAAGGAGCGGATCATGAATATATCAATTGTCATAGTCACGTATAATCGGATTCCGGCTTTGTGTGAGCTGCTGGAGTCGATTTCCATGCAGACCATAAAGCCTTATGAAGTGATCATTGTAAATGATGCCGGGGAATCGGTCGAACAAGCGAAGCAGCTGTACAGCGATCTGCCGATTCAGATTATTGATTTAGAACAGAATGCCGGACATGTGGAAGCTCGGAACGCAGGTGTGAAAAAAGCGTCGGGTGATTGTATCATGCTGTGCGATGATGATGATTTCATTACGCCGGGCCATTTGGAAAGAATGGCGGCTGCACTTGCTGATGCGGATTTTGTCCATTCTGACGCGGAAATTGTGTCATTTGAAGAACGGGGCGGCACGAGATACCCGGTGTCACGAAAGCCGTTCGCCTATACGGCGGATTATGCGGATATGCGGGTATTTTCCACGTACGTTCCGTCAGGCAGCATGTACAGGCGTTCTCTGCATGACACGTTGGGGTATTTTGATCCGGATGTCCATAATTATTGGGACTGGGACTTTTATTTGCGCGCCGCGAAACAGCACCGTGTGAAGCGTGTTCCTTGCGCGAGCGTCATATATGCGTTTTTTGAGGGAGGCGGCAATCAGTCCGCGGATCTCGGCGGCAAAAGGAAGCGGTACTTAGACCGGTTAAGCGAAAAGCACGGGCTTGGAGAACTCCCGACGAAAAACTTTGCGGTTCTTCTTGAAGAGCCGGACATGAAGAGGCGGGAGGCGCCGACTGACATTGTGTGGGACGGAAAGCCCGTCCATTCAAGACTGCACAGTTCATAAGGGGGACGGACAGTTTGAAACAGCTTTTAAAAGACAGCTGGTGGAATCAGCTGAAAGATGAATTTGACAAACCGTATTATCAAGAGCTGAGAGAAATGCTGAAACAAGAATACAGCAGCCAAACGATTTATCCTGACAGCCATGATATTTTTAACGCCTTGCATTATACGCCCTATGAGGATGTAAAAGCGGTCATTCTCGGACAGGATCCATATCACGGGCCAGGACAGGCGCACGGGCTTAGTTTTTCCGTTCAGCCCGGGGTCAGGCAGCCGCCGTCTTTGAAAAATATTTTCATAGAGCTTCAGGACGATATCGGCTGCTCCGTACCGAACCATGGATCGCTCGTCAGCTGGGCGAAGCAGGGAGTGCTTTTGTTAAACACAGTGCTTACGGTTCGCCGCGGTCAGGCCAATTCCCACAAAGGCAAGGGATGGGAGCGGCTCACTGACCGCATCATTGATGTGGTGAATGAAAGAGAGAAGCCGATTGTCTTTATCCTATGGGGGCGTCACGCGCAGATGAAAAAAGAGCGCATTGACACATCGAAACACATTATTATTGAATCGACTCATCCGAGCCCGTTTTCGGCAAGGAACGGTTTTTTCGGGAGCAGACCGTTTTCCCGTACAAACGCCGCCCTTGAAAAAATGGGGGAGCAGCCGATCGACTGGTGCATCCCCGACCTGCCGCAATAAACGGTTTTTTGAGGCGCTTCCGCCCGGCGGTAAGCGCCTTTTTTGGCGTTCAGGGCGGTATGCCGTCAGAAAAAATAACAAACTCAATTCTGCGATTCGCTCAGAAATTTGATAAAATGCAGGAAGAAGACAAATTACTGCTGGAGGATTTACTCATGAACATACATATCTCTGCTTTGATTCAGAAGATGGAAGAAGAACTGAGGCAGGCGAAAACGGCGACCCGCACCGAGGAGGTCAAAATGCACGCGGCTGCCATCCGCTCTCTGTGTGATGTCGTGCTCGGCACTCAGACGCACACCGCTCCGGCGCCAGTGCAGAATCCGATTCCGAAAGCGGCGCCGAAACCTTCCGCGTCTCCTTCGACAGACCCGCTGCTGCTTGAAAAAATGATGGGCAGCGCCGGGCTGAACCAATATCAGAAAAAAGCGAAAGACGAACGTGAGGAAGACGGAAACGGGGATTCCATTTTCGATTTTTAACAGGAGAGGTTGATTGACTTGAAACTGATACTCGGGGGTTTGCAATGGACGGCATTTATGATTGCGGCTGCGATTGTAGTTCCTGTCGCCATCGCACAATCATTTCACTTGAACCATGCCGATTCTGCCGCATTGATTCAGAGCACATTTTTTGTGCTTGGCGTCGCCGCGGTCATCCAATGTCTCCAGGGACATCGTCTGCCGATTAATGAAAGCCCGGCAGGCTTATGGTGGGGCGTATACACGATTTACGGCGGACTGACTGGCACGGTGTTCGCGACATTCGGCGAGACGCTGCGGGCGCTGCAGGGGGCGCTGTTATTAAGCGCTGTCTTTTTCTTTTTGTTCAGCCTTTTTAAAGTGATTGAACGGCTGGCCGTGCTGTTTACGCCGGTTGTGACCGGTGTGTATCTGCTGCTGTTGGTCATGCAGCTGAGTCAGCCGATTGTGAAAGGCCTTTTGGGCATCGGCTATTTAAAAAACAGCGTCGACGGCCTTGTATTCGGGCTCGCCATGGTTGTGACGGCGGCGATGTTCATCATGTCCCGATCGAATGTTACGTTCTTAAGACAGTATGCGATTCTCCTTTCGCTTGCCGGCGGATGGATCTTATTCGCCGTCTTCGGCGCTGCCAAACCGATTCAAATACCGGACCGCGTGATTCAGCTGCCGGCTCTTTTTCCGTTTGGAAAACCCGTGTTTGACAGCGGCCTGATCATTACGTCACTTTTCATTACCGTGCTTTTGATTGTCAATATGCTCGCGAGCATCCGGGTTGTAGAAGCGGCGGTGAAAAAATTCGGCGGCACCGTCGGGAAACGGCGTGAGCGTCCGGCTGGGTTTGCGGCTTCGATCAGCCACCTTTTGAGCGGACTGTCAGGGGGCATTGCGCCTGTGCCGATTTCAGGGGCGGCCGGTTTTATTGAGACGACGAAGCTTCCTTCGAAAAAGCCGTTTCTTTTGGGAAGTGTATTTGTCGTGATCATCAGTATGATCCCGCTATTTATGAATGCGTTTGCGAGTCTGCCCTCACCGGTCGGCTTTGCGGTAAACTTCGTCGTTTTCTCCACGATGGCCGGTCTCGCCTTTACGGAGTTTGACTCTTATGAGAAAGCGGAGCAAAAACGAATCCGCTCCATTATCGGTCTGGCGCTCCTGACGGGGGTCGGCGTAATGTTTGTGCCGGAGAGCGCGTTATCGGGGATGCATCCGATCCTGATTTCGCTCTTAAGCAACGGTCTTGTGCTCGGGACGCTGCTGGCGATAGCGATTGACCGAATCCAGCTTATCAAAAAGAAAAAATCCGACAATCTCGTGTCATCGGACGGCGGACGTTGAATTTTGCCGATGTTGGGTTATGATTGAATTGGAAACTTTAACGAAAAGGCGGGAGAAAAATAGATGAAAGTGTTTATTATTCTTGGTGCGATTAACGCTTTATTGGCCGTGGCGCTGGGCGCTTTCGGCGCGCATGGGCTTGAAGGGAAAATCCCCGATAAATATTTACAGGTGTGGCACACAGGCGTGCAATATCATATGTATCACGCGCTCGGTCTTCTGGCTGTCGCGTTTTTGACCGAAAAGCTTTCTGGCGCAGGCAGTGTTTCTGTTGCGGGTTGGCTGATGTTTGCGGGCATCGTTCTGTTTTCAGGAAGCCTGTACGTATTGAGCGTGACGCAGATTTCCATTCTCGGCGCGATTACACCGCTCGGCGGCGTGGCGTTTATCATCTCTTGGATTATGATTATCGTCGCGGCCGTCAAATATTTATAAAGAAAAAAAGCCAATCCTCTGTCAAATGAGCGATTGGCTTTTTGATTTATCTCGGAGAATAAGAAGACATGGAGTACGGATAAGTATAAGCGATTTCCTCATCAAACGTGATGTAATCAAGGTAAATGGTCAGAAGCAGATAGCGGGTGCCCGTTTTCGGATCGCTGATGATGATATGGTCACGTCCCGCCGCCTGAATCACACCGCGGAAAATCTTTGAATTCCATTCTTTGCTGTTTTCAAATGTCATATAAATCGTCGCTGTTTTGCCCCGGTTCAACCGCAGAATATTTTCAATGTATGACTCTTCAATCGGCAGCATGCCGGGAACGTTTTGTGACGATGATGGACCTGACGGAATCTGAAAGCTGCCGCCGCCCTGCTGCTGCGGCTGGCCGGGGAACCCCCCGCCGAAGCTCTGCTGGCCTTGCTGCATCGGCATTGTCATTTGCTGCTGCATCGGCATCATTTGTGATCCTTGGCCCTGAGGCTGCGGATAAGGATTAGGCCCGAGCTGCGGCTGGTATCCTTGCATATCCATTCCCATTCCCATCCCCATCCCCTGCATTTGCTGATATTGATTCTTTTTCGGTTTCATATTGTTCCTCCTTTGATGAAAACCTCTTGATGCTGAAACCTCCTGACAAGTATCAGACAGCCGACAGAGCGGCTGCTGTTTTTATCTATTCCACCATATGAGCCCAAAGAAAGATTTATGCGAAAAAAGAAAATACGCTCCAATGAGTCCGGACATCAGAGCCGGCTTTTTTTGTGCGCGCAATGCTGACTTTTCACATAATAGTCTGTATTCCTAGCGCATCTTCCGCATAAGGAACATATGATAGCGGTAGTTTCAGGTGCGAAAAGGGGGTGACGAGTTGCCTAAAGTGTCAGTGATCATGACGAGCTATAACAAAAGTGACTATGTGGCCCGCTCTATTAAAAGTATTCTGTCTCAAACGTTTACGGACTTTGAGCTGTTCATTATGGATGACAACTCAAATGAAGCGACATTGGCGGAAATACGTCCTTTTCTCACGGATGACCGCGTCCGGTTTTATCAAAGCGATGTATCGGGCGTCAAAGAAAGAACGGAAAAAACACGCTACGCCGCCTTGATTAATCAGGCAATAGAAATGGCGGAGGGCGAGTACGTGACGTATGCGACCGACGACAACACGTATGTGCCGGAACGGCTTGAGAAAATGGTGAAAGAGCTTGATGAAGACCCGGAAAAAGCCGTCGTGTATTCAAGTTCCAAAACCTATCATCTGAATCAGCGGAAAGAGACGGTGAAGGAGACGGCCAGGCCCGCCGAACGGATCGTGTGGAACGCGCCGTGCGCCATTGACCATTGTTCGGTCATGCACCGGTTTTCCGTGCTGGAACAGGTTAAATCGGCATTCGGTTCCTATTGGGATGAAAGCCCGGCGTTTTACCGGATCGGTGACGCCCGTTTCTTCTGGAGAGTGAATCATTTTTATCCGTTTTACCCGATTTCTGAGGAGCTTGATATCAATTATATTACCGATCAATCCATCCATTATCAGCTTTTCGCGGCGGAGAAAAACGAGTTTGTGAACAGCCTTCCGCAGCAGACCACGTGCCGGGAGCTGAGGGAATCATTAAAAAAGCTTGGAAAGGGGTGAGGGCTTGTCGGCATACTTAGCGAACTATTGGGTGCTGTACCGGCAGTATATTGACCTTTTTCAGTCACTTCGCTACAAAGACATCCCGCTCGCATTGATCAGTAATTTTTATCAATATATCAGTCCGGCGCTTCGGGAGAGCATGGAGCAGAACCCAGAGCTTTTCGGTCCGGCTGATCAGCATATTCCTGAAGCCGGTATACAGCCATATTATGATCAAAAAAGGCAAAACATTAAGAAAACAGATGAGAAACCGGTAAACGGAAAAGTCATTCTGCATTTCGATCATCTTCGGTTCACCGAGGGAAACTACCGGCAGTTTGACCCGGCAAAAACAGCGGTACTGGCCAGATGGAGTCTGCCTGACCATTACGGGCTGCCCGTTATCTGCAAATTGGAGCTGACGGGAATGGGGCAAAAAGGGAACCCCGTCCCTTATATTGAAAAAGCCCATTCCATTTTGAAAGAGCTTCACAGCCATCCCGCTTTCGGAAACAGAGAATTTCAGGAACGTTTGTATAAAGACATTCCATTATTTATTGAAGCGATTGACGCCATTGATATTTTGTTTACGGCCGAAAAGATTTCCG
Organism: Bacillus sp. L75; assembly: GCF_003676355.1. Classification (NCBI taxonomy): domain Bacteria; kingdom Bacillati; phylum Bacillota; class Bacilli; order Caryophanales; family Bacillaceae; genus Bacillus; species Bacillus sp. L75. The sequence goes on from NZ_ML064901.1 coordinate 17,315, forward strand.
CCGTTGTAGTCGGCACGACGGAGGATATTTACAGCCGTGTGCTGGCGCTGATGTCCGCGAAAAAAAACGCCGTCAGCATCTGTCTTCAGCACGGAGCGCTCATGGGAGATGAAGCGTTTCTGCCCGTGTTTACGGACTATCAGGCCGTATTCGGGGCTTATGAAGCGGAGTGGTATAAAGCAAAAGGCTGCAGGGATGAACAAATCATCATCACGGGGCATCCCCGTTTCGACGAGATTTTCTCAAGAGAGCCGATAGATCAGGACACGTTTTACCGCAAACTTTCTTTTCTCCCGTCACAGCGGACGGTGCTGATCGCCACGCAGCCGTTTTCTGATGAATTTTATACGGGCGTGCTTGAAGAGCTTGCCGGCCAAAAGAACATGCAGCTCATTATTAAACCGCATCCATGGGAAATCGGCAAAAACAAGCTGGATGCTTACAATCAGGTGCTGCGGAAATATAAAGCAGGCAAAATCATCAAAAAAGAGATGGAGCTGTATGATATTCTCCCGTATGTTGACGCTGCGGTGACACAGACATCAACGGTCGGTCTTGAAGCGATGCTGTTTCAAAAGCCCGTGCTGATCGGAAAATCAGCGGGAACCCGCAGATACCCTTATTATCACTCACTTGGAGAATTTGTCTTTGAGGACCCGCAGGCACTTGCTCAGGAATTGATCCGGATATGCGAAAGCCCCGCAGAATATCAAAAAGCGGAACAGGCGCGCCGTGCTTTTGTCGCCGCGAACTACCCGGTTCAGGATTCGCTTGCCGCTTTATGCCAAGTGCTTCAGGAAAAAACCGGAGTCAGCTTCAGACGGGTTGACCCTTCATAAAAAAGATAGGAGCGCAAAGAAAATGGTGCAAAAAAGATCAGCTTTTCTTCCCTATTCATTGCCCATGATCGGGAAGGACGAAATTCAGGAGGTTATTGATACGCTTGAATCGGGCTGGCTTTCAAAGGGACCGAAAGTAGAGGCGTTTGAAAAAGCTTTTGCCGCCTGGACGGGGGCAAAGCACGCGATCGCGCTGAACTCATGTACCGCCGCTTTGTTTTTGGCCCTGAAAGCGAAAGGGATCGGTCCCGGCGACGAGGTCATCACGTCTGCCGTGACGTTCAGTTCAACGGCCAATACAATCGTGCACACAGGCGCCGTTCCGGTGTTTGTTGACATCGATCCGCTTTCGCTGAATGCGGACCCTAAAAAAATTGAGGCGGCCGTCACCCCGCGGACAAAAGCGATTGTACCCGTTCATTTCGCCGGCCAGTCGTGTGATATGGATCAGATTCTGGCCATTGCCGAAAAGCATCAGTTATTTGTCTTAGAGGATGCCGCACATGCCGTGTATACCACGTATAAACAGAAAATGATCGGATCAATCGGCGATGCGACGGCATTCAGCTTCTACGCGACAAAAAACCTGGCAACCGGTGAAGGCGGCATGCTGACGACGGACGATGACGGGCTCGCCGATCAGATCAGGGTGCTCAGCCTTCACGGCATGAGCAAAGGCGCGTGGAACCGCTATTCTTCAAACGGAAGCTGGTACTACGAGGTCGAAACGCCCGGCTATAAAATGAATATGTTTGATCTTCAGGCAGCGCTTGGGCTTCATCAGCTGAAACGGATTGACAGCATGCAGCAAAGAAGAGCCGACATTGCGAGCCGCTACCAGGACGCCTTCAGACACATGAAAGGGCTGACCATCCCGCATGTCAGTGATGACGGGCGGCATGCATGGCATCTGTATGTTCTTCAAATAGAGGAGCAGGAGGCCGGGGTCAGCCGGAACGATCTGATTTCCGCTTTAAAAGACCAATATAATATCGGTACAAGTGTTCATTTTATTCCGGTTCCGTTCCATCCGTATTATCAAAAAACGTACGGGTATAAGGAGACTGACTTTCCGGCCGCTGCAGCGTATTATCACCGCACCGTGTCACTCCCTCTTTATCCGTCAATGACAGATGACGACGTTGAATACGTCATTGCAGCCGTTACGGATATCGTCAAAGGGGCTGATTAGGTGTACAGACTGAGGGAAAATCTTGCGCAGGACATGATTCATACCTTCCTGCATCAGAAGGGCATTCAGACGGAAGCCTATGAATCGTCGCTCTGTTTATTGGAAGAAAACAGCCTTCAAGGCGTGATTTTATATGAAAACTCTTCGTGGGAAAGTCAATTGTTCCGAAAAAATATCATCAATGTGAAGCTTGCAGCCGCAAACAGCGCCGGACAGCTCAAAAGGCTGTTTCAGGAATTTTACGCGGCAAGGCGGGCGGACGGCACTGATTTTATATTTATTAAAATACCGGCTGAAGATATCGGCGCGATGCAGGTCGTTCAGCAGCTTCCGAACGCTTATTTTGTAGGGAGTCTGCTCAAGCTCGTCAGTCCGGTGCGTGTATATAACAGCACACCGCCGTTTGAGATTACAGAAGCCGGACCCGGCGACACGGAAGCGATCAGCCGGCTGGCCCGCGACGCCTTTACAAAAAGCAGGTATTACCAAGATCCCCGCCTCAGCTATGAAAGTGCAAACCGCCTGTTTGAAGAGTGGGCGCGGAATAACGCGGAAGGCAGAGCTTCGTTACAATTCGCCGCCACATATAAGGGAGAGACCGTGGGCTTTATTCAGGGGCTGTCTAAAGGCGATGAATTCGTCCTTGATCTGATGGCGGTAAAGCCGGGCTTTGAAGGGAAAGGAGCGGGATTCCATTTAGCGGCGCACATTATTGAACAATCATTGCGCTTTCAGCATAAGACTGTATCAGCGGGAACGCAGCTCCACAATGTAAGAGCCATCCGCCTGTATGAAAGAATGGGATTTAAAGCGGATGCGTCCTATTACTACTATCATGTGTGGCCCGGGAAGGAGGCGGACTGATGGCATCATGCCAAATCGGAACGAAGTCAATCGGCGAAGGTTCGCCCGTATTCATCATCGCCGAAGCTGGAATTAATCATGACGGAAAACTGAGCCAGGCGTTTGAATTGATAGATGCGGCCAGTGAGGCCGGCGCGGACGCGGTCAAGTTCCAAATGTTTCAGGCTGACAAAATGTATCAGAAAGACCCCGGCTTGTACAAAACCGCTGCGGGAAAAGACGTCTCGATATTTTCTTTAGTGCAATCAATGGAAATGCCCGCTGAGTGGATCGAACCGCTGCTTGAATATTGTAAGAAAAAAGGCGTGCTGTTTTTAAGCACGGTATGTGACGAAGGCTCTGCCGACTTACTGTATGCGACTTCCCCTTCAGCTTTTAAAATCGCCTCCTACGAGCTGAACCATCTGCCGTTATTGAAATATGTCGCGGGGCTGAAGACCCCGATTATCTTCTCCACCGCGGGCGCTGATATTTCAGATATTCAGGAGGCTTATCAAACCATTACCGGCGAGGGGAACAAAGAAATTGCGATCATGCATTGTGTGGCGAAATATCCCGCGCCGCCTGAATACAGCAATCTGAGCGTCATTCCCATGCTTGCCGCCGCATTCCCGGATGCAGTGATCGGTTTCTCCGATCACAGCGCCCATCCGTATGATGTGCCGTGCGCGGCGGTCAGGCTCGGAGCGAAACTGATTGAAAAGCATTTTACGATCGATAAAAACCTGCCCGGTGCTGATCACTCCTTCGCCCTCAATCCGGATGAATTAAAACAAATGGTTGCGGCGATCCGCTCAGTTGAAGCGGAGCTGCGGCAGGGGCATCACGCTTCGGTGCCGGAAGTGCTGTCGGGAAGCTCCCATAAAACCACGACACCGATTGAAGGAGATATCAGAAGGTTCGCTTACAGAGGCATTTTTTCAACAGCGCCGATTCAAAAAGGCGAATGTTTTACGGCGGAAAACCTTGCCGTCCTTCGTCCCGGCCAAAAACCGCAGGGGCTCCACCCGAGATATTTTGAACTTTTAACTGACGGGACGCGTGCGGTCAGGGATATCCCCGCTGACACGGGCATCACTTGGGATGACCTTTTGACGAAAGGCAGCCCATATGATGACTGACATTTTGTTTATCATTCAGGCGCGGATGGGAAGCGGGCGTCTTCCCGGCAAAGTGCTGAAACCGATCGGCGGGTATACGATTCTCGATATGATTGTCAAAAGGGTTCGGCAAAGCGCGTATTATGATCAATCGCGGGATAATCTGATCGTCGCCGCGTCTGACAGCAAGACCGACGACATTCTGTCTGCGCACTGCCTCAGCAAGAACTACCGTGTGCACCGCGGCAGCGAGCAGCGCGTGCTTGACCGGTTTGCACAAGTCATCGAACGAGTAAAACCGGACATCGCAGTCAGACTGACGGGGGATAACCCGTTTGTCGACCCTTCGCTGCTTGATTTTCTGATTCAATCGCATTTAGATCAGCACGCGGACTACACGTATATCTGCGGTACACCGCTTGGCATCGGCGGCGAGGCGGTAAGCGCGCGACTTTTAACGGAGATCAATGCCGACAAAACGCTGGCGGACAAATACCAGGAACATGTCACGCTTTTAATAAGAGAATCTCCTGAGAGGTACCGGCTTCTCTTTCCTGAGCCCCCGCAGGAACTCCGGGCTCCTCACTTGCGGATGACCGTCGATACAGAAGAGGACTACAGGCTGGCCCGCGAGCTGTACGTAAAAGCGGGCTCGCGTCCTGATATTCCGGCAAAAGAATTGATCTATCTGCTGAATAGTGATCCGGAGCTCAGGGCCATTAATCAAATGATCCGGCAAAAAGAGGCTGATTAGCATGCGGGTTCTGATTTTCGCTGACGGGGGCCGTGACATCGGCATGGGGCACGCGGTCCGGATGAAGCTGCTTGCCGGTGCCATTAAGAACAATTGCTCAATAACGTTCTGCACAAATAAAGAGGCTTCTTCTTATCTGTCATCTGATCAATGGGAAGTGATCATCAAGCCTGACAAGGGACAGAAGGAATTTATTGTCCGGGAAATAAACAGGCAGGCTCCTGACCTTCTCATATTCGATCTGCTCGATATGCCGTGTGACTGGTTAGAGGAAGTCAAAAAGCATTCATCGGCACGCATCGTCTTATTTGAAGAAAAACGGGAACATGTCATTCATTTATGCGATGCCGTTATAAACGGCATTTACGGCGGGCTGAAAAGCCGGACGGTCCAAATGGGCAGCGCCGCTGTATATGAAGGCCCGGAATATATGATTCTTCATCCGGGTTTTGAAAAAGCAAAGCAGCTCTATCAACTGAGAAAAGAATGCCGGACCATATTGGTCTCATTAGGAGGAAGCGACCCGAAGAAGCTTGTCTTTAAAGTGATGGAAGCATGCCGCCGCATCCCCGACATTCAGCGAAAACGAGTGATCATCGTCATGGGCGGCGCCGCGCCTCATGCTGATAACGTGCGCGCGCATCTTACACAAATGCCTTATGCCGAGATGGTAAGGCAGACAAATGACATGGCCGCGCTTCTTTCGAGGGCTGATATGGCCGTCGTGTCCGGCGGGATCACTTTATATGAAACCATTTGTACAGGTGTGCCCTGCATCGTACTTTCTCAAGTGGAGCATCAAACTGAGACGGCAGAAAAATTCGCCGCACGGGGGGCCGCCGTTCATCTCGGCCTTGGTGAATGCATATCACCGGACGTTCTCGCTCGGCATATGTCTGACATGGCCGCTGATTATCCGATGCGGACCGGACTTCATCAAAACGGAAAGCCGCTGGTTGACGGCAGGGGCATCAAACGGGCGGCGGCGATTCTTTATGATTTGTGATAAAACCACACGTAAGGAAGTGTTCATGTGAAAGGTGTTATCTTAGCCGGAGGCACCGGCTCACGCCTTATGCCGCTGACAAAAGCGGTCAATAAGCATTTACTCCCTGTCGGTCCATATCCGATGATTTACTGGTCGATCATGAAGCTGGAAGAAGCGGGGATTACAGATATTTTGCTGATTACGCAAAAAGAATATATTCCGCAATTTCATAAACTTCTCGAAACCGGAGAAGAGCTCGGCGTCTCAATCACATATCAGGTTCAGCCAGCCGCATCCGGCATATCCGACGGTTTATCATACGCAAAGCGGTTTACCGGGCGCGATCCGTTCGTTCTGCTTTTGGGAGATAATATTTTTGAAGATTCATTAAAACCTTATACGGAGCGTTTCGCAAAGCAGGGAAAAGGAGCAAAAGTGCTGCTGAAAGAAGTGGACGACCCGGAGCGCTTCGGCATCGCCGAGATTGATGAGAAAAACAAACGGATCAAGTCGATCATTGAAAAGCCGGAGCAGCCGCCGACCAGACTATGCGTCACAGGGATCTACATGTACGACGCAGAAGTGTTTTCTTATATTGAACAAATTTCCCCTTCAAAACGCGGCGAACTGGAAATTACGGATGTCAATAATTTATACATTGAACACAGTGAGCTGACGTATGATGTGTTAACGGGCTGGTGGGTGGATGCGGGCACGCATGAATCGCTCTACCTCGCCGGAAGCCTGGCGCATCAGGCATTACAGAAAGGACAGGAGCATTAATCATGCCAAAATCATATTTAATTACAGGGGGCGCCGGATTTATCGGCCTTACCTTTACAAAGATGATGCTGAAAGAAACGGACGCGCAGATTACCGTCCTGGATAATCTCACGTATGCAAGCAGGCCGCTTGAAATAGAAGCCTTAAAAAAGAACGGCCGTTTCCGTTTTATCAAAGGTGACATTTCTAAAAAAGAGGACATTGACAAAGTCTTTTCCCAAATGTATGACGCTGTCATTCATTTTGCGGCTGAATCCCATGTGGACAGAAGCATAAATCAGGCAGAGCCGTTTATCACAACAAATGTGATGGGCACATACCGACTGGCGGACGCGGTGTTACAGGGAAAAGCCGGCAGGCTGATTCACATTTCCACAGATGAGGTGTACGGAGATTTGGCGCCGGATGATCCCGCTTTTACGGAGACGACGCCGCTTTCTCCGAACAATCCGTATTCGGCCAGCAAGGCAAGCTCAGACCTGCTCGTCATGTCTTACGTGAGAACCCATAAGCTTCCTGCCATCATTACAAGATGCAGCAACAATTACGGGCCGTACCAGCATCACGAGAAAATGATTCCGACCATTATCAGGCATGCCGTAAACGGCACGCCGGTTCCGCTGTACGGCGACGGGATGCAGATCAGAGACTGGCTGTTTGCCGAAGATCATTGCCGCGCCATTAAGCTCGTGCTGGAAAAAGGAACACTCGGTGACATTTACAATATCGGCGGAGGAAATGAACGGACGAATAAAGAGCTTGCGTCATTTATCATGAAGGAGCTCGGTGTCGAGGAACGGTTTGCTCATGTCGAAGACAGAAAAGGGCATGACCGCCGTTACGCCATCAATGCCTCAAAGCTGAAAAATGAGCTGGGCTGGCGGCAGGACGTCACATTTGAAGAAGGAATGAGAAGAACCATTCGCTGGTATACAGACAGCCAAGACTAATCGGAAAGAAGGGGATCCGATTGACGAAGGTATTAGTAACCGGAGCGGCCGGCCAGCTGGGGCGGGAGTTATGCCGCCAGCTGAAGCGGGAAGGGTATGAAGTGATCGCCTTGACAAAAGCGATGATGAACATATCCGACCAGCGTTCGGTGCGGCACTCGTTCAGCCATTACAAGCCGGATATCGTCGTCAATACGGCGGCATACACCTCCGTTGACAAATGTGAAACGGAGCTCGACAAAGCGTATTTAATAAACGGAATCGGCGCTTATTATGCCGCGCTTGAGGCTGAAAACACCGGCGCGAAATTCATTCACATCAGCACCGATTACGTCTTCAGCGGCAAAGGAACACGGCCATACCAGACCGATGATCCCGCAGATCCGGGCACGATTTACGGAAAAAGCAAAAAACTCGGCGAAGAACTGATCCGGTTAACGGGAAAAAACCACACCATTATCAGAACGTCGTGGGTGTACGGCAGCGGCGGGCACAACTTTGTCAATACGATGCTGAAACTTGCGGATACACATGATCAGGTGCGTGTCGTTAACGATCAAGTCGGAGCGCCGACGTACACAAAGGATTTAGCCGAAACGGTGATCGGTCTGTTTGACAGGCCGCCGGGCTTATACCACGCCGCAAACAGCGGAGTGTGCAGCTGGTATGAATTTGCCAAGGCTATTTTTGAAGAAAGCGGCAGAACCGCCTCCGTGCTGCCCGTCACGACGGAGGAATACGGAAATGAGACGCCGCGCCCCGCTTACTCGGTGTTGAGTCTTGAGTCGATTGAACGGCAGGGGCTCGGCATGAGGCATTGGCGGGAAGCGCTGCATGATTATTTACAAAGGGAGGGACAGTGCAAGTGATCGAAGGCGTAAAAATCAAAAAGCTGATCAAACACAGCGATGACCGGGGTTTTTTCTCAGAACTCGTCCGTGACGATGAACATCTCTTAGAGCGTTTCGGGCAGGCTTCCTGGTCCAAAAGCTACCCCGGCGTCATTAAAGCATTTCACTATCATGAGAAACAGGATGACCTGTGGTTTTTTCCGACGGGCCACGCCCAGGTCGTGCTGCATGACCTTCGCGAAGAGTCGGCAACCAAGGGAGAAACGGATGTCTACTACATGGGAGAAGACAATCCGATGCTCCTTCTCATTCCTAGGGGCGTCGCACACGGGTACAGAGTGCTGGGTGAAACCCCGCTGACCATTATTTATTTCACGACAATGTCCTACAATCCGGATCAGCCTGACGAAAAAAGAATTCCGTGGAATGATGACACCATCGGATTTGACTGGCAGACGGCTCACCGATAGCGCACAAGACGAAGACAGCGGATGTCTTCGTTTTTTGTGCTGATTCATCTCGTGAAAAATAAATGATTGAATATTCTAAAAAATAATTTACTTCCATGGATAAAGGTGGTAGATTATTCTCAGGAAAAGAGAAACCCAATTCGCGAATGGAACCATCAGACACGCTTTTCCGGCAGAGGACGCTCTGAATCCCATATGATCTGGAGGAATTCATGATGTTAAAAAGAAAATCATTTTCGGCCTTTCTCATCAGTGCTGCGGTATTTTCATCTGTGTTCTTGCCATCTTTTCATGCGAACGCCCAATCTGCCGTTATTGAAGCGAAAACCGTCAATAGTACGAAAGAATACGCGACGTCTGATATTGAAGTCACATACAAGCCGAATGCGCTGCTTGCCGTCGGCGCCGTTGAATTTCAATTTCCTGACGGGTTCAACGCCACTGTGAGGGACTCTGTAAACGGAAGAACACTGAAAGAAACGCAAATTCTCAACTACGGAAAAACGGTCAGACTTCCGCTTACCCTTGACTTATTGGGCGCGTCTGAATACAATCTCGTCCTAGTGCGTAAAAACCTTCCGCGCGCGGGCGCGTATACAATTAAAGGCGATTACGTAAACGGTTTGGGGGCCGGCAGTCTTTATGCCGAAACAAAGCTGGTTATTGACCCGCGTTAATCGGGGATGAAAGAGGCTGACAACAGCCTCTTTTTTTTTATGCGCAAAAAACCTGGCATGAATCTTGCATATAAAAAAGGGCGTAACGACAATGTGAAAGGGATTGATGGGTTTTGGTGTAAAAGCGCTTACATTTTGTTCTGCCGGTAATTGAAGCTTACACGTAAAATACGATGAGGTGATAAAACATGTCAGCCAACCCGATTTCTAAAAGCAATCAGAAAGATGAAGAAAAAGAAGTTCTTAATTTGTTCTTGTCAACACAATCGATCATAAAAGAGGCCCTGCGAAAACTGGGGTACCCTGACAATATGTATGAACTGATGAAAGAGCCGATGCGGCTTTTAACCGTCCGCATCCCTGTCAAAATGGACAATGGCTCAGTACAGGTTTTCACGGGCTACCGCTCACAGCATAATGACGCAGTCGGCCCGACAAAAGGGGGCGTGCGGTTTCATCCGGAAGTCAGTGAAGAAGAGGTTAAGGCGCTTTCCATCTGGATGACTTTAAAATGCGGCATCACAAATCTTCCTTACGGGGGCGGAAAAGGCGGCATCATCTGTGATCCTCGGACGATGTCATTCGGAGAGCTGGAACGGCTGAGCCGCGGATATGTGCGTGCGATCAGCCAGATCGTCGGTCCGACAAAGGATATTCCGGCTCCCGACGTATATACCAACTCGCAGATTATGGCATGGATGATGGACGAATACAGCCGCCTGAGAGAATTTGATTCACCGGGATTCATTACGGGCAAACCGATTGTTCTCGGCGGTTCACAGGGGCGGGAGACGGCGACCGCGCAAGGCGTCACGATTTGTATTGAGGAAGCCGTTAAGAAAAAAGGGATTCCATTGGAAAATGCGCGGATCATCATTCAGGGGTTCGGAAATGCGGGGAGCTTTCTCGCTAAATTTATGCATGACGCCGGCGCCAAGGTGATCGGCATCTCAGACGCCCACGGCGCTTTGTATGACCCTGACGGCCTTGACATTGATTACCTGCTGGATAAGCGGGACAGCTTCGGCACGGTGACGAATCTCTTCTCGGATGTCATAACGAACAGGGAGCTGCTGGAAAAGGACTGTGATATTCTCGTGCCCGCCGCAATCTCCAATCAGATTACGGCTGAAAACGCCCATCACATTAAAGCTTCAATCATTGTGGAGGCGGCAAACGGCCCGACAACGATAGATGCCACGAAAATTCTGAATGAAAGAGGCGTGCTTCTCGTGCCGGATATTTTGGCAAGCGCCGGCGGCGTGACGGTGTCTTATTTTGAATGGGTGCAAAATAATCAAGGCTTTTACTGGTCTGAGGAGGAAGTCGCCGGAAAACTGCGCAGCGTCATGGTGAATTCGTTTGAATCCATTTATCAGACAGCGCATACCCACAAAGTCGATATGCGTTTGGCCGCCTATATGACGGGCATCAGAAAGTCGGCTGAAGCGGCCCGTTTCCGCGGCTGGGTATAAGTGTTATCCGCAAAGAGATTTTGCATCAGTTATATAGCGGATCGCAAAATTTCTTTGCGTTTTCAGATTACAGCTGACAGATTCGGACAAGCTTCGTCCGCTTTCGGCAAAGATTTTCTTATTTTTATCACAAATTGCTATGCTGGTATGCTTCTTGCATCTTCATAAAGCGTGAGCACACATTACAAAATACGGGGAGGAATTCTAATGACAGTTTCATACGCACACGAACCATTTACAAATTTTCAGGAAGAGACAAATAAACAATCGTTTCAGGAAGCGCTGGCTTATGTGAATTCACAGCTCGGCAAGCATTATCCGCTTATCATCAACGGTGAAGCGATTGAAACGGATAAAAAGATCATTTCCGTCAATCCGGCAGATAAAAAAGAAGTGATCGGTTCTGTATCGGCCGCCGGAAAAGAACTTGCGGAAAAGGCCATGCAGGCTGCGCTGCAGGCATTTCAAACATGGAAAAAAGTACGGCCGGAACACCGCGCGAATGTGCTGTTTAAAGCGGCGGCGATCATCCGCAGAAGAAAGCACGAATTCTCCGCGTATCTAGTGAAAGAAGCCGGAAAACCGTGGAAGGAAGCGGATGCGGATACGGCGGAAGCGATCGACTTTTTAGAGTATTACGCCCGTCAGATGCTGAAACTGAAAGACGGTTCCCCTGTAAAGAGCCGTGACGGAGAATATAATCAGTATCACTATGAGCCGCTTGGGGTGGGGATCGTCATCTCTCCATTCAACTTCCCGCTTGCGATTATGGCGGGAACGGCGGCGGCAGCCATCGTAACAGGCAACACGATACTGCTGAAACCGGCGGATGCGGCGCCTGTCGTGGCGGCGAAATTCGTTGAAGTGATGAAAGAAGCGGGCCTGCCGGACGGCGTGCTCCAATTCATACCGGGCGACGGAGGAGAAATCGGCGACTATCTGGTTGAGCATCCGAAGACGAGATTTGTGTCGTTTACAGGTTCCCGCGCGGTCGGATGCCGCATCTATGAACGCGCCGCAAAAGTACAGCCGGGCCAAAAGTGGCTGAAACGGGTCATTGCCGAAATGGGAGGGAAAGATACGGTGCTTGTAGACAGAGATGCTGATCTTGATCTTGCCGCTTCCTCAATCGTGTATTCCGCCTTCGGATTCTCAGGCCAAAAATGTTCAGCCGGTTCCCGTGCGGTCATCCATCAGGACGTCTATGATGAAGTTGTTGAAAAAGCCGTCGCTTTAACAAAATCACTCACCGTCGGAAGTCCGGAAGATTTTGATACATACATGGGGCCAGTCATCCACGAAGCATCTTATAATAAAGTCATGAGTTATATCGAAATCGGCAAAACAGAAGGAAAACTCCTGACGGGAGGCGAAGGTGATGATTCAAAAGGATACTTTATTCAGCCGACCATTTTTGCGGATGTTGATGAAAACGCCCGCCTGATGCAGGAGGAAATTTTCGGGCCGGTCGTCGCGATCTCAAAAGCCCGTGATTTCGACCATATGCTTGAGATTGCCAATAATACCGATTACGGACTGACGGGCGCTCTGTTATCGAAAACCCGCGCGCACATTGAACGCGCCCGCGAAGATTTTCACGTCGGGAATCTATACTTCAACCGCGGATGTACGGGAGCGATTGTCGGATACCAGCCGTTCGGCGGCTTCAATATGTCAGGAACCGATTCAAAAGCCGGAGGACCTGACTATCTGATTCTTCATATGCAGGCAAAAACAACGTCTGAAGCCTATTAATCTTTCGGAAATAGCGCGATGAAAAAGAGAGTCGCGCTATTTTCTCTATATGAGGGTAAGGAGGATGGAACATGTATCAGCAGCTCAGCAAAATGCTTCCGGAGGAGAAAATAGAAGCCATTACGAAATCACTGGTGGCGTTAAACAGCATCAACGGCACATTGGGAGAAGGAAAAAAAGCCGACTATATCAAAGATATGATCAAGAGCTTTCCCTACTTTCAGGAGAATCCGTCACATGTGTGGGAGCAGGCGATTCCTGAGGACCCTTACGGCCGCAAAAATATTTTTGCATTTATTGAGGGAAACGGCGAAAGCCTGAATACGGTCATTTATCACGCTCATCTTGATACGGTCGGCATCGAGGATTTCGGCCCTTTAAAAGATATCGCTTTTGATTCCGACCGTCTCGCGGAGTATTTCTCAAACTATGAATTTGATCGGGATGTGCAGCGGGACGCCCGCTCAGGCGAGTGGATGTTCGGAAGGGGTTCGGTTGATATGCAGAGCGGTATTGCCGTTCATCTCGCCAATCTGCTTCACTTTTCTGAACGGCGCGATCAGCTGCCGGGCCATATTCTGTTCATGGCAAACCCGGATGAAGAAAGCCAGCATTCCGGCATTTTAACCAGCATTTCTGAATTAAAACGGCTGAAACAAGAAAAGCAGCTTCGTTATTTAGCAGCGATTAATAACGATTTTATCACCCCGCTGTATGAGGGTGACACGACAAGGTACATCTACACGGGCGCGGCAGGGAAGCTTTTGCCTTGCTTTGCGATTTACGGGCGGGAGGTGCATGTCGGTGATACGCTGTCCGGCATCGACCCGAATTTGATCGCGTCAGAAATCACCAGAAGAATTCACAACAATATTCATATGGCGGAAAACATTGAAGGGGAGCTTGTGCTTCCGCCGACCTGCCTGTACCAGCGTGACAACAAGGAAGCGTATAACGTGCAGACCGCCGTCAGCAGCTATGTCTATTTTAATTATTTTATTTACGAGAAAACCGCCAAAGAAGTCATGGATCAGCTGACCGCCGTGGCTGACGAAGCCTGCAAAGAGACAGAACGAAAATTATCTGATTATTACGACGAATACTGTGAGAGAACGAGCCTGCCGAAAAAAGAGATGTCATGGAACGTTCAAGTGTACAGTCTGGAAGATTACCTGAAAAGGCTGAGAAGCCGCGGGATAGACCCTGCACAGTGTATCGGGCAGGCATTTAAAACATATGAACATCTTGAACTGCGGATGAGATGCTTTAAAGCCGTCGAGGAACTGCAAAAACTCGATCCTGAGCAGGGAGCCAAGGTCATTATTTTCTATGCGCCGCCTTACCTTCCGCACAATTATCTGAAAGAAGAGAGCACACGGGACCGGCTTTTGCAGCATGTCATTCAAGAAGCGGTCGATAAAACAGCGGCGTCAACCGGAGAAACATTCGCCTTTAAAAAGTTTTTCCCTTATTTAGCGGACGGAAGCTTTTTATCGCTGCATGAAACAGACGAGGAGGTCTCCGCCTTTACCGATAATTTTCCGGGCTGGGATGTCATCGGGACGATTCCTTTTAAAGAAATCAGGGAATTGAATATTCCGTCGGTCAATATAGGGGTATACGGAAAGGACGGCCATAAATGGACGGAACGCGTGTACAAGCCGTACACATTCCATGTGCTGCCGGAGCTCATTCAGCAGACAACAATGCACCTTTTGCACAGCTACCGATTAGACATACGCACAAATGGCTGACATAACGGAATAAGGGGGATGTATATGCAGGGAGATACCAATCAAACTGAATTGCAGCGCACGATGAAGGGCCGGCATTTGTTTATGATCGCCCTCGGCGGCGTGATCGGGACGGGGCTTTTTCTGGGCTCCGGTTTTACGATCAGTGAAGCGGGACCGATCGGCGCGATATTGGCTTATGTGATCGGCGGATTTTTAATGTATCTGGTGATGCTTTGTTTGGGGGAGCTCGCGGTCGCCATGCCGGTCGCAGGATCATTTCAAGCGTATGCGGCAAAGTTTCTCGGGCCGTCGACGGGTTTTACGATCGGATGGATGTACGCATTCAGCTGGGCCAATACAGTGGGGCTTGAACTGACGTCGGCGGGGATTTTAATGCAGCGGTGGTTTCCGGCCGTTCCGATTTGGGTGTGGTGCCTTGTATTCGGCGTCGTCATTTTTTCCATTAACGCGCTGTCTGCGCGGAGTTTTGCGGAAATGGAATTTTGGTTTTCCAGCATTAAGGTCATGGCCATTGTATTGTTTATTATTCTCGGCTGCGCTGCGGTATTCGGCTTTGTCGGTTTTAACGGCGGGCAGACGGCTCCGTATCTGTCAAACTTTACGACGGACAAAGGGCTTTTCCCGAACGGTGCCCAAGCCGTGCTGTTTACCCTTGTCATGGTGAATTTTTCATTCCAGGGCACCGAGCTGGTCGGAATCGCCTCGGGAGAAAGCGAAAATCCGGAAAAGACGCTTCCCCGCTCAATCCGAAACGTCATATGGCGGACGCTGTTTTTCTTCGTGCTGGCGATGTTTGTTCTCGTGTCCATTTTGCCGTACCAAACGGCAGGCGTCATCGAAAGCCCGTTTGTGGCTGTGCTGGATAAAATCGGCGTTCCCTATGCGGCTGATATCATGAACTTTGTCATTCTGACCGCCATGCTGTCGGTGGCGAATTCCGGGCTGTACGCTTCATCCAGAATGATGTGGTCCCTATCAAAAACTAAGATGGGCCCCGCTTCCTTAACGAAACTGACGAAAAAAGGCGTGCCTCTGAAAGCTCTTTCCATCACCATCGCTATCTCCGGTTTATCCCTGCTGACAAGTGTATTCGCGGCTGAAACGGTGTATGTATGGCTCATTTCCATCTCCGGTATGATTACCGTCGTCGCGTGGATGTCAATCTGCGCTTCACAATTCGTTTTCCGGAGACGCTTTCTCGCTGAAGGAGGAAATCTGAAAGACCTGGCATTTAAAACGCCGCTTTATCCGATCGTGCCGATTCTCGGATTTTCGATTTACGGGCTTATCTTAATCAGTCTCATCTTTATCCCCGACCAGCGTATCGGTCTGTACTGCGGCGTCCCGCTGATGATCATCTGTTACGCGTATTATCACTTCGG
Organism: Bacillus sp. L75; assembly: GCF_003676355.1. Classification (NCBI taxonomy): domain Bacteria; kingdom Bacillati; phylum Bacillota; class Bacilli; order Caryophanales; family Bacillaceae; genus Bacillus; species Bacillus sp. L75. Next base: position 33,152 of record NZ_ML064901.1, read on the forward strand.
TATTAAAAAACGCCTGAAGCGTGAGCAGGCTTCTTCGGAAAAAGGCGCTGCCGGATAAGAAAAAAAGCCCTCCGCAAAAAGCGGCGGGCTTTACTTTGTTTTTCGTTTGGCCGACAGGACATAGGATAGAACGGCAAAGAACTCAAAACCGAAAATGCTGACGGCCATCGGCCAGGCATTTTCTTCTCCGGCAATACCGACCAGGGGAGCGGCAGCCGCACCGCCGATAAAGGGCAGGAGTCCGAGAAGAGCTGCAGCGCTTCCCGCGCCTTTCTCCTGTTTCTGCATAGCCAGAGAAAATCCCGTCGTCGTGACGATCCCGACAGAAGAAACAATGATGAATAATGAAATGCAGACCGCCGTCAGGCCTAAACCAAACGCAAGTGATAAAAGCAAAGCGATGCTTCCGATGACGGCGATCAACAGCCCGGAGACAAACAGCTTCCGTTCATCATGTGTTTTGGCCATCCGTCCGGTGATTTGGGTTGCGCATATGATTCCCGCACCGTTTACGGCGAACAGCAGGCTGAACATTTGCGCCGATACGCCGTAGATGTTTTGCAGTACAAACGGCGACCCGGCAATATATGCGAACATGCCGGTCATCACAAATGCCTGGCTGAGCGCAAATCCCATAAACATCCGGTCGCCAAGCAGGCCGCGAAACGTCATCAGCGTCTCCCGGAGTCCGCCGCTTGTCCGCTTTTCCGGCGGGAGTGATTCAGGCAACGCCGTAAGCACGGCGGCAGAAATGATACAGCCGATCACCGCCAGCACGACAAATACGATTTTCCAGCCGGCAAACTGAAGGATAAATCCCCCTGTAATCGGCGCTAAAATCGGTGCCGCCCCATTGACGAGCATCAGTAATGAGAAAAAAGCCGTCAATTCTTTTCCGGAATACATATCGCGTGCGGACGCCCGTGCGATGACGATTCCGGCCGCCCCGGTGAATCCTTGAATAAACCTCATGACAATTAAAAACGAAACAGAAGGGCTGAAGGCGCATAATAAAGAAGACAGCGTATAAAGCAGCAATGACAGAATGAGCGGCTTCCGGCGCCCGATCATATCACTGAGCGGCCCGACAACGATCTGCCCGACCGCCAGCCCCAAAAGACAAAACGTCAGGCTCAGCTGCGCAAGTGACGCTGTCGTATGAAGATCGGCCGCCACTTCAGGCAAAGCGGGCAGATACATATCGAGCGAAAGCGGCCCGAATGAAGCGAGCGTCCCGAGAATCAGTACCATGCCGAGGCCTGCGCGGGCGGCCTTTGAATCAGCGTTATTCATTTCATGACCCCCACCTTAACAAATGATTCTATCACTATAGCATAACCGGACGACGTATTTTATATCATTTGTTGAATACAAACTAAATATTTTATTTAAAATCTGAATGTAAATAAGAAAACAGAATTAGTTTTCATTTGAAATGTAAAATGAAACATAAGGATGCTAAACTATAAAACAACAAAAGGTAGAAAAGTTTTACGGAAGAGGTGTTCAAAGAGCATGAACAGCAAACAAACCGATCACATCGAAACGAAACGCCGATTTCCGATCTGTCTCGCGCTTGCTTTGACATTAGGCGTATTTGCCGCCGGTTCTGAAGAGCTGGTGATTTCTCCGCTGCTTCCGGATTTAGCGCGGGCATTCAGCTCGGATGTCAGTGTGCTGGCGCTTTCCATCAGTATTTACGGAGTGATGATTTTTATCGGTGCGCCGCTTCTCGTTCCGCTGGGCGATAAATATTCCCGGGAACTCAGCCTGATGGCGGGGCTGCTTATATTTACGGCCGGCACGGTGATCTGCGCGCTGGCGCACAATCTCTTTTTCTTCTTTCTGGGCAGGGCGCTTTCCGGGCTTGCGGCGGGTGCGTTTGTGCCGACAGCTTATGCGGTGGTCGGCGACCGTGTGCCTTATGCGTACCGCGGCAAGGTGATGGGTCTGATCGTGTCAAGCTGGTCGCTCGCTTTGATTTTCGGCGTTCCGATCGGCTCTTTTATCGGCGGCGTTTTAAATTGGCGGTGGACGTTTTGGATTTTCGCCCTCATGTCTGTCCTCGTTGCTTCGCTCATTTTCATTGAGGCGCGCCGCAGCACGGCGGATGGGGATAAAACAGAAGAGGAAAACGGCCGGCAGGCAGGCACTTTCCGGGATGCGCTGAAGGTGCCCCGTGTCCCTGTATACCTCACGATCACTTTTTGCAACATGATCGGTTTTTACGGCATGTATTCCTTTCTCGGCACATATCTTCACCGCGTGCTGCCGGGGGGGAATACAGCTTCAGGGCTGCTGATCATGGTGTACGGAATCGGTTTTTCCATGAGCGTGTTCACCGGAAAAATCGCAGATAAGGCGGGGAAAATGCGCTCTTTGATCGCGGCATTGGCCGTGATCAGCATATGGCTTTCCTGTCTCGCCTATGCGCCGTCATCAATGCCGTTTTTGGTTATCGGGTTATTCGTCTGGGGATTGATGCAAAGCCTGACGGTGACCTTGCTCAGCACCATTTTAAGTGATTGCTCACAGAGCCGCCGGGGCAAAATCATGGCATTTTACAGTCTGGCGTCCAATTTGGCCGTCACCTTGGGTTCTGCTGTCATGGGTCCGGTCTATGTCGGATACGGATATGCGGCTGTTGGATTTATCTGTGCGGCCGTCACCCTCATCGGCTTTGTCCTCAGCGTTTTCGCATACAGAAGGTATGGGAAATATGAGCATCAGGCCGACCAATCATTGTATCGGTAAAATAAAGTTTCTATAATTTTGTAAATGTTAATTTTTAGCACCCTATTTCATAGGGTGTTTTCTAATATATAGGAATAATTATCAATATTTTCAAATAATATTGACAGCTTGAACGTCTATGGATAATATTTACTTAAAATTTAACAGATTGGTTGGTGCTCATGATTATATTGGATAATAGCATTCAAACGAAAAGCAAGGCTTATTCAATATCTAAACTGATTACGATCAACACGCTCGGTCCTGAAGGGACAAGCAGTGAGTACGCAGCAAAAAACTTCATCACCAATTTTACCCTTCTCCAAGGGGTGAACAGTAAATTATCACTGCATGATACATTTGAATCGTGCATTGAAAAAACGCTTCAAAGTCCGCTGGAATACACAATTGTGCCTCACGCGTATGACGGCATTAAGCACTTCTACATGAGACCGGATCTGCAGCTTCTGCAAATTTTCAGGTGCGACACCCCGATGTACGGCCTGGCTGTCCGGCCCGGTTTTGAATATACGGATGACATGCTTGATCAGACTGTCATCGTATCCCACCCGTCTCCTATCAATTTGATTAAGTATTTTACCCGTAAAGATGTCACGTTTGATCTGGTGAACTCAACGAGCGCAGCCGCGAAAAGAGTGAAGGACGGTTTGTCCGACATCGCGCTGACAAATGAGCTGGCCAGACAAAAGTACGGCCTTCACTTTGTCAAAACATTTAAAAGCATTCCCATGAGCTGGTCATTATTCGGAAAAGGAGAGATTCATGATGAAAACTGAACAAGATTTGCAGGAACTTTATTTCCCGACGCCTAAATTAATAGAATGGGATAACGGAGTAAGACAATATTCGTCCGTCAGAGGAGATACGGAAGTTCTGCTTTCTTACGTTCCGCCGCATACAAACGTGGAACCGCATCAGCATAAGGAAGTCCAAATCGGCCTTGTCGTTTCCGGCGAGCTGTCCATGACTGTCGGAGATGTCACAAGAAAGATGACAGCGCTGGAATCAGCCTATATCGCGCCTCCTAATGTGCCTCACGGCGCAAGAAATGAGACGGATCAAGAAGTGATCGCCATTGATATTAAACGCCTGAAAGCCGGTGAAACCTACACAAGCCCTGAAGATTATTTTTTGAATATTTTTAAAACGAGAGACTTATTGCCCGGTATGGAAGTCACGTTCTTCGTGGAAGACTGGGTGGAAATCATGCTTGCCAACATTCCGGGCAACGGGGGAGAAATGCCGTTCCATAAACACCGCAATGAACAGATCGGCATCTGCATCGGCGGCGGCTATGATATGACCATTGAAGGCTGCAAAGTGGATATGACATTCGGCACAGCTTATTTCTGCGATCCGAGAGAAGATCACGGCGCCATCAACAGATTTGAAAAAGATTCAAAATCAGTCAATATCTTTTTCCCTCCGCGCTATAACAGAGCAAAAGCGAAAAAATTAGAGGCGGAAGAGTCATGAACCTGACGGATAAAACCGTCCTCATCACAGGGGGCGCATCAGGCATCGGTTATGCCGCGGTTCAGGCGTTTCTGAATCAGCAGGCGAATGTGGTCGTCGCGGATATTGATGAGGCGCAGGGAGAAGCGATGATCAGGAAAGAAAACAATGACAGGCTGCATTTTGTGCAGACGGATATTACAGATGAGCCGGCATGTCAAAACGCCATCCAGTCAGCGGCGGACAAGTTCGGCGGATTGGACGTGTTAATCAATAACGCCGGCATCGAAATTGTCGCCCCGATTCATGAGATGGAGCTGAGCGATTGGAACAAGGTGCTCAACGTCAATCTGACGGGCATGTTTCTTATGAGCAAGCACGCGCTCAAGTATATGCTCAAAAGCGGCAAGGGCAATATCATTAACACGTGCTCCGTCGGAGGAGTCGTTGCATGGCCCGACATTCCCGCATATAACGCCTCTAAAGGCGGCGTATTGCAGCTGACGCGTTCGATGGCTGTCGATTACGCCAAACACAACATCCGCGTCAATTGCGTGTGCCCGGGAATCATTGACACACCTTTGAATGAAAAGTCGTTCCTTGAAAACAACGAAGGCACGCTTGAAGAAATCAAAAAAGAAAAAGCGAAAGTCAATCCGCTGCTGAGACTCGGCAAGCCTGAAGAAATAGCGAACGTCATGCTGTTTCTCGCGTCGGATTTATCAAGCTATATGACCGGAAGCGCGATCACCGCAGACGGTGGATACACCGCACAATAGAGAAGGAGTGTTTACATATGGAGAGAAAAACAGTATTGGTTATCGCTGACCTTGGGGGATGCCCGCCGCATATGTTTTACAAAAGCGCAGCCGAAAAATACAACCTCGTCAGCTTTATTCCAAGGCCTTTTGCAATTACAGCCTCTCATGCGGCATTAATTGAAAAATACTCGGTCGCGGTCATAAAAGATAAAGACTATTTTAAGAGTCTGGCTGATTTTGAGCATCCCGATTCGATTTACTGGGCTCATGAAGATCATGACAAACCTGAGGAAGAAGTAGTCGAAGAAATCGTCAAGGTGGCCGGCATGTTCGCGGTTGACGCCATTACGACCAACAATGAACTGTTTATCGCTCCGATGGCAAAAGCGTGTGAACGTCTCGGCCTGCGGGGAGCGGGCGTACAGGCCGCTGAAAATGCCAGAGATAAAAACAAAATGAGAGCCGCTTTCAACCGGGCCGGCGTCAAGTCTATCAAAAACAAACGGGTGACGACGCTGGAAGATTTCCGCGCCGCGCTTCAGGAAATCGGAACGCCGCTCATTCTAAAGCCTACATATCTGGCGAGCTCCATCGGCGTGACGCTCATCAAAGAGAGGGAAACGGCAGAAGCCGAATTTAACAGAGTCAATGAATACCTGAAGTCGATTAACGTACCGAAAGCGGTCACGTTTGAAGCGCCGTTTATCGCGGAAGAATTTTTGCAGGGCGAGTATGACGACTGGTACGAAACAAGCGGTTATTCCGACTATATCAGCATAGAAGGCATCATGGCCGACGGAGAATACTTCCCTGTCGCAATTCATGATAAAACACCGCAAATCGGATTCACGGAGACATCGCATATTACGCCGTCCATCCTGGATGATGACGCGAAGCGGAAAATCGTCGAAGCAGCCAAAAAGGCGAATGAAGGACTCGGCCTCGAAAACTGCGCAACACATACAGAGATTAAATTAATGAAAAACCGGGAAGCCGGACTGATTGAATCAGCGGCACGATTTGCGGGCTGGAACATGATTCCGAATATTAAAAAGGTCTTCGGCGTCGATATGGCGCAGCTGTTATTGGATGTTCTCTGTTTCGGAAAAGAAGCCGATCTGCCGAAAGGATTATTGGAGCAGGAGCCATGCTATGTCGCCGACTGCCACTTGTATCCTCAGCATTTCAAAGAAAACGGCCAGCTGCCTGAGACGGCTGTCGATTTCGTCATTGAAAGCATTGACATTCCCGGCGGCGTCTTAAAGGGAGACACCGAAATCGTTTCTTTCTCGGCGGCCGAGGCGGGTACATCCGTGGATCTGCGGCTGTTCGAAGCGTTCAACAGCATTGCGGCGTTCGAGCTGAAAGGAAGCAATTCGGGTGACGTGGCCGAATCAATCAAACAAATTCAGCAGCAGGCGAAGCTGACTGCAAAGTATGCGTTACCGGTATGAAACAGCTGAAACCGAACTCTAAGTATTTGCTTTTCGGGCAGGCGCTTTCGTTTATGGGAGACTATTGCGTTCTCCCGGCTCTGCTCATTTTGTCTACATACTATCACGACTACTGGGTGACGTCCGGCGTCATCGCGGTCCGCAGTATTCCGATGGTGTTTCAGCCGTTTTTAGGCGTGCTCGTGGACCGGCTCGACAGGGTGAAAATCATGCTGTGGACGGATGTGATCAGAGGCGTCATCTTTTTGGGGCTGACATTTCTCCCGAAAGGCGAATATCCGCTGCTTTTTCTGGCGCTGCTGTTTGTTTCTTACGGAAGCGGCGTGTTTTTTAACCCGGCACGTCTCGCGGTCATGTCGTCTTTAGAAGCGGATATTAAAAATATCAACACTTTGTTTGCAAAAGCCACGACGATTTCGATTATTGTCGGCGCTGCAGCCGGCGGACTTTTTCTGTTAGGCGGTTCTGTGGAGCTTGCCGTCGCGTTTAACGGGGTGACCTATCTTGTCTCCGCGTTTTTCATCAGCCGCATTAAGCTTCAATACGTGCCGATTCAGTCAGAAAACGTAAGGGAAGCTTTTCAGTCGTTTAAAGAAGGCCTGAAGGAAATCAAAACAAATGCTTTTGTGTTAAACGCCATGTTCACGATGATTACGATGGCGCTTTTGTGGGGTGTCGTCTACAGCTATTTCCCGATTGTCAGCCGCTTTTTAGGCGACGGGGAAATCGGCAATTTCATCCTGACGTTCTGCATCGGCTTCGGCGGCTTTATCGGCGCCGCTCTTGTCAGCAAATGGGGCTTTAACAACAATAAAGGGCTGATGTATTTTACAGTGTTATCGATCGTCTCGCTTGCGCTGTTTTTGTTTACCCCGATTTTCGCCGTGTCAGTCATTGCCGCTATTCTTTTCTTTATCGCAATGGAATACGGTGAAGTGCTGGCGAAGGTCAAAGTTCAGGAGAACGCGGCGAACCAGATTCAGGGCCGGATCTTTTCGGTGGCGGAGGCGTCCATCGGATTGTGCATCGCTGTCGGTTCCATGCTGATCAATATTGTAGACGCGGCAGTCATCATGGCGTTTATCGTCCTTTTGGTCAGCGGGCTGTTTCTGCATACAAAACTGGTCAATAAATCCTTTTCAGAACGGAATAACGAATCAGAGCAAATTCATTTATAAGGAGCCTTTCAGATGGAAATCATACCGTCCGACGTCATCAAGACACTTCCGAAACAGGAATTTTCGCTCGTTTTTCAAAAGGTAAAAGAGATGGAGAAAACGGGAGCTCAGATCATTAACCTCGGGCAGGGGAATCCCGATCTCCCCACACCGCCGCATATCGTTGAAACATTGCGGGAGGCTGCGCTGAATCCTTCGTATCACGGATACGGCCCGTTCAGAGGCTATCCGTTTCTGAAAGAAGCCATCGCGGAATTTTATGAGAGAGAGTACGGGGTATCGGTCAATCCGGAGACAGAAGTCGCGCTGTTCGGCGGAGGGAAAGCTGGTTTGTACGTTTTGACGCAATGCCTGCTGAATCCCGGCGATATCGCCTTAGTCCCGAACCCCGGCTACCCTGAGTATTTATCGGGAATTACAATGGCCAGAGCGGAGCTGCATGAGATGCCGCTTCATCCGGAAAACGGCTATTTGCCGGATTTTGAGCGGATTGATCCCGCCGTCCTGAAAAAAGCCAAGCTGATGTTTTTGAATTACCCGAATAACCCGACTGGCGCGACTGCGGATCAGGCGTTTTATGAAAAAGCGGCAGCGTTTGCAAAAAAACATGACATCCACCTTATTCACGATTTTGCATACGGCGCGTTCGAATTTGATCAGAACCCGGCCAGCTTTCTTCAGGCGAAAGAAGCGAAAACGGTCGGCGCGGAGCTTTATTCATTTTCGAAAACCTTCAATATGGCAGGCTGGAGAATGGCATTTGCCGTGGGGAATGAGAAAATCATTCAGGCGGTCAATGAGTTTCAGGATCACGTCTTCGTCGGCATGTTCGGCGGTCTTCAGCAGGCGGCAGCGGCGGCGCTGTCAGGAAGTCCTGAGCATACGGAGCGTCTGAAGCGCACATATAAAGAACGGATTGACTTTTTCACGGCGTTATGTGAAAAGGAATTAGGCTGGAGCATTGAAAAACCGAAAGGGACTTTTTATGTATGGGCTGAAATTCCGAATGAATTCGAGTCTTCACACCAGTTTTCGGACTATCTGCTGGAGCATGCCCATGTTGTCGTGACGCCCGGCGAGATTTTCGGCAGCGGCGGAAAGCGTTATGTCAGAATATCAATGGTGGCAAAACAGGGTGATTTAAGGGAATTCGTGCTGCGGATTCAAAAGCTCGGTTTGTCCTTTCCTTCATTACAAGAAACATCCCGCTGAGAGCGGGATGTTTTTATTATATGCTTTTCATGCTGCCGCCGTCGGCTGACACTTGCTGTCCGGTAATATAGGAGGCTTCTTCAGAGGCAAGAAAGGCAGCCAGCGCCGCGGTTTCTTCCGGAGTTCCGACACGCTTCATCGGGACGCCTGATGCAATCCGTTCTTCCGCTTCCGCTTTAGAAATGCCGTTTTGCTTCATGACATTCTTCACGAATTGGTGATAACGGTCTGTGGCGATAAACCCGGGATTCAGACAGTTGACAGTAATGTGAAAAGGCGCAAGCTGAATGGCGATGTTTTTGCTGGCATTAATTAAAGCGGCGTTCATCATGCTGTTGGTAAACATATTGGCGCCGGGTTCTTTCCATAGGTTTCCGACGATATTAATGATTCTGCCGAATTCGTGCTGTTTCATGATTGCTGCGGCCGTTTTCATAGAGTCGATATAAGCGATTGTTTTATTCGTAAAGGTATTTGTCATATCCTCTATATCGCAGTTTTCAAAGGTATCCGGCGAGCCGCCCGGAATGTTGTTGATCAATACATCAAGCCGTCCGCATTGTGATCTGATCTCTTCAAAAATGCCGGCTCTTGTCTTCTGATCCGACATATCCCCGGCCAGAACGGTGACGCCCGCATCCGGATGTTTGGCGAGGATCTCTTCTTTTACCGATTCGATATTTTCGGGAACTCGAGAATTAATGACGGTATGAAAGCCATTGTCCGCCAGTTTCAGAGCGATCGCTTTGCCGATCCCCTGACTGGCTCCCATAATAAACGCGGTTCGTTTTGACAACTGTCTGCACCCCTTTACCAAAATGGAATCTCCTTTACATCGTAAAAAAAAATGATAAAAATAGCAAATTTTATTTAAATTCTGACAAAGGAAAAACCCGCCGGACAGGCGGGTGGTTGTTACACGTGCAAAAACTTCGGAAGCGTGTCAAGAGACAAGCGGTTTCCGACAAAAAATGAACCGAATTCGCCGTAGCGCGCGCTGACTTCATCAAAGCGCATTTCGTAAACAAGTTTTTTGAACTGAAGCACATCATCGCTGAAGAGCGTGACGCCCCATTCGTAATCGTCAAAACCGACAGATCCCGTGATAATCTGTTTGACTTTGCCGGCATAGCTCCGTCCGATCAAGCCGTGGCTTCTCATCAGGTTTCTGCGTTCATCCATAGAAAGCATGTACCAGTTGTCATTGCCGCTTCTTCTTTTATCCATCGGATAGAAGCAGACGTATTTCGCTTCGGGCAGCTCAGGATACAGGCGGGCGCGGACATGCGGATTTTCATACGGATCGCCTTCTCCGCTTGCGAGGTAGTTGCTCAGCTCAACCACGGACACGTAAGAATAAGCCGGGATTGTAAATTCAGCAAGCTTTGATTTGTTAAATTCAAGCTCGATTTCGTTCAGCTCTTCCATTGTCGGGCGAAGAATCATCAGCATAAAATCAGCTTTCTGTCCGACGATGCTGTAGATGGTTTGCGAGCCTTTGCCTTCTTTTTGGGCGACACCCCATTTTTCAAGCAGTCCCGTAAATTCGTGAATAATCGACAGGCGCTCATCGCTGGATAACATCTTCCATGACGTCCAGTCCATTGTGCGGAAATCGTGAAGCGCGTACCAGCCGTCAAGCGTTTGGGCGGCTTCGTTCGTTTTTTGCTGCTCACTCATGTATCTTCACTCCTATATCTTTTCATTACATTGATGCCTTCACTATATCACAGTTTAACCGTTTCGGCTGTGGAGAAACCTTGAATAATCCGAAGCCTTGTGTCAGAAACTATGCCGTGAACAAACGGTCAATTAAATTAGTTAGAAAAATAAGATTTCTTTTTGAAAGCGCTATAATAGAAGTTGGTTATTTGAATTTAGCTGGAAGAAGAGTATGCTGTAAAAGTAAGCGTTTTTTGTCAACATAGAGGAGGGTATATCGTGGCAGATTTATTTACAAAAGTACAAGAAAAAGTCGCAGGAAAAGATGTGAAAATCGTATTTCCTGAAGGGTTGGACGAACGTATCCTGGTTGCGGTCAACAACTTGGCGGGCAACAAGGTATTAAAGCCGATCGTAGTCGGCAATAAAGAAGACATTCAAGCAAAAGCGAAAGAATTAAATCTTACGCTTGACGGCGTGGACATTTTTGACCCGCATACATATGAAGGCATGGAAGAACTCGTTCAGGCTTTCGTAGAACGCCGCAAAGGCAAAGCGACGGAAGAACAGGCCCGCAAAGCTTTGCTGGACGAAAACTATTTCGGCACGATGCTTGTGTACAAAGGTCTCGCAGACGGACTTGTCAGCGGAGCTGCACATTCTACTGCTGATACGGTGCGCCCTGCACTGCAAATCATCAAAACAAAAGAAGGCGTGAAAAAAACATCAGGCGTCTTCATCATGGCCCGCGGTGACGAGCAGTATGTGTTCGCTGATTGCGCGATCAACATTGCTCCTGACAGCCAGGACCTTGCCGAAATCGCCATTGAAAGCGCCAATACGGCTCAAATGTTTGACATTGACCCGCGCGTTGCCATGCTCAGCTTCTCTACAAAAGGATCGGCGAAATCAGACGAGACGGACAAAGTGGCTGAAGCGGTGAAAATTGCGAAGGAAAAAGCGCCTGAGCTTACGCTTGACGGCGAATTCCAATTCGACGCTGCATTTGTGCCGTCTGTCGCGGAGAAAAAAGCGCCGGACTCCGACATTAAAGGAGACGCGAATGTATTTGTATTCCCAAGCCTTGAAGCAGGAAACATCGGCTACAAAATCGCTCAGCGCTTAGGCGGCTTTGAAGCGGTCGGACCGATTCTGCAAGGATTGAATATGCCTGTAAACGATCTTTCCAGAGGATGTAATGCGGAAGACGTCTACAATCTTGCGTTAATTACGGCTGCTCAAGCGCTGTAATCCGCAAAAGCCGGCCTTTACGAGGGCCGGCATTTTTTTATAGAAAGAACGTCACTGCGGCCCAGCCGAACAGGGACAAACAGAGAGAACCGATCAAGCCTGCTGCGAGCGCCCGCCAGCCGTTATGACGAAACGCCGATATATGGACTTTCAAACCGAGACCCGCCATCGCCATGCCGATTAAAACATAAGACACTTGAACAAGAAACGCGGAAAACGAGGCTGAAATAACGCCTGATGTATGGATGGCGCTCATTCCGAGAAATCCGAAGATAAACCAAGGGATGGGGAGCGAAGCGGCAGAAGCCGTCTTTGACTTTCCGCTGCGGCGCGCCCGCATTCCGAGCATGAATGCGGCCGGGACGAGCAGCGCGACCCGGGTCAGTTTGACGATCACCGCCATCTCGACGGCTGCTTTTCCTCCGGCGCTGCCGGCCGCCGCCGCATGCGCCACCTCGTGAAGCGTTGCCCCGCAAAAGGCTCCGTAAGCCGCAGGAGAAAAGCCCAATCCATGATAAGCAAGAGAATATACAACAGTAAAAACGGTTCCTAATAACGAAACGGCGGCCGCGCTGATGGCGGCTGCATTTTCATTTGATCTGATCTGCGGCGCGATCGCGGCAATGGCAGCCGCCCCGCAGATCGCTGTGCCGCAGGCTGTCAGCGTGCTGAGTGTCTGATCTATACGGAACAGCCGGGACAGTCCGTATACAACGGCACCCGCAAACATCATACAGCAGACGGCAATTGCAAATACGTGCCAGCCCGCATGATAGATATCCGCCAGATTCAGTCTCATGCCAAGCAGGATGATGCCTGCTTTCAGCAAGTATTTGCTTGAGAACGCGATCCCCGGCTCTAATGCCGCCCGCTGTCCGAATACGGCGCGCCAGAGCATGCCGATCAGCATTGCAAGGACAAGCATTCCGAGCATTTGCAAAAACGGCAGGCGGCTGACATAGAAAGCCGCAAACGCAATTCCTGCGGTAACTGAAACACCTTTTACCATCTTCATCTCAGTCACTTCCCATTATCTTGATAACTCCACTTTACTGCGGTCTTAATCATTAGTAAAATATATTTATATGATCTAAACGATTAGGAAAAATAATGATTAGGGGCGATGCTTTTTGTATTATGGGGAACTGAAAACATTCATTGCCGTCGTGGAAGAAAAAAACTTTACAAAGGCGGCGCAGAAGCTGATGATTTCTCAGCCGAGCGTCAGCCTTCACATTAAAAACCTGGAGAAAGAATTTCAAACCGCCTTGCTGAACCGCTCTCCGAAGCACTTTACGACTACGCCGACGGGGGACATTCTCTATCAGCGCGCCAAGCAGATGGTCTTTTTGTACGAACAGGCGAAATCCGAAATTTACGCCCATCATCATTATGTCAAAGGGAAGCTCAAAATCGCCGCGAGCTTTACCATCGGCGAATATATTCTGCCGCCGCTTCTCGCAAAGCTTCATGACGAGTATCCCGAGCTGAACCTGGACGTCATGATCGGAAACACGGAGGAGGTCAGCGAAGCGGTTCGGATGCTTCAAGCCGATATCGGATTAATTGAAGGGCATACGGGGAAAAACGAGCTGGACATTCAGCCGTTTATGGAGGATGAATTGTGCATTGCCGCACCGAACGGACACCCGCTCGCCGGCAGAAAAAACATCCCGGCTGCCGAATTGCAAAATCAAGCGTGGGTGACGAGGGAGAAGGGTTCGGGAACGAGGGAATATTTAGACCACGTCCTTCAATCAAACGGACTGCGGCCGAAATCCATGATGACGATCAGCAGCAACCAGGGCGTCAAAGAAGCCGTGATCAGCGGAATGGGTCTTTCCGTTCTGTCAAAAAGCGTGCTGCAAAAGGATCTGCTTCACGGCAGCATTTCCGTGCTTGAGATAAAAGGATTCTCCTTAAAACGGAAACTGTCTATCATCCAATCTTCCATTATGGAGAACACAAAAAACAAAGAAATCTTCATCGCTCTATTGAAAAGCCAATTTCAATCATCACAAGCGGAGTGATATAATAAATGCATGGAAAGCCTATGACGAAAGGGATTTAAAATAGATGGGAAAGCAACCGATTGATTTACTGATGCAGCCGAGCTGGAGAATCATTGACCAATCCAGCCTCGGCCCTTATTTTGATGCGAAGCAGTCATTCGCAATGGATGATACGTTGTGCGCCTCCGTAGGCAAAGGGGAATCGCCTGCGACGGCACGCTCTTGGGTGCACCACCGGACGATCGTGCTCGGCATTCAGGACACGCGCCTGCCGTTTTTAGAGGACGGCGTGAAATTGCTGGAGGACGAAGGCTATCGTGTCATTGTCCGCAATTCCGGAGGCCTCGCCGTCGTACTGGACGAAGGCGTATTGAATATCTCGCTTATTTTTGAAGACGAGAAAAAAGGCATCGACATCGACAGAGGCTACGAGGCGATGACAGAGCTGGTGCGGCGGATGCTGCGTCCGCACCATGCCGAAATTGAAGCATATGAAATTAAAGGATCGTACTGTCCGGGCAGCTATGATCTCAGCATCGGCGGCCGAAAATTCGCGGGAATCTCACAAAGACGCCTGCGGGGCGGAACCGCGGTTCAGATTTACCTCTGCGCCGATAAAAGCGGAAGCGAACGCGCCGATCTGATCAGACGTTTCTATCAAGCCGCTTTAAAAGACAAAAGCAACGATACAAAAGGCGTATATCCCGATATCCGGCCCGAAACGATGGCTTCATTAAGCGAATTGCTGCAAACGGACATTACCGTGCAGGACTTAATGCTGGCGCTTTTGACTGAACTGAAGGAACTCAGCGGACGCCTGTATGCAGCCGGATTATCGCCGGAAGAGGAAATGGTATTTGAAAAAAATCTGACCCGAATGCTGGAACGGAATGAGAAGGTGTTCGGCACGCAGGAAAGCTTGGACTAAGTCCGGGCTTTTTTTGTTTTTGGTAATTATATACTATTTAGTTATAGTGAAAAAAGAAGTGTTATATGAAAACTAGTTTACATTATATACCTTATTTGATTAATATATTTATGTAGGTTCCAAATAATTCTATAAACTAAAGGAGATGGAGATATGAACTTTAAAAAAATAAAAGAAGAAAAAAGAATCACGATCCCGACACATTTGTTAGCCGGAGATGCGGAACAATCAGGCAATTCTTTCGCTTGGAGCGGCTGGGTGCTTGTAGTGCCGAGCCAAGAAGACAATCAAAACCCGAATTTGAATTTCTCTGATTTAGCCGCTCAAAAGTAGGATAATCACTGTTTGGAGCCTACACATCTGAGACGAGGCGGTGAGAGTGTGACACAAGAGTATATAAGAGAAATTAAGCGGGGAGCACTGTCATGGATTGTTAAAAATATCCATTATTTTGATATGAATCATAAAGTAGCGAATGATTTCAGATGGCGCCTTAAAACATTTATAGAACTCATTTTTCTTACCAATTACCTGATCAGAAATCAGGCAGATGATAAGGAAGTTGCTGTTATAACGGAGTTTATTACAGAAAGGCTCCGTAATGATCAGCTTGAAGAATTTATTCATTTTGATCCGGACGGTCTCGCCGGATTGGCTATTGCGGGTGAATTTCTTACCTTGACTGATCATCCGTCACGGGCTTCGGTGATATGGGAGCTGGAAAAATTCACGGCAGCGCGTTTTGATTGCAGCCTTGCTAAAGTTCCCTTTCGGAAAATGGATCTGAAGTACAGTCTGCAAAGAGCAGGCGTAACCTCGGAAATAACGGATTTTTCTGACTTATATCACTACACAGCAGCTGGTCAGGATATCCCAAATACATATATGACGGATCATGATGCGTACAGCATCACTCATACGATTTTTTATATAACAGACATGGGATGTTCTTCGCTTACGGATAAAGAGTATCATCTGCCGTCCTTAAAAGAAAAGGTCCTGAAATTTCTCGGGATCTATATCTGTCTTGAGAATTTAGATATTACCAGTGAATTATTGATGTGCAGCTCTTTTTTACATATCAACATGGATAAGGACAACCATAAACCGCTCTATGAAGCAGCCTGGAATAAAATCTATCAGGGCCGAATGAAAGAGGGGAATGTCCCGAGCATCACCTATCAACATAAACCCGGTTTGACAGGTGAACAGCGAAGAGAAGATGTGTTCAAACATTGCTATCATACAACACTTGTCGCCGCTGGTGCCGCGCATGCCTGTCTTAGAGCAGAAAGGAACGATTAACTTGAATAGATTAGCTGAAGAGACGGATCAATTTTTATTATCTTTTGCTGAACAATCGCTTCCGGATCAAAAGAGCCTTCAGCTGTTTGCCGGCTTCTGCAAGTACTACAGGAAGACGAGCCATTCTTCCGCTGTAAAAGAACATACTGAAAGGATTGCCTCCGCTTTCGTTGATAAGTCATGCTGGGAAGATCTGTTTCACTGTAACACGGCCATTGTCAATGAGTTGATTCATATCTATTTAACGGCAAAAGCTTATAAAAAGAAGCAGGGAATGGATTCGGATGATCAGGTCATACGTCACGGATTGCAAAACGGCTATCTTATAAAAAAAGAATGGCCTTATTTTAAATACGCCGAATTCGTCGGTTTGCTGAGCGAGCTGGGAATGTCAACTGACCATGAAAAAGTGCGCTTTTACAAGAATTCGATGTTTCAGCCTTTGCTCCATGACGCATGGAAAAGAACAGCTGAAAACGAGCTGGAGTTTGTCGAGTACTGTCTTCTTCATTTGAATGAGGGAGAGCATCTGCTTCATCCCGGCTTGAAGGCGTCCATTCAAAAATGGCTTGTGTTTTGTCTCGGCAGCCGAAAAATGAAACAGCTGTGCAATATGTTATTTATCCAATCGTGTATCGATCCATTTTTTTATGGCTGTCAAGCGGCTCTTCATCATATAAATAACGAGAATCCATCCATTCATTGTGCTCCGGCTCTTCTGCCGGCGATTGAGATTCTGAATCTGGAGTGTGGAACATGCAGATAGTCAAGGAACATTTTAATATAAAAAAAACAGAAGAATGGCTGCTGGGTTTTTGGAAGAACATTCAGCTGCAGCCGGAAGAAATGGAAGCAGATGATCTCATGCACCTGTTTTGCGGTTTAGCGGCATGTCATCATTTTGAAAGCAGAAAGGATACAGAAGAAGTTATTCTATTCCTAGACCGTTATTTCGGAGAAAAAACACACGAATGCCATCCGGTCCTGTTCGCGTATGCGTATCATGTGTACCGCAGGATAGATGCCGCAAAAAGCATCTTTTTTCATAACGGACTTGAACAAATGGTCCGCGGTTTACAAGAGGAACTGAAATCAGTGCCCTCCTCTATGATCCTCATGGTGTTAGGGGCTTATTTTGGGGCGGTGACTCCGGAAGAACTGATCGTGTTCTTAGAAACCGGGATGAAACGTGAGGCCGATTTGCTCATGGCACCGGGCGGCATGCAGGAAGAACAGGCGGATGCCCTTTATGCAGTCACTTATTTGCAAATGAAAGAATTGCAGCCTTTTCTCACGGAATGGTACAAAACATCAGACTTTGCTTTTTCAGGTTTAATGTTAGCCGAGTGCAGAAAGTATCACATTGACGCCGTTGCAAAATACACTGCCATTATGAAATTTCTCCGATTCGATGAGGCGCTTTTTATACGGGAAGGGCGGGAATTTCTACACTTTCAGCAGCGAAGCAGCGGGAGCTTCGGTTATTTGAATCCGTTAGCGATGGACCAAGGGGCGGCCAGCGGCAAATTACTGGACCGTCAGTATTTCCTGCCGTCCGCTCATTATGCCGCCGCCTCTCTGTCTATGCTGTAATGTCTCTCTTTTGAAAGACGGAAAAAGAAATCAATAAACATATAAGAAAGTAGATCGCTATAACCGTCATGGAATAGGGGATGTTTAACGTTGAAATCGCATCACCCGCACTTTTATTTACATAAGCAACGAGATTTAAATGCGGAAAGAGCGTAAATTTATACCACGTAAATTGGGCAAGCAAATCAGTTCCGCCCAATATACTGCCGGCAAACAGCAGTAAAATGGATAAGCAAAGGGAGAGCGCCTGGCTTTTGCACAATACTGACAAAGTGAACGCAATGGTGACAATGCTTATAATTGATATGAAACGCAAAAGCAGAATGATTCCGGATGCTTTGATTGAACTGATGGTATACAGACTGTCATTTAAATGAGTATAGACGAGCGGATATGAAGCATTGGAAAAACCGAATAACACGCCGCCGATCAGCAAACAGCTCACACAGTAAAATAAGTAAACCATGCCGGTAAACAGAAGAGACGCCAGAAATTTCGATGTTAAAATCCGCCATCTTCGGTTCGGGCTTGTAGCGATAAACTTAATCGTCCCAAGGGCAAACTCTTTAGAAACAACCCCGCTGACGGTTAAAATCGCGGTCAAGCTGACGAAAATCTCAAGCCCGTTTGAAGTAACCGTGCCGAAAAACCTCCAGCCGTTCCATTCATAAGGGTTGATGTTATGCTCCAAATAATAGTCTTTATTCTTAACATCAGCAGAATAATAAACGCCTGTCGTTTCAGCGGGTTTATCAATTTCTTCCTGTTTTTTTTCGGCGAGAAGCCGTTCTTTCCAATTGTTATCCGAGGAAGCATCTAACTCATGATTCATAATAAGGCCGGCCAGCAAAACGATGAGAAACAGGAAAAAAAGAGATAAAAGTGTGCCTTTTTTTTGGGTTATTTTTATGAATTCGTTCTGCGCCAGATGAAATATGCTCATACCGCGTCCTCCTGATCTGTAATCATCATGTATTTCTCTTCCAATGACAAAGTTCTTGCAGAAACGCGGGAAATCAGAATCTCTTTCTCTGCCAAAGATTTAATGACATACGGGATGGTATCTTCTTCCGCTTCCAATTCAATGATGCGGCTGTCTTTTTGCTGTACTTGAAGAATACCGTCCTGCTCTAATATTTCTTTCGCCCTTGCCGGATGATCGACCGTGACGGTAAACAGCTTTTTCTGACCAAGGTCATGTCTGTTCTTCATGTCTTCAATTCCTAAAATCCGTCCCTTTTTAATATAGGCAACCCTATCGCAAATCTCCTCCATTTCCGACAATAAATGGCTTGATAATAAAATGGAAACCCCTTGCTTCGCTAAATCGGAAAGAATGGTGCGCAATTCTTTCATTCCTTTAGGATCGAGGCCGTTCATCGGTTCATCCAGAATTAATAATCCGGGATTGTGAAGAAGAGAATAAGCGAGCCCCAAGCGCTGTTTCATACCTAATGAGAAATGTTTCACTTTTTTGCGGGCAGCCTGCTCTAGCCCGACTTTTGCAAGGGTATTCATAAGGTCATCCGTTCGCAGCGAGGTGCTGCGCAGTTTAGTAAAATATTTTAGGTTTTGCAAAGCGGTCATATTCGGATACATATCCGGGCCTTCAATGATAACCCCGATATGTCTCATAAAATATTCAAAGTCGCTGTCCGGTCTGCCTCTGAATGAAATGGCTCCTTCTGTTTTTTTAATAAGCTGTACGATCATTCTGAAAATAGTGGTTTTTCCTGAGCCGTTCGGCCCTAAAAGGCCGAAAATCTCGCCTTTTCTCACATCGAAAGAAATTGACTGTACAATAGGGGTATGATTGATTGTTTTAGAGACATCTTTTAATATCAGGGCTGGTTCAGTCATGATATTTGCACACCTTCCTTATGATTTAGGGTAAAAGCCGTCAAAACCGAAGAACATGCTTCCGATCAGGCCGGCAACGATTAAAATGAGAGCAATGCTATACCACATTTTTCGATTCAATGGTTTCCCTCCTTACAACGCTGACATTCCATTTGAAATAGCGCAAAAAGATGCGGAATATCAGTTTCGAAAGATCAAATCCGGCCATAAACACCGCCATACCCGCTCCAAGAACCATACATCCGTTAAAAATGGCTGTTACAATCGGCACTTTTACGAGGAGAAAGAATGATCCGGTCATCAGCATCAGGCCGATCGCCATCAAACTTAACACCGCAACAGAGGCAAAAAGAAACGGTGTCAGCATAAACATGAAGTTGAACATGCCCATCCCCAGCATCAGGCCGAATGCTTTGAAAAAGGAGCGCCATGTTTTCTGCTCCTCGGCATCACTGATGAAAATATCCGCTTTTAAGGCGCGCGCAAGTGTTTTGGGGTTTCCTAAATTGTCGGCGATTTGTTCATCGCTTTTTCCTTCAGCGCCGCCCATTTGGAATATTTCGCCGATATCGGCGAGTATCTCTTTTTGCTCAAGTTCCGGCAGATCTTTTATTTCCCGCCGGAGATGTTTTAAATATTGGTCTTTACACATTCATTTTCCCTCCTTAATGATGCTGTTCACTTTTTCGGACAGGTCAAGCCATTCCGATTTTAATGTTTGATGATAAAAGGCGCCTTCTTCTGTTACCTTGTAATATTTGCGTGACGGGCCTTGATCGGAAGCTGCTGTATACGTTTTTAAATAGTTGTTTTTTGTAAGTCTTCGTAATATGGGGTAGATGGTGCCCTCCGATACAGGGAACGTTTCACTTATGATCTTGATTAATTCATAACCATATAAATCTTCATAAAGAAGCAGGGACAACACACAAAGTTCCAACGCTCCTTTTCGTAATTGGCTACTCATTTACTATCATTCCCATCATATCTAATAATTGTATTCTCTATACAGTGTATTGCACAGTAGCTAATCGATCAATAATTCCCAAGAACCATTTGGGATGAGGAATTGAATCTTTATGCTTATGTGCGGGCGGGGACCGAGATGCGCAGCCCTTGCGGGAAGAAGGCCTCCTGAACAATGTTTACATTAATATAGATCAGGATGCGCGTCATTGACAAATGGCAAAAACCCCTTTTTCCATGACAAGGAAAGGGGTTTTTCCGTTATTCGGCCATTTTTTCTAAATTGCCGTTCCGGTCCATTTTGAAGGACGGAGAGGCATGTTCGTCGTCTTCAAATAAAACTAGTTTTCTGGCTCTGTTCATAATTTTCACCAAGGTTTCGTAGTCTTCCTGAATGGTTTTTTGATCTTTTTCAAGCTTTTCGACGGCCGCTTCCAGCTGCTCGGTTTTAGACTGAAGTTCTTGGTTTTCCCGTTTTAAACGGTCATTTTCCATTTGCAGGGCGGAAGTTTGCTTTCCGTTGCCTTCATAGCTCTTCAGAAATTGAATGACGTCTGCCATTGTGAGCTCCGCCTTTTGGCTCGGCTGCTGAGGCGCCAGCAAATGTGATAAACTAGCTAACTCTTCCTTGAAGCTTTCATCGACATAAGGCATATGTTCGCCGGACATGACGGCTTGCCGATCCTCTTTTGGCGCTTCCGTTTGAACCGTCTCTTCGGCTGCGGTTTCCTGCATGATGTCCGCATCCGGCGCAGGCGGCTGATATAATAGTTTCTTCTTGGCCGGCTGGCCGTTTCCGAGCGCGCGCATCCGCTGTTTCCGCTGTTTTTTGGCGAGCTGAAGCGCTTTTTCGTATTGATGGCGGACGACGGCATTCCATCTGAAACCGCACGCTGCCGACGTTCTGTTTAATTTATCGCCTACCTCTTCAAAGGCGTTCAGCTGCGTGCTTCCTTCCCGGACGTGCCGGAGCACGGTTTCCGCAAGCAGCAGGTCATTTTCCTCCGACCAGGCGTCCTGTCTTTGTTTTGTCAATGTTCTCAACCCCCAATATCTTTGATGGTATTAGAATGTCCAGATTGGAAAATATTTATACAAATTGGCTGAAAGAATGAGAGATACGCAGAGCCTTGCAGGATAAGATGAATCCTTGTACAATGAGATGTGATGTGATTTTTTTCGTTTTTAAAATTAAGTTTTAACATAGAGGAACATTGAATGAAGGGAAGCGTACATCATGGCTAATGAATTCCGAGTGTGTGATGATTGCCAGGCCACCAATATTAAGACTTTGCTGCCGCGTTTGAAAGAAGCTGACCCGGATGCAAAAGTGGAGGTCGGATGTCAGTCATATTGCGGGCCCGGACGCAAAAAATCGTTTGCTTTCGTAAACAACCGCCCGCTGTCGGCGCCGACTGAGGACGAGCTGATTGAGAAAGTGAAAAAGAAGATCAAAAAGTAAATGTGTATTTTTACGACAGCCTCGCCCGATGGGTCAGGCTTTTTTGCTTCAAAAAATCAATGTCGGAAAACTGGAACAAAACGCCGGACAAATTCAAGGATGTTTTCAAATTACAGAGCCGATATAATAGAATCACGGCTAAAAAAAAGAGGGAATGACGATGGCGTATCCAAACGGAAAATTATCAGAAGAAAAAGTGTTTAAAGATCCCGTTCACCGCTATGTTCATGTGCGGGACAAGCTGATCTGGGATTTGATCGGCACCCGTGAATTTCAGCGGCTGCGCCGGATCAAACAGCTCGGTACGACGTATTTGACGTTTCACGGCGCGGAACACAGCCGTTTTAACCATTCTCTCGGCGTCTATGAGATAGTCAGACGAATGGTTGATGATGTTTTTAAAGGGCGTCCTGAATGGGATGACAATGAACGCGAACTCTGTCTCAGCGCCGCGCTTTTGCACGATTTGGGACATGGGCCGTTTTCGCATTCCTTTGAAAAGGTTTTTCATCTGGATCATGAAGACTATACGAGGGAAATCATTCTCGGCGACACCGAGGTGAATCAGGTTCTCAGAAAGGCGGGACCGGGATTTCCGCAGGATGTTGCCGAAGTCATTGCCAAAACATACAAAAACAAACAGGTGGTCAGCTTGATTTCGAGCCAGATTGACGCCGACAGGATGGATTACCTTCAGCGGGACGCATACTATACGGGCGTCAGCTACGGACATTTTGATATGGAACGGATTTTAAGGGTGATGCGTCCGCGAGAGGACCAAATCGTCATTAAGCAAAGCGGCATGCACGCCGTCGAAGACTATATTATGAGCCGCTATCAAATGTACTGGCAGGTGTATTTTCATCCCGTGACGAGAAGCGCTGAAGTCATATTGACGAAAATTCTCCACCGTGCAAAGCAGCTCCATGAAGAAGGGTATATCTTCACTCATGCTCCCGTTCATTTTTATTCCATTTTTGAAGGGAAGCTGACGCTTGCGGATTATCTGAAACTTGATGAAGCCATCATTTTATATTATTTCCAGGCTTGGGAAGAAGAAGAGGACCCGATTCTGTCCGACTTGTGCCGCCGCTTCATTAACCGCCAGCTGTTTCAATATGCCGAATTTAACCCCAATGAGGAAATGTCGGCTTATTTTGAACTGACCGCTCTGTTTAAAGAGGCGGGAATTGATCCCAATTACTATTTAGTGGTCGATTCTTCATCGGATCTGCCGTATGATTTTTACCGGCCGGGTGAAGAGGAGGAGCGTCTGCCGATTCACCTGTTAACGCAGAAGGGCCAGATCAAAGAGCTGTCCAGGCAGTCCGCCATTGTCGAATCCATTTCGGGCAAACGCCGGACGGACCATAAGCTCTACTATCCGATGGACCTCATTTGCGACGATTCAGAAAACCCTGAAGCAAAATTAAAAATCCGGCAGCTGCTGGGACTGACATAGAAGGATTTTGGTAAAGAAGGAAAAGGAGATGTCGGGAATTTGTTGAAAGAACATGCAAAACTGATGAAGGTGTTCTCGGATTCTGGAGAAATCATCGGGCGGAAAAAGCTGCAGAAAATCATTTATATCGCGAAGAAAATGCAGTATCCTTTCTACGAAAAATATGATTTTCATTTTTACGGCCCGTATTCCGAAGAACTGACGCTTCGAATTGAAGAGCTGTGCAATCTTGGGTTTCTGGATGAGGTGAAGGAAAAAAAGGGCGGCTACTTTCAATACCGGTACTCGCTGACGGAGACGGGAGCCGAGTTTTTACATCATGCGGAGCTTACGATGCCGGATATGAAGAAGTACATCGACAGCGTCAACAGCCGCTCATCCCGGTTTTTGGAGCTGGTGTCTACGATTTTGTATTTTGACGGCCTTGAAGCTGAGGAAAAGAAAGAGAAAGTGTTTACGATAAAAAGCAAACAGAAATATACGGATGAAGAATATGATGAGGCGCTTCACTACATAGAAGAGCTGAAACACATTTGTTAAAGGCGATGGCTTTCGTCTTTTTTGATGAAAAAACCAGGCCGCACATAAAGCGGGCCTGGTTTTGTTTATTGTCTCAATTTGCTGTGCTTGTACGAATATAAAAAGTAAACGATCACGCCGATGATCAGCCAGACGGCAAAATAAAGCCACGTTTTCAGCGGCAGATTGACCATTAAAAACAAACAGCAGATAATGGCCAAAATCGGCAGTACGGGTACAAAAGGCACTTTAAATCCCCGTGGCAGATCCTTATGGGTGCGGCGCAGAATCAGCACGGACAGACTGACCATGGCGAATGTCAATAATGCGCCGATGTTTGAGAGATCTGACAGCTCTTTCAGATCAACAAAACCCGCGATGCAGGCGCTGATCAGTCCGATCAGCCACGTATTAAAGATCGGCGCTCCCGATTTCTTTCCGACAATGGTAAAGACTTTCGGCAGCATTCCGTCTCTTGCCATCGCAAAAGATATACGGGTCGCCGCATAGGTATGGGCGAGAACGACGGCCATCAGTCCGATCACCGCACCGGCAGCGATAACGCCCGCCACCGCGTTTTGTCCGACAGACTGCAGCACATAAGACATGGCTTCCGGCACATTAAGCTGTGAATACGGAACCATCCCCGTCATGACGAGACAGACGATGACGTATACCAATGTACAGATCACCAGTGAACCGATAATACCGATCGGCAGGTTGCGCTGCGGTTTTTTGACTTCTTCAGCCGAAGCGGAAATCGCGTCAAATCCGAGAAACGCAAA
Source organism: Bacillus sp. L75 (assembly GCF_003676355.1). Lineage (NCBI taxonomy): Bacteria > Bacillati > Bacillota > Bacilli > Caryophanales > Bacillaceae > Bacillus > Bacillus sp. L75. The sequence continues at coordinate 57,771 of NZ_ML064901.1, forward strand.
AAAGACGGCAGAAGCCCCCGTAATGACGCCTTTGATTCCAAAAGGCATAAAAGGATGCCAATTGCCCGGCTTTACAAAAAAGCTTCCTGTGATGATAAACAGCAAAACAATTCCGATTTTTACGAGAACCATTATATTATTAAAGGTTTTGCTCTCTTTGGAGCCGCGTGACAGAACGACGGCAATTAATAGAGTAATGATGATGGCAGGAAGGTTGACGATGCCCCCCTGGCTCGGCACGTGCAGCAGACTGTCCGGCAAAGGCATGCCGATTTCGGCTAACAGATTATTAAAATAACTTGACCAGCCGCTTGCCACCGCCGACGCCGTCACCATATAAACGGATAAGAGCGTCCAGCCCATTAAATGGCCGACAATTTCTCCCATGGTGGTATAAGAGTAAATATAGGCGCTTCCGTAAACCGGGAGAACAGAAGCGATTTCGGCGTAACATAATGCTGCAAGGCTGCAGACAACGGCTGCAATGATAAAAGAAAAGATTACGGAAGGTCCGGCGTTTTTCGCGGCCGTAATGCCTGTAAGAACCATGACGCCCGTCCCGATGACGGCGCCGATGCCCAGTAAAGTTAAATCAAATCCACCCATCGTTTTGGCAGTCTGCCTGTTTCTGCTTTGTTCAAGCAGCTGGGTGATGTCTTTTTTTTGTAGGATATTCCGCAACACGCATCCCTCCATCCAAAAGCAAAAGCCAAGAGGGGCTCTTTGGCTTTTACCCGTGTCACATCTTCTGTGTAATCGACAATCCTGTGTTCTGTTTCCCCGTCTGTTCCGTTTCTTTTCCAGTCATATTGTCTGCCGCATCCGATCAGATTATCCTTTCCGTCAAACGCAGTCACCCTTAATGATTTTACCTGAATCATGTCTATAAAACCAGCATTGCATAAAAGGGATGGGTAAAAAAGCAGGAGATAATAGTCTGTATAGGGCAGGATAAAAGTTGCGGGCTTTCCGGCCGAAATTTTGACTTTCCCCGCGAGGTATCAGTAAAATGTAATAAAAAACAATCAAATGATGATGGATGCATCTTGAAATGGGGAGTTTCTGCATGGAGTACGATATATTGCAAGCAAATGTACTGGATTACGCGCTCACGAAATATTTAAAGAGCACGAAAAAGCTTGATGAGGCGACAATTCCGAAGAGTATAAACAATATCAGAGGATTTATTCTCAGGATTATTTACCGGCACGGCACGTGCACGATTAAAGATATATTGCAGGAAGTTACATTATCGCCTTCAGCCACGACAACCGCTCTGAATCATTTAGAAAAAGAGGGTTTCGTGGAAAGGTCGAGAAATAACGAAGACCGACGCACGGTATGGATGACGCTTTCCGAATCGGGAAAAATGGCGGCCATGCAAATGATTGAAAACCGGCAGATGCTCATTGACGAGCTGTTCGAAGCATTGACAGAAGAAGAAAAGAATACCTTTTTCAGCCTCGTTGAAAAAGTAATGAAATAAGCCGGCCTGACATAGCAGCGCCGGCCATTATCAAGGATTACTCCGTATCGCTGATCCGTTTGCCGGCGACGGCGTAATGATCCTTTCTCATTTCATCAATCATGACAATGATCTTTTCTTCGGCTGCGCCTGTCGTTTCTTTTACGGCTTCTGTCACTTTTTCAACCAGATTCCGTTTTTGTTCATCTGTGCGGCCTTCAAGCATTTTAACGGTTACGAGCGGCATGGTGCTGATCCTCCTTTATCGTTTCCTCTCTTTGGAAGAGAGGTCACTTATAGTATACTGAATGAAGGACAATCTTGCATTTTTTAAAAAAGGGGATTTTTACATTTGGACAGATTTTTATATTATCCGCTGGAGCTTATGCCCTATGTCGTGATTACGCTGATCGTGGCATTTACGATGCATGAACTGGCGCACGCGTATGTCGCGTATCGGTTCGGAGACGATACCGCGGCGAGACAGGGCAGATTAACGCTCAATCCGATTAAACATCTTGATGTTTTCGGAACGATTCTAATTTTGGTCGCGGGTTTCGGCTGGGCCCGTCCGGTGCCGGTGAACCGCCGCGCCTTTAAAAGACCGCGGCTGGCGGGAGTGCTGGTTTCCGTCGCCGGGCCTGTAAGCAACCTGCTTCTTGCCTTTATCGGTTTCTTTTTGCTAGTGTTGATGCATGCTTACGGAATGGAGCTGCTTTCTGCATTCAGCATGGGGCTTGACCGCTTTTTCTCTATTTGGATTCAGCTGAATCTCGCGCTGTGTTTATTCAACCTGCTGCCGCTTCCTCCGCTTGACGGCTACCGGATTATTGAGGATCTCGTGCCGCCGCGGGTGCGCGCCAAAATGACTCAGTTTGAGAGCTACGGGATTATCGTGTTTCTCGTGCTGTTTGTGACACCGGTCGGCTCCTATGTCGTGTGGCCGCTGTTAAGTGAGGGGAGAGACTGGATTCTCAAGGTATTTGCCATTATATTTCAACCGCTTTTGTAGGAGGGTATTTTCATGGAAGAAAAAAAGAAGAAAACAATCGGATTTAATATTATTAAAAGTGATCCGACCGACGGACATGGCGGTTTTGGCGCCGGGGCGCTGAGCCTTGACAATATTTCTCCGGTATTTGTCGATGTGGAAGAGAAGGAAGCCTTCGTTGACATCGGCGCCATGCATGCCCGCAGTGTCGTTGAAAAAGGCATCAAATTCCTGCCGAACAAAGATGAAGTGCCGAACGGAAAACCGTACTGGCTCGTGTGGGTCACCATCGACAGAAAAGAAGAAGGCCCTTATTACGCGGGTGTGACGGCTTGTGAAATGACCGTGGACAGAAGTATCCGCAGAGGCTATAAGTCATTGCCGGAGCATGTGAATTTAATGGATAAATCAATGAAGCGCTGCATTATCGTGGACAAAATGGACGCCAGCTCAAAGCAGGTGCTTGCTGAATTTCTGCAGAAGCATGACCAAGGGCTCTGGGAACGTTCATCCGATGAATTGAAAACAGGTCTGCTTCCGGAAGAAAAATAATTTGTGAACTTTTTGTGAACTTTATAAATATTTGCACTATTTTGCGATTGTACTGAGTAAACTGTTGATACAGAATCAGGACATGGAAAGTCCCGAGCCGAACCAAGACTCGGGGTTTTTCATGTTTACGCGGAGGTTTCATCATGTTCACCGTCTTTGAAATCGGGCCATGGGTCATTGAAGCAGATGCGGCGGAAACGAGAAAACAATACGAAAAATCATGGCCTGATCCTTGCGATTGCGGGAGCTGCCGGAACTTTTCCGAGGCGGTGAATCTCCTTCCCGCCGAGAAAACAAGATTGTTTACGCAGTTTGGGATTCGTCCGGCTGTCTGTCACGACTTGGGGGAGCATGGAAAGGAAAACGGCCTGCATCATTATGCGGGCAGCTATCCGATTGTCGGCAGGCTTAGGGAAGGCTGGCCGAAGTTTCATATCGAGAGGGCGGGAGATATCCGCTTTTCGTTTTCATTGCCGAGTACAACATTTTTTATACCGAAGGGTTTTCCTGACCCTATTATCCATCTCGACTTTTCACTCTTGCTCCCATGGGTGCTTGAGGAAGACGCGGATTAAAAGCCCGGCGCGCAATGCACCGGGCTCAGTCTTTTTTGCCGAGCCACTTATCCCACCACTTTTTGCGCGGAGCTTCTTTGCGGGCGGGGGCGTGTTCCTTTTCTTTTTTAGAAGGTTCCGATCCGTAGCACACATCCGCGGGCTCAGTGCCTGCGATGAAATACGTATAATGCTTTGCGGCGCAGCCGGGTCCCGAAGTGTAGCCGGAAGCGGGATCGATATAGACGCCCGTGACGCCCTTCGGCGGTTTAAGCGCTATTTCCGGTTCTCCTTCGAGCGCCTTCTCCATAAAGTCCGCCCAAATCGTCTTCGCATAGCTTTTTTCTTCTACTGAATCAATCGTGCTGCTTTTGTCATAGCCTGTCCATACACCGGCGGCAAGAGCCGGGTTAAAGCCGATCATCCAGCTGTCTGCGCTGGTCGTGCCTGATTTACCGCCATAGGTTCGGGTCAGCCGGTCAGAAATGGTGCGTCCCGTGACGGAAGTATAGCCGTTTAAATCCTGATCAAACATGCCCGTCATCATGCTCGCCGTCACAAAAGCGGCTTTTTTATCAAGCGTCTGCTGATGTCCGCGCGGCTGTTCATACAAGACGTTGCCGGCGGTATCCGTCACTTTTGTGATAAAGGAAGGGGTGATTTGTTTTCCCCCGTTTGCGAGCATCGCATAGGCATTAACCATCTCAATCGGGCGCACGGGTTCAGTTCCGAGCGCCAGAGACGGAAGGGGCTTTAAATGTTCGCTGATGCCGAATTCCTTTGCCGCCGACACGAGCTTATTCATGCCGAGAAAGAGATGAGTCTTCACGGCATAAATGTTGTCTGATAACGCAAGCGCCTGAAGCAGCGTAATCGGTTTATTGGCATAGTAGCCGTTGTAATTGCTTGGAGAATAAGTATTTCCGTTGTCGTCAATCTGGAACTCTGTGGCTTCGCTTTTCATCAGCGTGACCGGTGTAAAGCCGCTTTGAATCGCTTTGTAGTACAAAAGCGGCTTGATCGTGGAAGCCGGCTGCCGTTTCGCCTGTGTCGCCCGGTCAAACGGGCTTTTTTCGTAGTCACGTCCGCCGAGAAGCGCAAGCACGCGCCCTGTTGCCGGATCAATCGCGGAAAAGCCGACCTGAATGTCAGAGCCGGTACGGATCGTATGTGCCACAGTGTTTTCCGCAATCCGCTGCATGCGCTTATCAAGCGTCGTATAAACACGCAATCCGCTCGTTGCGAGCTGTTCGCGCGTCATGCCGAGCTTTTTCTCGAGTTCTTTCATCGCATCATCGTAAAAATAAGGCGCCGTTTTCGCCGCGGTTCTGTTTTTCAGCGGCTGATAGGCAAGCGGCGTTTTCTTAAGCCTTTCCGCCTTTTCTTTTGAGATCATTTTTTGGCCGATCATCAGTCGGAGAATGGTTTCCTGGCGCTGTTTGGCCTTCTTTTCGCTGACATATGGCGAATAGCCGGACGGGCCTTTCGGTATGCCCGCCAAGAGCACGGCTTCCGCATCGTTCAGATCTTTGGCGTGTTTGCCAAAATACAGGCGCGAGGCGGCTTCAATTCCATATGCGCCGTGGCCGTAATATATCGTATTTACATAACCTTCTAAAATCTCGTTTTTAGAATAGTTCTGTTCAAGGCGGATCGTGTAAAAGGCTTCATTCCATTTACGTTTCCATGTCTTATCATGCTCAAGGTAGAGATTTCTCGCGTATTGCTGGGTGATGGTGCTTGCGCCCTGAACCTTGGCCATTGCCTTTATGTCAGCCAGCGCGGCGGCGGCCATCCGCCGGTAATCAAAACCGTGGTGATTGTAAAAGTTTTGATCCTCCACCGCAATGGCGGCCTGCACCGCTATCGGATTGATATCTTTTAACCGGACCCAGTAGCGCTTTTCCCCGAAATCGGTCTCACCTAGCTTTGAGCCGTCATTTGCATAAAGAATCGTAGACTGAGGAACCCGGACGGAGGGGGCCCCCTGCCATTTCGCTGCAAGAAGAACGGATGTGAAGCAGACGCCGGCCAGCATTCCGCCGATCAGTGTCAGAAAGATGCAGGCGCGGATGATTTTGAATGTGATTCTGAGCTGTTTTCCAGATACTTTATCCACTTTTGGGAACCCCCTTTTTCATGATTCTATTATTATGTGAAAAAAGGGGGTTTTTTAAACATATCAAACCGGACACTTCTTTACTTTTTCCCCTCCATCCTCTATACTTTTTCCTTAGGTGAAAATGAGATTTTAACCGGAATAAAAGCGATACAGACGCTTACAATAAATGAAATAAGCCTTGAAAGGGAGATGACAATTGAGCGAGCTTTGGTATACGGAGAAGCAGACGAAGAATTTCGGCATTACATTAAAGGTGAAACAAACATTACATACGGAACAGACGGAATTTCAGCATCTGGAAATGGTGGAGACAGAAGAATTCGGCAACATGCTGTTCTTAGACGGAATGGTCATGACTTCTGAAAAAGATGAATTCGTCTATCATGAAATGGTTGCGCACGTCCCGTTATTTACGCACCCGAATCCGGAAAACGTCCTCGTTGTCGGCGGCGGAGACGGCGGTGTCATCAGAGAGATTCTGAAGCACCCAAGCGTAAAAAAAGCGACGCTTGTCGACATTGACGGCAAGGTTATTGAATACTCTAAAAAATTCCTTCCGTCCATTGCGGGCAAGCTTGATGATCCGCGCGTCGACGTGAGAGTCGATGACGGTTTCATGCACATCGCGAAATCAGAGAATGAGTATGACGTCATCATGGTTGATTCAACAGAACCGGTCGGACCGGCCGTCAATCTGTTCTCAAAAGGCTTCTATGCCGGAATTTCCAAGGCGTTAAAAGAAGACGGCATCTTCGTCGCGCAGACGGACAACCCGTGGTTTACACCGGAACTGATTACAAACGTTCAGCGTGACGTGAAAGAAATCTTCCCGATCACCCGCCTGTATACGGCTAATATCCCGACGTACCCGAGCGGCCTGTGGACATTTACGATCGGTTCTAAAAAGTACGATCCGCTTGAAGTGGAGGACAGCCGTTTCTTTGACATCGACACGAAATATTACACGAAAGAGCTTCACAAAGCGGCATTTGTTCTTCCGAAATTTGTGAGCGACTTAATCAAATAAAAACGTACGGCGCAGGAGCGAATCTTGCGCTTTTTTACAGGAAAGCGAGGGTTTTATCATGAGGTTTGATGAAGCATATTCAGGAAAAGTATTTATCGCAAGCCGCCCCGACTGGAAAGAGGCGGACGCCATCCTTTACGGCATGCCGATGGATTGGACGGTCAGCTACCGTCCGGGTTCACGATTCGGCCCGGGGAGAATCCGCGAGGTGTCTATCGGTCTCGAAGAATACAGCCCGTATCTCGACCGTGACTTAGCTGATTTGAATTTCTTTGACGCCGGCGACATTCCGCTTCCGTTCGGCAATCCGCAAAGAAGCCTTGATATGATTGAAGAATACGTGGACAGCATTTTAGAAAAAGGAAAGTTCCCGCTCGGCATGGGAGGGGAGCACCTTGTATCATGGCCTGTCATAAAAGCCATGTATAAGAAATTTCCGGACCTTGCCATCATTCATTTTGACGCGCACACCGACCTTCGCACGGATTATGAAGGCGAACCGCTTTCCCACTCTACTCCGATCCGCAAAGCGGCCGAGCTCATCGGGCCGCAAAACGTATTTTCATTCGGCATCCGCTCCGGAATGAAGGAAGAATTTGAATGGGCGAAAGAAAACGGCATGCACATTTCTAAGTTTGAAGTGCTTGAGCCGCTGAAAAAAGTGCTGCCGCAGCTTGCGGGACGCCCTGTTTATGTCACGATCGATATCGACGTTCTTGATCCCGCTCATGCGCCGGGAACGGGCACGGTTGACGCAGGAGGCATCACGTCTAAAGAATTACTCGCGTCCATCCATGAAATCGCGCGCTCAGAAGTCAACGTAAAAGGCGCTGACCTCGTAGAAGTCGCGCCGGTCTATGACCACTCAGAACAAACCGCAAACACGGCAAGCAAGATGATTCGTGAAATGCTGCTTGGGTTTGTGAAATAAAAGAAAATCCCCCGCTTGAAACATGCGGGGGATTTTTATATTGTATATAAACTACTTAGAAGTTAGTAAAAGCAACATATTATTTTACCATTAATCATTGATGTTATTGATAAAAATTATATAATAGGGTATTATTTAGTAAATACATCTTTAGAAAGGAAGTTAGAATGAAAACAGCAGTAGAAAATGAATTGGAATTAAAAAAGATTGAAATTTCAGTAATTAAACTGATAATTGCTGAAAAACCTAATAAAGAGATCGCTAAGTCATTAAACTACTCGCAGCGTAATGTCGAATATATCATAGCCGGTCTCTGTAAAAAGTGGAATGTGAGTACTAGAGTCGGTATTGTTTCGGAAGCATATAAAAGGAACTGTATACAGTGAACGAAATGAAAGAAAAACCCCTATTGAGGGGGTTTATTTATATATGCTAAAAAAACATTCTATACAGGAATGCCGTAAAAATAAAAACTGAGATTGTCAGGTAGTTCAAATTTGTTCTCCATTTCAGAAGAATAAACAAAAGAAATAAGTATGCAATATTGAACAAATCAAAGATAGAAAAAATCAAATGATTACTTGTGAAAAATAAACTAGTATTTGGATGTTCTGCGAAAATGTTTTTGAATGATATAAGAAAAAACTTAATTGCGACCGGGATGTTAGAAAACATAAATAGGGAATAAAAGGTTTTAATCTTAATTTGAGCGCCAAGAAAATTTATAATGAGAAATAATACAAATCCTTCAAAAATCACCCCGAACATTAAAAGAAACAGTGCGGCTATCGCAATGATATAATCTAAATGTTTCACTTGCTCAACAACTTGTATAGGGATGTTTTTGGGAATTAAACTTTTCATAAAAGGCAATAGAGAACTTAAATAAAAAGCTAACCCGATAATATAAAACAAAAACGAGGACAAAAAATTAATGTTTCGTTCCTTAAATGAGGATAATTCAATTTGCATAATCTTAAGAGGCTCCTTTTATAAAGATAGGTGTAATAAATGTTTCTAACATAGCTGCTATCATTAAACCGAGAAATATAATACCAATATATTTAAAAGTGAATTTCAAATTTATTTTGAGGAGTAATAAATCTAAAGTTAATTTCATTCCTACAGAGGCTGCAAGAAGCAATACCGGCACTTCAATTATTCCATGGGGAATAACAAGCAGTAAAAGGTTTAAATTGTCTTTGATGTTTCCTATCGCATTCCCTAAAATTAATCCATTAATAATTAAAACAGCAACCGTGCCAAGTGACAGCGTCAACGGTCCTAAAAAAACAAGCAGACTCGCTACTTTAATATTATTAAAGAAAATCTGAAAAAAATCCGGACGGATATTTCGATTTAGATTATTTACATTTGAAGCGGGATCTGTATAAAAATATGCTGTAAATAAAGCAATTAAAAATAAGATCAGACAGAGTATGTACAATTTGACTAAAACGTTCTTTTTAAACAAAGTATTTTCATCCATTCGTTTAAGGGACTGCCAGGGATATTGAATTTAATGTTTTATATTAAGCTGCTGCTGTACTTGCTGCAGCCAATTGTTCTAAAACGGCTAATGGCAAGCCTGCACCAAGAGATCCTAAAACAGTAATGATAGCCAGGACTGAACCCGTTGCAGTGATAGCACTGACAATCCAACTAGGAGCTATTATTCCAGCTCTGTTTAAAATATCGATGACATCCATGCTTAAATGATTATGTTTTATACTGAAAAGAGCGAGAACAATGATTCCTGATGCTACTAATGTAAAAATCGCTTTACTATTTTGTGTTTTTAAAAGTAGACTCATTTTTTCCTCCAATTTTTTCAATATCCCCAGCAAGTTAAATAATAAAATATATTGGAAGCTATTTGAATTGCGGATTTCCGAAAAAATATTTAAGAGGTGAAATCCGTTAAGGTATCTGCTGGCTTATTTCAGTACAAAGAAAGCCGGACCATATGTATGATCCGGCTTTCTTTGTACTGAAACATTTATATTTTTTTTTCAAGAATAATATCAAAATAATCGGCTGCCCCATAACCTGAAATAGGAGGAGCAAATATTTGAACCAGCTTCCATCCTTGCTGCGAATACTTTTCAATAATTTCTTTATAGTCTTCTTTAGGCTTTCCTTTCCATCGGTTTACTTCTACTTTTATGAACTTATATTCGTACATTGCTGTATAATCCTCCGGAAGTGTATTGGAATTGTTACCTTGTTTTTCGATTATGATAAACTTGAATCCATAAATAGAGCGCGCAGCCTATTAAAAGTATTGGGAATTGCCATCCTGTATTTCCGTTTTTAAAATAATCTATTAATGACCATATCAGTAAAGCGACAGTATAAAAACTAAATGCTATTCTGGCGGCTATACCCGATTGGTGTTTTTGCATCTCATCCATTTTCTTCATAAGAACCGCTCCCTTACTTTTTTTTGGCGTTATAGTTGAATACTTTATCTATTCCCGTATTTAATGCGTGAGCTATCGAAAAAGCCAGACTTAAAGTTGGATCATATTTATTATTTTCAATTGCATTGATGGTTTGCCTGGTCACATTGCAGAGCTTAGCCAGATCATTTTGTGAAATATCAGCTGCTGTTCTAAGTTTTTTAATATTGTTATCCACTAAAACCCTCCTTAAATATTTTTGTTTTTATTTTAAATTTTCAAATTTATATATATTTATTTTAAATAATATATGTATATGTGTCAAATACTTTTTACACATTTGAATTTTAAGGTATACTTTTTGTTTTTGCAAATTAGTTGTTTATATAAAAAACGGCTTGCAGTTTAACCTGCAAGCCTAAAAGTAATCATCATTTAAATCATTCCGCGCTGAGCAACTTCAAATTGATGTTTCGGTGCACTTGCGATTTCGGCTGAAACAAAAACAGTGCTTATTGCCAAGCAAGTAAGTGCTAATTTATACTTCAATTTCATACAACTTCACACCTCCTTGAATCTGCTGTCTTGTTTCTTCCACCTTTAAAAAATATGCGGAAGCCTTCTCGAAATTTTCTCTTTCATGATAATATTTTGCCACATCTAAGGCAAAATCTTCAAGATCAGCATACATCGATTTATCTCTGAGAAAGTCAAAACATTCCATGATTGCTTCTTCATCAGGCTCACCGACATATAAAGATTCTAAAAATTCATACTCGGCGATATATAGGGAATCTTCTGCCTCCTCTGCATAAGATACCCCTTTGTCATGATATTGTCTGGCTATGGCCATATTTCCGATTTTATAATGTATTTGTGTGATTAAGAAATAGGCTTGCGGGAGAGAAGTGATGATGTTCCCATCTTCAAAAACAGCTATTGCCCGTTTTATGTAATCAATGGCTGGTTTGTAATTTTCTTGGCTGTTAAAACAAAGTCCGATATTATATAGAGTCCGGCCCATTAATTGTGGCTGCTGTTCTGCCTCTGCCATGGCATAAGCCTTTTTAAAATGCTGAATTGCTTCATCATATTGCTTTAAGTCAAGAAAGTTGGTAGCGAACAATGAATGGCACTGAAGCACCCTTATATTATATGCCTCCTGCTTATGATAAATTTTATAAGCCTGCCGGGCATAATCCATAGAAAAATAAGTCTGTTTCATATAATAGTAGGACTCTGACATCTTAAAATAAAATTCAGCTTTCTCGATACAATCTTTGACAAAATCAAGCTTATATTCAGCTTTCTTAAAAAACTGAATCGCTGAAAGATATTCACGGCATTCCAGCTCATACATCCCCCGGAAAAAATTAAAATAATAATCAAGACGTCCGGTCAGCCGGGCCTGCTTTTTATCAATATCCGCGAGCAGATCCGATAGTCTAGGCTGTTCTTCTATCCGCTGCGATTCCAGCGGTTCGAGGTATTCGAGCATCAGATTATGGCGGAATTCCATGAGAGAATAGTATAGATGAAGATCCTGATCATCTTCCAGACCTGCAAGTTCTTCTTTGATTTCTCTCCGCAAGTACTCGGCGTCCGGGATGCTGAACCTTCGAATGTACATATACCATTCGTTGATTTTTTCTCCAACCGCTGAAGATGATAAAACACTCGCCACTATTCCGAATCCCTCCCTTCCACGTTATGTATATGACATATTTTATCATTTTCATTCGGAAGGATAGCGCAAAAATACCGCAATGTTTTCTTTCGTTAAAACCGCATGTCTGCGGATATCATTTCAAAAATCCACTATTATCCCCACAATTTGTACAAGCAAACAAATACACCTTCCCATATTCTGTTGTATCTGCGTGAGCAGTGTATGTCTGAAAAGGAAGTGAAGATATGAGAAATAACAAGCTTTCCTTTAAAGAAAAAGCAGGAGCCGCACAAGAAGAATGTTTATGTTTTTGCGAGGAAGAAGCAAGCCGTGAAGCGATGTTTCAAGCGCCGATTGAATTGCCTGAGGGGTTTGTCGTTGATCCGGCTGAAGCTGTTGCAGGCGTGACGTGGAATGCAGACAGCCTTTCTTGTGTCATTGAACGCTGTTTCATTGAGACGGGGCCAGAGCCTGATGAAATCGGTGTTCAATTCGCAGTGCGCCTGCAGGGAACTGTTACGCTTCTCGTCAGTGTCTCACCAGTGCGAAATCAATATGGACAAGGGAACGGGTCTGTTTCTGTCATCCGCAATGCAGAGATTGACCAAGTCGTCTATTATTCCGATGAGCCTGATGATTGCCCGGATGTCAGTGACATTACGATCGAGAACCTTATTGTCGTTCCGCCATTCTATGGCAGTCCTTTATCGGTGACGGGCACGATTGTGCTTGTGCCCGAACCGGGACCCGTTTATGCGTTTACAGCGAATCCAAACGATCAATCGGTTTCTGTGATAGATACAAACACTCACACCGTTGTGACAAAAATTGCTCTTCCGTACCGGCCGACAGGTATTGAAATAACTCCGGATAAAAGCGCTGTGTTTGTTTTGCACTTCAACAATAATGTGATTTCTGTCATCGATTATGACACTTTAACAGTGACAGCATCCATACTGCTGGATCAGCCGCCTGGATCGGTAAAATGCATCCCAAATCATGAGTTTGCTTATGTTCTCGGCGATACTGCGATTTATGTGATTGGAATTGATACGTTAACTGTGGATAGGTCGATTCCTGTGGAAGGATTTGATTTTGCAATTGATCCCAATGGGTTATTCGCCTATGTTCTTGATTTTGGTTTAGTGCAAAAAGTGGACCTATTCACCGGTGAAGTCACAGGAACGATTGAACGAGAGCTTATCGTATCATCCATAGAAACAAATTGGCCGGAGCGGTATGCGTATGTCTTAGAACAAGAATTCTTATTCAATTATTTGACGGTTATTGACTTAAATACGTTTACGATCAGCATTACCCAAGAGCTGGAGCCTGATGGCCAATATGTAATGTTTACGAGTGGATCAGAGGTGTATTTACATGACAGCTTCACTGGCAATTTATATGCTGTCAGTCCGAATGGTGCAGGCGTTATAGGAAATGTTCCGCAATCGGCAAGAGACTTTGCGTTTACTCCGAATGGCGAATTTCTGTATGCTGCTCATTTTTTAGAGCAGAACATCACTGTTTACAACACGGATGATTATTCTGTGGAAACTGTGATATCTCTTGGGGTTTCACCGGGAGATATTGTGATTTAACCAACTGCATGCTGTACATTTCTAAAAGGACGTGAATTCATGAAAAAGAATGATCTGTCTGCTTTACAGGAAAATTGTTTCTGTTTTTGTGATGAGGAAATTAGCAGAGAAGCGCCGTTTCAAGTGCCGATTGACATTCCCGAGGGGTTCACCATTGATTCTGCCGAAGCAGCTGCGACGGTTACATGGAGTACTGCTCATTTATTATGTATCAGTGAGCCTTGCTTAATCCAGACTGGGACGGAACCAGAAGATATCGGTATTCGATATGCCGTGAGAGTAAAAGGGACCGTTACGCTTCTTGTCAGTGTGTCGCCTGTACGAAATCAATATGGACAAGGGGACGGGTCTGTTTCTGTGATTCATACTGAAGAGATTGATCAAGTTGTTTATTATGCAGCGCAGTCTGGCCGCTGTCCTGATTTCAGTCAAATAACGGTGGAAGATCTTCTCATTGTACCGCCTTTCTACGGCAGTCCGCTTACGGTGACCGGGACACTTGTTTTACCGCCACCGCCAGACCCTCAATCGTATGTGTTTACAGCCAATTCAGGAGACAGCACGGTTTCGGTTATTGATTCAGATTTAAACACTGTTGTAAAAACAATCCCTTTTTCTGACGTGCCAACTAATCTAGGCGTTACTTTCGATAAAGCTTTCACGTATGTCCTCCATGGGAATACCAACCTTGTCTCAGTGCTAGATAATAAAACATTAACCATCATAAATACCATCACTGTTGGAGGAGGGCCGAGAAAGGTTGAATTTGATTCAACAGATGAGTTCGCGTACGTGATGGCCGCCGGATCTATATATATGATCAACATGGCCTCTCAATCGGTCATTGATGTCATTCCGATACCCGGCGCTTTAGACTTTGCTCTTGATCCGAATGGACAGTATGTCTATACCGCTAATGGAAGCAGTTGGTCGGTTGATAAATATGATGTAAATACTGGGCAGTTGGTAGAAAGTATCATAGATACATTTGAATTTCCCAGTTTAATTGCCACTCCTTACGCTGGAAATTTTGCGTATGTGTTGAATGGTGAGCTGCTGCCGAAAGGGGTAACGGAGATCAGTTTGTCACCATTAAGCAGGGGAGGCGACTTCAACCGTTTATTTGAAACTCTGAGGACGATTGTATTTTCTCGCGATAGCACTAGGGCTTATTTTCTAGAGCCATATAGTGAACCGTTTCTCATTAATAACTTATACGTAGTTAATACGGCTGGACAGAGGATCATTGCAAACGTGTCTCTGCCCGGCGCCTTTGACCTCGCCGTAACACCTGATAATCAGTACATTTATGCAGCACAGCCCGGCGACAATACCGTAACCGTGTACCGCACGAGTGATTATACAGCCATGACGGTGATTCCGGTTGGGACTGGTCCGTCAGCGATTGCGATGTAGCTTATTTCACAGGTTGAGAGAAGCAGAGCTGCGATAAAAAAATCGTTTATAAATAAATGAGCCGATCTGCTGGATGGCAGCCAGGATGATTAAAAACAGCAGTTCACTTACAGTGAAACTGAGCATCCGCCAAACCCCGGCTCCTGTCAGCGCTCCCGCATGCCCTTTTTTGAACAGGCTGACATGCTGGAAAAGCTGCAGCAAGTACGTCCGCATAAAATACAATAAATACAAAATCAGTAACACCGCGAGTCCCATTGATACGGCAAGGGGCGTGTGAAAGCGGAAAGGGACGGCTTTGACGATTTCGAACACGCAGCCGAATATGATGACTTGGCATAATACAGCAGCCATCACGTGTGTTTGGCGGACGTTTTTATAGCTGTCACGCAGCGCTTTGACATCGTTGGCATTTCTGCTGCACAATCTATGTTGCCGGAAGTCGCAGCAGCTTCGATGAGACTGTGTGAGTTTCTGAAAAGCTGCTGTCATGTTTTTTACGGATTGGGTGACATAGTGATATGATTTTCTCTTCTCATAAGGAACTGCTTTTTATGAGGTTTATCTTCAAATCTAATGAGCAATGATGGTAAGATAGAAGCAGTTGAAGTTTACAAGCTGAATGATTATACTATTCAAGTCAAAGTGGAATGATGAAAAGGACGTGTCAAAATGAAGCAAGAGACACCGATAACACTCCATGTGAAGTCTGTGATCGAGGATGACGGAAATGATGAAGTCATCGAATTCCGTACTACCGGATTTTACTATGTAAAACAACAAAAAGTGTATCTATCTTATTATGAAGAACACGACCTAGGCAAAGTAAAAACGATTGTGAAGGTGAGCGAAGGCGAAGTCCTGATCATGAGGTCAGGCGCTGTTAAAATGAATCAGCGTTTCATAACGGGAGCTTCCACAATTGCGAAATATAAAATGTCATTTGGTGAGCTTGAGCTGGAAACAAGCACAAAATCGATTCAATCTGATCTCGGTGAAGAAAAAGGCCGAATCAGCATCGCATATGACATGCATGTCGGAGACGGGCAGCAGCATTTACATAATATGACGATCACGTATGAGGGAGGAACTCACGCATGAACATTGCGGAACAAATGAAGGACGTGCTGAAGGAAGAAATCAAAGCGGCCGTTCTGAAAGCGGGCCTGGCGGACGAAAGCCAGATTCCAAGCGTACTGTTAGAAACGCCGAAAGAAAAAACACACGGTGATTATTCCACAAACATGGCGATGCAGCTGGCGAGAATCGCAAAAAAAGCGCCGCGCCAAATCGCTGAGGAGATCGTGGCATCATTTGATAAAGGCAAAGCTTCCATTGAAAAGATGGATATTGCGGGACCCGGCTTTATCAACTTTTACATGAACAACAGCTACTTAACAAAACTGATTCCGTCCGTGCTTGAAGCGGGTGAACATTACGGAGAGACAAACATCGGACAAGGCGAAAAGATTCAGGTCGAATTCGTATCAGCCAACCCGACGGGAGATCTTCACTTAGGCCATGCGCGCGGCGCGGCGGTAGGTGACGCGCTGTGCAGCGTGCTTTCTAAAGCGGGCTATGATGTGAGCCGCGAATACTATATTAATGATGCGGGCAACCAGATTAACAACCTGGCGCTTTCCGTTGAAGTCCGTTATTTTGAAGCGCTCGGTCTCGAGAAACCGATGCCGGAAGACGGCTACCGCGGCGAGGATATTATCGCCATCGGGAAAAAGCTTGCCGAAGATTTCGGCGACCGTTTCGTACACGAAGAGGAGAGCGAACGTCAGGCGTTTTTCCGTGAATACGGCTTAAAGTACGAGCTTGATAAACTTCGCTCCGATCTGG
The DNA here is from genome assembly GCF_003676355.1 of Bacillus sp. L75. Lineage (NCBI taxonomy): Bacteria > Bacillati > Bacillota > Bacilli > Caryophanales > Bacillaceae > Bacillus > Bacillus sp. L75. Next base: position 74,349 of record NZ_ML064901.1, read on the forward strand.
AAAATTTCCGCGTGCCGTTTGACGTATGGTATTCTGAAACGTCACTGTATGAAAACGGAAAAATTGATCAGGCGCTTGAGGCGCTTCGCGAAAAGGGCCATGTATACGAAGAGGACGGCGCGACATGGTTCCGCTCCACAACGTTCGGCGACGATAAAGACCGTGTGCTGATCAAAAAAGACGGCTCATACACTTATTTGCTGCCGGATATCGCATACCATAAAGACAAACTTGACCGCGGATTCGACAAGCTCATCAATGTATGGGGCGCGGATCACCACGGGTATATTCCGCGTATGAAAGCGGCGATTGAAGCGCTCGGTTACAAGAAAGGCACATTGGAAGTTGAGATCATTCAGCTCGTTCATTTATACAAAAACGGCGAAAAAATGAAGATGAGCAAACGTACGGGGAAAGCCGTAACGATGCGCGACTTGATTGAAGAAGTCGGCTTGGATGCCGTGCGTTATTTCTTCGCGATGCGCAGCGCTGATACGCACATGGATTTTGACTTGGATCTTGCCGTATCCACATCTAACGAAAACCCTGTGTATTATGCACAATACGCACATGCACGTATTTGCAGCATGCTTCGCCAAGGGGAGGAGCAGGGACTTAAACCGGCGGCAGATCTTGATTTCAGCCATATTCAATCAGAAAAAGAATATGACCTGCTGAAAACGATCGGCGGCTTCCCTGAGGCAGTGGCAGAAGCGGCGGAAAAACGCATTCCTCACCGTGTCACAAACTATATTTATGATCTGGCTTCCGCTCTGCACAGCTTCTACAATGCGGAGAAAGTCATCGATCCGGAAAATAAAGAGAAGAGCCGCGCGCGTCTCGCTTTAATGAAGGCGACGCAAATTACGCTGAACAATGCGCTTCAGCTGATCGGCGTATCCGCTCCGGAAAAAATGTAATGATGATCAAAGGACAAAGTCTTCGGGCTTTGTTCTTTTTTTGTATATAAAGCGTGTGATGTAATTCACAATCCCGCACACTGAGTTTTTGTATGATAAGACTGATATTGAATCAGTGAAAGGGGCAAGCCGAATGATCAATCGTCAACATATTCAATTATCGTTGCAGTCATTAAGCTTAGTGGCAGGGTTTATGGTGTGGGTGCTGATTTCATCGCTCATTTCTCAAATGACATCAGATATTCATTTAAGCAAAGGCGAAATTTCATTGGTGACGGCGATTCCCGTTATTCTCGGATCGCTTCTCCGTATTCCTTTAGGATATTTAACGAACAGGTATGGGGCGCGGCTGATGTTTATGATCAGCTTCATCCTGCTTTTGTTTCCTGTATTTTGGATCAGTATCGCGGATTCTTTATTTGATTTAATCGCGGGCGGCTTTTTCTTAGGGATCGGGGGAGCGGTATTCTCCATCGGAGTGACGTCCCTCCCGAAATATTATCCGAAAGAAAAGCACGGTGTCGTCAATGGGATTTACGGTGCCGGAAACATCGGGACCGCCGTTACTACCTTTGCGGCGCCGGTTATCGCTCAAGCCGCGGGATGGAAAGCAACCGTGCAGATGTATCTTGTTTTGCTGGCTGTCTTCGCATTACTGCACGTTTTGTTCGGCGACCGGCATGAGAAGAAAGTCAAAATTTCCATAAAGACACAAATGAAAGCCGTTTACCGAAATCATGTGCTGTGGATGTTGAGCCTGTTTTATTTTATTACGTTCGGCGCCTTTGTCGCCTTTACCATCTATCTTCCGAATTTTTTGGTTGAGCATTTTGGGCTGAGCCCTGCGGACGCCGGTCTGCGGACGGCCGGCTTTATTGCGGTCTCTACGCTGCTCAGGCCTGTGGGAGGGTTTCTTGCAGATAAACTGAGCCCGCTCCGCATTCTGATGTTCGTTTTCGCAGGGCTTACGCTGTCAGGGGTCATGCTGTCATTCTCCCCGACGATCGGCCTTTATGCGTTCGGATCGCTGACGGTGGCAGTCTGCTCAGGGATTGGAAACGGGACGGTATTTAAACTGGTGCCTTTCTATTTTTCGAAGCAAGCGGGGATTGCCAACGGGATTGTGTCTGCCATGGGCGGACTGGGCGGTTTTTTCCCTCCGCTGATTCTGGCAAGTGTATTTCAGGCAACAGGCCAATACGCGATCGGGTTTATGGCGCTTTCAGAGGTCGCGTTAGCCAGCTTTGTTCTTGTGATCTGGATGTATTGGCAGGAAAGAATGAAAACACATACGGAGAGAAACAGTCAGAGCCTCAATTCATAATGATCCATTCACAAGATTGTTAGTTTTTTCTGGGTGAGTGCAAATCAAGTCACGTTACAATATACATACGCAACGTGACTTTCTTCGAGGTGAGCTCATGAATATTCTCTCTGTCCGAAAATCTGATAAAGAACTTCTTTCCCGCGAACTGCATGAATTGCTGGAATCGATCAGTACGAAAAGGAAAATGAAAAAACATACTTATTTGTTTCAAGAAGGAATGGATGCAAAAGAGCTTTATCTGATTCAGTCAGGACTCATTGAAATCGGCAAGCTGACGTCTGACGGAAAAGACCTGACGCTTAGAATCTGCCAAAAAAACGATATTGTCGGGGAATTGACGCTATTCACAGATGAGCCGAGATATATGCTCAGTGCGAAAGTGTTAGAGGATGGCGAGGTGCTCGTCATTAATAAAAACAAGCTGGAAAAGGAATTGATCCAAAACGGTGTTTTGACGTTTGAATTTATGAAATGGATGAGCACCCATCTTCGAAAAATCCAGTCCAAGATCAGGGACCTGCTTCTTCACGGCAAAAAGGGGGCACTCTATTCCACCCTTATCCGCTTATCAAACAGCTACGGGGTGGAACGAAGTGACGGGATTCTGATTAACATTGTGCTGACAAATCAGGATTTGGCTAAGTTTTGCGCGGCGGCAAGGGAGAGCGTCAACCGCATGCTGGGAGACCTCCGCAAACAAGGGGTTATTTCGATAGACGAAACCGGAAAAATTATTTTGCACAAGCGGGACTATTTACGATGCGAGATCGAGTGTGAAAATTGTCCGCTGGAGATCTGCAATATTGACTGAAAAAAACAAGGGCAGCCGGTGTCCTTGTTTTTCAGCTTGTGATACATATACACATGACGGCGAAAAAGAAGCCGGCATTTACGATTTCCAGAATGCCGATCGTTTTCACCGGCCAGTCTCTTCCGTGAAAAAACCAGGCCCGCAGACTGCTTGGGATAAAAGAGAGAAACGCCCAGCCTGCCCCGAGAAGAGCCGATAAAAAGGGGAGCAAGAGGTGATATCCCCACGACCAGTATGCAAAGGTTCTGCTTTTTCTCTCCCGTATGACCGATTTCACATAAAAAGAACTCCCGACAAAAAATAAAGCAGATTGCAAGAATAGAAACCAAGCCCAGCCGTCAAGGGTTCCCGTTCCCAGCCAGCAGCTCGCAAGCCCGCCTGAACAAAAGAACAGAACACCCGCAATATCATTCGTGAGCGCCCGTTCGTTTTTTCGGCGGGCATAATGCGTATGTATGAGAAACAGCGGCAATAAAAAAACGCCGATCCAGACGAGCTGCGGCTTATGATAGACAGAAATGATCAAAAAGCAGCAGGCCGGAAAACCGTAATACCATATCCACTTTTGATAGGGCTGAAGCTGTTTTTTTTTCAAAGCGAGCGAAACGGGATAAACCGCTAAGTAAAGGAACAGCCAGCCCAGAAAGAGCGGAATATGCCAGAAAACCGGGCCTCCCTTGACCATGCCGAGTAAAAATGGAATCAGCAGCATCGCCCATGCGCCGTGCTGCTTCGGAATCATCGCCTTCATCGAAACCCTCCTTTTTATTTCATTATAAGTACAAACACTCTCCTGATAAGTGACTTTTATCATACAAGCTGTGAAATACATCACTGCCGCGCGGGCTCAATCGGGCTACACTAAAGCTATCCTTAGCACAGGAGGCTTTCCTATGAATCAGTGTGACTATTTATTATTTCTGAAACAACTTCCTATGTTTAATGAAGTGCCTCTGTCCATTGTCGAAACCTTGCTGAAAAACGGGACGTTTATCCGCGGCTCATCTGACCAATCTCCATCCTTTCTTCATTCACAATCCGTTTATATTGTATTAAAAGGCAATATCCGTTTTACGGACAGCAGGCTCCCTGAAGGGTCGCAAACCGTTGCGCTGTGGGAAAAAGGCGATGTGTTTCCGATTGATGAAAAAGGCGGGCTCTCTTTATCGCCTTTTATCTCAGTCAATGCCTCACCGGATATTCTGGTACTCCATATTCCATATTCCGTATTTAAGCAAATGATGTCTTACCATCCGCGGCTGCAAATGAACTTTTTGGCGATGCTTCAGCAAAATGTCTTCTGTTCCTATCAGTTGTTTTTGCGGTATCTGCATACATCACGGGATGAAAACGCCGAACCCGGTTCTTAAACAGAACCGGTTTTTTTTGATGACGCCGGGCGTCCCCATATCGTTTGAAAATCCTTCCTGCTGCTCTGTGTGAACGTTTTGTGAAAAAAGCAGAGTGTGTGACATAGTTCACAAGGTGATGCGACGTCTCTGTTTATAGTGTACATAGCATCACCTGACTCGGAAGGAGTGAACGATCATGAAGAAAAAGAAAATGAGTCCGTTGCTCAGGAGATTAAACTATTTTTCTCCTATCGAACATCATTCAAATAACCATAGCCAAACGACAAGCGAAGATCGTGATTGGGAGAATGTATACAGAAACAGATGGCAGTACGACAAAGTCGTTCGCTCCACCCACGGCGTCAACTGCACGGGTTCTTGCAGCTGGAATATTTATGTGAAAAACGGAATTGTCACGTGGGAAGGACAAAACTTGAATTATCCATCAACAGGCCCGGATATGCCTGATTTCGAACCGAGAGGCTGTCCGCGGGGGGCCAGTTTTTCTTGGTACATCTACAGCCCGCTCCGTGTGAAATATCCATATGTGCGCGGTGTGCTGATCAATTTGTGGCGGGAAGCATTGCAGGCGCATCATAATCCGCTGGATGCCTGGAAATCGATCGTCGAAAACCCTGAAAAAGCGAAGTCCTATAAACAGGCAAGGGGGAAAGGCGGCTTTGTCCGCGCGGAATGGCCGGAGGTGCTGAAGCTGATTTCAGCCTCTCTGCTGTATACAGTGATGAAATACGGGCCTGACCGGAATGTCGGTTTTTCTCCGATCCCGGCGATGTCCATGATCAGCCACGCATCAGGTTCGCGATTCATGTCGTTAATCGGCGGCCCAATGCTCAGTTTCTATGACTGGTATGCGGATCTTCCGCCGGCGTCCCCGCAAATTTGGGGCGACCAGACGGACGTTCCGGAGAGCAGTGATTGGTACAATTCAGGCTATATTATCACATGGGGCTCCAACGTTCCGTTAACGAGAACGCCTGATGCGCATTTTCTGGCGGAAGCCCGCTATAAAGGCGCTAAAGTCATTTCGATCAGTCCCGATTTTGCGGAATCCTCAAAGTTCGCAGATGACTGGCTGAGTATCCGCCAGGGGACTGACGGGGCGCTTGCGATGGCGATGGGTCACGTCATTTTGCAGGAATTTTACGTGAACCAAGAAACTGAACGTTTTATTGAGTACGCGAAGCAATACACCGATTTTCCATTCTTCGTCACTCTGTCAAAAGAGAACGGCGTGTATACAGCAGGACGGTTTCTGCATGCAAAAGACATCGGGCGGCAGACAAAAAATGATCAGTGGAAGCCGGCGGTCTGGAATGAACAGACAGGTGCGTTTGCCATACCGCAAGGCACAATGGGCTCCCGCTGGGACGGGCAGCAGAAATGGAATCTGCACATGATCGACGAAGACACCGGGGAACAGATTGAGCCCCGTCTCTCCGTGCTCGGAATAGAGGACGAAATCGGCTCAGTGCGCATTCCGTATTTTTCAGATGACGGAAACAAAGTGCTTGAGCGGGATCTTCCTATTAAAAAACTGGACCTGAACGGTGAAGAGACGTACGTCACGACCGTGTTTGACTTGATATTGGCCAACTACGGCGTGAACCGGGGCATCGGCGGACAATCAGCCGCATCCTATGATGATCCCCGTCCGTTCACACCTGCCTGGCAGGAACGGATCACGGGAATTAAAAGAGAAGCCGTTATACAGATTGCCAGGGAGTTTGCCCAAAATGCGATTGATACAGACGGCAGATCCATGATTATCGTAGGGGCGGGAATCAACCACTGGTTCAACTCCGACACAATTTACCGTGCGGTGTTAAATCTTGTTTTACTCGTAGGCGCCCAAGGCGTAAACGGCGGAGGCTGGGCCCATTACGTGGGGCAGGAAAAGCTCCGTCCGGCTGAAGGGTGGCAGACGATTGCAACCGCAAAGGACTGGGAAGGCGTGCCTAAACTTCAAAACGGCACCTCGTTTTTCTACTTTGCGACAGACCAGTGGCGTTATGAAGACCAGCCGATCAGTGACTTGGCTTCACCGATCACCGCGTCATCCCGCTACAGGCATCACGCCGATTACAATGTGCTGGCGGCGCGATTAGGGTGGCTTCCGTCTTACCCGACATTCAATCAAAACGGCATTGATCTGTACAAAGAAGCTGAGAAAGCGGGGGCGGCGACACCTGAAGACGTAGGTGCGTACGTGGCCTCACGGCTTCAAGAGAAAAAACTGAAATTGGCGATTGAAGACCCTGACAATGAAGTGAATTTCCCAAGGAATCTCTTCGTATGGCGGGCAAATCTGATCTCAAGCTCAGGGAAAGGGCATGAATATTTTCTCAAGCATCTGCTGGGGACGACGAACGGTCTGATGAATGACGACAGCGACAGCATCCGCCCTGAAGAAATCAAATGGCGGGAGCAGGCGCCGGAAGGCAAGCTCGACTTGTTAATCAATCTTGATTTTCGAATGGCGGGTACGGCGCTGTATTCCGATATCGTGCTGCCGGCGGCTACATGGTATGAAAAACACGATCTCAGCAGTACGGATATGCATCCGTTTATTCATCCATTTGCTCCGGCCATCTCGGCGCCGTGGGAATCGAAGTCAGACTGGGATATTTTTAAGGCGCTGTCAAAAGCCGTTTCCGATCTGGCGGAAGAAGTCGATATGGAGCCGGTAAAAGAGGTAGTCGCAACGCCGCTTCTCCACGACACGATGCAGGAATTGGCCCAGCCATTCGGCAAAATCAATGACTGGAGCAAAGGCGAATGTGAAGCCATTCCGGGAAAAACGATGCCGAACATCCATGTCGTTGAACGGGATTACAAACACATTTTTCATAAAATGACCGCGCTCGGCCCTCATACGGCTTTAAAACCGAGCGGAACAAAAGGGATGAGCTGGTCGATTGCGGATGAATATGAATCACTCAAACAGAGACTGGGAGAAACCGATTCAAACAGCGTTGCCAAAGGATGCCCGAATATAAGTGAAGCGAAGCAGGCGGCGGAAGCGATTTTAACCCTGTCGTCCACCTCAAATGGAAAAGTCGCCGTGAAAGCATGGGAATCACTTGAAAACATTACCAATCTGGAGCTGAAAGACCTGGCGGAAGAGCGCGAGGAAGAATGCTTTACGTTCGAGCAAATTACAGCCCAGCCGAAAACGGTCATCACCTCTCCGGCCTTTACCGGTTCAGAAAAAGGAGGGCGCAGGTACTCGCCGTTTACGACGAATGTGGAAAAATTAATTCCGTGGCGGACGCTGACAGGCAGACAATCCTATTATGTCGATCATGAACTGATGATGGAATTCGGTGAAACGATGGCGACATTTAAACCGATCCTCCAGCACCGTCCGTTCCTAAGCAAGCGGCCTGATCAAGAGGGCAAAGAAATCGTTCTTAATTATTTGACGCCGCATAATAAATGGTCCGTCCACAGCATGTATTTTGATTCTCTGCCGATGCTGACGCTGTTCCGCGGCGGGCCGACCGTGTGGATGAATAAAGATGACGCAGAGGACACGGATATCAAAGACAACGATTGGATTGAATGCTTCAACCGAAACGGCGTTGTCGTCGCGAGAGCGGTTTTGTCTCACCGGATTCCTAAAGGAATGGCGTTTATGCACCATGCCCAGGACCGCCACATCAATGTGCCCGGCACAAAACTGACGAATAACCGCGGAGGCACCCATAACAGCCCGACAAGGATTCACGTCAAGCCGACCCAGATGATCGGGGGCTATGCCCAGCTCAGTTACGGCTTTAACTATTACGGTCCGACGGGGAATCAGCGCGATCTGAATGTCGTCATCCGCAAGCTGAAGGAGGTCGATTGGCTTGAAGATTAAAGCGCAGATCGGGATGGTCATGAATTTGGATAAATGCATCGGCTGCCACACGTGCAGCGTCACCTGCAAAAACACGTGGACAAACCGTTCCGGTGCGGAATATATGTATTTTAATAATGTAGAAACAAAGCCCGGCATCGGCTACCCGAAGCAATGGGAGGACCAGGACAAATATAAAGGCGGCTGGACGTTGAAAAAAGGAAAGCTTGAACTGAAATCAGGCCCGAAAACAAACCGGCTTGCAGGCCTTTTCTATAATCCGAATCAGCCGACGATTGATGACTACTATGAACCTTGGAACTATGATTATGAAACATTAACAAACAGCCCGCAAAAAAAGCACCAGCCGGTGGCGCGGCCGAAATCGTCCTTAACGGGGGATTTTATGAATATCGAATGGGGTCCGAACTGGGAAGATGATCTCGCGGGCGGCCATATTACAGGGCTTGAAGATCCAAACGTGCAAAAAATGGAGGAATCGATCAAAACAGAATTCGATGAAGTCTTTATGATGTATCTTCCGCGTATTTGTGAGCACTGCATTAATCCGGCGTGCGTGTCCTCCTGCCCGTCCGGCGCCATGTACAAACGCGAGGAAGACGGCATTGTGCTTGTGGATCAAAATGCATGCCGTTCATGGAGATATTGCGTCTCATCCTGTCCTTATAAAAAAGTCTATTTTAACTGGCAGACGAACAAAGCGGAAAAATGCACACTCTGCTTCCCGCGATTGGAGGCAGGGCTGCCGACCATCTGCTCCGAAACGTGTGTGGGCAGAATCCGCTATCTCGGCGTCATGCTGTATGATGCGGACAAAGTGGAGGAAGCGGCCTCTGTTGAAAATGAAAAGGATCTCTACCATTCCCAACTGGACGTTTTTCTTGATCCGAATGATCCTGAGATTGCCAAACTGGCAAAAGAACAAGGCATCCCGGCTGAATGGATAGAAGCGGCGCAGCAATCGCCGATCTATAAAATGATCATTGACTGGAAGATTGCGCTTCCGCTTCACCCTGAGTACCGTACGCTGCCGATGGTTTGGTACATTCCGCCGCTCAGCCCGATTATGAATCTCTTTGAAGGAAAAGGCAGCCGGCAAACGGCGGAAGCGATTTTTCCGGCTATCGACCAAATGAGAATTCCGATTGACTATTTGGCGCAGCTGTTAACGGCGGGGGATACGGATCATATTCGGTCCACGTTAAAGAAAATGTCTGTCATGCGCCAGTATATGAGGGCGGTTCAGACAAATAAATCCATCGACCCGGCATTGGTCTCCAGTGTCGGCTTAACAGAACAGCAAATTGAAGACATGTATCGGCTGCTGGCAATCGCCAAATATGATGACCGTTTTGTGATCCCGAGCAGCCATCGAGAAGAAGTGTCAGATTTATATGCTGAACAAGGGAGCTGCGGCTTATCATTTTCAGGCGGCCCCGGCTCCTGTTTCTAATTTTTCATAAATGAGGTGTAATAACATGAACACCACAGACCGGCAAATGACGTTCTCCGCTCTTTCCGTTCTTCTCTCTTATCCGGATGAAGAGTGGAGAGCCGAGATTCCCGATTGGAAGGCTCTTATCCATGACATCACCAATCAGCAAATCCGGGAGAAATTGCTGCACTTTTTAGAGGCGGCAGCCGGCTTTTCTCCGCAAGCGCTGATTGAACACTATGTGTATACGTTCGATTTCGGAAAAAAAACGAATATGTACGTCACCTACTTTAACTCAGGCGAACAAAGGGAGCGCGGCATTGAATTGCTGCATTTAAAAAACACCTACCAGCAATCCGGTTTCCTGCCGACAGAGAAAGAACTGCCTGATTACCTGCCGCTGATGCTGGAATTCGCCGCGGTTGCGGAGATTGAAGCGGCGAGAAGCGTGTTTGAGAAATACGTGTCTAATGTGAGGGAGCTGGCTTCCCGCCTCGAAAAAAATAACAGCATCTATGCTGAGCTGCTGCACGTGCTGCAGGCCGCACTGGAAAACATCGGTGTACATGAAAGCATTGAAGAAGGGGCTGTTCAGGCATGAGCGGGCAGATCCTGTGGGGCGTTATGCCATACATTGTATTGACGATCTTTATCGGCGGGCATATTTACCGCTATCAGCATGACCAATTCGGCTGGACGGCGAAATCAAGCGAGCTGTTAGAAAAGAAAAAACTTGCCGCTGGCAGCACACTTTTTCATTGGGGACTGCTGTGCGTTGTCGGCGGACATGTCATGGGAATTCTGATCCCGGAAGGCGTGTATGCTTCCCTTGGCATTTCAGAGCATATGTATCACAAAATGGCGATCGGCGCAGGCCTGCCGGCGGGGATTGCTGCATGTGCCGGACTTGTCATCCTGACATACAGAAGGCTGTTTGACAAAAGAATCCGCAAAACCAGCTCGCCATCGGATATCTTGACGCTTATTCTGCTGCTGTTCATGATGCTGTCGGGCGTTGCGGCCACGTTTCTCAACATCGATTCGAAAGGATTTGATTACAGGGCAACAGTCGGGCCGTGGTTCAGGGAAATTGTTTTGTTCCGGCCTGACGCTTCTTTGATGGAGAGTGTCCCGCTATGGTTTAAGTTTCATATCATCATAGGGTACGCCGTTTTTATCCTTTGGCCGTTTACAAGATTGGTTCACGTGTTCAGCCTGCCCCTCAAGTATTTGACCCGCAGCTATGTTGTCTATCGGAAACGCACGTAAAAATCCCCCCTGCAAGAGGGGGATTTTTTATGGTGAAAAAATAAAAACATAAGATATTTTCTGCCAAGGTAATGGCTGGGCGGCGGGGATTCCTGTTATGTTTTATTTGGAAATAACATCAACAAAAGGAGAGTGAAGAATGAAGCGGATTTTCCTCATTTTAGCCGCCTGTCTGATGACAAGCGCCGGCGTCCTGACACTCAGACATTCTCATGTATTAACCGGCGGCACAGCGGGACTGTCACTAAGCCTGTCATACTTGTTTCATTCCTCTTTTGCGATTATCTTCTTTCTGATCAATATCCCGTTTTATATATTTTCTCTCATCAGAATGGGAATCAAATTCACTCTATCCACCGTTTTTGCAGTCACAGTACTGACTCTGTTTACCGGCGCGGATCACTGGCTGCCGCCGGTCTCTGTTTCACCGCTTGCCGGGGCGATTTGCGGCGGGGCGCTGATCGGGTTCGGCCTGTCGCTCATGTTTTATCATCAGGCATCGCTCGGCGGCGCCAATATCCTCGCTTTATTTCTGCAAAAGCGCTGCGGATGGAATCCGGGTGCCGTTAATTTCCTCTTCGATTTTGGCGTCGTGCTGGCCGGCATTTTTTCCGTCGGGTTGCTGAAAGGGCTCTTCTCCTTAGTGTCGATAGCGGTCACCGGTCTGATCATCGGCATCTTCAAAAATAAAATCAAAGGCAGCTGCTCGCTCAATCCGGCATTGCTTCAGAACATCACACCCGGCCAATCACAAGAAGCTTCATCATAAGCCTTTCCGCTCGTGCGGAGAGGCTTTTTCATATGTTTACAGGCCTGAAAACAGAGGGTATACAGAGATATCGGATCAGATGGGAGAGAGTCGGGATGCTGAAAAGGAGACTGGAATTTTGCTTTTTATATATGATGCTTATCGGAGTATATGTCATATGGTTTTTTCCGGTTTCCAGGCTTGAGTTTTACGGAGGGGTGCTTTGTTATGCAAGCATTATTTTGTTCAGCATCTATTCGTTAATTCTTGAAAACCGCACCTCGCAGCACACGCTGTTATGGATTCATATTCTTGTGTTTTTTCCGATCGCCGGGTACTTATTTTACCTTTTTTCCGGCCAGCTTTATGAAAAAGGCAAGCTGTTCAGGTCGAAACGGACATACAACCGGGAAAAGCTGAGAACGATATTTGATATGGAACAAACTCCCGACCTGTCCGGGCTGAAAGGAAATCAGAAGCGTTTCTTTCAATATTCAATCAAGGCGTCCCATATGAATATTAATACAAAAAGCAGGCTGAAGGTGCTCAAAAACGGGGACGAAACATTTCCGGAGCTGTTTGAGGCGCTCCGGGAGGCCGCGTCATTTATACATATTGAGTATTACATGTTCAAATCAGACATGCTCGGGCACAAGATGATGGACATTATGATGGAAAAGGCGCGTCAAGGCGTGGAAGTGCGGTTTTTGTTCGACGCGGCCGGCAGCCTGAAGCTGGCCGGAAAAGATATTAAAAAACTGAAACGCGCGGGTGTGAACATCGTCCCGTTTCTGCCGCTGAAATACGGTTTTTTCAACCAAAAATTCAATTTCAGAAATCACCGCAAGATCGTCATCGTTGACGGGAAAGTCGGTTTTGTCGGCGGGCTGAATGTCGGCAAGGAGTATATCGGCAAAGACCAAGATGTCGGCTTTTGGCGGGACACCCATATGAAAGTCGAAGGAGAAATCGTTCAGACGCTCCACAGCATTTTTATGCTTGATTGGGAATACGTTTCGGATGAGGTGCTGATTGATCAGAAAGCATATACCCGCCCGGTTGCGGCAGAAAGCGGCGGCGTCTATCAAGTCGTTCCGACAGGCCCCGATATGAAGGAGCGGATGAGCGATCTGTATTATGCCATGATAGCGGCGGCCGAATCGTCTGTATGGATCGCGACGCCTTATTTCGTGCCGAATGAGCCGATCCGCACAGCGCTAAAGGAGGCTGCTGCCAGAGGCGTCCGGGTGCGTGTCATGGTGCCGGAAACCAATGACGGATTTTTAACCCAGTACGCGACGAGATCGTATTTCCCCGAGCTTCTTCGCGAAGGAATCGAAGTCTATTCTTATCAAAAAGGCTTTATGCATCAAAAGGTGCTCATCACTGACGGAAACCTCGCCTCTGTCGGGACGGCGAATATGGACATGAGAAGCTTTCAGCTGAACTTTGAAGTCAATGTCTTTTTTACAGATCAAGAGGCGATCAAAGATCTTGAAGCGCATTATCTGGAGGATATGAAGGAGTCTGAAAAAATCAGCCCCGTCCGTTTCTATAAGCGCACATTATGGGAAAGAACGAAGGAATCCTTCGCACGGTTATTTTCCGGCGTTTTATAAAAAACGCTTTTAAAACTCCTTGTGTATAGTATAATTGAGAAATATTATCATTAAGAACGAGGCACAAGGAGGACGGAATCGTGCTGCGACAATTTTTTTCTTATTATAAACCGTACAAAAAGCTGTTTTTTCTCGACTTCTTTTCTGCCATCGCCGGCGGATTGATGGAGCTGAGTTTTCCTCTGATTGTCAATTACTTTATCGATACATTGCTTCCGGGGCGGGATTGGAGTCTGATTATTTTGACTTCCGCTGCTTTATTCGGGGTCTACGCCCTCAGCTCGGCACTTCAGTATGTTGTGACGTATTGGGGCCATATGCTCGGCATTAACATTGAAACCGATATGCGGAAAAAGCTTTTCGACCATCTGCAAAAGCTTCCGTTCAAATTTTACGATAACAACAAAACGGGCAGTTTAATGTCCAAGCTCACCAATGATTTGATGTATATCGGAGAAACCGCCCACCACGGACCTGAAGACCTGTTTATCGCGATCATGACGATTTTGGGCGCATTCGGTGTGATGCTGTTTATTAACTGGCAGCTCGCGCTGTTGACTTTTATCATTATGCCGGTCGTCATATGGCTTGCTTTGTATTTCAATAAAAAAATGACCTCTGCGTTTACAAAACTGAACAAAGACGTCGGAGACTTCAGCGCGAGGGTTGAAAACAATATCGGCGGCATCCGTCTTGTTCAGGCTTTCAGCAATGAAGCGTTTGAAACGCAGCGGTTTGACGTGAACAATCAGCGTTTCCGCAAAACAAAGCTGACGTCTTATAAAATCATGGCGAAAAACGGCTCGATCAGTTACATGCTGACAAGATTCGTCACGCTGTTCGTCTTATTGTGCGGCACATGGTTCGTGATCCGCGGATCGTTATCTTACGGGGAATTCGTCGCTTTTGTGCTGCTGACGAACGTTCTGTTCCGTCCGATTGATAAAATCAACGCGATTATTGAGATGTATCCGAGAGGCATTGCCGGTTTTAAAAGCTTTATAGAAATACTGGAAACGGAGCCTGATATCAAGGACGCCCCGAACGCGAGACATGTGTCCGGTTTAAAAGGGAATATCCGTTATGATGGTGTGTCGTTCGGTTACGAAGAAAACAGTCCGGTTCTGTCGGGAATCAATTTGTCCATTCATGCCGGGGAGACAGTCGCATTCGTCGGGCCTTCGGGAGCGGGAAAATCAACGCTGACAAGTCTGCTGCCGCGCTTTTATGAGCCGTCTGAAGGCGTGATTTCCATCGACGGAATCGATATTAAGGACATGACGCTGTCATCATTGCGCGGACAAATCGGCGTCGTCCAGCAGGATGTCTTTCTGTTTTCCGGCACATTGCGGGAAAACATTGCTTACGGGCGGCTCGACGCGTCTGAGGAAGAAATCTGGCAGGCCGTCCGCCAGGCGCATTTAGAGGACTTGGTAAACGGGTATCCCGACGGTTTAAACACGGTGATCGGCGAGCGCGGCGTGAAACTGTCAGGCGGGCAGAAGCAGCGGCTTTCCATCGCCAGAATGTTTTTGAAAAACCCGTCGATCTTAATTTTAGACGAGGCTACATCAGCCCTCGATACAGAAACGGAAGCCGCCATTCAAAAATCGCTGCAAGAGCTGTCTGAAGGACGCACGACGCTTGTGATCGCCCATCGGCTGGCTACGATTAAGGATGCGGACAGGATCGTCGTCGTCACGAAAGAAGGCATCGCTGAACAAGGTCATCATAAGGAACTGCTGGCATCCGGCGGCATGTACCAGAGACTTCATCAGGCCCAATTCGGCGAGCTGATTCATTAATAAAAGAAAAAGGATAGACGAGCGGGGGCCGGGCAGCCTCCTGTCTATCCTTTTTTTATGTAGTCCGTATTTAATGGGCTTCTTTTTGCGCAGGTTCGATGATATGTTTGAAACGGTCAATAAGCTGCACCGCTTTCTTTCCTTCCACTACAATTAAATATTCTTGTTCTTTATGGGCCATTCTGAACGTTTCCAGCTCAATGATATCTTTGATCTTGCACATTGTTTTTTTAGAGTAGATATACAGCTCGTGGCCCCCCGTGTGGCAAAGCTGATAAAGCTGAAGCATGTTTCTTAAAGTGAACTTCTTAGCGGCTATTTTCAAAGATGTAATGTTTTTCATATGTTTTCTCCTCCGTCTGATGGTCTGTTATTTCGGAAATTCCCCATATAAACGGGTGATAAACCTGGTTATGCCTTCCACCTCAGCACTCCGCCCGCCAGGCGTTTGACTCCCCGGATGGCGCTTAATTCTTCGACGAGCCGGAGCAGCGCCCGGTCTTTCTCTTTCGCCTCAATCATAAAATCGATGTCCGTATCCCATTGTCGAAACCGCTCCAGCACCGGCAGAATAAAATTCGCATCCACATAGTCCGCATGACTGCGTATGGCTGATTCTGATTTTGGCGAGGAGAGATGGACCTTCGGCTTTAAGCCGATCCGCTGCCATGTTTTGATCATCCGCGGAAGAATGTCATCTAAATCAGCGTCATCGGTCGGATTGGCGTAAAAATGGTGATAATCAAACACAAACGGAATGCCTTCTTGTTCACATACACTGAGTGTTTCCTCGGACGTATACGTTTTATCATCGTTTTCTAAAGTCATCCGCTGTTTGATGACATCGGGAAGTTCTTTCAGATTCACGCGGAAACGGCCAAGCGCGCTTTGTTTGTCACCGTAAGCGCCTCCGACATGGATGTTGATGACGGAACGGTCCGCGATGCCCATTGCGTCCAGCATGTCATAATGATAGGCCATATCCTTGACCGCATTTGCGGTAATCTCCTGTTTCGGGCTTGTAAAAAGCGTGAATTGGTTCGGATGAAAGCTCGTTCTGAGATCATATTTTCTGACCAGCCCGCCGATCTCACGAAACTCCTGGCGAAACGGCGTGACAAAATCCCACAGCACATCCGGATGGGTGGCGAGCGGCACAATCGAGCTTGAGAACCTGTACAGCGGGATGCCGTGGCTGATCACATAGTGGATGGTGCGCAGCGTATTGGTAAGATTTGCTTTTGTCACAGAAAGCAGGGCGTCTTTCCGCTCACTGCGGGAAAGCTTGGTATAGCGCGCATATGTTAAGGTTTTTGCGGGGGACGCGTCCCAAAGGCGCATGGCGTTTGCGACGAATCCGAATCTGAACAGCATATGGTTTCTCCTTTATAAAAAGTAAGATATGGCCTTTCCCAGCCATTCTGCAGGAAGCTGTCTGACGGAGCGCTGTTTCACTTTTTCTAATGTGAGAAGCTCGGATTTTTCGATGTCCTGCTTTATGGTTGAAAGCACTTCCTTTGTAAAGGCTTCATCATGAATGATGACATTCACCTCTTCATTCCAGAACAGACTCCGTTTATCAAAATTCGGCGTGCCGATAATGCTGATGCGGTCATCAATAATGAAAGCTTTGACATGATAAAAGCCTTGATAATACCGATAGATGAGGCAGCCGGCCTTCAGAAGCTCGGGATAATAGGTAAAAGCTGTTTCCCGAACGAGCGGGTGGTCTGACTTCATCGGCACGATCAAGATGACTTTGACGCCTTTTCGGCAGGCTGAAATAAGCGCTTCCTGAAGCTTTTTGCTCGGTACATAATAAGGCGTGCCGATAATGATTTTTTTCTCCGCCTTACGGATGCAGTTTTCATAATGCGATTCAAGCGAAAAACCGTCAGACGCATATGTCCTATGAGAGATATTCCCTTCGGATAATGCCGGATAAACCCCGGGTGATCCGGGTGCTTTTCCGGTGTTTCGTTTCAGATCGCTTACAAAAAGAGTCTGAAGATCGGCCGTGCCTTCGCCGGTCATCCGCAGGTGATAATCCTCCCAGTTTCCGAACTTCGCTTTTTTGCCGAGGTACTCTTCAGCGATATTAAAACCGCCGACATAGCCGATTTTGCCGTCAATGACGGTCACTTTCCGGTGATTCCGTTTTTGCAGCCTGAAAAAAAGAAACGGAAATGCCGGTTTATTTAGAAAATGAACGTGAACGCCGGCTTTTTTCATCGTTTGAATGGAAGGCTTTTTCACTTGGCGGCTGCCCGCCCAATCGAGCAGCAGATATACGGAGACGCCGGCCTGGGCCTTTTCCTTCAATAAATGAAACATCTCATGGCTGACTTGGTCGTTCTTCATAATAAAAAACATCATATGAATAGAAGAGACAGCTTGGCGGATATCAGCCGTCATCTGCCGCACAAGCTCGCTGCCGCAGTGAATGAGTGTGATATCACTCTTTTTCGGGTCAAAAACGGGCTCATACGCCTGTTTTTTGTACGCCGCCCGGCCAAGCAGAATATCAAGCAGCATAAGTGCGATCAATATGATAAAAATGACAAGCAACACAAAAATGACCTTCATACCGACGCTCCTTTCCGAAGTATTCGTAGTGTGCCCTGAGAATGTGAATTTAATTATTGACTGAACACTCATTCATTATTTATGATAAAGTAAAGATATGACAATGAAGAGGGGTATCAGAACAAAGGGGGAGACAAGATGAACGCATTTCTCATGGTAAACGCGCTGCTGTTTTCAGCTGTAACCGCTTACGCCGTTTATTTATTCGTTTACCTGATCAGAACGAGGATCGCTTATATTAAGCTCGGCCAAAGGGAAGAATTTGATAAACGCCTGAAAGAACGTCTTCAGAAGATATGGGTGAATGTGTTCGGACAAAAAAAACTGCTGAAAGATAAAAAGAGCGGCATCATCCACGTTCTGTTTTTTTACGGTTTTATACTCGTTCAGTTCGGCGCAATTGATTTTATTCTGAAAGGGCTGCTTCCTGACCGTCATCTGCCGTTCGGTCCGCTTTATCCGGCGTTTACCTTTTTTCAGGAAATCGTCACGTTTCTGATTTTAATCGCCGTAGTCTGGGCGTTTTACCGGCGCTACATTGAAAAACTCGTCAGACTGAAACGCGGGTTTAAAGCGGGGCTTGTCCTGCTGTTTATCGGCGGACTGATGGTGACGGTGCTTCTCGGGAACGCCATGAACCTTTTATGGCACGATCATTCTCTGTCTTGGACGGAGCCGATCGCTTCCTCTATTGCGTTTGTGCTCGGCGGTCTTTCAGCGCCGGCGGCAGCCGCCGTGTTTTATGTTTCATGGTGGCTTCATCTGTTGTTTTTGCTCAGCTTTTTAGTGTACGTGCCGCAATCAAAGCATGCGCACTTAATTGCGGGTCCGGCGAATGTGTTCCTCAGCAGGCTGGATTCAAAAGGAAAGCTGGAAAAAATCGATTTCACCGATGAGACGAAAGAAAGCTACGGCGTCGGAAAGATTGAAGACTTCCGCCGCTCTCAGCTTGTCGACCTTTACGCCTGCGTCGAATGCGGCCGCTGTACAAATATGTGTCCGGCCTCCGGTACGGGCAAGATGCTCTCGCCGATGGACCTCATTTTAAAGCTCAGAGACCATTTGACGGAAAAAGGCGCTGCCGTGACGTCAAAATCTCCGTGGGTGCCCGCGCCCGTTTTTCAGCACACGAAAGCGAATCAGCTCGCCGCGGCTTCCTCAGGGGGAGGATCGCGTGAAGCGGCCGCAGCCATTGATTACAACCCGAGCTTAATCGGCGAGGTCATCACGGAAGAGGAGATTTGGGCGTGCACCACTTGCCGCAACTGTGAGGATCAGTGTCCGGTCATGAATGAACACGTTGATAAAATTATCGATCTTCGCCGTTATCTTGTGCTTACGGAAGGGAAGATGGACAGCGACGCGCAGCGGGCCATGACAAGCATTGAAAGACAGGGAAACCCGTGGGGCTTAAACCGGAAAGAGCGGGAGAACTGGCGGGAGCAGGCTGATACAGAGATTCCGACAGTGAAAGAAATGAAAAAACAAGACAAAGAGTTCGACTATTTGTTTTGGGTCGGATCAATGGGTTCCTACGATAACAGGAGCCAAAAGATTGCCGTCTCATTTGCAAAGCTGCTTAATGAAGCGGGCGTATCCTTTGCGATTCTCGGCAATAAGGAAAAAAACTCAGGCGATACGCCGCGCCGTTTGGGCAACGAGTTTCTGTTCCAAGAGCTGGCGGAACACAACATCGGCGAATTTGAAAAACACGGGATCAAAAAAATCGTCACGATTGATCCGCACGCCTATAATATGTTCAAAAATGAATATCCTGATTTCGGATTCCGGGCCGAAGTCTATCATCATACTGAATTATTAGCCGAGCTTGTGTCACAGGGGAAACTAAAACCGCTTCACCCGGTGAATGAAACGATTACCTTCCATGACTCGTGCTATTTAGGAAGATACAATGAAGTGTATGAGCCGCCGAGAGCGATCTTAAAAGCCATTCCGGGCGTTCAATTGAAGGAAATGGAGCGCAGCCGCGAAAACGGGATGTGCTGCGGCGCCGGGGGAGGGCTCATGTGGATGGAAGAAGAAACGGGAGCGAGAATCAACACGGCCCGGACTGAGCAGGCGCTTTCTGTCAGTCCGACGGTCATCAGTTCCGGATGTCCTTACTGTCTGACCATGCTCGGCGACGGTACGAAAGCGAAAGAAGCCGAAGACGCGATCGGCACTTATGATGTCAGTGAATTGCTCGCCATGTCTGTATTCGGCGCTGAAAAACAAGAGTCTTTATAGAAAGAAGCGGGCCGCCGGCGCATATGCCGGCGGCTTTGTTTTCGCACATCAGCCGATTTATGAAGGGACGGCTCTAAAATTTCTTAAATTACGCTGTTAAGGGTAGCATATTCTGTTTTAATTTGTTTATAATGAGAGGTATGGTTTATGAACAAAACAATACAAATTCGTTCTTATTATAGGATAGAAACAGATACATATAAGTAATAGAAAGGGAGTGTCCGACCTTGAGTATCAAACAATATTCTCAGGAACAGCTGAAGCAGATGGCTTTAGTTGAAATCGCTCACGAAATTTTCTCAGAACATAAAAAACCGGTTCCGTTCCAGGAGCTGCTGAATGAAATGATCTCCTTGCTCGGTGTTACGAAAGAGGAACTGGGCGACCGTATCGCCCAATTTTATACAGACCTGAACATTGACGGCCGCTTTATTGCTCTGTCAGACCAGACGTGGGGGCTTCGCAGCTGGTATCCGTACGATCAGCTGGACGAAGAAACACAGCCGACTGTAAAAGCGAAAAAGAAAAAAGCGAAAAAAGTCGTTGAGGAAGATCTCGACCTTGATGAATTCGAGGAAGTTGACGAAGATGACATCGATCTCGATGAAATAGAAGAAGATATTGACCTTGAAGCAGACAGCTTTGACGACGAAGATATCGATGAGGAAGATGACGACGAGCTTGAGATCGAAGACGAGATGATTGAAGAAGATGAGGAAGATTATGATGATGAGGAAGAGGATCGCAAAGACTGATTTTATATCAGCAAAACGATCTTGACTTTCATTGTCGAACTATGTAGTATGTATTTTGGGCTCTTCAAAAAGAAGAGAATTCATAAGAGTGCTACGCTCCCTTTCAAGAAATTGAAAGGGAGCTTTCTTATTTTCATCTCCCAAATTCTTTTACACATCATTTGTTTTTAGTGAAATGATTTTCTATAAAACGGCACATTTTAAGGAATGTAGCGCAGACCGAAGAGAGGAGCAAACGAAATGACGAAATATATTTTTGTAACCGGGGGAGTTGTATCATCACTCGGAAAAGGAATTGTGGCTGCGTCACTTGGCCGCCTGTTGAAAAACAGAGGCATGAGCGTCACCATCCAAAAATTTGACCCTTATATCAACGTTGACCCGGGAACGATGAGCCCGTACCAGCACGGTGAGGTATTCGTTACCGATGACGGCGCTGAGACTGACCTTGACTTAGGGCATTATGAGCGGTTCATTGACATTAATCTGAACAGATTCAGCAACGTGACGACTGGTAAAATCTATTCTGCCGTATTGAAAAAAGAGCGCCGCGGGGACTACCTCGGCGGAACGGTTCAGGTCATTCCGCACATCACAAATGAACTGAAAGACCGCGTGTACCGTGCAGGCAAAGAAACAAACGCAGATGTAGTCATTACTGAGATCGGCGGAACAGTGGGAGACATCGAATCCCTTCCGTTCCTTGAAGCCATCCGTCAAATGAAAAGCGACATCGGCCACGAAAACGTGATGTACATTCACTGTACGCTTGTTCCGTACATCAAAGCGGCGGGCGAGCTGAAAACAAAACCGACGCAGCACAGCGTAAAAGAGCTGAGAAGCCTCGGTATTCAGCCTAATATCATCGTCGTGCGCACAGAAATGCCGATTTCTCAAGATATGAAAGATAAAATCGCGCTCTTCTGCGATATTGACACGAAAGCGGTCATCGAGTGCGAAGATGCGGACAACCTTTACTCCATCCCGCTTAACCTTCAGGAGCAGGGACTCGATAAGCTTGTCTGCGATCATATGAAATTAGAATGCAAAGACCCGGATATGACGGAATGGAAAGACCTTGTCACGAAAGTGAAAAACTTGTCTAAAACCATTACAATCAGCCTCGTCGGTAAATACGTCGAGCTTCAGGACGCTTACATTTCAGTCGTTGAATCACTGCGCCACGCCGGCTATGCGTTTGACGCTGATGTGAAGATCAAATGGATTAACGCCGAAGAAGTGACAGAAAGCAATATTCAAGAGCTGACTAGCGGCACAGACGGAATCATCGTGCCCGGCGGTTTCGGAGACCGCGGCGTAGAAGGGAAAATCATCGCCGCCAAGTATGCGCGTGAGAATAAAATTCCGTTCTTCGGCATCTGCCTCGGTATGCAGATTGCATCCATTGAATATGCGCGAAACGTATTAGGTCTGGAAGGGGCTCACTCTGCGGAGATCGATCCGTCCACTCCTTATCCGATCATCGACCTTCTGCCAGAACAAAAAGATGTCGAGGATCTCGGAGGAACGCTTCGTCTCGGACTGTACCCTTGTAAGCTTCAGGAAGACACGAAAGCCTTCGAAGCGTATGCGGATGAAGTGGTATACGAACGCCACCGCCACCGCTATGAATTCAACAACGAATACAGACAGCAAATGGAAGAGAACGGTTTTGTGTTCTCAGGCACAAGCCCTGACGGCCGTCTTGTGGAAATCATCGAGCTGAAAGACCATCCTTGGTATGTCGCTTGCCAGTTCCACCCTGAGTTCAAATCAAGACCGACAAGACCTCAGCCTTTATTCAAAGACTTTATCGGCGCTTCCGTACAAGCTGCAGAACAGAAGTAATAAAAAAAGACTTGCCTCCTTTAAAAGCGGCAAGTCTTTTTTCTGCATCAGGCATATTCCTGCATCATTTCCTTTAACGTAAAGGACAGTGCGTGATAGACATACAGGCCTGTCATTAATGAAGGAAAGCCGTATCTTGTCCCGTCTTCATCAGGCAGAAGCGGCATTTTTAATTTGCTGTCAATATGAACATCACAAAATTCCTCAATCCCGGTTTGATCTTTGATGACAGGAGATACGCCGACGAGGCCGATCCCTTTTTCATAAAGCTTTTGAGCCAGCGCCTGTTCTTCAGCCGTGCCCGGACCTGAACAAAACATGAGCACCCTGTCGCTTTCTGTAATCGAATCAGCTGTATCCGGAAACGCTTTGACGGAAGGCATCGGTTCTGAGCCGAGTTCCGCCTCGCACAAAATGCCCTGCATCTCATTTGCGCCGTATAAATAAATGGTATGGCCGCTGACGGCTGCCTGCGCCAGCAGGCGCGCGCCGTCTTCTATTGCTTCGGATTCCTTATCCTGAATGCGGGAAAAAATGCCTGCAAGCTGCGTCGTAAATATCTTTAACATGAGTGAAACCTCCTTTACACATACAAGAACAGTATACAACAAAAGAGAAAATGCTCAGAAAATGTCGGAAAGTAGACTATTATAATTAAAGGAAATGTGAAAATCAAACAGAATACATAAACAACTGCTTCCTTTTGACGAAAATGATAATATTGGGGTGTAAAATGATGAATGAAAAGATTTTAATCGTAGATGACCAATACGGTATACGCATATTGCTCAATGAAGTGTTTCATAAAGAAGGGTACCAGACGTTTCAGGCCGCCAACGGCATACAGGCGCTGGACATCGTAACGAAAGAACGGCCCGATCTCGTGCTTTTAGATATGAAAATCCCCGGCATGGACGGAATCGAAATTCTCAAGCGCATGAAGATGATCGACGAATCCATCCGCGTCATTATCATGACCGCTTACGGAGAACTCGATATGATTAAGGAATCAAAAGAGCTCGGAGCGCTGACTCATTTTGCGAAACCTTTTGACATTGATGAGATCAGAGACGCGGTGAAAAAATATTTACCTCTAAAATCGAATTAATAAAATTAGAAACAATTATGTCATTGTGTTGCCGATTTGTCGAAAAGTTGGTATCCTAGAGATGGAGAAAAAGCGATCTGTTGTTTTACATATGACAGGTTTTTATGGTCATGCTATAGGTGGAAAGCTTTTTTCGAGAAGAAGCAAATCAGGCTATATAAGGAGGACTTTCGACATGCCTTTAGTTTCAATGACGGAAATGTTGAATACAGCTAAAGAAAAAGGATATGCTGTTGGACAATTTAACTTAAATAACCTTGAGTTCACTCAAGCTATTTTACAAGCAGCAGAAGAGGAAAAATCCCCGGTTATTCTTGGTGTTTCAGAAGGCGCGGGACGCTACATGGGCGGCTTCAAAACAGTGGTTGCCATGGTTAAAGCTCTTATGGAAGAATACAAAGTGACAGTTCCTGTCGCCATTCACTTAGACCACGGTTCAAGCTTTGAATCTTGTGCGAAAGCGATTCATGCAGGCTTCACTTCTGTAATGATCGACGCATCTCACCACCCGTTTGAGGAAAACGTAGCAACTACAGCTAAAGTGGTTGAGCTTGCTCATTTCCACGGCGTTTCAGTTGAAGCTGAGCTTGGAACTGTAGGCGGACAGGAAGATGACGTGATCGCTGAAGGCGTCATCTATGCTGACCCTAAAGAGTGTCAAGAACTTGTAGAGCGCACTGGCATCGACTGCCTTGCACCTGCACTGGGTTCTGTTCACGGCCCTTACAAAGGCGAACCGAACCTCGGCTTCAAAGAAATGGAAGATATCGGAAAATCAACCGGCCTTCCATTAGTACTTCACGGCGGTACAGGAATTCCGACTGCCGACATTAAAAAATCAATCTCACTTGGTACGGCTAAAATCAACGTAAACACTGAAAACCAAATTTCTTCTGCAAAAGCTGTCCGCGAAACATTGGCAGCTAAGCCGAACGAATACGATCCTCGTAAATATCTTGGACCTGCTCGTGAAGCGATCAAAGAAACGGTTATCGGCAAAATGCGTGAGTTCGGTTCTTCAAACCAAGCTTAATCCAATGTAACATCCATAAACCGCCTGACAGCATTGACAGGCGGTTTTATGTCTTACCTTTAGAAAGCGCAATCATGTTTTACAGTTCTGAAAATTTATTACTGGGGAGGCTTTCCTTATGTTATTTTTCATTGATACAGCAAACATTGACGAGATTAAAGAAGCTTATGAACTTGGCGTTCTTGCCGGAGTTACGACAAACCCTAGTTTAGTGGCGAAAGAAGCTGACGTGTCTTTCCATGACAGACTTCGTGAGATTACGGAAGTCGTGAGCGGATCAGTAAGCGCGGAAGTCATTTCCCTGAATGCTGAAGAGATGATTGAAGAAGGTAAAGAACTTGCGAAAATCGCACCGAATATCACGGTGAAAATCCCGATGACGTCTGAAGGGTTAAAAGCCGTAAAAGCGCTGAGCGACCTGAACATTAAAACCAACGTAACGCTCATTTTCAGCGCCAACCAAGCGCTTTTGGCGGCAAGAGCCGGGGCGACTTATGTATCTCCGTTCTTAGGCCGTCTGGATGACATCGGCCATAACGGTCTTGAACTGATTTCAGAAATAAGACAGATTTTTGACATTCATGACATTGATACACAAATCATCGCAGCTTCCATCCGTCATGCGCAGCACGTGACTGAAGCCGCTTTACGCGGTGCGCATATCGGTACGATGCCGCTGAAAGTCATTCACCAGCTGGCGAAACATCCGTTAACGGATAAAGGCATCGAGCAATTCTTGGCAGACTGGAATAAATAAGGGTGAAAAGGGCGGCAAACCGGTTGCATCCGTTTGCCGCACCCTTATGTTTTCCTGTTTGGCAGCGGGCCTTCAGTATCAAAGTGAAGAGTGTGTTTCCCCGGAATGTGAACCCGGCGGGCCTCTGTGCATCCTGTGTTAAAAATGCCCCGCAAAGCTTCGCTATTTTCTTCCTGTTATTTTATAATGTCCTTGTATTCTTTCTCTTCGAATTGGCTACATTTTGGACAAGAGCTTTATTTGCAGAGACAGAATAAAATGCCATTTTATTTACGCTCCGCAGCTATCTTCTTATGGAAGGAGACTATCATGGAAAAGTTGAATATTGCCGGCGGCGATCCGTTAAACGGAACCGTACATATCAGCGGCGCGAAAAACAGCGCCGTCGCATTGATACCCGCAACCATTCTGGCAAATTCCGAAGTAACGATCGAAGGGCTTCCGGAGATCTCAGATATTGAAACGCTGCGTGACCTGCTGAAAGAAATCGGCGGAAACGTCCATTTTGAAAAAGGAGAAATGGTCGTCGACCCTTCCCCGATGATCAGCATGCCGCTTCCCAACGGCAAAGTGAAAAAACTCCGCGCTTCCTATTACTTAATGGGCGCGATGCTGGGCCGCTTCAAACAGGCGGTCATCGGACTGCCGGGCGGATGCCATCTCGGGCCGCGGCCGATTGACCAGCACATCAAAGGGTTTGAAGCGCTTGGGGCGGAAGTCACCAATGAACAAGGCGCGATTTATCTGCGCGCCGAAAGGCTGAGAGGCGCACGGATTTATTTAGATGTCGTCAGCGTCGGAGCGACGATCAATATCATGCTTGCCGCTGTACTGGCTGAAGGTAAAACCGTGATAGAAAACGCCGCCAAGGAACCTGAGATTATTGATGTTGCCACATTGCTCACCAGCATGGGCGCAAAGATCAAAGGCGCGGGAACCAATGTAATCAGAATTGACGGCGTAAAAGAGCTGCACGGATGCAGGCATACGATCATTCCGGACAGAATTGAGGCGGGCACCTTTATGATCGCCGGCGCCGCGATGGGGAAAGAAGTCATTATTGATAATGTCATACCGACTCACCTGGAGTCTTTAACGGCGAAGCTCAGGGAAATGGGTTTTCACATTGAGACGAGTGACGATCAGCTTCTTATGCTCGGCGGGCAGAAGCAGATAAAACCGGTCGACGTAAAAACGCTTGTTTACCCGGGATTCCCGACTGATCTTCAGCAGCCGATGACATCTCTGTTAACGAGAGCCAGCGGCACGAGCGTCGTAACCGACACCATCTACTCGGCCCGATTTAAACATATAGATGAGCTGAGACGGATGGGGGCCAACATGAAAGTGGAAGGCAGGTCGGCCATTATCACCGGTCCGGCCGAGCTTCAGGGCGCAAAAGTAAAGGCGAGCGATCTGCGTGCAGGCGCTTGTCTGGTCGTCGCCGGGCTCATGGCTGACGGCGTAACCGAAATTACCGGTCTCGAGCATTTAGACCGCGGCTACAGCAATCTTGAGAAAAAACTTGAAGGTCTGGGCGCCACAATCTGGCGGCAAAGGCTGACGGACGAAGAGATAGAACAGCTCCAAAATTCATAGAAATGCGGACTTTTGAGAGGAGATCGTGTTGAAATGGAAAGAAGCTTATCGATGGAATTGGTTCGAGTCACTGAAGCGGCGGCTTTAGCATCTGCCAGATGGATGGGCCGCGGGAAAAAAGATGAAGCTGATGATGCGGCGACAAGCGCAATGCGTGACGTGTTTGACACGGTGCCGATGAAAGGCACGGTCGTGATCGGGGAAGGCGAGATGGATGAAGCGCCGATGCTTTACATCGGCGAAAAGCTCGGAAACGGATACGGCCCTCGCGTCGATGTCGCCGTCGATCCTCTTGAAGGCACAAACATCGTAGCGAGCGGCGGCTGGAATGCGCTGACGGTGATCGCGGTCGCCGACCATGGAACACTGCTGAACGCCCCGGATATGTATATGGAAAAAATCGCGGTCGGTCCTGAAGCGGTAGGCTGCATCGATATTGAAGCGCCTGTCATTGATAACTTAAAAGCCGTTGCGAAAGCGAAAAACAAAGACATTGAAGATGTCGTGGCAACCATTTTAAATCGTGACAGACACGAAAAAATCATCTCTGAATTGCGTGAGGCGGGCGCCAGAATCAAACTGATCAACGACGGTGATGTCGCGGGCGCCATCAATACGGCCTTTGACCATACGGGAGTAGACATTCTCTTCGGTTCAGGCGGGGCTCCTGAAGGCGTGCTGTCTGCCGTTGCGTTAAAAGCGCTCGGCGGCGAAATCATCGGCAGGCTTCTGCCGCAAAGTGCGGAAGAGCAGGCCCGCTGTGAGCGAATGGGCCTTGATGTATCCAAAGTGCTCCGGATGGAGGACCTTGTGAGAGGGGATGACGCCATTTTTGCCGCAACGGGCGTCACGGACGGAGAGCTGCTGAAAGGCGTTCAGTTCAAAGGCTCCGTCGGCACGACTGAAAGTCTGGTCATCCGGGCGAAATCAGGAACGGTCCGATTCGTTGACGGAAGACACAGCCTGAAGAAAAAACCAAATCTTGTGATCCGGCCATAAATAGAGAAAAGCGGGACGGAAAGTCCCGCTTTTCTTTTGCAATAAAGAGTCAACCCTATCATTTATATGTCAAAGCATTATTTAAGTTGAATAATTTTTTGAAATGAGGTAAAAATAAAGAGTGCTGCGATTTTTCTGTGTCATTCCTTCTTTTGAGTACTGGGAAATTTTCAAATTCTACCGCATACAGACGATATAAATATTGATCTTCTCAAGTTTTTGTCCTCGCTTCCTTCAAAACTCATTAAGACATTCCTTTTTTAAAAAAGCGCCGATCATGGGTGGAAGTGTTACCGATAGAAGTTCCTGAACGTTTTATAAAAGAATGTGCTTTGGCGGAATCATGCGAAGCAGCCGATTTGAATGAAAACAGCAATACATTGACTATGAAAAGCGTGGTGTTTTTATGAAAGACGTATCTATTTCCTCTTTGGAAAATATGAAATTAAAAGAACTATATGAACTGGCCAGACATTATAAAATCTCCTACTACAGCAAACTGACTAAAAAAGAATTAATCTTTGCCATTCTGAAAGCCAACGCCGAGCAGGAGGATCTTCTGTTTATGGAAGGCGTGCTCGAAATCATCCAATCGGAAGGATTCGGCTTCCTCAGACCGATTAATTACTCGCCAAGCTCAGAAGACATCTACATTTCTGCTTCCCAGATCCGCCGCTTTGATTTAAGAAACGGTGACAAAGTATCCGGCAAGGTGCGTCCGCCGAAAGAAAACGAACGCTATTACGGACTTTTGCACGTTGAAGCGGTAAATGGAGACGATCCGGAATCTGCGAAGGACCGCGTCCATTTTCCTGCGCTGACTCCGCTTTATCCGGACCGCCAAATGGTGCTTGAGACGAAACCGAATTATCTCTCAACAAGAATTCTCGATATGATGGCTCCCGTCGGTTTCGGCCAGCGCGGTCTGATCGTGGCGCCGCCGAAAGCCGGTAAAACCATGCTGTTGAAAGAAATCGCTAACAGCATTACGACAAATCAGCCTGACGCTGAATTGATCGTTCTCTTAATTGATGAAAGACCGGAAGAAGTAACGGATATTGAACGTTCCGTAGCGGGCGATGTCGTCAGCTCGACGTTCGATGAAGTGCCGGAAAATCACATTAAGGTAGCGGAGCTTGTGCTTGAACGGGCGATGCGTCTCGTTGAACACAAAAAAGACGTTATCATTCTGATGGACAGCATTACCCGCCTGGCACGGGCCTACAACCTCGTTATCCCGCCAAGCGGACGTACGCTTTCCGGCGGGATTGACCCGGCTGCGTTCCATCGTCCCAAGCGCTTTTTCGGTGCCGCGAGAAACATTGAAGAGGGCGGCAGTCTGACCATTTTGGCGACGGCGCTCGTAGACACGGGCTCCCGGATGGATGACGTCATCTATGAAGAGTTTAAAGGAACGGGCAACATGGAGCTTCACCTTGACCGTTCTCTTGCGGAAAGACGGATTTTCCCGGCGATCGATATCCGCCGCTCCGGCACACGGAAGGAAGAGCTGCTCGTGCCGAAAGAGCATCTTGACCGTCTATGGGCGATCCGCAAATCGATGTCTGATTCTCCGGACTTCGCAGAGAAGTTTATGAGAAAAATGAAAAAAACAAAAACGAATCAGGAATTCTTCGATCTGATCAACCAAGAATGGAAGCAGGCAAACCTTTCATCATCAGCCCGCCGCTGATAAAAAATGTATTTGCAAATGCAGTAAATGACTGATATAATTCTCTCATATGCGTTCCGGATTACTCCGGAATAATAACTCTGTTTCCACACGGGATTCAGGGCGGAAGGAGATGGATACAATGAAAGCAGGAATTCATCCTAATTTCAAAAAAGCAACAGTTAAATGCGCTTGCGGAAATGAATTTGAAACAGGCTCAGTAAAAGAAGAGGTACGCGTTGAGATTTGCTCTGAATGCCACCCATTCTACACTGGACGTCAAAAATTCGCTTCTGCTGATGGTCGTGTTGATCGCTTTAACAAAAAATACGGTCTTAAGTAATAATAGATTTTACAGGCAGGCAAGAATTGCTTCTTGCCTGTTTTTTATGTCCATAAACAGGAAAAAAAGGGGAGCGGATAGCCTATGTACATAATGAAGCAAAGCGGATGGCTTGAGCTGATATGCGGCAGCATGTTCTCTGGGAAATCAGAAGAGCTGATCCGCAGAGTGAAAAGAGCGACATATGCGAAGCAGGAGGTCAAGGTATTCAAACCTGCCATTGATAATCGCTACAGTGAGGAGGCCGTCGTTTCTCACAACGGTACATCCATGACAAGCCACGTCATCTCGTCTTCGGCTGAAATATGGGATCATATCAGTGAAAGCACGGACGTCATCGCGGTAGATGAGGTGCAGTTTTTCGGCGAATCGATCATCGGCGACTTATCCTCGCTTGCGGATAAAGGCTATCGTGTCATCGCGGCCGGACTTGATATGGATTTCCGGGGAGAGCCTTTCGGCGTGGTGCCGAATCTGATGGCGGTTGCCGAATCGGTGACGAAGCTGCAGGCGGTCTGCTCCGTTTGCGGGTCGCCGGCAAGCCGTACGCAGCGTTTGATTGACGGGAAGCCCGCTTCCTATGATGATCCGGTCATTTTAGTCGGCGCGTCGGAGTCATACGAAGCGAGATGCAGACATCATCACGAAGTGCCGAAAAAAACAGACTGATAAATAACCCTTTTCATGAAAACATCGGTAAAAACTCCGGTGTTTTTTTGACGTTTTTTCAAAAATTGTAGTTAAATAACTTAAAAAAGAGTATGAAAAAATTAAGTAATTTTCATCTCTTGAATTTTCATTTTTACAGGCATAAAATGACTAAGTAATGTAAATAGTTATGAGACATTGTTCGAATAATTGTCAAAAAAAGATATAGCAGATCGCGATCACACTAGCCAAAATGGGTAATTACTTAACTTTGTTAACTATTTGAAGAAAGAAGGAGATTTTCTTGAATAATATTAAAGTAACGAAGGAAGGCAACTTAGAAACTACTTTAAGAGGAAAAGAAGTTCTATCTATCCCTACTTTAAATAAAGGTGTTGCGTTTTCAGCAGAAGAAAGAAAAAGCCTTGGATTAGACGGGCTGCTTCCTCCGACAATTCTGTCTCTTGATGAGCAGGCAAAACGCGCATACGAGCAGTTTCAAGCTCAGCCGGACCGCCTTCGCCAAAACGTGTATTTGAATGATTTGCAAAACCGTAACGAAGTTCTTTTCTTTAAATTGCTTCAAAACCATCTTCGTGAAATGCTGCCGGTTGTTTACACACCGACTGTCGGTGAAGCGATTCAAGAATACAGCCATGAGTACAGAAGACCTCAAGGGATTTACCTTTCTATCGACAACGTGGAAGGGATTGAAGAGGCATTTGAAAACCTTCATGCCACTGCCGGAGATATTGATCTGATCGTTGCGACAGACTCAGAAAGCATCCTCGGAATCGGTGACTGGGGTGTAGGCGGTATCAACATCGCCATCGGTAAATTAGCGGTATACACAGCTGCCGCCGGTATTGACCCAAGCCGTGTTATTCCTGTCGTTCTTGACGTCGGTACGAACAATGAAAAACTTCTGAACGATCCTTTATACATCGGTAACCGCCATGAACGTATCCAAGGCGAACGTTACGAAGCTTTCGTTGACGCTTATGTAAAAGCTGCGCTTAAATATTTCCCTAAAGCTCTTCTTCACTGGGAAGACCTTGGAAACAAAAACGCGCGCAATATCATGAAGAAATACAACCATGAAATTCTTACATTCAACGATGACATTCAAGGAACAGGCGCGATTACGCTTGCAGGTGTGCTTGCGGCTATGAAGAAAACAGGCGCGTCTATTAAAGACCAGCGTGTGGTTGTCTTCGGTGCGGGATCTGCCGGAATCGGAATCGCTGACCAAATCCGCGACACTATGGTGCTTGCCGGTCTTTCTGAAGAAGAAGCCAACAAAGCGTTCTACACAATGGACTACAGAGGCTTGTTAATTGAAGGTATGGAAAACATTCTTGATTTCCAAGAGCCGTACCTGCGCACAGCTGAAGAAATTAAAGATTGGAAACGCGATGAAAACGGACAAATTCCTTTCATTGAAGTGATCCGTCAAGCGAAACCGACAATCTTAATCGGTACATCAGGCCAAAGCGGCGCGTTCAGTGAAGAAATCGTCAAAGAAATGGCAAAACACGTTGAGCGTCCGGTCATCATGCCGATGTCTAACCCGACACCGCTTGCTGAAGCCGTTCCTAGCGATCTTTTCAAATGGACTGACGGCAAAGTGCTTGTGGCGACAGGAAGCCCGTTTGACAATGTAGAGTACAATGGCGTTTCTCATGAAATCGGACAATCTAACAACGCATTCGCGTTCCCTGGACTTGGTCTCGGTTCAATCGTTGTAGAAGCGAAAGTGATTACTCCTGCAATGTTTGCGGCAACTGCTGACGCAATCGCAGAAAGCGTTGATTTTGAAACACCGGGTGCAGGCCTTCTGCCGAGCATGAGCGACTTACAAGAAGTTTCAATTAAAGTTGCGATCGCCGTAGCGGAAACTGCCATTAAAGAAGGCGTGGCAAACCGCATTCCTGAAAATGTAGAACAAGCCGTTCTTGATGCAATGTGGAAACCGCAATATAAACAAGTTGTCGCTAAATAATTTTTACGATTAATTTTACAGTCCGAGGGAAAGCTTTTATGTAAAGGCTAAAGTATACGGACATTAAGGATTTGGAGGAGAACATTTTGAGCTTCTTAGATATTTTAATCCTCCTGGCGCCGATCTTTTTCGTGATCGTGCTGGGATGGTTCGCAGGTCGCTTCGGAAGTTATGACGCGAAGTCAGCAAAAGGGGTAAGCACCTTAGTTACGAAGTACGCGCTTCCGGCGCATTTTATCGCTAGTATTTTAACCACTTCAAGAAGTGCGTTTTTATCACAGGTTCCTTTGATGGTCGCTTTGATCATTGGGATTGTCGGATTCTTTATCGTCATTCTGTTGGTTTGCAAATTTATCTTTAAGTATGATTTAACGAATTCATCTGTATTTTCTTTAAACTCTGCACAGCCGACTTTTGCTTTTATGGGTATTCCCGTACTAGGAAGCTTATTCGGAGCAAGCGAAGTAGCGATTCCTATCGCCGTTACGGGTATCGTGGTTAACGCCATCCTTGACCCGCTTGCGATCATTATCGCTACTGTCGGTGAGTCATCTAAGAAAAAAGACACTGAAAACGAGAACTTCTGGAAAATGACTGGTAAGTCTATTCTTCACGGTCTTTCCGAACCGCTTGCGGCTGCACCGCTTATCAGTATCATTCTGGTACTCTGCGGTGTAACACTCCCTGGCTTGGGAGAAAAAATGCTTGATCAGCTCGGAAGCACAACATCAGGTGTTGCGCTCTTCGCCGTCGGTGTAACTGTCGGTATCCGCAACATTAAGCTCAGTCTGCCGGCTTTCGGTATCGCTTTGTTAAAAGTTGCCGTTCAGCCTGCGCTGATGTACTTGATCGCTCTTGCAGTCGGACTTCCGGCTGACCAGATCACTAAAGCGGTATTGCTCGTTGCATTCCCTGGATCTGCGGTAGCGGCGATGATTGCCACACGTTTCGAAAAACAAGAGGAAGAAACTGCGTCCGCGTTCGTGATCAGTGCGATTTTATCTCTCATCTCACTGCCGATCATCATTGCGCTGACTGCATAATGAAAAGCTCCCTGTTTCAGGGAGCTTTTTTGATTAGAATTGAAATTTAAAAGGCGAAAATCTCGTTTTTTTTCTGGGTTTCTTATGTTCTGAAGAAGCGGCTGTTTCTGAGAGGGGAGCTGTCTGGGCAAGTTCCTGGATGCGGGAGGCCAATGTCTGCAATTCGGTATTGAGGTCGTCAATTTCCCGCCTGTGCTGAAGAAGCTGATAAGACACCCCTTCATCCGCCTTTTGTTTCAGCTGGCGTTCAAGCTCCTCTATCCTTGAAAGCAGATGGTTCTCACCTTGTTTCTCTTTCGTGAGAATGTCCAGTTTGCGCTCCAGCTCTGCCAATCTTTGTTCAGCGCCGCCATTGATTTTCGGACGCTGCAAAATGAAGCCCGTCCGTTTTTTCGGCTGCCGGGGCACTTGAACGTCCAGAAGGGCAGTGCCTTCAGAAATTTGCCGTTTGACCGATTTCAGCACATCAAGATCCTCAGGTGTAAAGGAATAATGTCCGAGCTCATTCCGTTCAGCCGGAAGATTCAGCTGTTTGACCCACCTTTGCACCGTTTTTGCGGAGACGCCGAGCTCTTTCGCGGCCATGTTTGTATTCATGATCACATACCTCCTTTTTGCTAGGTATTCGACCATGAGGCGGCGTTCCCTTCATGTTAGACAAAACAAGAAGGAATTCGCCAAAGAAAGCGGCATTTCTTCAAAAAACTTACGCTTCATACAATTCAAGCGGAAGCTTGTCGGGATCAAAGAAAAAGGTAAACCGTTTCCCCGTCAGCGGATCGGTTCTGATTGGTTCTGTGCCGACGCCCTTTTCCTTTAACTCTCTGACGGCTGCTTCAAGATCGTTTACGGTGAAAGCGAGATGCCGGAGACCCGCGGCTTCCGGTCTGGTCGGCCGTTCGGGCGGATCGGGAAAGGAAAACAATTCAATCGCGTACGCGCCGTCCAGCGCAAGATCAAGTTTATAAGATTCCCGTTCCTTTCGGTATGTTTCTTTTATAATGCCGAAGCCGAGAATCTCGGTGTAAAAAGCTTTCGACTTTTCATAATCAGAGCATATGATTGCTATATGGTGGATGGATTTCAGCATATCCGCTCCTCCTTTTTTGCTTCAGTATAACAGAGGCGAATTGCTTTTGACTGGCGATAAGCCCTATACTATAATGAGAATGTTACGCACAGGAAAACAGAGGTGAAGACCGTGTTAGACCGTTTACAGTCAATTGAACAACGATACGAAAAATTAAATGAGCTTTTAAGTGATCCGGAAGTGGTCAACGATCCGAAAAAGCTTAGAGAATATTCGAAAGAGCAATCTGATATACAAGAAACCGTTGAAGTCTATAGACAATACAGAGACGCATCAGAACAGCTTGCCGATGCGAAAGCGATGCTTGAGGAAAAGCTTGATGCCGATATGAGAGAAATGGTGAAGGAAGAAATCTCCGAACTGCAGGGAGAGACGGAAACCTTATCAGAGCGTTTGAAAGTGCTCCTCATCCCGAAAGACCCGAACGATGATAAAAACGTAATCATGGAGATCCGCGGAGCAGCGGGAGGAGAAGAAGCCGCGCTGTTTGCGGGAAATCTCTACAGAATGTACTCCCGTTACGCCGAAATCCAAGGCTGGAAGACTGAAGTCATGGAAGCAAACGTGACCGGAACGGGCGGTTATAAAGAAATCATCTTTATGATTACGGGAAAAGGCGCATACTCCAAGCTGAAGTATGAAAATGGCGCGCACCGCGTACAGCGTGTTCCGGAAACGGAATCAGGCGGCCGTATTCATACATCCACGGCGACGGTGGCGTGTCTTCCTGAAGCGGAAGAAGTAGAAGTGGACATTCACGAAAAAGACATCCGCGTCGATACATTCGCATCAAGCGGACCGGGCGGACAAAGCGTAAACACGACGATGTCGGCCGTACGCCTGACGCATTTACCGACCGGTGTCGTCGTTTCCTGTCAGGATGAAAAATCTCAGATTAAAAACAAAGAAAAAGCGATGAAGGTGCTCCGCGCCAGAATCTATGACAAATTCCAGCAGGAAGCTCAGGCTGAATATGATCAGACCCGTAAATCAGCCGTCGGTTCAGGCGACCGTTCCGAGCGTATCCGCACATACAATTTCCCGCAAAACCGTGTGACGGATCACCGCATCGGCCTGACGATTCAAAAGCTGGATCAAATCCTGGAAGGCAAGCTTGACGAAGTGGTTGAAGCGTTAATCGTAGAAGACCAGTCAAGCAAGCTCCAGCAGGCGGAAAATTAAGATGAAGACCGTTTTTGAAGCCCTAAGCTGGGCTTCTTCTTATTTAACCGAAGCGGGAAGAGAAAAAAACGCGGCCGAGCTGCTGTTGTTAAATGATACCGGAATGGACCGGAGCAAGCTTCTCGCAAGTCTGCAGGAGGCCGTCGGCGAGGACGAGCTTTATCGATTCAGGCGGCACGTGGAGATGCATAAAGAAGGTATTCCGATTCAATATATTATCGGGAAAGAACAGTTTTACGGCAGGGAATTTTTTGTGAATGACGATGTTCTCATTCCGCGTCCGGAAACGGAAGAAGTCGTCTTTCATCTGCTGGACAGACAGAAGCGGGCATTTTCCGAGGCAGAACGACTGAACGTCATTGATATCGGTACGGGGAGCGGAGCCATTGCGGTGACGCTCGCGCTGGAATGCGGACATTTTTCAGTATCGGCTTCGGATATTTCAAAAGAAGCGCTGCAGGTGGCGGAAAGAAATGCGCAAAACCTCGGAGCGGACGTCTGTTTTTTGCAGGGAGATCTGTTAACTCCTTTTATTTCATCAGGGAAAAAAGCGGATATTATTGTTTCCAATCCGCCGTATATTTCTGAAGAAGAAATGGCGGATTTGTCGGATATCGTCCGTTTCCATGAGCCGCTTCATGCTCTTACGGACGGCGGTGACGGTTTGAAATTCTACAAGCGGTTTATGGAGGAGCTGCCTCTTGTCATGAAAGATAAAGCGCTTGTCGTCTTTGAAATCGGATATAATCAGGGGAAAGCCGTGAAAGACCTGTTCCGTCATTCCTTTCCGAATGCGGAAGTGGAAGTCGTACAGGACATCAACGGAAAAGACAGAACCGTATCCGCGGTCATCACATCATGAAAAAAGCCCGCCGGTGACGCACACGGCGGGCTTTTGTTACAATGGAAAGAAAATGAAAGGGGCATCCGCCTTGAAAAAAGCGTTCGCCTTCGGATGTATACTCGCCGCCGCAGCTTATGCGGCGGGGGTTGTTCTGCCGTTTGGTGTTGACATCATTTTCGGCGCCGTTACGGCTGTTCTTATCGTCACAGCGATTATCGTTTCCGGGTTGGCCGTAAGCGGAGCGGAGCAGCGGGCCAATTATCATTCTGAAACAGAAGAAGGACGGCACGCCCGTTTAAAGATGGCCGCCGTTTTCTTTTGCGCCGCTCTCCCTTCAGCCGGCTGTCTGCTGATTACGCTTCTGTAGCCGGATTTTGTCTTTGCAGCAATACGGAATCCCATACCCAATAGACGACGGCTGTTAAAACCGCAAAGATATAAAAGGCTGAATTAGAAAACAGAGATTGGCCTGACGGCTGCAAAAGACCGAAGATGATCCCGTTTGCAATGAATGACACCCCTAAATAATAAAGAAAATACAGCGGATGAAATCTCTTCGGCTTTTTATTCAGAAAGTATTGAAGCGGCAGCGCAAAAATCAAATAAGGAAACAAAAAATAAAACGCCATCGAAATGAAAGCCGCGATAATGAATTGATGAACATACAAAATAGAATAAATGACAGACATACATGCCGCCGACAGCAGCACGGTGTAATTATATTTCATCTGAAAACCTCCTATCAAAATAATATCGTACCATATTTTGAATCTGTCAATGCAGATTATCAGCTTGCTAGATTTTTTTCTTCCCGCCGGTTTAAACCTTTTCCGTCATGTCCATAATGGGACTAGATAAAAAAAGCACGGAGAGGAACGGTGGGGACCGATGAAACAGACAATGATGATCTGCATATATATTTTTCTTTTATTATCAGGAGCGCTTGCGGGTTTGACAAAAGAAGAAACGGCGCGGGCATCAGCCGATGAGCCCGTCGTCATACCGGATGAAGCGATCCGGCTCAGAATTTTGGCCAACAGTGATAACGATGAAGATCAAAAGCTCAAGCGCCAGATCAGAGATGCTGTAAACAAGCAAATCACGGACTGGGTGAAAGATATCACTTCCATTGAAGAAGCGCGGCGGCTCATTCGTTCGAAGCTTCCTGAAATTAAAGAAATCGCCAAACAAACGATGAAAGAAAAGGGTGCGCATCAGTCCGTTTCAGTTCAATTCAATAAAATCTCGTTTCCGACAAAGCTCTACGGCAATATGGTCTATCCGGCCGGAAAATATGAAGCGATTTTAATTACACTCGGCAATGGCGAGGGCGCCAACTGGTGGTGCGTCTTGTTTCCGCCGCTGTGCTTCCTTGATTTCTCAAACGGCGAAGCGGTGAAAGATCAGGAAGACGGCGGACAGAAGCAGGAAGAAACGCAGAAACAGACTAAAAAAGTGCTGGATGACGTAAAAGCAAAGGCTGATAAAGCGAAGAAAGAAAATAAAGATGACGATGATACAGAAGTGAAGTTTTTCCTCGTCGATTGGATTTCAGATCTATTTTCCTGAAGTAAAAGGCATAAATCCGGATTCGATTCATAGATTGGAAGAAAGAGTTGATCGAAACGGAGGGAAATATATGTTTTATCAGCTGAGAGTGGCAAGAGATCAAGATACGGAGGCGCTGGAGGCCTTTTTGAAAAAGGCTGATACGGCACATGCGGAAATCGATCAGCAGATCAGCCGGTTTATCGTACTGGAAGACAGCGAAAAAATGATTGCCGCCTGTCTCGGGATCGAAAAATTCAGCGGCGGAAAAGGGCTTCTCCGTTCACTCGTCATGTCGGACAGGCTGAATCAAAGCCATATCGTTACACTGTTTCAAAGTATGGATGTGCTGTGCAAAAAACATGAGATTCAAGATGTCTACTTAGTCGCCAATCAGCCCTCATCTGCTGAGTTTCTGAATGTGATGGGATTTGAAGCGTGCGCCGATGCGCCTGATGAACTGTATACGTCCGAACATTTCCGCAACTCGTTATGCACAGAAGGTTCGTTTTTAATGGTGAAAACCTCTGCCTGATCTAACTTATACACAAGGTTATCCACTTATTAAAAAGTGTTGTCCACAGTTTGTGGATAACACTTGTTTTATTAAAGGACATCTTTTATACTTTCAAAAGGAATACACGAGAGAAAATAAAGTTTTACCGCTTTAAAATAAGGAGTTTGGTTCTACATGAAAACAAGAAGATGGTTTGTGGATTGTTCCGCAGAATTATCCACAACCGATCCCCAGATTACACAAGCCGCGGAATTGCTGCGGCAGAATGAGGTTGTGGCTTTTCCGACAGAAACCGTTTACGGACTGGGCGCTAACGCTGAAAATACGGAAGCCGTAACGAAAATATATGAGGCGAAAGGAAGGCCGAGCGATAACCCGCTGATTGTGCATATATCCCATATCAGCCAGCTTGATCGTTTTATCAGCCATATTCCTGAGACGGCGAAAAAGCTTATGAAGCTATTCTGGCCGGGGGCGCTGACCCTTGTTCTGCCGTGTAAGCCCGGTGTGCTGTCACCCCGTGTCACCGCGGGACTTGAGACGGTAGCGGTCAGAATGCCTGATCATCCGGTAGCATTAGCCCTCATCAGCTCGGCCGGACTGCCGATCGCCGCGCCGAGCGCCAATTTATCAGGAAAACCGAGCCCGACGAAGGCCGAGCATGTAGCTCATGATTTAAACGGCCGCATTGCCGGTATTGTGGACGGCGGCGCCACGGGAATCGGAGTGGAATCAACCGTTCTGTCCTGTACGGGGAAACAGCCCGTGCTGCTTCGTCCGGGCGGCGTGACAAAAGAGCAGATTGAATCCGCCGCCGGTTCGGTTCTTGTGGATAAAGGGCTGACCGAAGAAGATGAGGTTCCTATTTCTCCCGGTATGAAATATACACATTACGCGCCTTCTGCGCCGATGGCTATTGCCGACGGCGGCGCCCGGAGAATTCAAGAACTGGCAGACGCATATAAAAGCCGGGGGAAACGAATCGGCATTTTGACAACAGAAGAGAACGCCGATAGTTACCAGGCTGATTATATCAAGGTCTGCGGCAGACGCGCCGACCTTGAAACAGTGGCGTCCGCCTTATACGATGCGCTCCGCAGCTTTGATGAAGCGGAAGTGGACATGATTATTTCTGAGTCCTTTCCGGATACCGGAGTGGGGCTCGCCGTGATGAACAGGCTGATGAAAGCCGCAGGCGGCACCGTTATCCATTAACTTGTTCTACCCCTTATCGGACATGCATAAGCTAAACAAGCGGGCACGTCCAAGGGGGTTTTTATTTCATGTCGAATCTATTCATCGGGGAACTTGTCTCCTTAAGCATCATGGCATTTGCTTTAGGGACGGATGCCTTTTCCGTCGGGCTCGGAATGGGAATGATTCAGCTGAAGAAAAAACAAATTTTTCATATAGGGGTTGTCATCGGGCTGTTTCATGTCATGATGCCGCTTGCGGGAATGGCGGCCGGGCATCTGCTGTCCGGTTTTCTGGGGATGCTCGCCGTTTACATCGGCGGATCTCTTCTTTTCATTTTAGGGGTGCAGATGATCATCGCCGCGTTTAAACAATCAGACGGGCCGCTCATATCTCCGGCAGGCTCGGGACTGTTGCTGTTTGCGGTCGGTGTCAGTCTGGACAGCTTTTCTGTCGGGCTCAGTCTCGGGATGAACGGTTCCAATCCGTTTCTGGCCGTTACGCTGTTCGGGGTTTTCAGCACCGTTTTAACATGGGCGGGCCTTTTGGCGGGAAGAAAGGTGCAGTCGTGGCTCGGCTCGTACAGCGAAGCGCTCGGCGGAGCCATTTTGATCGGATTCGGGCTGAAACTGCTTTTACCGGTATAAGATACGTAAAAAAAGAAACGAAGATGCCGTTTCTTTTTTCTTCATTTATAATAGGCAGTAAGAGGTGACGGACATGAAAATAATCTTTGTATGTACAGGCAATACGTGCCGCAGTCCTATGGCTGAGGCTCTTTTTAAATCCATTGCAGAAACGAAAGGGCTGGACGTCAGCGTAAGCTCGGCCGGCGTATTCGCGTCTCCGAACGGAAAAGCGTCAGCCCATGCCGTGGAAGCGCTGTTTGAAAAACGGATCGCTCTCAATCACAGTTCATCTCCCTTATCGGAAGAACATATCGAGACGGCTGATCTGGTGCTGGCGATGACGGAACAGCACAAACAGCTGATTGAAGGCCGATATCAAAACAGTCAGGGCAAAGTCTTTACCATTAAAGAATACGTAACGGGGG
The DNA here is from genome assembly GCF_003676355.1 of Bacillus sp. L75. Classification (NCBI taxonomy): domain Bacteria; kingdom Bacillati; phylum Bacillota; class Bacilli; order Caryophanales; family Bacillaceae; genus Bacillus; species Bacillus sp. L75. Next base: position 115,587 of record NZ_ML064901.1, read on the forward strand.
AAAACGGCGATATCTCTGACCCGTTCGGCGGTCCGCTTGATGTTTATAAACAGACGCGGGACGAACTGGAGGAGCTGCTGACCCTTTTGACTGATCAATTGCTTGACGGAAAAAGCAAGTAATCTGTCAGAAAATCTGCAAACAGGTCATTTGCAAAACGAATGTGAAAGAGTAGAATGAAATCAACGGATTTCGTAATAAAAAGGACAAGCACACTGGGCTGTCTTCGCCCAGCCACACCTAGGAGGTAAATGAATGAAAGTAGCTATTGCGTCAGATCACGGCGGCATCCATATCCGCGAAGAAATAAAAAGTCTTTTGGATGAATTGCAGATTGAATACATTGATATGGGCTGTGAATGCGGCGCCGGCTCTGTCGATTATTCAGACTACGCTTTTCCGGTAGCGGAAAAAGTGGTGAACGGCGAAGCTGACAGGGGAATTTTAATTTGCGGCACAGGCATCGGCATGAGCATCTCCGCAAATAAGGTAAAGGGCATACGCTGTGCGCTTGCCCATGACACCTTCAGCGCAAAAGCGACGCGTGAACACAATGACACGAATGTTCTTGCGATGGGCGAACGCGTCATCGGCCCGGGGCTGGCGCGCGAAATCGCAAAAGTCTGGCTGACGACTGAATTTACGGGCGGCCGCCACGAACGGCGGATCGGCAAAATCGCAGATTACGAAGAAAAAAATCTGTAAGAGGTGCTGGACAATGGAAGAGATGAAGCAAAAATGGACGGACATGCTGACTGAGTTTCAAGAGCAGGCAGGACTGACGGAAGGCAGTCTGCTGGTGATCGGGTGCAGTACAAGTGAAGCCGCCGGAAGCCGGATCGGCACCGCCGGAAGCGGGGATTGGGCTGAATTGATATACGGCGGACTTAACCGGTTTAAGGAAAAAACGGGTGTGCATCTTGCTTTTCAATGCTGCGAGCATTTAAACAGGGCGCTTGTCATTGAAGCGGAAACGGCCGAGCGGTTCAAGCTCCCCATTGTTTCAGCCGTCCCCGTCCCGAAAGCGGGCGGAGCGATGGCCTCTTATGCATACCGGCAGATGCGTTCTCCCGTGCTCGCTGAATCGATTCAGGCTGACGCCGGGATTGACATCGGTGATACGTTCATCGGCATGCATCTGAAACCCGTTGCCGTCCCTGTCCGGATATCAAGCCGTGAGCTTGGAGAAGCACATGTGACGATGGCCCGGACAAGGCCGAAGCTGATAGGCGGAATTCGCGCCGTTTATGAATGCGAATGATGAAAATACTTTTCCTGTATAATGTTCGTGTTTTCTAATTAAATTTTGTGATTTTTTTAAATAAGCTGTTACATTCACCTGAAAAACCATGTACAATAAGGGTGGTAAAAATAAAGAACAGGAAACGGATAGGAGAGGATCTCGCTGATGAAACATTTACCTGTACAAGACAAACAAGTGTTTAACGCCATCAAAGATGAGCGTAAGCGTCAACAGACTAAGATCGAATTAATTGCTTCTGAAAACTTCGTGACGGAAGCGGTAATGGAAGCGCAAGGCTCTGTTTTAACAAACAAATATGCTGAAGGCTACCCCGGCAAACGCTACTACGGCGGCTGTGAGCATGTTGATGTCGTTGAGGACATCGCCCGCGACCGCGCGAAAGAGATTTTCGGAGCTGAGCATGTAAACGTTCAGCCGCACTCAGGCGCTCAAGCGAACATGGCTGTTTACTTCACGATTTTAGAGCACGGCGACACGGTGCTCGGGATGAACCTCTCCCACGGCGGCCACTTAACACACGGAAGCCCGGTTAATTTCAGCGGCGTTCAATACAACTTTGTAGAATACGGAGTCGATAAAGACACGCAATATATAGATTATGAAGATGTGCGTGAAAAAGCGCTGGCGCATAAGCCGAAACTCATCGTTGCCGGAGCGAGCGCGTACCCCCGCACGATCGACTTTAAAAAATTCCGCGAAATCGCTGATGAAGTCGGCGCTTACTTCATGGTAGACATGGCGCATATCGCGGGTCTTGTCGCAGCCGGTCTTCATCCGAATCCGGTTCCTTACGCTGACTTTGTAACGACAACGACTCACAAAACACTTCGCGGACCCCGCGGAGGAATGATCCTTTGCCGTGAAGAGTTCGGCAAAAAGATTGATAAATCCATTTTCCCGGGAATCCAAGGCGGACCGCTTATGCATGTCATCGCGGCCAAAGCCGTTTCTTTCGGAGAAGTGCTTGAAGATGATTTCAAAACATATGCGCAAAACGTCATCTCGAACGCGAAGCGCCTGGCTGAGTCTCTGAACAAAGAGGGCATTCAGCTCGTATCAGGCGGAACGGATAACCACCTTGTGCTTGTCGACCTCCGTTCTCTCGGACTGACCGGAAAAGTCGCTGAACACGTTCTTGATGAAATCGGCATTACATCTAATAAAAACGCGATCCCTTACGATCCGGAAAAACCGTTCGTCACAAGCGGAATCCGTCTCGGTACGGCAGCTGTGACAAGCCGCGGCTTTGACGGTGACGCGCTTGAAGAAGTCGGCGCCATCATCGGCCTCGCGCTGAAACATCATGAAGACGAAGCAAAACTTGAAGAAGCGAGACAGCGCGTATCTGCCTTGACTGAAAAGTTTCCTTTATATAAAGAACTAGGCTATTAATAAGGAAGAAACCCGCCGGAACCTTAATCCGGCGGGTTTTTTTATGATTTTCTTGAAACTGTTTGTCTTTTTCTGTAGAATCAATAGAAGTGTGAAAAAGTCACTCGGACAACAAAAAAGGAGCTGAACACAGTATGGGAAAGGTTTACGTATTTGATCATCCTTTAATCCAGCATAAGCTGACATATATTCGGAATGAAAATACAGGCACAAAGGATTTCAGAGACCTTGTGGACGAAGTCGCGTCACTGATGGCGTTTGAAATTACACGTGATCTTCCTCTTAAAGAAGTGGAAGTGAAAACACCTGTTCAAACAGCGACTTCCAAAGTGATTTCAGGGAAGAAACTCGGTATCGTGCCGATCCTGAGAGCGGGTCTCGGAATGGTTGACGGCATGCTGAAATTAATCCCGGCCGCTAAAGTGGGACATGTCGGATTATACCGTGATCCGGAAACCTTAAAACCGGTGGAATACTATGTCAAGCTTCCTTCTGATGTAGAAGAACGCGAATTTATTGTCGTGGATCCGATGCTTGCTACGGGAGGTTCTGCGGTGGAAGCGATAAACAGCCTGAAAAAGCGCGGCGCGAGAAACATTCGTTTTATGTGTCTTGTAGCGGCTCCGGAAGGCGTGGAAGAGCTGCAGAAACATCATTCTGACGTTGATATTTACATCGCAGCCCTTGATGAAAAACTGAATGAAAAAGGCTATATCGTTCCGGGCCTCGGTGACGCGGGTGACAGACTGTACGGAACCAAATAAATCGGAAAACCTCATTCAGGGGGTTTTCTTTTTTTATCCAGATATTTGCTGAATGGGCAGACTTCATACATTTATAGGTGAATTTGTGAACATTCTGTGTATGCTTTCGGTATAAAAAGTTTTTTAACTTTAAACAGATTGACACATGTTAGGGGCTATTGTATGCTAAACGAGGGTATTATGAGAAGGTTTTCATTCCTTTCATTTCTAGTATCCATCCTCATTTTAAATCCTCCAAAAAACCCGTTATATGAGGATTTATCTAAGCGAATGAAACAGCATCCCGTGGCATCAGGAGGATGAGTGGTTTTTTCGAACAGGCCGTTTTGCGGACAAAAAAGGCCTTCTGCAAGGGTTAACCGCATGTTTTGCCGTATCCAGGAATTATATTACATTTTCATCAGGAGACAGATAGTTGATGGACGATCCCAATCTTACATTCAGCAGACAACGGAGATATGTATTTGTAATCTTAGCAATCTATTTGCTGGGATATGGTCTTACGGCGTATAAAACTGTTTTTTTAGGCCTCTTTTTGGGAACTGTTTTCAGTTTGTTTAATTTGTGGCTCTTGACCAGAAGAATGAATGCTTTTGACAAGGCCGTGGCGAAAGGAAAGTCCATACGATCACTCGGGAGCGCAGCGCGTTGGTGCAATGCGATACTTGCGATGGCTGTCGCCTTTAAATATCCCGATAAAGTCAGTGTGGCAAGTGTGATTATTGGATTAATGACAATTTATCCCGTCATTATGATAGATTCCATTATTCAGCTCAAACGTTCATCAATGGAAGAGAGGTGAAAACCCATTGAATCACGATTACAGAACTATTGATTTGTTTGGTCTTACTTTTAATCTGACAAACATTCTGATGATTACTGTGGCAAGTGTGATTGTGCTGCTGATTGCGATTCTCACTACGAGAACGCTGTCCATCCGTCCGGGAAAAGCCCAGAACTTCATGGAATGGATTGTTGATTTTGTCCGCAATATTATAGGCAGTACAATGGATTTAAAAACAGGGGCTAACTTCTTGGCGCTTGGTGTAACCTTGCTGATGTACATATTTGTATCAAATATGCTAGGGCTGCCGTTTTCTGTAACGGTCGGACACGAGCTTTGGTGGAAATCACCGACGGCCGATCCGGCTATTACTCTGACTCTAGCCGTTATGGTTGTGTCGTTAACGCACTATTACGGCGTGAAGATGAAAGGTTTGAAGGAATATTCTAAGGATTACCTCAGACCGGTTCCGCTTATGTTCCCGATGAAGATCATTGAGGAGTTTGCGAATACGCTGACACTCGGACTTCGTCTTTACGGTAACATTTTCGCCGGGGAAATTCTTCTTGGCCTGCTTGCGAATCTGGCGACGAATTTCTACTCAAACAGTTTCTTTCTCGGTTTGGTCGGCACAGTCGGAGCCATTATTCCGATGCTTGCATGGCAGGCATTCAGCTTGTTCATCGGTACCATCCAGGCATTTATCTTTACGATGCTGACGATGGTGTACATGTCACACAAAATCAGTCATGATCATTAAAATCATATATCCATTCGGATAACATTTTAAAGGAGGAACTTTTTCATGAATTTAATAGCAGCTGCAATTGCAATCGGTTTAGGTGCACTTGGTGCAGGTATTGGTAACGGTCTGATCGTTTCACGTACGGTAGAGGGAATCGCCCGTCAGCCGGAAGCAGGAAAAGAACTTAGAACTCTTATGTTCATGGGTATCGCATTGGTTGAGGCCCTTCCGATTATCGCTGTCGTTATCGCGTTCTTAGCGTTCTTTGGCTAAGCAAAAAAGCCTTATATGAACTAAAAATGGCGAAGATCACTCTAAGAGAACCTTCGCCATTGCTTTATGTCTGATAAGCAGGCCGTCCCAAAACGGCTTTTTATCAGCAGAGAAAACCTGCAGAAGGGAGTTGCCGTAGTAGATGTCTCAATTACCTCTTGAATTAGGACTGTCGTTTAACGGCGGAGATATCCTATTCCAATTGTTAGCTATGCTAGTTTTATTAGCGCTTCTCAAGAAATTCGCTCTTGGACCGCTATTAAATATAATGAAACAGCGTGAAGATCATATCGCCGGCGAAATTACGTCCGCTGAAGAAAGAAATAAAGAAGCGCAGAAGCTGATTGAAGAGCAGCGCGTTCTTTTAAAAGAAGCGAAACAGGAATCACAATCACTCATTGAAAATGCGAAAAAACTGGGTGAAAAGCAGAAGGAAGACATTATCCAGGCTGCACGCGCCGAGTCTGAAAGATTGAAAGAAGCGGCGAGAACCGAAATTGTCAAAGAAAAAGAACAAGCGGTTTCCGCACTTCGCGAGCAAGTCGCATCACTTTCTGTCTTAATCGCATCGAAAGTGATTGAAAAAGAGCTTGATGAACAAGCCCAGGAACAACTGATTCAGGACTATCTTAAAGAGGTAGGAGAAAGCCGATGAGTGGATCTGCTGTCTCTAAACGATACGCGTCAGCGCTTTTCGACATTGCCGTTGAGACTTCTCAAATCAATGAAATCGAAGAAGAGCTTACCGTACTAAAAGAAGTGTTCCGGAACGAAGCCGGATTACAGGAAGTGTTAAGCCATCCGAAGGTATCGGCCGCTAAGAAAAAAGAGCTGATTCAGCAATCGTTCGGCGCACTGTCTGAGTCTGTGCTGCATACGATTTTTCTTCTGATTGACCGCCGCCGGTCTTCGATTGTGCCTGATCTCACAGACGAGTTTATCAAACTTGCCAATCAGGCCCGTCAGACAGAGGACGCGGTTGTTTATTCAGTAAAACCGCTGTCAGAAGCGGAAATGTTATCATTGTCTCAAGTGTTTGCAAAAAAAGCCGGAATCGCTTCGCTCAGAATCAGAAATGAAGTGCAGACGGATTTAATAGGCGGCATTAAAGTCCGCATTGGAAACCGGATTTATGACGGAAGCGTAAGCGGAAAGCTTGAGCGCATGGAACGTCAACTTGCCGGAGGAAATCGATAGAAGGGGTGAAACCTAAGTGAGCATCAAAGCTGAAGAGATTAGCACGCTGATAAAGCAGCAAATTCAAAATTACCAATCTGAAATTGAAGTTCATGACGTAGGTACAGTCATCCAAGTCGGAGACGGTATTGCGCGTGTGCACGGCCTTGACAATTGTATGGCCGGTGAACTTGTTGAGTTTTCAAACGGCGTTTTGGGTATGGCTCAAAACCTTGAAGAATCCAACGTAGGTATCGTTATCTTAGGACCTTACAGAGATATCCGTGAAGGTGATGAGGTCAAAAGAACGGGCCGCATCATGGAAGTTCCTGTAGGTGAAGAATTAATCGGACGTATCGTCAACCCGCTCGGACAGCCGGTAGACGGACTGGGTCCGATTCTGACAAGCAAAACACGTCCGATCGAAAGCCAGGCTCCAGGCGTAATGGACCGTAAATCGGTACATGAGCCGCTGCAAACGGGTATCAAAGCGATCGACGCGTTAATTCCGATCGGCCGCGGACAGCGTGAGCTGATTATCGGTGACCGTCAGACAGGTAAAACATCTGTTGCGATTGATACAATCTTAAACCAAAAAGATCAAGACATGATCTGTGTGTACGTAGCGATCGGTCAAAAAGAATCTACAGTGCGCGGCGTGGTGGAAACACTTCGTAAGCATGGCGCGCTTGATTACACGATTGTCGTGACAGCGTCCGCTTCACAGCCGGCTCCGCTTCTGTACCTTGCACCGTATGCAGGGGTGACAATGGGTGAAGAATTCATGTACAACGGCAAGCACGTTCTCGTCGTATATGATGATTTATCCAAACAAGCGGCCGCTTACCGTGAGCTGTCATTGCTTCTTCGCCGTCCGCCGGGCCGTGAAGCATTCCCCGGGGATGTATTCTATCTTCACTCCCGTCTGCTTGAGCGCGCAGCCAAGCTGAGTGACGCAAAAGGCGCAGGATCAATTACGGCGCTGCCGTTCGTCGAAACACAAGCAGGAGATATCTCCGCTTATATCCCGACAAACGTCATTTCCATTACTGACGGACAGATTTTCCTTCAATCCGACCTATTCTTCTCAGGCGTGCGTCCTGCGATCAATGCCGGATTATCCGTATCCCGTGTCGGCGGATCAGCCCAAATCAAAGCGATGAAAAAGGTAGCGGGAACATTGCGTCTTGACCTGGCTTCATACCGTGAACTTGAAGCGTTCGCCCAATTCGGATCTGATCTTGACCAGGCGACTCAGGCGAAACTGAACCGCGGTGCGCGTACAGTTGAAGTGCTGAAGCAAGACTTGAATAAACCGCTTCCGGTTGAAAAACAGGTAGCCATTCTTTATGCGCTGACAAAAGGATATCTTGATGATATTCCGGTTGCGGATATCAGACGTTTTGAAGAAGAGTACTACATGTACCTTGATCAAAACCATAAAGATCTGCTTGACGGCATTGCGAAAACAGGAAACCTTCCTGCTGATGAAGACTTCAAAGCTGCAATCGAAGGTTTCAAACGCACATTTGCACCAAGCAACTAACCCTTAGAAGATGAGAGAAAAAGGTTCTCTTTTTCTCTCTTTTTACGCAAATGAAGAATAAAGGTGGTGAAATCTTTGGCCTCATTACGCGATATTAAGTCAAGGATCACGTCAACGAAAAAAACAAGCCAGATTACAAAAGCCATGCAGATGGTATCCGCTGCGAAGCTGAACCGTGCGGAAACCAACGCGAAGTCATTTGCTCCGTATATGGATAAGATCCAGGAGGTTGTGTTTAACGTCGGAAAAGGCGCGAAAAACGCGAAACACCCGATGCTTGTCTCAAGAGAAGTGAAAAAGACGGCGTATCTCGTCATTACGTCTGACCGCGGGCTTGCGGGTGCGTTTAACAGTTCGGTTTTGCGAAACGCTTACCGCACCATTCAAGAACGCCATCAGTCTAAAGATGAATACACGGTGATTGCAATCGGCAGAGTCGGCCGCGATTTCTTCAAAAAACGGGAAATGCCGATTTTGTCTGAGTTAGTGGGGCTTGGCGACGAGGTCACTTTTGCTCAGATTAAAGATTTGACCCGTCAGACGGTACAAATGTTTATCGACGGCGCTTTTGATGAACTGCATTTGGTGTATAACCATTTCGTCAGTGCGATTTCACAGGAAGTGACGGAGAAAAAAGTGCTGCCTTTAACGGATTTCGGAACGAGCGGCGGGAAGCGCACGGCTTCATACGAGTTCGAACCGGATGAAGAAGAGGTGCTCGAAGTGCTGCTTCCTCAATATGCGGAAAGCTTAATTTACGGCGCGCTTCTTGACAGTAAAGCAAGTGAACACGCTGCGAGAATGACAGCAATGAAAAATGCGACTGATAATGCGAAAGAACTCATTGATTCACTTTCGCTTTCATATAACCGCGCGCGTCAAGCGGCGATTACACAAGAAATTACCGAAATTGTCGGCGGTGCAGCCGCTTTAGAATAGAAAGATTTTGTCAGGAGGGATAGCGATGAAGAAAGGACGCGTAAGTCAGGTGCTTGGACCGGTTGTCGACGTACGTTTCGAGGACGGCCACTTGCCTGCGATTTATAATGCGATTAAAGTTTCACAGCCAGCTACAGGCGAAAATGAAGTAGGCATCGACCTAACGCTAGAGGTTGCTCTTCATTTAGGCGATGATACAGTCCGTACAATTGCCATGGCATCTACGGACGGAATTCAGCGCGGAATGGAAGCTGTTGATACAGGTGCGCCAATTTCCGTTCCTGTCGGTGATGTGACTCTCGGACGCGTATTTAACGTACTGGGAGATAAAATTGATTTAAATGAACCGCTGCCTGCGGATGCTCAAAAGGACCCGATCCACAGATCAGCTCCTTCATTCGATGAGCTTTCAACTGAGGTTGAAATTCTTGAAACGGGAATTAAGGTTGTTGACCTGCTCGCTCCTTACATCAAGGGCGGTAAAATCGGATTGTTCGGCGGCGCCGGCGTAGGTAAAACCGTATTAATCCAGGAATTAATCAACAACATCGCGCAAGAGCACGGCGGTATTTCCGTATTCGCCGGTGTAGGAGAGCGTACTCGTGAAGGGAACGACCTTTTCTACGAAATGAGCGATTCAGGCGTTATCAAGAAAACAGCCATGGTTTTCGGACAAATGAACGAGCCGCCGGGCGCACGTATGCGTGTAGCATTGACGGGTCTTACAATGGCTGAGCATTTCCGTGATAAACAAGGACAGGACGTACTGTTCTTTATCGATAACATTTTCCGTTTCACACAAGCGGGTTCAGAGGTTTCCGCGCTTCTCGGCCGTATGCCTTCTGCGGTTGGTTATCAGCCGACGCTTGCGACAGAAATGGGTCAGCTTCAAGAGCGTATTACGTCTACAAACGTTGGTTCAGTTACATCTATCCAGGCGATCTACGTGCCTGCCGATGACTATACTGACCCGGCTCCGGCGACAACGTTCGCTCACTTGGATGCGACGACTAACCTTGAGCGTAAATTAACTGAAATGGGTATCTACCCTGCGGTTGATCCGCTGGCTTCCACTTCCCGCGCGCTTGCTCCGGAAATTGTCGGAGAAGAGCATTATGCGGTGGCGCGTGAAGTCCAGTCAACGCTTCAGCGTTACAAAGAACTTCAGGATATTATCGCGATTCTCGGTATGGACGAATTAGGTGAAGAAGACAAGCTTGTCGTTCACCGCGCACGCCGTATCCAGTTCTTCCTTTCTCAAAACTTCCACGTAGCTGAGCAGTTTACGGGACAAAAGGGTTCTTACGTGCCTGTTAAAGAAACGGTACGAGGCTTTAAAGAAATCCTTTCCGGTAAATATGACCATCTTCCGGAAGATGCATTCCGTCTTGTGGGACGCATTGAAGAAGTCATTGAGAATGCAAAAGAGATGGGTGTAGAAGTTTAATCTGGTCCTAGGAGGGTAAAAGCATGAAGACCGTTAAAGTCAATATCGTTACTCCCGACGGCCCAGTATATGATGCTGATATTGAAATGGTAAGTGTAAGAGCCGAGAGCGGTGATCTCGGTATCTTGCCTGGCCATATTCCGACCGTGGCTCCGCTTAAAATCGGCGCTGTCCGCCTTAAAAAAGACGGACAGACCGAATTGGCGGCTGTCAGCGGCGGATTTTTAGAAGTCCGTCCTGATCAGGTCACTATCCTTGCACAAGCCGCTGAAACAGCGGAAAGCATTGATAAAGAGCGCGCCCTTGCTGCGAAAAAGCGGGCGGAAGACCGTTTGAACAAACGATCAGATGATACTGACATTCGTCGGGCTGAGCTTGCGCTACAGCGGGCTGTAAACAGATTGGATGTTGCAGGAAACTAAAAAAGAATCCTTCTCGGCTGTCTGAGAAGGATTCTTTTTCTATATTAACGCATAAGAGATTCATAGACGCCGATAAGCGGATGATCCTCTTCTTTTTGCAGATATAAATGTTCGCAGCAGTTGTCGGTGTGCCACGTTTTGTTTCCTCTCCGCACACCCGTCGTATAGGCGCCGTCCGTATACGGATAAGGTTTGACGACCCATTCGGCATCGTCATGGTGTCTGATGGCGCAATCGATGACATACACACTGAGCATTTTCTCAAATTCGTCAATCGGCAGGTTCCAATCCGCCAAAAGCAGCTCTTGTATGCTGCGGAAGTAAAGAGCTTCCACTTCCAGCAGGCTGCCGCGTGAATAATCAAGAGAAATGTTGAAAAACTGACATAATTCTTTCAGTTCCTCTGTTTGAGACTGTCTATAATCATAGTAGAATGCTATCGCTTCCCACTCGTGGTCAAATACGGGAAGTGTTTCTCCATACTGCTTTTCCGGATGAAAAAAGGAATGATTCATATTCCCATCTCCTTTCCAAAAAAGTATATCATGCCGGAGAACGGACATTTAAGCGGGGATTGCCCCTAATTTTGGATAAAAATTCTGATGTAAAAATGATCATCTTTCTCTCTTCTTCTTATATAATAAGAGAGGATATGAGGGGCGGAAAAAATGAAAGGAGATGGGATTTGTGAATGTATTGGGGCAGCAGGCCGCAATCAGCATCCTGGTTCACCTGGTATGCATTGCGGTGACATGGTGGGCGCTTCAGGCCGTCAACTTTGATCCGCTGATCCGAAAAGGAAAAATAGTGCAGGCGAGGCTGCTGATCATTCTTCTTACCATTGCGATCGGTACGGCAGTCGCCAACTTCTTTTTAGATTATCTTACCTATTCGAAACAGCTTCCATACTTATTTTAAGATGTTTCGTCTGTTGAAATGAAGGGAATCGCTGGGTGAGAAACCAATTTTTCTTCACCCGCTTGGCGAGTTTTGACGAAGTTTTCCATGTATCGCTTTCCCCGGCTCCGGCAAAAATGGGAGTAAGGGGGAGAGATCGATATGAAGAAAAAAAGAGCAGGCCGCATCATCTTATTTTTTGTTTTTTTAAGCGCCTTAATAGCGGTATTTCATTCCATTCATGCAAGTGAGCTGTCTCCGCTTGCCCAGATTGCCGAAGGAATGGAGCGGCAGCAGGTCACTGTAGATGAATGGACGCTTCATGCGAAAGAAAATCTGAACCTGTCACTGAGTGAATTTGATGACAAGGTAAAAGAACTGAAGACGCAGTATCCGCAATATCATTGGGAATCCGCGCGGGAAGATAAAATCGTAAAGACCGTCGGCACGTATTCTGACAAAAAAAATCACACAACTTTTAAACTGCAGCTCGTCACTACCCTCAAAAACCAGAACCCAACTTCGTATTTATTATATGAGCAAATGAGCCCGGAGCAACCGGAAAACTGGAATGATACATATGAACAGTTTGAACGGCAGGCACATGACATATTTCAAAATAAAGTATTTATTTTTACTTGTCTTAAGGGTCATTTAAATGATAATATGAGTATTGTTTTGCAAAAAAAAGCAGAACAGCTCATGAAAGAATTTGAAGCAAGTCCAGTTGAACATGTAGTTGAGCCTCATTTCGTTTCTGTTTCTGCATTTACATATAAGTGGACAGATTACATCATGACATCGAAACATAAGATGAATGTGCAAGTTGCGCTTAGAAGTGCGGGAATGGGCGAAAAACATACCGTTACGGTTGGCACACCAATCGTGACGACTGAATATTAATATAGAGAATATAGGGACGCGGAGGGGAATACCTTGGAAAAAATCATCGTCCGCGGCGGTCAGAAGTTAAACGGCACAGTGAAAGTTGAAGGAGCAAAAAATGCCGTTTTACCAGTTATCGCTGCATCTTTATTAGCAAGTGAAGAAAAAAGCGTAATATGTGATGTACCTACGCTCTCCGATGTATATACAATTAATGAAGTGTTGCGTCATTTAGGAGCAGATGTGCATTTTGAGAATAATGAAGTTACCGTAAACGCTTCTTACGCTTTAGAAACAGAAGCACCTTTTGAATATGTGCGCAAAATGCGCGCGTCAGTGCTTGTTATGGGCCCTCTGTTAGCCCGTACGGGTCATTCAAGAGTAGCGCTTCCGGGCGGCTGCGCAATCGGCTCAAGACCGATTGATCAGCATTTAAAAGGCTTTGAAGCAATGGGTGCAAAAATCAAAGTAGGCAACGGCTTTATTGAAGCAGAAGTGGAAGGCCGTCTGCAGGGCGCAAAAATCTATTTAGATTTCCCAAGTGTGGGTGCGACAGAAAACTTGATTATGGCAGCTGCTTTAGCTGAAGGAACAACAACGCTTGAAAACGTGGCAAAAGAGCCTGAAATCGTTGACTTAGCGAACTATATCAATGCGATGGGCGGAAAAATCCGCGGAGCCGGCACAGGCACCATTAAAATTGAAGGTGTCGAGAAGCTTCACGGCGTAAGACACAACATCATTCCTGACCGTATTGAAGCGGGTACTTTCATGGTGGCTGCGGCTATCACGGAAGGAAATGTATTAGTGAAAGGTGCGGTTCCTGAGCATCTTACGTCTTTAATTGCGAAGATGGAAGAAATGGGAGTCAAAATTACGGATGAAGGAGAAGGCCTTCGTGTCATCGGTCCTGCCCAGCTGAAGCCGATCGACATTAAAACGATGCCTCACCCAGGATTCCCGACTGATATGCAGTCGCAAATGATGGCGCTGCTTCTCCGTGCGAGCGGAACAAGCATGATTACTGAAACTGTGTTTGAAAACCGTTTTATGCATGCTGAAGAATTCCGCCGGATGAATGGCGACATTAAAATTGAAGGACGTTCTGTGATCATTAACGGTCCTGTACAGCTGCAAGGCGCAGAAGTTGCCGCTACGGACCTGCGTGCGGGCGCGGCGCTGATTCTTGCGGGATTAGTGGCTGAAGGTCATACACGCGTCACGGAACTGAAGCACTTGGATCGCGGTTATGTGAATTTCCATCAAAAACTTGCGGCTCTCGGCGCTGACATCGAGCGTGTCGTTGATGAAACGGCCGCTGAACAAGAAAGCAAAGAAGTCGTAACTGACCTAAACGCATAATGGCTGTAAAAACAGTATGTCAATCTGGCATACTGTTTTTTTATGGTTTATCATCATTATTATGCTCTGATTTCCAAAAAAGAATACGTTTTTCGCGTGAAAAATGGAACAAAGATTCTGTCCAAAAGGAAGTCATATTAGCTTGTCCCTGCCCATAAGATGAAGTAGAGTCGAATCCCAAGCAGGAGGCAGCTGATATATGAAACCGATTGTATTTCTACTATCCGGGCTGTGTATACTTATTCTTCTAGTCCCCACCATTCTCGTCCTTCCGTTTCAGGCAGAAAAAGGAGCAGCCGTAAACAGAGAGCCCGGACACAAAACAGCACACACCACACGAGAAACAAAAGGAGCAGAAACATTGAAAGAATCACCTGTATCCATTCCGGTTTATCGGACATCCAATCATTCTGTAGAAAACATTCCGCTTGAAGAGTACGTGATCGGTGTCGTGGCTTCCGAAATGCCCGCAGATTTTAAACCGGAGGCCTTAAAAGCCCAGGCGCTCGCCGCCCGTACATTCATCGTCAGACTGATGGTCGCTGATTCAGCCGTTCAGGCGCCGAAAGGATCACTGGTGGATGATACGCAAATGTTCCAAGTCTATCAAAGCAAAAGCCAGCTGAAAAAAGAATGGGGTTCTAAGTACGCACACAACCTCAAGAAAATCACAAACGCGGTGGCTGGCACGCAAGGAAAGATTTTAACGTACGATAACAAGCCGATTGAGGCATCTTTCTTCTCTACGAGCAACGGGTATACGGAAAATGCGGAAGCCTATTGGACAAGCGCCATTCCTTATTTAAAAAGCGTGAAAAGTCCGTGGGATAAGCAATCGCCGAAATATCTTGCCACCCAGACCTTCAGTGTGCCGGAGTTTCAGCAAAAGCTCGGCGTACAGCTCTCAGGACAAAACACGGTGGGACAGATTACAGCCAGAACGCCGGGCCATCAAGTGGCAACGGCCGTCATCAACGGCAAAAAGCTGAAGGGAAGAGACATCCGGGAAAAACTCGGACTCCGTTCTGCCGACTTTGAATGGAAACGAAACGGCAGCAGCATCACCATTACGACAAAAGGATTCGGCCACGGCGTCGGCATGAGCCAGTACGGGGCCAATTACATGGCGGAGCAGGGAAAATCAGTGGCGGACATCGTCAAGCATTATTATCAGGGAGTGGACATTTCCGAAGCAGATTCATTTTTAAACAAATATATGGCGAAAAAATAGACGCTTTCATGAGCGTCTGTTTTTTTGAAAACTATTCCATAAACGGTAAAGCAACCAACAGACTCATATAACGAAAGCCTAAAGGCTGACAAATGTCGATTGAAGGCTGAGCGCCGGGTGTAAATCACTGATAAAAATGCCGCTTCTATGTGAATATACGCAAAAATAATGAGGAACGCCGTCCTATTTATTTCCCTTTTCATCTCATTTACGATAAATATTGTTCGGCGTTGAACGTAAATCTATTGAAAAGGGGAAAAAGCAATGAAAAAAACATTTTCACTCATACTCATGCTCGGATTGATGCTGACTGCTGCATCTCCTGCTTTTGCTGCCGAGAATGCAAACGAGAAGACTCTTTCATTTAAAAACAATACCGCCATTTTACTTGATGCGAGCGGCAGTATGGCAAAACGGATTGACGGTGTTTCTAAATACAACATGGCAAAAGAAGAAATTGTCCGTTTTGCGGATCAAATTAAATCTAAATCACAGGTCAGAATGACAGTTTTCGGTTCGGAAGGCAATAATAAAAACTCCGGAAAGGTTCAATCTTGTGAATCCATTCGCGGTGTGTACGGATTCCAAAGGTTTGACAGACAGAGCTTCCTTAACTCTCTTAACGGAATCGGGCCTACGGGCTGGACACCGATTGCAAAAGCATTAGAGGATGCGAAGGCTTCCTTTACCGGTTTGCACAAACTTGGCAGTAAATCCGTTTTCCTGTTGACGGACGGCGAGGAGACATGCGGAGGAGATCCTGTTAAGACAGCGAAAGAACTTCGCAAACAGCATATTAAAGTCAACGTGATCGGCTTTGACTTTAAGGAAGGCTTCAACGGCCAGCTTCACGAGATTGCCAAAGCGGGCGGAGGAAAATATTACGAAGCTCACAGCCAAAAGGATATGAACCGCATCTTTACAATGGCAGCGAGTTCATTAGCGGAATAAGAAAAGGTGCCGTTTATCGGCCCTTTTTTTTATTTTTATTTAACAAAAATTTCAAGAAAAGATGAAGAGAAAACTGTAAAAAGAATCAGATTCCGGACTTATATTACAAAAAGGGCGAAAAAGGCATTAAATCTGTCATCATTTATCCAATCTTTTTAGGATGATGCGCATAATTCTGTTCATTTTTAACGGCGTACAGCCGCTTATACAAAAGGAATCCCGCCCTATATCTTTTTGCATACACGTCATCTAGCATAGAGAAGAGCCGGGGGCCCATCGGCCAAAAACAAACGGAGAGGAATGAAGGAAATGAAAAAAATGTTCACTGCGGGGATTGTCGGACTTTTGACGCTTTCACTCGGATCACCTGTTTTTGCAGCTGAGAAAAAGCACGAAGAAACAAACATTGCTGTGCTGTTTGATGCAAGCGGAAGCATGATACAAAAAACAGGGGGAGAGCGTAAAATAGATGTTGCGAAAGAGTCTGTCACTTCTTTTGCGGAAGTTCTTCCTGAAGACACGAATCTGATGCTTCGGGTATTCGGGCATAAGGGCAATAATAAAAACTCAGGCAAAGCCGTATCATGTAATGCGACAGAAACGTTATACGGCCTTCAGCCGTACGCCGTGACTCCATTTGAGCAATCACTCAGCAAGATTAAACCGACCGGCTGGACACCGATTGCGAAAGCGCTTTCTGATACGCGTGAAGAATTTGAGCGGGCCGGCGCCACAGGGAAAAACGTCGTATATCTGATCACAGACGGTGAAGAAACATGCGGCGGTAATCCTCAGGCCGAAATTCAAAAGCTCCGTAAAGCGAACGTCAACACGATCGTCAATATCATCGGCTTCAACTTCGGCATGAAAGGAAGCGAAAGCCTTGAAAAAGCGGCGGAAGCGGGAGGCGGCACATATGTCTCAGCTGACAGCGCGGACGAGTTCAAACAGGCTTGGGAAGACGCTGCAAAGGATTTAGCAAAAGAATAGGTTAAAAAAGGACGCCCGCGCGGCGTCTTTTTTGTTTAGAAAACGGAACCGCGGGAATGATACGGATAAAAGGAGATGAACGCTGTTGTTAAAAGGAGCAGGCATTATATTAGTGCTGGCGGCAGTCGTTTTTGTTCTGATGGGAATTTTTCTGAAGCTTGCCGCCTTCATATTCGTCAGTATATTGGCCATTATCGCCGCAGTTATTTTATTCACCATTCTGAGCAGACATCATCGCAATGAAACATAGAGTCCTAAGAGGGCTCTTTTTTTAAACCGCAAATTCGACAAAATACAGGGATTGTGGAAGAATAAAAGAGAAGGATACTGCGGAGGGGAAAACAGTGGATGAAAAAACAACAGCGGTAAGAGACATATACCGCTATGAAAAAGGGGTATTAACAAAGACGGCAGATCGGATGGTTTCAGAGTATCCGCTGACCGTCATGGTGAACGGGCAGGAATTTGTTACGCTCGTCTGCACGCCTGACCATTTAGAGGAACTCGTCATCGGATTTCTCGCATCAGAAGGCGTCATTCGTTTTGAAAAAGAAATCAAAAGCTTTACTATAGATGAAAGTCTCGGGTTTGCATATGTTGAACTGACGAATCCCGGAGTGCTTGAGCAAAAAGACTATACGAAGAGGGTCATCGGTTCATGCTGCGGGAAAGGCCGCCATTTTTACTTTCAGCAGGATGTGAAAACGGCCAAAACCGCCGTCAGCCGTATCACTATAACTCCTGAGACGTGCCTTCGCCTGATGAAGGAGATGCAAAGAGGAAGCGGCACCTTCCAGGAAACGGGCGGCGTCCATAATGCGGCGCTGTGCGATACGGAAAAGCTGCTCTTCATGAGGACGGACATCGGGCGCCACAACGCGCTGGATAAGCTGTACGGCTGCTGTTTGAAAAACGGAATGCCGGTCCGTGACAAGCTGATCGTCTTCAGCGGCCGGATTTCCTCAGAGGTTTTATTAAAAGCCGCAAAAATCGGCGTGTCGATTGTCATTTCAAAATCGGCGCCGACGGAGCTCGCGCTGCAAATGGCGGAAGAGCTGAACATAACCGCGATAGGTTTTGTCAGAAACGGATCATTTAACGTATACACACATCCTGAACGGGTTGAACAATAGAAAGGGGTCTTGGGCTTATGAATACAGAAACGCGCCGGGTGACAGACAAAAGGGAAAGGCCGCTCAGGGATCTTCGTATCTCTGTAACCGACCGCTGCAACTTCAGATGCACGTACTGTATGCCAGCCGAATTATTCGGACCGGATTATCCATTTTTACAAAAGACGGAATTGCTCTCCTTCGAGGAGCTTGAGCGGCTTGCGAAGCTGTTTGTCGGCCGCTTCGGCGTTGAAAAAATCAGGCTGACGGGCGGAGAGCCGCTCATGAGAAAAGATATGCCTGAATTGATCAAAAAACTTGCGCGCATCCCCGGACTTAAAGATATCGCGATGACGACAAACGGCTCTCTGCTTCCCGTGTATGCGGAAAAACTGAAGCAGGCGGGGCTGCATCGCGTGACAGTCAGCCTCGATTCTTTAGAGGATGAGCGGTTTAAGGCCATTAACGGCCGCGGGGTTTCGGTGAACAAGGTGCTTGAGGGCATTGAGGCGGCAAAAGCGGCCGGACTCGGTGTGAAAATCAACATGGTTGTTCAAAAGGGCGTCAATGAAAAAGATATCCTGCCGATGGCCCGCTATTTTAAAGAAAAGGGTCATATTCTCCGGTTTATTGAATTTATGGATGTAGGCAATACGAATCAATGGAATAAAAAAGACGTGATCACGAAGGCGGAGATTATTGATCTGATCAACCAGCACATGCCGACGGAGCCGATAGAAGCGAATTATAAAGGAGAGGTCGCTTCCAGGTTCCGCTATCTTGACGGTTCCGGCGAAATCGGCGTGATTTCCTCCGTCTCGGATGCATTCTGCGCCTCCTGCAACAGAGCGCGCCTGTCGGCGAGAGGAGAGCTGTTTACGTGCCTGTTTGCGTCAAGCGGCTATGATGTTCGGAAACTCGTGCGCGGCGGTCTGAACGATGATGAATTGACGGAATCCATCGCTTCTGTCTGGAGAAATCGCACGGATCAGTATTCAATTGACCGCGCGCTTTCTAAAACGGATGGGAAAAAGAAAGTGGAAATGTCTTATATAGGCGGATGAAGAAAAGCTTGCCCGGACAAGGGCAGGCTTTTTTATTCACAATATGAGAGCGGTCTGTTCAAAAAATACCGGTGACAGCCGAAATATATGATAGGAATTTTGATGCAGGACAATCAAGTTATGCAATTCCAAAGCCATACAATATGTTAAAATATAACCAATAGAAATTAGAAAAGGTTGTGAAAGGGGCATGACCGCATACGAGATTCCGTCATCTCAAGTTGGAGTTAAGATCAACAAATGGTACAAGCACATTTTAGCGTTTCAAGCGGCTGATGCCATAAAGCTGAAAGAGGAAATTGATGAGGATATACAACGTATGGAGGAAGACCAGCTGCTGCTGTTATATTATCAGCTGATCAGCTACCGCCATCATATTATGCTTGATTACGTCAAGCCGGAATGCACCGAACAATCACAGATTCAGTACAGCGAGCTGCAAAAGACGATCGAAAGCACGGACAGCATATCGGGACTGTCTGAGTATTATTTCCATTTGTTCAGAGGGATGTATGAATTCGATCACAATAACTATGTTGCGGCTATTTCTTTTTACCGGAAAGCGGAAAAACTCCTTTCATTTGTCGAGGATGATATAGAGAGGGCGGAATTCCATTTCAAGATGTCTGAAGTGTTTTATGTCATGAAGCAGACTCATTTTTCCATGAATCACGGGATTCAGGCGCTGGATACGTATATGAAACACGATTTCTACAGAGTGCGGAGAATTCAATGCCATTTCGTCATCTCAGGAAACTACATCGACTGCAAAAACTACGACAAAGCGCTTGAGCATTTAGACGAAGCCCTCCGCCTTTCTTTGCTTGAAGGACAGCCCCGCCTGATCGGGTCTTCGCTTTACAATCTGGGGAATTGTTATTCTGAAAAGCGGGATCTGGATGAAGCGGCCCGGTACTTTAGAAAAGCGGTTCCCGTTTTTGAAGAGCATCAGCTTGAACAGCTTCCGAAGGCGCTGTTCAGCTTAACGCACACCCTTTTCAGGCTGCGTGATGACCAAGCGGCCCTTACCTATTATGAAAGAGGGGTTATGATCGCGAAAGAACGGGGCGACCGATTCAGTTTAGAGAAGTATAAGTTTTTACAAGCGCTTTATTTGGAGTCACTCAATATGGATTTAATCCATGAAGTGTTTGACTATATGAATGAAAAATCGCTGTATGTGTATATTGAAGATTTCGCCTTAGAGGCCGCCGTTTACACGAGCGCACATGAGCAATATAAAGAAGCGGCGTATTTTTATGAAAAAGCGATTCGCATGAGAGAAAACATTCAAAAAGAACAGTGTTTATACGATATATAATTTTTCTTAACCATCTGATCAGCAGATGGTTATTTTTTTATGCACATCATAACGTTTGACCATAGAAAAAAACGGAAAAATCGCAAAAGAGAGAAAAAAGTATGATGGGAAGGAGGGATTTGTTGTTCGGATTCAATGATATGATAAAGTTTTTCGTATCATTTCTCATCATTCTGCCGATGGTGTCTGTCATCCATGTGTCGGGACACAGCTTTATGGCCATGCTGTTCGGAGGCAAGGCATCATTGGATATCGGAATGGGGAAACGTCTTTTAAAAGTAGGGCCGATTCAGGTTCGGCGTATCTACTTCATAGATTCTTTCTGCAAGTTCGGCGAATTGCGGATAGATAACCGTCTGACGAGCGCGCTCGTCTATTCCGGAGGCTGTCTGTTTAATCTCGCTTCTATCTTTTTAATAAATCTGCTGATCATAAAAGATGTCCTCGAGCCAAACTTATTTTTTTACCAATTTGTCTATTTTTCAACTTATTATGTTTTCTTTGCCCTTCTGCCGGTGCAATACGGGGATAATAAGCTGTCAGACGGATTGGCTGTTTACAAAGTGCTCCGCTACGGGGAACGCTGTGAAATCAATAATTGAGAGTTTACATGTTTGCTATCAGGCTGAAAGGGAAGAAAACAAGTACACAGAACAAAAAAGGAGCTGAAGAGATCATGAGTCAAGATAACGGTTTAAAAGACAAAGTAAAAGGCGGCATGAACAAAATGAAAGGGGAAGCAAAGGACAAAGCAGGCGACATGGCAAACAAGTCCGACTTAAAAGCGGAAGGTAAAAAAGACAAAGCGAAAGGCAGCCTGCAAAAGGGTGTCGGCAAAACGAAAGATAAACTCAGTGATGATTAATTTGATAGTGAAACACAGCAAAAGCCCAAAATATTTTGGGCTTTTTGTTATGAGAAATGACAAAAATTCCAGTTCATTTGGTTAATATTCACTAAATTTTTAAATATTCTATAAATTCCCCGGCGATTTCTTTATAATATTCACATAGAATGTAACCTTTCTTCACATTTGATTAAACGTTTGTTGAAGAAAAAAATGAGAAATCGGTAATTTCTGCAAAAGGAATCGGGCCGTTCACCGTCGAATAACTTTTATCACTTAACATTTCATGAGGTGAAGGGGGTGACGGCCGCCTGCATCGTTTCGGTATGACCATGCGGATTGTGTTTGACTATCACTAAGGGGGAATACAGATGAAACTGACACCGGTTGAACAAGAAAAATTGCTTATTTTTACGGCGGGAGAGCTCGCTAAGCAGCGGAAGGCGCGCGGCGTTCTGCTGAATTATCCCGAAGCCGCCGCATATTTGACCTGTTATCTGATGGAAGGCGCGAGAGACGGAAAAAGCGTTGCTGAGCTGATGGAATCCGGCCGCAATGTATTGACGGAAAAAGACGTTATGGAAGGCGTTCCGGAAATGCTGGACAGCATTCAGGTGGAAGCGACGTTCCCGGACGGGGTTAAGCTTGTCACCGTTCATCAGCCGATCAAGGCGGAGGTGAAGTCATGAAGCCGGGAGCGATTCAAGTCGCAAAGGGGATCATCACCATTAACGAAGGCCGGAAGACGCTGGAGGTGTCAGTCACCAATAACGGAACACGGTCAGTGCAGGTAGGATCGCATTTTCATTTTGCCGAAGCCAACGGCGCCCTTTCCTTCAATCGGGACAAAGCAATCGGCATGCGCCTTGATATCCCGTCAGGCACATCTGTCCGTTTTGAACCGGGAGAAGAGAAAACCGTCACGCTCGTGGAAATCGGAGGGCGAAAAACGGTCAGAGGTCTCAACGGCATGGCCGATACGTATATGGATGAGCGGGGAAAAGAGAAGACTCTGTCAAATCTTAAAAAAGCCGGATGGATGGAGGAGGCGATCCGATGAAAATGTCACGTGAGCAATACGCAGAACTGTTCGGACCGACAACGGGAGACAAAGTCAGACTCGGAGATACGGATTTATGGATTGAAGTCGAAAAAGATTTCACGAATTACGGTGAAGAAATGATTTTCGGCGGAGGGAAAACAATCCGGGACGGCATGGGGCAGAACGGGCGTATCACCGGGAAAGACGGAGCGCTTGATCTGGTCATTACAAACGCGGTTATCCTGGATTATACCGGAATCGTCAAGGCGGATATCGGGGTGAAGGACGGCCGGATTGTCGGCGTCGGAAAAAGCGGCAACCCTGATATTATGGATGGGGTGGACCCGCACATGATTATCGGTGCCGGAACAGAAGTTATTTCCGGCGAAGGGAAAATCGTAACGGCCGGCGGGGTGGATACGCATATCCACTTTATCTGCCCGCAGCAGATGGAAGTCGCGCTTTCTTCAGGCGTGACCACGCTTCTCGGCGGCGGAACGGGTCCTGCGACGGGAAGTAAAGCGACGACTTGTACATCCGGTGCATGGTACATGTCGAGAATGCTGGAAGCGGCCGAGGAGTTTCCGATCAATGTCGGTTTCTTAGGAAAAGGGAATGCATCCGATAAAGCGCCGCTGATCGAGCAGGTGGAAGCAGGCGCGATCGGCCTGAAGCTGCATGAAGATTGGGGATCAACGCCAAGCGCCATTAAAGCTTGCATGGAAGCAGCGGATGAGGCGGACATTCAGGTGGCGATCCATACAGACACGATAAATGAAGCGGGCTTTTTAGAAAATACGCTTGATGCGATCGGCGACCGGGTTATCCATACATATCACATAGAGGGAGCCGGCGGAGGCCACGCACCGGATATTATGAAACTCGCATCTTACGCCAATATCCTGCCGTCCTCTACGACGCCGACGATCCCGTATACCGTCAACACGATGGACGAGCATCTTGATATGATGATGGTCTGCCATCATTTAGATTCAAAAGTGCCTGAAGACGTGGCGTTCAGTCATTCACGCATCAGAGCGGCCACCATTGCGGCGGAGGATATTCTGCACGATATCGGCGCGATCAGCATGACGTCATCTGACTCGCAGGCGATGGGCAGGGTGGGAGAAGTGATTATCCGGACATGGCAGGTGGCCGATAAAATGAAAAAACAGCGCGGCGCTCTATCAGGAGAAAACGGCAATGACAATGTGCGCGCCAAACGCTATATCGCCAAATACACGATCAACCCGGCCGTCACTCACGGCCTGAGCCATGAAGTCGGTTCCGTTGAAAAAGGAAAGCTCGCCGACCTTGTACTATGGGACCCGGTTTTCTTCGGCGTCAAACCTGAACTTGTGCTCAAAGGCGGCATGATCGCCCGCGCCCAGATGGGAGATCCGAATGCTTCCATTCCGACGCCTGAGCCCGTGTTTATGCGGCAGATGTACGCATCATACGGTAAAGCAAACCGAAATACCTCTATTACATTTATGTCCCAGGCCGGTATCGCAAACGGTGTGCCGGAAAAGCTCGGCCTTGAAAAAATGATTTCTCCCGTACGGAATATCCGTAAGCTGAGTAAGCTCGACATGAAGCTGAATGACGCGATGCCGAATATACAAGTCGATCCGAAAACTTATCAGGTGTTCGCCGACGGAGAAGAGCTGGCATGCCAGCCCGTCAGCTATGTTCCGCTCGGACAGCGTTATTTCTTATTTTAATCCCTCTCCGGCCGGTTTCCCGCCGGCCTGTTTACCCTCTATTGCCAACTTGATTTCATCCTGCCGCCCGTTTTAGTGTATATTAGTAGTTGACAAACAAATGAAATGTAACTATTGCGGTTACAACGGTGGTGAAAAACATGATTAACAGCCGTCTTGCTGTGGCCATTCACATTCTATCGCTGATCTCAACGGATGAACGGGCGTCATCGGATATGATTGCGGGCAGCGTAAACACCAATCCCGTCGTCGTGCGGAGAACGATCAGCCAGCTGAAAAAAGCGGGTATTCTGACATCCCGGGCGGGTGTTCCGGGAGCCAGCCTGAAAAAAGATCCGTCGGAGATCACCCTCTTAGAGGTTTACAGGGCGGTGCAGAATAAGGAAGAGCTTTTTGCGGTTCACGACAATCCGAACCCCGACTGTCCGGTCGGCAAAAATATTCAGCGCGCGCTCGATGAGACGTTCGGAAGCGTACAGCGGGCAATGGAGAATGAACTTGCGAGCAAGTCCCTTTATGATGTAATGAATCATCTCTTTTGTTAAAAAGAGATGGGTTCATGCCGCTAACGGTGTAACAAAAATGGTTACAAGGAATAATGAGGAAATCACGGTCTTGGCTCCATATTCAGACACGCCTGGATGCGGGATTGCGATCTGTTTAATGAAGAAATCCTCCGAAACTAAAGGAGGTGGTTACCGGGATATTTTTATTTCGCTTAAGACTTATGTGAAGGTGTCAGCTGTGAGCAAGTTAAACAAAAAATGATATCCTGCCTCCGATATTGCCAAAACCGTTCGCCTCTTAACAATCATTATAAAATTTCTCAAGGAACGATCAGCAGCCCGTTAGCTGCCCCTAATTAAAGATGAGGTGTTACCACACTGTTACATTAGAACTTCCGCTGCTTTTATATCCTTCTGTCGCTAAGACTTGATAAGCCCAATTACTGCCCAGATTCATTCCATGGCTCTTCCAGGCGTTAACATGATTGCTGAAAGTGATTGCAGCGTTGCTTCCGGTTGGTCTCTTCGACTGGCGAACACTCCAGTACTGCGTAAAAGTAGTGTTATCGCCATCAATGGAAGGTGCGTTATAACGTGTCGTTGTATATATGTCATATGTACCTCCATCACTCTTTACAGTACCTTTATACGTTCCGGTAGGTCTGTAAGTACCCCATGAATCCACTACATAATATTCGATGAGAGGTGCTCTCGTCCAGCCATATAAAGTCAAATATCCATTGCCATTCGGCGCCCAGACTCCGGCATTATAGTTTATTGTTCTAAATGGCGAGCCTGTAGTCCAGCCTTTACCAACAACGAAATTTCCGGTATTAGACCAATTAACACTGTAATTCCCGCCAGATCCATTGACAGCGTTGACTGTTCCGCCCCCATCAGTCCAATTTTGCCAGTAATCTGTGCCAGCTGCAGAGGCGGTTGCCGAAAACATGCTGATACTCATGAAAGCAGCCGTTAATCCAACTAAGAATTTCTTTTTAAACTTAAACATATGTTACCTCCTATACTATTTTTTCTGACTTTGACATGAGGCAGCACTCGTAAATATTTAACGAACGCCAACGCTTTTGATCGTTCCTTTCAATATAATAGCATGAATACATGAGTGAATATTAAGAACAATTGTAATTTAATTACAAAGACCCAAAAAATTGTATGATGAGTGGTCTTGTCCCATCAGGGCTTTTATCCTTATTTTGCAGAATCACAATTCTTGCTTCTAAACCTGATCAGGAACAGTCGAACAATTGAGTGATTTCAGTTGAAACTCTGAGGAAAAGCTTTATTTGAATAAACTTTTTTGAGCTGAAGCCGGAATGTCTGAAAGAATATTTGCAGACAGCTGCATCAGCTGCGCCATTATGCCATCGTCGTATTGAACGAATTGGATAATCCGAAGCACAAAAACGAACGCTTTACCGTTATTGAAGAAGCGGAATAAGAAAAAATCCCGGGCGGATGCGCCGGGATTTTCCTTTTTAATATGTATTGGCATCAATATTATTAAACACGCCGTCCACGATGCCGAGCGTCATGAGGACAATGAAGAGAACGATACCGAGAACGGACAAGCCGACCGTCACAATCAGGTAGATCCCCTGCATTTTCACGAACTTTGCATAATTCTCCAGCATATGTTCCTCTGTCAGTTCATTGAACTGCTCCGCCATCTGTCCCGCTTCATTTGCCGAGCGCATCAGAAAAATGCCGGCAATGATCTGCAGAACGCCGGGAATGGCTCCGATTAAAAAGAAAAACGCGCCCGACAGCGCCGCAAACGCACCCACGATAATAAATAAAATACCTGTCGCTTTTCCCCATTTCGAAATAGAAATAAGCGAACGATTCACTGATTCAGGTTTCAAACTATGGCACTCCTTTACAAAAAAATACTCACTTTTCATTTATACACTATTCGGTCATTCTTTTGAATATAAAATGTGTTTTTTCATGCCG
Source organism: Bacillus sp. L75 (assembly GCF_003676355.1). NCBI lineage: Bacteria > Bacillati > Bacillota > Bacilli > Caryophanales > Bacillaceae > Bacillus > Bacillus sp. L75. The sequence continues at coordinate 142,248 of NZ_ML064901.1, forward strand.
TGTCCGTTTTTATATCAGAAAATTCCCGAGAAAACACCCCGGGAATTACAAAATCGGCGAAAGAAGTCTTGAAATCGATTCTTTAATGCGGATCCGCAGCGAACGCTCCTGATATTCTTCATACGTATATTTTCTGGAGACGAGCAGATCTTCTTTAAATGAGGAAATGAGTTTTTTCGCAATGGTGACGTCATAAATAAAGGCGTTGACTTCAAAATTAAGTCTGAAGCTTCTGACGTCGATATTCGCCGTACCGACTGAAGCCGTCTCATCATCGACGACAATCGTTTTTGCATGAATAAAGCCGTTATCGTAAATGTAGACTGAGGCTCCGGCTTTCAAAAGATCGCCGATGTAAGATAAAGTCGCCCAGTAAACGAAAGCGTGATCCGGCTTGTTCGGAATCATGATTTTGACGTCGATGCCTGACAGACAGGCGATCCTGAGGGCATCTAAAAGACTTGAGTCAGGAATAAAGTAAGGCGTCTGAATCAGGATTGACCGTTTGGCCGTTGAGATCATCTTGATATAGCCGTTTTTAATTTGTTCCCATTCTGAGTCCGGTCCGCTCGTGACAATCTGCATCCCGACATTGCCCTTCGGCTCGCATTCCGGAAAATGATTCGGAACGTATGTGAGCGTATGATGATGGGAGGCTTGGTTCCAATCGAGGATAAACCGTGTCTGAATGGCGTGTACCGCCGTGCCTTGAAGCCTGAGGTGCGTATCGCGCCAGTAGCCGAATTTCGGATTCAGGCCGAGATATTCATCTCCGACGTTAAAGCCGCCGACATAGCCGGTTTCGCCGTCAATGATGACGAGCTTGCGGTGATTCCGGTAATTGAGCCGCAAATTAATCGGACGAAGCCTGGAAGGAAAAAAGACTTCCACATGGCCGCCGGCGTCCCGCAGCGGTTTGAAGAATTTTTTTCTGAGTGATCTTGAACCGAGTTCATCATATAACACTCTGACTTTTACGCCTTCGCGTGCTTTTTTCACTAAGGCATCGCGCAATTTTTTTCCCAGTTCATCACCTTTATAAATATAGTATTGAAGGTGAATGTGATCTTTTGCGTTGGAAATGTCCTTCATTAAGCGTTTGAACTTATCGCGCCCGTCCGTCAAAATCTCCACCGAATTATCCTCTGTAAAGACTGCGTGGTTGTTCATGACAAGCATATAGATGAGGTCTTTATTATCCACAGTCGCCCTGTTGTTAAATTGGAATTGCCTCGACTTCAGATCCTTCAGCTGAGACTTCAGCAGCTTTTCAATCCCGATTTTTTTACGGTCTTCCCACTGAAACAGATGCTTGCGTCTCAGGTTATGGCCGAATAACAGGTATAAAATAAACCCTAAAATGGGAATAAAAAAAAGAACCAAGAGCCAAGCCCATGAAGCGCTGGCATCGCGTCTTTCTTTGAAAATCATGATGACGGCCAAAAGTATATTTAAAACGAAAAAAAATCCGAATAAAATAAATGAAATGCTCACTTTGCAACCCCGCTATATCATATTTATCAAGACTGTGCCCATTAGTATTCCGACAAGTGCAGCAATCTGATTCCCATTTCAAATTATAACATTGACATTTTGAAAGAATAAAGAGCCGGAATCAAAGATGAATGCAGTTTTCTTTCAAAGAAAGTTCCGGGTGCGGTAAAATATGCATATATGAAAAAGAAGACAAAAATGACAGCAAAGGGGAGAGGGCATGAAGCTGGAGCATGCGGAACAATTGCCGGGATTCATAAAAAAAGAAATTCAGAAAATACAAATCGCCATCGCGCCGCTGATGAAAAAAAGCATCATTTACCGTTTTCTTGCTTTCCCGCTCGCCGCTTTTAGTCTGTTTCATCTGGCATCGCTTTTGATTCAGGCCCCTTCCGGGAGAGGAGCTCTCGTATCGGCCGGCATTTTTGCCCTCCTTGCGGCTCTGGGTCTTGCGTTTTTTAAGGAAGCCGGCTATCAGCGGAAACAGGTGCAAAAAACGATCCGCCTTTATATGCTGAACAGAATCAGAAAAAGCGATATTCTGTCCGAGGAACGGAAAAGCGCCTATACCCGGCTGATTGCCGAGGAGCCGTCTGCGATGAAGAGCTTTATTGAATTTTTAACGGAAGAAGACCGGAAAAAAGAAATGCTTTATTAAAAAAGAGCTGACACGCGATCAGCTCTTTTTGTCATTCAAACACCGGGTCGTTCTCATAGTAATATGAATCAGGCGTGTCATACGTATCAGTGCTGTGATAAGCGATAATTCCGATGACAGCGAAGATGACGACTAAAATAAAAGCGAGAATGCCCAATACCACACTGGATGCCGCGTAAAAAAACTGCATTTTGATAAATGACGCGTAATGTGCAAGCATATTTTCTTCCGCGTTTTCTTCTAGTCCTTCCTGAAGGGCGGCAGCCGCTTTTGCCGAGCGCATCAGCATGACGCCGGAAATGATGAGCAGAACCCCCGGAATGGCTCCGAGCAGTGTCACAATGGCTGACAGAGCGGAAAGAGAGCCCGTGATGATCAGAAACACGGCGGTGATCTTTCCCCATTTGGCGATGTCGGCAAGGGAACGGGCTTTTTTATTGAGCGGCTGGTTTTCGTCTTTCTCTTTATCGATGGTGATCATGACAGTTCTCTCCCTAAAATGTTCAAGTCATATCGTTTTCCGTCCATTTCGGCGATACCCGGGAATACGCCCCATTCGGTAAAACCGAATTTTTCAAACAGCTTAATGCTCGGCACATTATGTCCGAAGATAAAAGCCATCAGGCTGCGGATGCCGATTGCCGGAGCGAGTGCCAGGGCTTCTTTCAGCAAAAAGCTTCCTGCTCCTTTGCCGCGGCAATCCTGATGCAGATAGATGCTGATCTCCGCCGTTTTGTCATAGGCCGGACGGCCGTAAAACGTTTCAAAGCTGATCCAGGCCGCCACTTTGCCGGTTTCATCTTCCGCGACCATCAGCGGGCGCCGGTCCGTGTGCCGCAAAAACCAATCCATCCGGTCTTCGGGCGTCACTTCTTCCGTATCAGCCGTTACCATTCGTGAGGCAATCGTCGAGTTGTATATGGCCACCACCGCATCTAAATCCTCCAATACGGCTTTGCGCAGGGTCAAATTCATATTCCGGGATCTCCCTTCACATTTTATTACATAATCAAGTGCAATCTGCACATACTATTTCCAAAAAAGTTTTTTATGGATGTGTATATATTTTCAGAAAAGTGTTCAGAATGTTGCTGAGGTGATGAACAAATGAGAGAGGAAGAAAAGAAAACTTCTCAAGTCAAAAAACTTCAGCGGTTTTTTCGCAAACGCTGGATATTCCCTGCAATCTACTTAGTCAGTGCGGCCGTCATTTTAACAGCTGTCCTTTGGTATCAATCCGTTTCGAATGATGTGAAGGACAATCTGACGAACAACGGAGGAAACTCCGCGTATGACAGCGGCAAAGACGATGCCGTCGAAGTAGGCAAGTCAATGGAAAACGTCGCAATGCCGGCTGCTCATTCTGAAAATGTTTCTGTTGTGAAAAAGTTTTATGAAACTGATGCCGCAAAAAAAGAGAAAGAAGCAGCACTTGTTAACTATAATAACACGTACAGCCTCAGTAAAGGAATTGACTTAGCTGAGAAAGACGGAAAATCATTTGATGTTTCTGCTTCTCTGAGCGGTACGGTTGTTAAAGCTGCTAAAGACCCGGTACTGGGATATGTGGTTGAAATTGAACACTCAGACGGCCTGTCTACTGTCTATCAGTCTTTATCTGAAGTCAGCGTGGATCAGGGCGACAAAGTAAAGCAGAACCAGGTCATCGGTAAATCCGGAAAAAACCTTTACAGTGAAGAAAGCGGAAATCACGTGCACTTTGAAATCCGCAAGGACGGCGTAGCGATGAACCCGCTCAATTTTATGGACAAGCCGGTAACATCTATTGAAAAAGCGGCGGCTGAAGAGAAAAACGCTGTGACAGAAGAAACGGAAGGGTCAATTCAGCAGTCTTCCGAGAAAAAAGATGTGACGCCTAAAAAAGAAACCGAAGAAAAACCAGGTGACAAAGAGGACGGCACAAAAGACAAGACAGATGGTAAAGATGACGGCTCAATGAAAGATTCGGGCAAGTAATCTTGATCCCAAAGCGCCTATCAGCTCAGATAGGCGCTTTTCATATTGCCGCATGTGCCTTTATACTAGTAGAAAACGAAGGAGATGCTGAATGAATAAATGTCTGGCGGCCGGGTGGCTCGTCTTTGTTTTCGTTTCGGCTTTGACGGAAAGCTTTCACGATATGATTGTGTCACAGACGGTGTCCTTCCGTTTCACGCCGCATCCGGATGTGTCCGGTTTCTTTGTGTTCGATATGGCGGAGCTCGCCATACCGGAAGCGGCGATTCAAAAGCTCGGGCACGCGTTTTCATTTTTTGTGCTCGCCTATTTGTTTTTCAGAGAGCGCAGGCGCATGAAGAGGGCGGTGCTGTATGCATTGGCCGCCGCTTTCCTGACAGAAATCGTCCAGCTCTTTTTCGGCAGAAACGGATGCCTCCGCGATGTGCTGATTGACAGTCTCGGCATTGCCGCATTCTGTGCTTTACAAAGGAAAAAGCATACAGCCAAACATACAAAAACCGGCAGTCTGTGACAGACGCCGGCTTTTTTTATATATTATGGTTTGTCGATTTGCTTTTATGAACGATACTTTCATAGATTCGCACGATCAGATCGACAATCGGACGAAGCACATTTGAAAATCTGAACAGCAGGAATCCGACAATGAGGGAAACGATAATGCTTCCGAGCACATCGATCGGATAATGGTGGCCGACCCAAATTCTTGAGAAGCCGGTCAAAAGGCCGAAAATCACAAGCGGCCAGCCGAGTTTTTTGTTGCGGAACAGAATCGCAATTGAAATCGCCAAAGCGCCTGTCGTATGGTCACTCGGAAATGAAGCATCCGCGGCATGAGGGATCAGCGTATGAACCGTATGTTCGACAAAGGGGCGCGGCTCGACATAGACTTTCGTGATGAGGTAGTTGACGATAAGCGCTGCAACACCCGTGAAGCCCGCGTACAGGGCGTTTTGTCTGCCTTTTGTGCTTCCGAACAGCCACATGGCAAGCAGGAAAAGGGCGTAGGCGTAAATGGCGTATTCCGTAATAAATACCATGATAGAGTCGAGAATGGCACTATGGTGCGACAAACCATTGATCGCTTTAAATAGTTCGTAATTCACAAATATCACCTTTTATCTTTATTTTATATGAACAGTGTAATGCTTTTTTCTATGAGACACAATTGGTATTAAAAATAATCATAAAAAAGTAAACAGAATGAAACGTGACTGTATTACTGTGCGTCAAGTATGCGGGAAAAGAATAGCCGAAGGAGTTTTGTCCGTTGCTGAAACGTTTGAAAAACGCCGATCTGCCGCTTGTGTTTGTCATTATGCTGCTTTGCGGATTCGGCTTGTTAATGGTGTACAGCGCCAGTGATGTGATGGGGTCTCAGCGGTACGGAGATCCATCCTATTTCTTCCATAAACAAAGTGCCTCTTTACTGATCGGATTATGCTTATTTCTATTTGCCGCCTGTCTGCCGTATAAGCGGTATGCGCGGCTTGTACCGCTGTTTGTGGTCGGTTCGCTGGTATTGCTGCTGCTCGTCTTGATACCGGGAATCGGGCTGGAGCGGAATTTTTCCCGCAGGTGGCTGGGAGCGGGCCCGCTTGTCGTACAGCCGTCTGAATTGGCGAAGATCGCGATGATTTTGTATTTCGCTTCGATTTATACGAAAAAGCAGCCGTACATTCATCAATTTGTGAAAGGGGTTCTGCCGCCTTTAGTGATTTTGGGAACTGCTTTTCTGCTGACATTGGCGGAGCCTGATTTAGGGACGGCTTCCTTAATCCTGGCGGCGTGCGGGTCGATTTTATTATGTGCCGGCTTGAAAAAGCGCCATCTGTTCGTGCTCGGCGCGACGGCGGTGTCGGGGGTTGTTTATCTCGCATTTTCCGCTTCCTATCGTGTGAAGCGCCTCGTTTCCTTTACCAATCCGTTTGGTGATGCGAACGGGGACGGCTATCAGCTGATTCAATCCTATTTTGCTATTTCCGGAGGCGGGTTTTTCGGAAGAGGACTTGGAAACAGTGTTGAAAAAATGAACTATCTGCCTGAGGCGCATACCGATTTCATTATGGCCGTGATCAGCGAAGAGCTGGGGATATTCGGTGTTCTGATCGTTTTGGGATTATATTTTGCGTTAATGCTTCTCGGCGTAAAAACGGCCGTGCGGGCTGATGACCCGTTCGGGAAGCTTCTTGCCATCGGAATTACGTTTCAATTAATGTTTCAGGTTGTATTGAATTTGGGAGCGATGAGCGGACTTCTCCCGGTTACGGGTGTGCCGCTTCCGTTTATCAGCTACGGCGGTTCTTCATTGATTATGACGCTGTTTTTGTGCGGCATACTGGTCAATATCAGTACATATGCGAAAAAACAACCCGTACGGCATAAGCGGCCTGTCCCGCATGAAAAAAAGGTTTCTTCTTTTTAATGAAGCCCGAAAAAAACGCCCGGGACATTTCTGTCTCCGGGCGTTCTGCCTGTTTATAAAGCTCCTGGTCCTTCTTCTCCGGTGCGGATATTAATCGTGTTTCCGATTTCATAGACGAATATTTTTCCGTCTCCGGGCTCTCCCGTTTTCAGCACTTTTTTCGCCGTTTCCACGACTTGATCAACGGGGACCTTGCTGACAACGATTTCCACTTTCAGCCGTTCATACACATTGCTTTCAATTTTGACTCCGCGGTACAGTTCGGTGTGGGCTTTTTGAAGGCCGCAGCCGTGTACGTTGGAGAAGGTCAGCGATGTGACTCCGATTTTACCGAGTTCCTGTTTCAATGTTTCAAACTTAGCCGGACGCGTAACGATTTCTACCTTGAACATTTGACCGCTCATCTAAGCCACTCCTCACTTTATAAGTCCTGATATGCTTTTTCCCCGTGCATCGTTAAATCAAGCCCAAGTGACTCTTCTTCTTCACTGGCGCGCAGGGGAATGAACAGACCTACAATTTTAATGATAACGAAAGTGACAATAAATACAAATACATAGGTTGCCGCAATGGCCGCAATCTGCTTCCAGAGCAGTCCCGGATCGCCGTAAAACAGCCCGTTTGCCCCGCCGTCATTGACGGAAGTGGTGGCGAATAAACCGGTCGCGATGCCGCCCCATGTCCCGCCGATCCCATGCAGGCCGAAAGCGTCAAGCGCATCATCATAACCGAAAGTCTTTTTGAGCCAATAAACGCCCCAAAAGCAGACAAGCCCGCCGATGAAACCGATTACGATGGAAGAGAACGGCGTAACGAACCCGGCAGCCGGCGTAATGGCGACAAGCCCTGCGATTGCGCCCGATACAGCACCCAGCATGGTCGGTTTTTTATTCAGCATCCATTCGATTAAAATCCAGCCGATAATTCCGGCTGCAGCCGCGGTGTTTGTGTTAATGAAGGCAAACATCGCGATACTGTCAAGCGTGAGGGCGCTGCCGACATTGAAGCCGAACCATCCGAACCAGATGAGCGCTCCGCCCAAGAACGTGTAAATTAAGTTGTGAGGCGAAGCCGCCGTGCCGTCCTTGCGTTTCCCGAGCACAATCGCCAGCACAAGCCCGGCGACTCCGGAAGAAATGTGGACGACGTTTCCGCCTGCGAAGTCAAGAGCGCCCATTTGGCCGATCCAGCCGCCGCCCCATACCCAGTGCGCAACGGGCGTATATACGAGGGAAGCCCATAAAAAGGAAAATACAAGAAAAGCACTGAATCTCATGCGTTCAGCAAATGCTCCGGAAATAATGGCCGTCGTCAGTACGGCAAACGTCATTTGGAACATCATGAACAAGGAATGCGGGATCGTATCACTGTAACTTCCGGGTTCAAAGCCGACCCCCTTCAGCCCGGCCCATTCAATCCCGCCAAGCCATGTATTGCCGGGGGCAAAAGCAAGTGAATATCCGTACAAAACCCAAACGACGGATACGATGGCGAGAGAAGAAAAACTATGCATCGCCGTGCTGAGCACGTTTTTGCTTTTTACCATTCCGCCGTAAAACAAAGCCAGCCCGGGGGTCATCAGCCACACGAGTAAAGCGCAAAAGAACATAAATACTGTATCGCCCATCTGCATGTTGTATTCCTCCGTCTCATTCAGAATGTAATTGTGATTAATTCATTATTATAGAGAAAAAAGAACGATAAAACATTTTCGTGTAAGGTTATCTGACATGGTTTTTTGCATTCATAATGCTGCTTTTTCAAATGGGTGCCGTGCGACTTTATATCCATAAAAAGAGCGCCGGAGCACGGCGGAAGAAATCCTGTCCGGGAAAGAGTAAAATAAACGGGGTGAGAAACACTAACTGCATCAGGAGGAATCATTATGACAACATCATTAAATCTGCAATTTGAAAAAACGGCTTTGGTCCTTATTGATTTACAAAAAGGCATTGTGCCGATGGATAAAAGCGGTACCGTTGTGCCGAACGCGAAAAAATTAATTGAGGTGTTCCGGGAAAAAGGCGGATTTATCAGCTTTGTGAACGTGGATTTTCATGACGGAGCGGATGCGCTGAAGCCGCTGACGGATGAAGAGGCGGCGGGCCATTCGGCTCCGCCGGCGGACTGGGCTGAATTTGTGCCTGACATCGGAGTGAAAGAAAATGATTATACGGTAACAAAACGGCAGTGGGGCGCGTTTTTCGGCACGGACCTGGACCTTCAGCTCAGAAGACGGGGGATCGACACGATTGTGTTATGCGGGATTGCGACAAACATCGGTGTGGAGAGCACGGCGCGAGAAGCTTTTCAGCTCGGGTATCAGCAAGTTTTCGTAACTGACGCGATGGCGACATTCAGCGATGAACAGCACGAAGCGACACTCAAGTTTATCTTCCCGAAAATCGGCAGAAGCCGGACGACGGAAGAATTTATCGCACAGACAAAATGACAATCTCCAAAAAAAGCCGCGTCCTGTTCTTGACAGCCGTGGCTTCGGGGACGATGCTGAACCCATTGAACTCGTCGATGATTTCTCTTGCGCTTCACAGTATTCAGCATGAATTTCACCTGTCGTTTACAACGGTGTCCTGGCTGATATCGTCCTTTTATCTGGCCAGCGCGGTGGCGCAGCCTGTTACCGGGAAGCTCGGTGATATGCTCGGCAGGAAGAAGCTGTTTTTGATCGGGCTTCTGCTTGTTGCCGTCTCAGCGGTCGGCGCGCCGTTTGCGCCGACTTTTATGACTTTGCTGGTCATGCGGCTTTTTCAATCGATCGGAAGCAGCGCGATATATCCGTCCGGCGTCGGATTGATCCGTTCAAATATACGGGAGAAGCAGGCTTCGGCGCTGGCCGTCCTGTCAATCTTTGCATCAGCCATGACGGCGCTCGGTCCGACTCTCGGCGGTTTTCTGATCGTTTGGGGAGGGTGGCCGGCAATCTTTTTCGTCAATCTGCCGTTTATCATTCTCAGCTTTTTTCTCGGAATGTATATGTTTCCGAAAGATGAAAAACGCGAGATCGGCGGCTTGAAAGGTGTGCTCCGCCAGCTTGATACGATCGGGATACTCCTGTTTGCCGGGGCGATTATCCTTCTCCTGTCGTTTTTATTGTCCTTCAGTACGAAGCCTCACTATACAGAAGGCGTATTCGGGCTTTTGTTTGTCGGGCTGTTTATCTGGCGCGAGCTGAAAACAGAGAAACCGTTTATTGATGTCAGGCTGTTTAAAACGCATCGGAAACTATCGTCGGTGTATATTCAATTTATTTTGCTGAATATATTCTTTTACTGCATCTTTTTCGGGCTTCCGAGCTATTTTCAGGATGAAATGCATTTGTCCGTTCAGACAAGCGGGTTGATTATGCTGTTTATGTCGGGCATGAGTATTCTGGTGTCGCCTCTGACCGGAAAATGGATAGATAAGAAAGGGCTTCTTCAGCCGATTGTTGCCGGAACCTGCCTGACCGCGATCGGAGCGGTGCTGTTAACGTTTTTCTTTCTTCAGGCGCCCATGATAGGAAAAGGGCTGATCCTGTCCGTGCTGGGTGTCGGCTACGGCTTCGGAAATGTCACGTTTCAGGCGGCCATGCTGACAACGAGCCCCGCCGACATGGTCGGAACAACGTCCGGCCTGTTTCAGACCTGCCGGTATCTCGGTTCGATTTTGTCTTCTGTCATTTTGGGCATTCTTTTCGGAAAAGAAATTACCGCCGGCCATTTTCATATGCTTGGGACGATTCTTATCGTTGTCGGCGCTGTAAGCCTTTTGATGGCGTTCCGGTTTTCGGTTCTCCTCAAAAAAGCCTCTTAACAGGCGCAACAAAAAGAGACGGGCTCTCCCCGTCTCTTTTTTTGTGTAATGTGCTCAAAAATCAAAACGATTATTGTCGACAGCGACCAATGTTATTTACGGAATTTTCAGTTATATTTTTTCACATGTGATGTAAGGAAAACGCACATGCAGGAGGGAGAAAATGAAAAAAACAACGAGTGATCGGCTAAGCAACAAAGATTTACTGCCTTTAGAAGACGGCGAACGGACATGGAAAGCGGTGAATTTTGCATCCATCTGGATGGGTTGTATTCATAATATCCCGACCTACGCGACTGTGGGCGGGCTCATTGCGATCGGTCTTTCTCCGTGGCAGGTGCTCGCCATTATCGTGACGGCGTCACTCATTTTGTTCGCCGCTTTGGCCTTGAACGGCCATGCCGGAACGAAATACGGACTGCCTTTTCCGGTCATTATCAGGGCTTCTTACGGAATATACGGCGCTAACATTCCAGCGCTTCTCAGGGCGTTTACAGCCATCATGTGGCTCGGAATTCAAACATTTGCCGGGAGCACGGCTTTACACATTCTGCTTTTGAACATATGGCCGGGCTGGGGGAGTCTCGGCGGAGATTGGAATATACTCGGGCTTCATCTGCCGGGTTTTCTGTCGTTCATTTTCTTTTGGGGCATTCATCTGCTTGTACTGCGGCACGGCATGGAATCAATCAAAAAATTTGAAGTGTGGGCGGGCCCGCTTGTTTATCTCGTCTTCGGCGGCATGGTCTGGTGGGCGATAGATATTGCCGGCGGGCTCGGACCGATTTACTCACAGCCGGGAAAGTTCCACACCTTTTCTGAAACGTTTTGGCCGTTTGCAGCAGGGGTGACGGGCATTATCGGAATATGGGCGACGCTGATCCTGAATATCCCTGACTTCACCCGGTTCGCCGCGTCGCAAAAAGAACAGATTCACGGCCAGTTTTACGGGCTGCCGGGAACGTTTGCGCTGTTCGCGTTTGCAAGCATCACGGTGACATCCGGATCACAAGTAGCATTCGGAGAACCGATTTGGGATGTGGTGGAGATTTTGGCCCGGTTTGATAATCCTTTTGTTATCGCTCTTTCGGTCATCACACTTTGCATCGCCGCCGTCTCGGTTAACGTGGCGGCAAACATCGTGTCACCGGCCTATGACTTGGCGAATGTCCTGCCGAAGTATATTACATTCAGGAGGGGTGGGTATTTGACCGCCGTTTTGGCTCTGTTCACAATACCGTGGAAGCTGATGGAGAGCGCCACGAATGTTTATGCGTTTCTCGGGCTCATCGGCGGGATGCTCGGACCGGTGGCCGGGGTGATGATGGCTGATTATTTTATCATCAGAAAAAGGCGGCTCTCAGTTGAAGACCTTTATTCGGAAACCGGACAGTACACTTATTACAAAGGCTATAATTACCGGGCCTTTGCCGCGACCTTTCTCGGCGCGTTTATTTCTTTAATCGGGATGTACGTCCCGGCGTTCGCCGGCATCTATGATATCTCCTGGTTTGCGGGTGTCATTTTGTCATGTCTCGGTTATACGGCGCTTATGTATATTCATCCTCCTTATGTAAAAGCGGCAAGACGAATCGCGCGGGAAAGAGCGGCCGAATAAAAAAAGCCGGGGCTGCCCCCGGCTTTTTGTCATATCAGTCTGCGATTGAAACGTTTCCGTCCGCTTCAAGCGGCGTTCTTTTTTTCTGGCTCCAGCCATACAGGAGTAAAGCAATCAGGACGAACAGCCCCGCTGCCAGATAAATCGAATGGAATCCGGCCGAAGCGACGAAGAGGCCGAATACATATGACCCGCCGGCAATCCCGCTGTCAAAGAAAGTGAAGAAGGTAGCCGTCGCAAAGCCTGAACGGTGTCCGGGCGAGTTCTGAATCGCCAGCGTCTGCATACACGGTACGATAGAGCCGTATCCAAGACCGATTACGGCACCGGATAAGAGAAGCATGAGGGCGCTGTTTGTCATCGCCAGCATGCAAAGCCCCGCGGAGAACACGATAATCGACGGATAGATGACGATTCCCGGCCCCACTCTGTCAAACAGCTTTCCTGTGAAAGGACGGGCGGCCATCATCGTCACTGCGAAACAGACGAAGAAATAGCCGCTGACATCCAACAGGTGGATCGTCTTGGCATAAACGGATAAATATGAAGTCACACTTGAATAACAGAAAGAAATGGACAACCCGACAATCGCGATTTTAAGCGCGCCTTTTTCAAACATGTCGGAGAAAGAAAAACGGAAGACAGTCGTTCCGCTGTTGTTTTGATCCGGCACACGAATCATAAAAGCAATCAGCAAGCCTAAAGAAACAAATACGGCAAAAATCGTAAAGAAAACCGGGAACGAAATGACTTTCACAAGACTCAGCCCGAGAAAAGGACCGATCGCCATGGCAAGGTTCATAGACATCGCAAAATAACCGAGCCCCTCGCCGCGCCGCTTGGCGGGAATAATGTCAGCGGCAATTGCGCCCGTGACCGTCGTTAAAATGCTGAACCAGATGCCTTGGAAAAAACGCAGTCCGAGCAGCAGATAGAAATTGTGTAGCGGCAAATACAGATAAGAAGACAGGGCGAACAGCGCCAAGGATACAATCGTCATTCTTTTCTTGCCGAACCGTTCAATAATCGCCCCTGAAAAAGGACGGGTAATAATAGCAGATAACAGGAACAGGCTGATCAAAAGCCCTCCTTGCGATTCACTGCCGCCAAGCTCCTGAATCATATAGATAGGCAGCACGGCCAAAAATGTATAAAAGAACACAAAGACAAATAAATTCACGAGTACGACCATAATAAAATCTTTGGTCCAGATCGAGTCAGATTTACTCAAAAGTACAGCACTTCCCTTTCTTTTCTATTTCGTTAAAAACACATTCAGAAACTCAGAAAAAGCTTCCTTATCTCCATCTTGGAAATCCGCAAGCATGTCTTCCTCGAACTTCAGCATCTCTTGATTGATGCTGTCGTATTTCAATTCAGCTTCCTTCGTCAGGACGACGAGCTTTTCCCGCTTGTCTTCTCCCTGTTCCCGCTGAATCCAGCCGTTTTCTTCAAGGCGTTTGATCGTTCTGGTAACGGTCGGCGCCTCTACGTTCAGATAGGACCAGATTTCTTTTTGGGTCATCGGTCCGATCGTTTTTAAGCAATATAGGATTGACCATTGAGAGGAGTACAGGCCGAATGGTTCCAGCCGTTCATTGGCTTTCTTCGTAATCAGGCGGGCGCATTGATTGATTTGATGAATGAGGCGTCTGTTGACGTGGATCATTTCCGTTCTCCTTTTCAAAAAACTTACCTAAGTAACTAATTGTGCTGTTTCATTCTACAGCAGGATCGCGCGGATGTAAACCCCCTGATCAAAAAGCAGAAAATTATGACCCGCCCCTTGTCCTTATTGAGTTTTTAGCATATTCCCAATTCATTGCTAATACACTGTTACAAACCTATCAAAGAGAGTGTTTGAGGTGAGGGATCGTGGGCATATTTCTAAAACCTTCTTATATAATCGGACAACGAAGAAGCTGCATCATCAGTGAATCTGTTACAGAATACGGATCTCATTTCACACTTCTCACATCCAACTGGGGAGGTCGAGTGGTGTGCACGATTACATCAAAGAGCGAACAATCAAGATTGGTAAGTATATCGTGGAGACGAAAAAAACCGTTCGTGTCATTGCGAAAGAGTTTGGTGTTTCCAAAAGTACCGTACACAAAGATCTGACAGAGCGCCTGCCTGAAATCAATCCTGACTTGGCGAATGAAGTAAAAGAAATACTCGATTATCATAAATCCATCAGACATTTAAGAGGGGGAGAGGCGACGAAATTAAAGTACAAGAAGGATGAAATTCTTGAAGGGGAGCCCGTTCAGCAGCCGTAGCGCCTGACGTCTGCCGGGCCCTTTTTTCTCCTCCCGGGCGGTTTCGCGAATATCCGCAAAATTTTGTCAAGAACTTATATCGTTCAGCAGCTTTTTTTTGATAAATTATGATAATATATATAATTAGGGCACAATGTGGATATTTTACTGTGAAACAGATATCAAGGAGGATATAAATAGATGTTTGCAAGGGATATTGGAATTGACCTCGGTACTGCAAATGTACTGATCCATGTAAAAGGAAAAGGAATTGTTCTGAATGAGCCTTCCGTTGTGGCACTTGATAAAAACAGCGGCAAAGTGCTGGCTGTCGGTGAAGAAGCCAGACGAATGGTTGGACGTACACCTGGGAATATTGTTGCGATCCGTCCGCTGAAAGACGGCGTAATCGCAGACTTCGAAGTAACAGAAGCCATGCTGAAACATTTCATTAATAAGCTGAATGTAAAAGGACTTTTCTCAAAACCGCGCATGCTGATCTGCTGCCCGACGAATATTACATCCGTTGAGCAAAAAGCGATTAAAGAAGCAGCTGAAAAAAGCGGCGGAAAGCATGTGTACCTTGAAGAAGAACCAAAAGTTGCCGCTATCGGCGCGGGTATGGAAATCTTCCAGCCGAGCGGTAACATGGTTGTTGACATCGGAGGCGGTACGACAGATATCGCAGTTATTTCTATGGGCGATATTGTCACCTCCTCTTCTATTAAGATGGCTGGGGACAAGTTTGACATGGAAATCTTAAATTATATCAAACGCGAGTATAAGCTGCTGATCGGTGAACGTACCGCTGAAGATATTAAGGTGAAGGTCGCAACGGTTTTCCCAGACGCACGTCATGAAGAAATCACCATCCGCGGCCGTGACATGGTTTCCGGTCTGCCGAGAACGATTACAGTAAACAGCAAAGAAGTAGAAGAAGCCCTTCGTGAATCAGTTGCCGTCATTGTGCAGGCCGCCAAGCAGGTTCTTGAAAGAACACCGCCTGAATTGTCCGCTGACATCATCGACCGCGGCGTTATCATTACCGGCGGGGGAGCGCTGTTAAACGGGCTTGACCAGCTTCTTGCCGAAGAGCTGAGGGTGCCTGTTCTTGTCGCTGAGAACCCGATGGATTGTGTTGCGGTCGGAACCGGCGTCATGCTGGATAACATGGACAAGCTTCCAAAACGCAAACTGAGCTGATGATAAAACCTCATTCTGAAAAAGAATGGGGTTTTTTTCTGACAAACCCTTCACGAACGGGAATGTAAATCCGATAATAAGAAAAAATGCTGATTTTCATTATAGAACAAATGTTCCGGTGAGGCAACTGGAAATAATGCTATTTCAGAGGTGGAAGACTTGTTAAAAGGATTATATACCGCAACGTCCGCAATGATTACACAGCAGAGAAGAACGGAAATGCTGTCAAATAACATCGCAAACGCGAATACGTCAGGGTACAAAGAGGATCAAGGTTCAATCCGCGCCTTTCCCGAGATGCTTCTGAGCCGAATAGAAGGCGACAAAAAAACGAAAATCGGCTCCGTCAACACAGGCGTATACATGCAGGAGCTGAAACCGTTGTTTACGCAGGGAAGCCTGAAAACGACCGATCAGCCGACGGATATCGCGCTTATGGAGAATCAGGTTCCCAAGAATGCCGAAACGAATGAAAACGCCGAGCTGTTTTATCCCGTGCAGACCGCAGGCGGCGTCCGCTATTCAAAAAGCAGCACTTTCTCATTAAATGAAAACAATCAGCTTACGATAAACGGAAACCTTGTGTTATCAACAAACGGACAGCCGATTACAGTCGACAATGAAAAATTCACCGTATCAGAAAACGGAACGGTCACGACAAACGGCCGGCCGGCGGGGCAGATTGATATCAGAATGGAAGAAGACGTGCGCAATCTGAAACGGGACGGCAATGACCTATACAGCACGGCCGACGGCTCTGAACTGTTGAGCGCGGCGGCGAATCCCCAAGTCTCGTATTCATTAAAGCAAGGCGTCTCGGAGCTTTCAAACGTGGACGTGACGAGCACGTATACAGAAATGACGGAAGCATACAGATCATTTGAAGCCAATCAGAAAGTCATTCAGGCTTACGATAAAAGCATGGATAAAGCCGCAAATGAAATCGGCAAAGTGTAACAAAATGGGGGACATTCAATTATGATGCTCAGATCAATGCTGACGGCTTCAACAGCCTTACATCAGCTTCAGCAGCAGATGGATACAGTCAGCAGCAACCTTTCAAACAGTGATACGACAGGCTATAAAGCGAGGGACTCCCGCTTTTCCGAGCTGATCAGACAGCAGTATGACCACATAGATGACAAAAAGGAAAATTCGCCGAACATGCGGAAAACGCCGCCCGGCCTGCGTCTCGGCGCCGGAACGGTGATGACTCCGCAGCTGGACTCAGGGCAGGGAAGCATCAAAAAAACCGACCGTGACCTTGATATCGCGTTCACATCACCTTATCAATATCTTCAGGCAGAAGCGGACGGACGGCGGGTGTATACAAGGGACGGCTCACTTTCCCTCAAGCCGGCCGGCGGAAATGACCGGCTGCTTCAGCTGATGACAGCGGGAGGCAATCCCATTCTCGATGAGAACGGTCAGCCCATACAAATTGACAGTTCGCTGACTCAGCTGAAAATCAGCAAAACCGGAACGCTGACTGCTTCGGACCAGGCGGGAACCCGTTCGCAGACGTTTAATCTCGGCATCGTCAATGTCAATAATCCTCAGGCGCTTCATGCGGAAGGGGATAATCTGTTTTCCGTAAACGGCGCGGGGGCTTCAGCGATTGAAGAGCTTACCGGCGCAAACCGGCAGGCAATCGGTATGGAGCAGGGCGCGCTTGAAAGTTCAAATGTCGATATGTCAAAAGAAATGACCGACTTAATCGTGTCTCAGCGTTCCTATCAGCTGAACAGCCGCACGATTACATTGGGAGACCAAATGCTGGGCTTAATCAACTCAGTGAGATAAAAGAAGGGGCGTTTTGATCAGCCGCGCATGATAAAAAATGCGGCTTTCTCAAAATCGCCCTTTTTTTTGTAGTAATCAGTAATATCCTGAAGCAGCACTTCCAAATCCACCCACGCTTCAATTTTCTGCAACTCCAGCACAAGCTTCTGCAATCGGTCGTACGGGTCCTCCTGAGCGGTGTACAGTATGTTGAGCGCGGTCAGCTTCAATTTCATAATCTTGTTCTGCACTTTTTCAGATATGTATAATCCTTTCTGCAGCACGGTTTGTCCTTCGGCGGCAGAGCCGGTTTTAAAAAGTGCTCTGACCGCTTCGTACACACAATGAAGGTAGGAAACGGGAGACTCTTTCTCGAAACGCTGATTGCCCAATACCTTTTTGTAAAAAGGGAGGGCCTCTTTATCTTTTTTCTGGGCGGTCTTTAAAAAACCAAAATTATAATAGGCGTGGCACAGCAGGTTATTGTCATTGATCCGGTCCGTTATCTTTATGGATTCATTGAAGAGCTGTTCTGCGTCGTCATAGCGTGCCTCGTCTATATAATTCACGGCGAGAAGCAGCCGGCAGCTGAGCGTTTTTTTGATGTAGCCGGCTTCATCTTGATAGATTTCCAGCGCTTTATTGACATATTGAATGGAGAGCGCAGGCGACTTCATCATGTAATATGCACCCGCTGTTTTATAATAAAATTCAGCGGCTTCGAAACGGTCCTGAATGGCCGGCAGGTACTGTTCAGCTTCTTTAAAGCGGCAGACAGCACGGTTCGGAGCGCCATTCACCATATGGAATAACCCTTTGAAAAAATAGAAATAATAAGTTAATTCATGATCCATCTCATCTTTGCGCCGCTTCAGCTCGCAGAACAGCTTATTCAGACCGTCTTTTTTCTCAAACAGCAGCTGAAACCGTGCGAAAAACAGCTGATATCTGAGTTTGAGCTTTGCATTCTTTTGTAATTTGGGGAGATGCTGATTGATTTGTTCGTGAAGGGAACGGGCTAGATCGAATTGGCGTTTTCCCATGGCGTCATACCACTCATTCAGCATCACCAGCGTACGTTTTTCAGTAAACTTAGCAATCATCTTCCAACCTCTTTGCATAGGGTAAAAGTCTTTATTTATCATAACACATTAATGGACGAGGCTCATTGCCAGCTGGTTACAGTTTACAGCGCGGTTGAAAAAGAAATTGATTCATAATATACTTCCAAATGTACAGATTGGTGCCACATATGCCTTCTATACATACTATTGTCGATGAAGGAGATGTCAAGAGAATGCTTGATACTCAGCAAATTAAAGAAATTATTCCCCATCGCTATCCGTTTCTTCTGGTAGACAGAATTACGGAAGTCGAAGAAGGAAAACGGGCGGCGGGATATAAAAATGTGACGGCGAATGAAGATTTTTTCAACGGCCATTTTCCTGAATACCCTGTTATGCCGGGCGTATTAATCGTAGAGGCTTTGGCGCAGGTCGGAGCGGTTGCGATGCTGATTAAAGAAGAAAACCGGGGCAGACTCGCATTTTTTGCGGGGATTGATAACTGCCGTTTCAAAAAGCAGGTAAAACCGGGTGACAAGCTGGAGCTTGAGGTTGATATTACCCGCGCGCGCGGTACGATCGGACGCGGCAAAGGCGTTGCCAAAGTTGACGGCGAGCTCGTGTGTGAAGCTGAATTAACTTTTGCGCTCGGAGAATAAAAGCAAACAAATGGGCTTATAAAAAAGCCCATTTTGTATAGAAAGGGGTGAATGTGATGTGGTCAGAATTTAAAAGCTTTGCGATGCGGGGCAATATCATGGATCTGGCTATCGGTGTCGTCATCGGCGGCGCTTTCGGCAAAATCGTGACGTCGCTCGTTGAAGACATCATCATGCCGCTTGTCGGCCTGCTTCTTGGCGGTCTTGACTTTTCAGGACTGGCCGTGACATTCGGCGATGCTCATATCAAGTACGGAAGCTTCATTCAAACGATTGTGAACTTCTTTATTATTTCATTTTCTATTTTTATCGTGATCCGCACAATAGGCAAGCTGAGACGTAAAAAAGAAGCAGAAGAAGAGGCTGAAGAAGCCGAGGAAACAGATCAGCAGACAGAACTGCTGACTGAAATCAGAGATCTGCTGAAACAGCGGGCTCCTCACAATGACTAGTGCACAAAAAAAGGCTGGATGATTAACGTCCGGCCTTTTTCATGATCATAATTTTTGTTTAAACGCTTCAATCAGCCGGCTGCCCGAGTAGCCTTCTTTCACGAGCGACTCCAGAATGCTTTCTGATCCGGGGTGGTTTCTTGACACCATTTGACCGTAAATTAAAACTTGTATACTTCTTTCCAGCTCGACGATATTTTTGATGCTTCCCGTCAGCTGGGCGGGGCGGTTGCTTTTTTTCGTAATCGTTACAAACACCTTCGCTTCTTTCTGGCTTTTCATCAGCATGTCAAAAAAAGACAAGTGTTCGGCCGGGACCAGTGCTTCAATTAACCAGTGATTTTCTCCGTCCTCTTTATTGATAATCAATCCGTCTAAAAGGGGAAACTGCTCAATCGGCTGATCGTCTTTATCTAAACGTTCCACATTCAGATCAACCAGTTTAAAGGTTTTCATCTCTTATTTTCACCCCTGTTGTCCATGTTTTTCGTTCATTTATTATAACACATATCATTTTTCCCGGGAAAATGCTGTAAGACATGCTTCATCATTTTTGTAGGCGGTCAACATTTAATCATTTCTATTTTTTCATTATAATGTAAAAGAATATGGTCATGGAGAGATGCTTATGAATCAATTGCGCCTGAAGGAAATCTATATAGAAGACGGTTCAAGGCGAAAAGACGATCATTCCTACTTGGTATGCAAAAAGGAAGATTGTGAGGTGCATCTTAACAGAAGGGGAAATGTCGTCTTTTTATATGAAACAAAAGACCGCATGGAACAGTATAAAATTCAGCTTTCACTGACTGATAAAAAGCTGAGTTTTTACTGGTTCGCATGGGACGGCGGAAAGTTTGTCCGCATGTTTGAGAAAGACTGGCTCAAAACGAAACTTTTCTCGCGGCTGCTCAAAAATACATATTACATAAGCGGCCAAAAACAAAAGTTTTTTTTATCAGAAAGAAAAACGAAAACATAAGAGCAGCCTGAACGGATAACGGCTTTATCCGCTTTTTGCTTTCACGAGCCCTTGTACTACAATGAAGCCAGCCTCGAAAAAGAGAGGAGGATACGGCTTGTTTAACCACGTTATGCTTGTCGGCCGGCTGACGAAAGACCCGGAGCTCCGTTTTACAGCAGCGGGCATTCCCGTCGCGCATATTACGTTGGCGGTAAACCGCAATTTTAAAAGCGCGTCGGGTGAAACCGGAACCGACTTCGTCAACTGCACCATCTGGAGAAAAAACGCTGAAAACACGGCATTGTACTGCCAAAAAGGGTCAATGGTCGGTGTAAGCGGCAGAATCCAGACAAGAAGCTATGAAAAGACAGACGGCGTAAAAGTTTATGTGACCGAGGTCATGGCTGATACCGTTCGGTTTATGGATCAAAAACAGAAAGAGCAACTGGCTGAATAGCATTCTTTTTTCCTCGATTTCCCGCCTTTCAGCGGGCCCCGCAATACCTCCTTCCCACTCGCCAGTCGAAAGACTGGTTTTTTTGTGCGGGAGCTAAAAAATGGTTAAAAAGAAGTGATTTCGCTTATGAATACTTAAAAACATTGAATATATTGGGATAAAAACTTATAATTACTTACAGATAAGTGACGAAAAAGGGAATGAGGACGTGTATCAAGAAGAAAGACTGATTGCGATAATGGAATATTTGAAACAGCATCGGCGGATCACCGCTGAACAGATATGTTCGCTGCTTCATATTTCAAGAGATACCGCAAGAAGGGACCTTGTAAAGCTGAAAGAGCGCGGGGCCATTATCAGAACACGGGGCGGCGCGATTCTGCCGTCGGTGAATCAGGAGGTTCCTGGCTATTCGGGCCGGCTGAAAACCGTTTCTGAAGAGAAAAACAAAATCGGCAAGCTGGCCGCATCCCTGATCCATAAAGGAGACCGGATCATCCTGGACACCTCGACAACCGTGCAGGCCTGCGCGGAGCATTTAAATGTCACCGGCTGCACTGTTATTACAAATTCGATCAATCAGGCCGATATCCTTTCCGCAAAAGAGGGAATTGATATTCACCTGCTCGGCGGAAAGCTCCAGAAGGAACACCGGTTTTTATACGGGGCTTCCGTCGTAGAAAAACTGGGGGATTATCACGCCGATAAGGTGCTGATCGGCGTTGTCGGCATCTCGGAAAACGGCCTGACGATTCCGCATGAAGAAGACGGCATGGTAAAGCGTAAAATGATCCGACAGGCGGAACAGGTGATTGCGCTGAGCGATCACTCCAAGCTTGGCCGTACGAGTTTTTATCAGTATGCAGCTCTGCATGAGATTGACCTGCTGATTACCGATCAGCTGCCTGATCAGGATTTTTGCGATCTGCTCGACCGGCACGGCGTAGAATTGCTTGTAACTGAATCTGAAGAAGAGGATGAGGACATGTGAAACTGATTGCCATAGATCTGGACGGCACACTGCTGAACAGCAGTCATCAAGTAAGCGATGAAAATGAGCGGGCTTTAAGGGATGCCCGGCAAGCGGGAATTGAAATCGTGGTTTCCACGGGACGCGCGCATTTTGACGTGCACTCCATATTCGAACCGCTCGGCATAAAAACATGGATTATCAGCGCAAACGGAGCCGCCATTCATGCTCCTGACGGCAGCCTGTACCACTGTGATGCGATTGAAGAAACAAGAGCCCGCGGCATTTTGTCATGGCTTGAAGAGAATCAATATTACTATGAGGTGTTTACAAACAAAGCCATCTATACGCCTGAAACCGGCAGGCAGCTGCTCGATATCGAAATGGACCGGGTGAAAAGCGCCAATCCGGAAACCGATCTTTCCGTTTTGGAACAGGCGGCTTCAGTGCAATACAGCCAATCCGGCTTTGCTTACATTCATTCATACCGTGAGCTCTTTGAGAAAGAAGAGCATCTGGATTTTTATAATATTCTCGGATTTTCGTTTGATGAGCGGAAGCTGAAAGCGGGCTGGGACCGATTCAGCGGTCAGAAAGATCTCACCCTTGTCAGCTCTGCCGATCACAACTTCGAACTGGCGTCTCGAAACGCCTCCAAAGGGCAGGCGCTCAAACGGCTGGCGCAAAAGCTCGGCATTCCGATGGCTGAGACCGCCGCGGTCGGTGACAGCTTAAATGACTATTCAATGCTTCAGGCGGCCGGAAAAGGCATAGCGATGGGGAATGCGAGAGAAGATATTAAGGAGATCGCTGATGCCGTTACATTGACAAATGATCAAAACGGCGTTGCGCATATGATCAGGAATTTACTGTGAAAGGTATGGCGATACTGTTCATGACTGGCGTGACGCATTCATGGCAAATGCGGCGTAACAGTAAGGACGACATAAAAGACCGGCTCTTCTGAGAGAGCCGGTCTTTTTGCGTTTAATGTGATTGCGCCGATGCGCTGAGGGTGAATAATTCTTCAAGCTCAGCGGATGACAGCTCGGTAATCCAATTTTCACTTTGGATAATCTGATCGTTCAGCGTTTGTTTCGTTTCGAGCATGGCATCAATTTTTTCTTCAATCGTTCCCGTCGTAATGAGTTTGTGAACGTGGACGAACCGTTCCTGGCCGATTCGGTAGGCGCGGTCGGTTGCCTGGTTTTCCACCGCCGGATTCCACCATCTGTCATAGTGAATGACATGATTGGCAGCCGTCAGGTTCAGGCCGGTTCCGCCCGCTTTCAGTGACAAAATCAGCGTCGGGTATTCTTTCTTCTGGAACCGTTCGACGAGAGAATCGCGTTCCTGCTTGGATAGGCTTCCGTTTAAAAACTGAACCGGTTCTCCGAATGTTTTTTCCAGGAGGCGCTTCATCATATTGCCCATCTGAATGTATTGGGTGAAAATGAGGCAGCTTTCCCCTTGTCCGCGGATCACCGCCATTAAATCAAGCAGCTTTTCCAGTTTGACGGATCTCCCGTTTAACAGCTCTGTCTGTTCTTCCTTCAAATAGAGCGCAGGATGGTCGCATATTTGCTTCAAGCGGCCGAGCATGCTCAGAATCAGCGCTTTCCGCTGCATCCCGGTCAGAGAAGCCATATGTTCAAATGTATCTTTGACAAGCTGTTCATAAAGGGATGCCTGTTCGGCTGAGAGCGGGATAAACTCTTTTTGTTCCAGCTTGTCAGGAAGATTAAGCGCCACTTCTTCATCCCGTTTTGTCCGGCGCAGTAAAAACGGCCGGATTAACTGCTGAAGCTGGTTGATTCTTTTTTCGTCACGGTCTTTTTCAATCGGCAGCACATAGCGTTTATGAAAGCCGGTCAGACTGCCGAGATAGCCTTTGTTCATAAAATCAAAGATCGACCAAAGCTCTGTCAGGCGGTTTTCCATCGGTGTTCCGCTCAGCGCGATATGATGGACGCCTTTCAGCTTTCTGATCGCGCGGGACTGCTTCGTATGCGCGTTTTTAATATTTTGCGCTTCATCAAGGCAGATGGTGCTCCATGTCACGGAAGAAAGCTCTTCCTGATCGGCGTGCGACAGGCCGTAAGAAGTAAGAACGACATCCGCGTCCTGATAGGCCGGGACAAATGCTTCCCCCTTCGGCCGGCGGGGGCCGTAATGAAGCACGGCCTCCAGCTGCGGCGCGAAGGTCTGGAGCTCACGCTGCCAGTTGCCGAGCACCGATGTCGGCGCAATGATTAAGGCAGGCGCTTTTTGCCGGCCGCTTTCCTTCACATGGAGAAAATAAGCGATCATCTGAATCGTCTTTCCCAGTCCCATGTCATCTGCGAGACAGGCGCCGAAGCCGTTTTCCCGTAAAAACAGAAGCCAGTTCATGCCGTACATCTGATAAGGGCGGAGCTGGCCCTGAAACGCGGCGCTGACTTCATGCTCCGGCAGATCCCGGGCATCCGTCAGTTTGCGGATCAGGCTTCTGAGCTGCTTTGATAATTCGATCTTGATCCCGGCAAATGCCGATGAGTCAATGAGGTCCGTGTCCTCGGCTCCGTTTTCCCCGTGATCCATCAGTTCGCGCGCCAGCACGTCGGACATGTGGAGGCCCTCAGATTCTGCTTTTTCCATCAGTTTTTTCATTTGTTTAATGAATTGAGGATCAATTTTCACCCATTGGCCGCGGATGTTGACGAGACGTCTGTTGTTTGCGACAAGCTCATTGAATTCATCCTCTGTCAGCTCAATTCCGTTTGTGGCGAATCTCCAGTTGAAATCAAGCAGAGCGTTCATGCCGACGAAGGACTCGCCCCGCGGCGAGGATGACACTTTCGCCTTGAGCATCATATTGCTGTCCCGGACAATCTGCCACCATGATGGGAGAAGAATCTCCACACCCATATCGACAAGCGTCTCACTCGCTTCCGATAAGAAGATCCAAGCCTCTTCTTCAGAAATCAGCGTCGTTCCTGAATCAAACGAAAGCCAGGGAACCGTTCTGCGGAAGCGGTCCTGTTCGCGCGCGATTTTTCCGCTGTATGCCTGCCACGCTTTTTTCAGTCCCTTCAGTCCGTCAAAAAAGGTGATGGAGCCGGTTTTTTTCTCACGTAAAAACATTTCGATTTTCCAGTCGTCACCGTCGAAATCAGGCTCGTTTAATCGGAGCCCGACGGTAAACGGCGTCAGATCGTCATGCCAGCCGATTCCCTCCAGAAAATCATCTTCATCCAAAAAGGAGCCTTTAAACGTATGAACGGCCGGCGAGCGGGTTTCGATCTGCCGCCATTTTTCCAGCAGGTCATCATTGTACTGAATGTAGTCCTGGACCGCGGCTGAGAACCAGTCTGCCGTAAAGCCTTCCAGCAAAAGCTCGCGGTCTTTGAAGCGCAGGACGCCATTTTGCCAAGCCTCATAATCCGGAAGAAAATCGCCGTCGGCAATAAATTCGTATATCGTCGAAGCCGCTTCGATTAACGGTTCCGTTTCCTTTGTCAGCTGCACGGTGCTGAATGAATTGAACGAGTTTTTTCCGAGCAGCTCGACGGTCATCCACGGGCTGAGCAGAACGGCCGGGGTGCCGATGAAGCTGACGTCTTCAAGAAACGTTCCGTAAAAGGTTGACTCATGCCATTGGAACAAATGAGTCTTCATCTGACTGAGAGTAAGCGGCTGCTCCTTCTCATCATGGCTTGACAGCGTAAATGTCCAATCTTCCATTTGTTCTACATGAATGAAAATTTCCTTAAGACTCGCCATCAATCAACTTTCCTTTCTGCAATTCTTCTTGAAGGGCGCGCAGCCTCTTGTAGCTTGCGCTCAGCCGGCTGATATACCGCTCCCATACCTGCTGTTTCTTTGCCTTTTTATAAAGCGTCCGCAGTTTTTTCAGATGGCGCGCAGCCTCTTTATAGGCGCTGCGGTTTTTTTGGTCGATAAAAAAGGCCGCCGCCCGGTGATAGGAGGGGATGAGCGCTTCCGGATCACTGGCGGCAATTTCCTTTAGGATGTCCTTTTCGATTTCCCAGACGGAAAAACCGACGAGGCTGTGAATCTCCACCCACTCCGCGTACCGCCGTTTTTCGTACAGGTACTGGCTGTATTCGGTAAAGGTATAGGGAAGGCAGCCGGAAGCAAACCGTTCAAACAGCTGATCATCCCGTGAGTGCCGCGCATAATCCGCCAATAGCGCAAACAGCTCTCCGATAATGTCGCGCATTTCTTTAAACGGCTTATCAAGCTTCGTATAGTTCACGGCAAGCGGTTCGATCCGGCCATACCAAGCTTTCAGCCGTTTCCAGTCTTTTTTCGCGGTGAGTTCACCGAGCCATTGAAAGGTATACGGCAGCGCTTCAGGAGGGAAGCGGGACATATCTTCAAAGACAGATTCATCATCTTTTTGCAAAAAGGCCAGATGAAGCCGTCCGAACCGCACTTCCGGCGAAAAACGGCGCCCGCTTTCCTGTTCGAGAATCTCCTGTTCACGCGCAACCCATTTCGGCCGGTTCAAAAGCGCGCTCCACATCTCACCGAATACCCGGAGGCGTTCGTATTGAAAAAGCTCTTCTTTCACAAGCAGTCTGCGGAGCACCGGGGGCGTCCGGTCTAAAAAGGGATCGAGTGAAAAAGACAAAGCGTACGTTTTCAGTCTGTCAATGGAGGAATAAATCGTATCCATCAGCTGTTCCACGTATGGATTGATGCTGTAATAATCTTTTTCGGCATCCAATCTGCCTGACTCAATCAAAGTGAACATGTGAAGCCAGACGGCAAGCGCCGAATGAATCTGATATAAGCTTTTAAGCTCGGGTTTTTTCGGGGCGTGTTTTTTGAGCGCTGACAGATAGCCGTAATAAAGGCCCTGCATCGTCTGGCTTCCGGCCGGCGTCCGCGCCTCCCACAGCGAGAATTCCGAATCAAAAAAAGCGAGCCAGCTTGACAGCGACTCTTCATTCGGCAGCACTTTTTCCTGAAACTGCCGGCGGACAAGCTCCCTGCTTTCCTCAAGCTTTTCTCTTTCCAGCCAATGTTCGGTAAAGGTACCGACCCGCTCGAATTGGGCATATACGTAAAGAAAAACGGCCAGCACGTGGCGGCAGATCGCCTCAGACGGGCATGCGCAGCCGCTTTTCACCATGAAAAATAAGTTCAGCGTGACCCTTACAGGCACAACATCCTGCACATATGCGGAAATCTCTGTCGGGGTTTGAACCTGTATACGATAGACGGAATCCTGCCGATATAAAATGAGTGCTTTCTTCATCAGCTGAACATTGTCTTCATTGTAAGGAAGAAGTTCTTTAAGCTGTTCAGCCGCTGCGAGCACATCTTCTTTAGCAATCATATCCTGAAGCATGATTATCGCTCCTAACGAGTCACAAAATAAAAAGATTCCAATTCCTCTATTATATCGCAACACATGGCCCGGAAAAAGTTTTTCCTAAAAAAGGACATAAAAACCCGAATGTGTCGAATGATGTATTAGAGATTGCAAAACAGCACCCGACAGCATATAATAATCTTGTTTTCAATTTAATGGAAGCCGAAAGGAAACGAATGATGAAGAAAACGAAGTTAGATCAAGAGGAGTTTCTGAAGATTTTAATGCATGCGCACGACATTGGTGAGCAGTCCTCTGAGATGACCACAAAAGAAATGCTTGAGAATTTGATTTCTTATATTAAAAATGGATATGCAACATAAAATCCCGCAGGCTCTTGGCCGCGGGATTTTTTAATCTTCCTGTGACACCAGTATTTAAAGCGCTTACAAAAATAAAACAGATTGAAGTGATTGTCTATTTTTGTCGAATTTTGTCATTTGAAAAGGTTAGAAATGACAGTTTAAAACTGTATAATCGTAATTGGAAAAGATCATTGGAGGGAATGGGAATACGCGGAAAGTGATATGGAGGTTATATGGGAGAATCTACAAGCATAAAGGAAATATTCGCAATACTGAGAAAGCGTCTGCTGTTTATACTTATTATTACCGCGGCGGCATCTGCCGCAGGCGGACTCATCAGTTTCTTCGCTCTTACGCCGGTCTATGAAAACTCAACTCAAATTTTGGTCAGCCAATCCAAAAACAATCAAAAAGAAGTCCAATTCAATGACGTTCAAACCAACCTCCAATTAATCAACACGTATAATGTCATCATCAAAAGTCCGGTCATCCTCGATGAGGTGATTAAACAGCTGCATCTGTCCATGACTTCGAAAGAGCTGGAATCGAAAATCACGGTATCCAGCGAGCAGGATTCACAAGTCGTGACGATTGCCGTGAGGGATACGGATGCTAAGCGGGCGGCCGTTATGGCAAATGCGGTTGCAGCCGTTTTTCAGGACAAGATCATCGCCATCATGAACGTGGATAATGTCAGCATCCTTTCAAAGGCCGAAGCGGCGGACAGCCAGTCACCGGCAGAGCCTAACCGCAAGCTGAACATCGCGATTGCGTTTGCCGCCGGACTTTTGGGCGGAATCGGTCTCGCCTTTTTGCTGGAACATCTGGATAATACGATCAAATCGGAAGAACAGCTGGAATCGCTGCTCGGCATCCCGATCCTGGGAACGGTTACTTCAATCAGTACTAAAGACAGCGTTGCCAAAAACTTGAGGATGGCGGAAACCAAACAAGCGGGGGGCGGACATGTTGACGCGTAAAAAAGACAAACCCGGAAAACGAAGCGTGATTGCGATGTCTGAGCCGAAATCCATCAACTCAGAACAATATCGCACGATCCGCACAAACATTGAATTTTCTTCCGTTGATACGGAGGTGAAGTCCCTTTTGATCACATCCGCCGGTCCGGAAGAAGGAAAATCGACAACCGCGGCCAACCTTGCCGTCGTATTTGCACAGCAGGGGAAAAAAGTGCTTTTAATTGATGCGGATCTGCGCAAACCGACGGTTCATTTCACCTTCAAATTGGATAACGGAACCGGATTAACGTCACTGCTGTTAAAACAGATGCCGTTTCAGAAAGCCGTCCTGCCGGCTGATGAAGCAAACCTGGATATTTTAACGAGCGGGCCGATCCCGCCCAATCCGGCGGAGCTTTTATCGACGGGTGCCATGAAAGATCTTCTGTCAGAAGCAGCCGAAGTTTATGATAAGGTGATTTTGGATACGCCTCCCGTCTTGGCCGTAGCCGATACGAAAATATTAGGCAGCTACACTGACGGGGCCATTATGGTGATCTCAAGCGGGAAAACGGACAAGGAAAAAGCGGCCAAGGCGAAAGAAGCGCTCGATTACTGCCCGTGCAAGCTCCTTGGGGCCGTGATGAACGGGAAGAAACAAACGAAACACTCGGACTACGCCTATTACGGACAATAATGTCATAATGGGCGCGGTCCATTCTTTTTAAGGAGGGATTGAAATATGATAGATATCCATTGTCACATCCTTCCTTCCATAGACGACGGCGCGGCGGATGATACAGAAAGCCTGAAGATGGCGAGAGAAGCGGTCAGACAGGGGATTGATACGATCATCGCGACGCCGCATCATGTGAAATACCGCTATGACACGGACCGGCATACGGTCAACGAAGCGGTCAGCCTGTTAAACAAACGTTTGAACAAGGAAGGCATTCCGCTGACTGTTCTGCCCGGCCAGGAAATCAGAACAGACGGAGATCTGCTGGCAGGTCTTCAAAGCGGCTCGCTTGTCCCGCTCCATAATACAAAGTATGTGCTGGCGGAATTTCCGGCGGATCATGTCCCGGCCTACGCTGAAAGGCTGTTTTATGAACTGCAGCTGAACGGATATGTCCCCGTCATCGCCCATCCGGAGCGGAACAGGGAAATTCGCGAAAACCCTTCCGTCCTATACAGTCTTGTGAAGAAAGGGGCGGTCGCCCAAGTGACGGCCGGCTGCATTGCCGGAGCATTCGGGCGGAAAGCGAAATCCTTTTCGCTGCAGCTGATTGAAGCGAATTTGATCCACTTTCTCGCATCTGACGCCCATAATCTCGGACCGAGAAATTTTTATTATCAGGAGGCGCTCGGCGTTCTGAAAAAAGAAGCAGGGGCTGAGCTGATTTACATGCTCGCGGAAAATGCGGCGCTTCTCGCTGAAAACAAAGCCGTTTATAAGGAACCTCCGCTGCCTGTGGCCCGCCGTAAGCGCTGGGGTCTTTTTTAATCGTCGTCTCCATCCCGTTTAAATGAAGCGTAAGCGGCTGTTTTGCAAGATGATTCTTTTATGCTTATGCTATTATCTAGCGGCCGGCGCCGTTTTTTCCTATCATGACCTCAGGCTTCCGGCATTCAGCCGGCGCCGGAATCATATGATAATAACGGTAAGCTGCCCAGCAGCAATTTCTAAACGGTTGGGGGAACACGATGAAAATAACAGTGATCGGAACAGGCTACGTCGGTCTTGTGACAGGAGTGTCTCTTTCAGAAATCGGCCATGACGTAACATGCATAGATATTGATGAACGTAAGGTTGAGCAGATGAGAAAGGGATTGTCCCCTATCTTTGAACCGGGACTTGAAGATATGATGAAACGAAATATCGGCCGGCATCGGCTGGCATTTGAAACGAGCTACGAAAAAGGGCTTGCGGAAGCGGACGTTATTTTTATAGCGGTCGGGACACCGCAAAAAGAAGACGGGCACGCAAACCTTACTTATATTGAAAATGTCGCCGAACGGATTGCCGAACATATTTCTAAAGATGCGATCGTCGTGACAAAAAGCACGGTTCCCGTGGGAACGAATGACAGGATCAGCGAAGTTATTCATTCACGGCTGAAAGCGGACGTGAACATTTCAATCGCCTCGAATCCGGAATTTCTCCGTGAAGGTTCGGCAATTCACGATACCTTTCACGGCGACCGCATCGTGATCGGGGCTGAAGACCGGCAGACGCGGGAAACGCTTGACCGGGTTTTCGCGCCGCTTGCGATTCCGGTATATCATACGGACATCAGAAGCGCTGAGATGATCAAATATGCGTCAAACGCATTTTTAGCGGCGAAAATCAGTTTTATTAATGAAATTTCTCATATATGTGAAAAAGTCGGTGCGGATGTGGAATCAGTCGCACACGGAATGGGATTGGATAAACGGATCGGCAATCAATTCTTAAGAGCCGGCATCGGTTACGGCGGTTCCTGTTTTCCGAAGGATACAAACGCCCTCGTGCAGATCGCGGGACATGTGGAGCATGATTTTGAATTGCTGAAGTCCGTCATTAAAGTCAACAATAACCAGCAGTCCATGCTGGTTGATAAAGTGCTGAACAGGCTCGGCGGTGTGACGGGGAAGACCATCGCGTTATTAGGGCTGTCTTTTAAGCCGAATACAGATGATATGCGGGATGCGCCGTCCATTGTCATTGCAGATCGTCTGGCGGCTCTTGACGCCCGGATGACAGCGTACGATCCGATCGCTTCATTCCGGGCTTCCGGACTGCTTCCGGCTGCGGTTTCCTATCGGGAGTCCATAGAAGAAGCCGTCAGGGGAGCGGATGCCGTCCTGATTCTGACAGATTGGGAACAAATTAAACACTTCCCGCTTGAAGCGTACAAAGAGCTGATGGAAACCCCGGTTATTTTCGACGGGAGAAACTGCCACTCGCTTGAGGAAGCGGAACAGGCGGGCGTGGAATATATCTCAATCGGAAGAAGAGCCGTCGTGCCTCAGACTGATTCTGTCACTTGAAAGGCCGGCGGACCGCGCCGGCCTTTTATCATACAATCTTTAGAGACGAAGGAGATATTTATCGTGGAAAAAACATGGAAATTGCCGAAGCAAATGGAATCATCCCGCGGTCTGCTGGAAACGTCAGCACGGCCTTTTATCAAACTGCACGTCAAAAAAGCTGAAACGGGACGGTATGACAGTAAAATTGCAGGAGACCCCTATTTTCCGAAACATGAACCATATCCTAAAGATGAAAGCGGCAGGCCGATGAAGCTTCTCGCTCAAATCAATTTTGCGGATATGCCCAGACTTCCTGATTTTCCGGACACCGGCATTCTTCAGTTTTACATATCGGTCAGTGATGACGTATACGGTCTGAATTTTGACGACGGGTGCGCGCAAACTGGTTTCTGCGTCAAATATTTTGAACATGTGACAGCAGAAGAAGCGGAGCTCATGGATGATTTTTCTTTCGTTCAGGTTGAAGAGGAGTACGATTTACCGATTCAATCCGAAGCGCTGATCACCCCTGAGCTGTCTGCTGAATGGGTGCTCCCGTCTGATTTTCAATTCAGGCAGTATGCCGGGATGGATGCCTTTGACTATTTCGAGCAGTTTGACGATGAGGTGTATGACGAATATACGGCGAACGCATTCGGCCATAAAATCGGCGGCTATGCGTCCTTCACCCAGGAAGATCCGCGGTCTTATTCTCATCAAAACCATACGATTCTGCTTTTGCAAATTGATTCAGATGATGACATTGATTCGATGTGGGGAGATGTGGGAATCGCCAATTTCTTTATCAGACCGGAAGATTTGAAGAGAAAAGATTTCTCAAACGTTTTGTACAACTGGGACTGCAGTTAACGACAGTATGATGATCATGATACAAGGCAAAGGAGACGGTTAATCACTGTCTCCTTTTTTTTAGGGAATTTATCATGGATACATAGAGGAGATCGATGAATGGATATGCCGTTTATGTGAGTCTTTTGGCGTTAATGATGAGCATCTCGGCTGTTGAAAATAAGCCATTTAACCTATTTAAGCTGCTTTCTGTCTATTTTAAAATATAATATATGGAAATATAGTATGGAAAAGTCTGTGCTTTTTGTACGACTTTTTGCGTAAGACGAGGTGAAAACAGATGAGCCATTCAAGCACATTAAGCCATATTAACAGCACGATCAGCCATAAACTGGGCGAGGTTGAACACCAAATTGATAAATTAAAAGAAGCGAAAAGAGAGATAGAATCTCTGCAGGAAGAGGGCGTATCTGAAATCAGGGACATCCTCAGGCCGCACCTGGACCATCATTGGACCGGCACTTTTGCTGAAGAATTTGATGACCGGCGCGATCAGGCCCATACAGAAGCATACAGAATCGTCACAGACAAATACGACGGTTATATTTACCGAATCGGCTTAAAGATGACACAGCTTGAAATTGAAAAAGGAGGGCTCCTTGCCGCCAGAAGCATTGCGAGAGAGGCAGAGCACCTGCTGACGCTGGGAGAAGAAGCCCTTGACACGGTCGGAGAAAAAATACAATCAATCAAAAGAAGCTGGAGTTGGTTTTAATGGCAGAAATAAAACTCAAATACGGAACCGTCATGAAGCAGCTTGAATCCGTCAGCAGCGCTTTGGAGGCTGTTTCGATCGGGAACGCCGGTTCAAACGGAAAAAACAAGCTCGACTATACCTCCAAGTACCAATCCCGCGAGGCAAAGCTTGTATCGATGATCAGCGAATACAAGCAGGCCGTTCATAAGAATATCGCGGACGTTAAAGACAACGTAGATTCTTTGAAAGAACAGGACGAGGCGATCGCCGTAAAATAACGAAAGAAAGGACTTGCCGATGAGCAAAGTGTTTGAATCACAATCGTTAACGGACGAAGCAGATAAGAGAAAGAAACAATACGAAGCCCTTGAAGAGCAGCTGCGTGCGCTCAAACAAGCCTTTCAAGGCGTGGCCGATCTGGGTGATGCTTTGAAAGGGAAAGGCGCAGACAATATAAAAGATTTTTTTCAGGGACAAGCGGAAATCGCCGACAGCTGGCTGACGCTTGTCTCTGCTCAAATTGCGTTTTTAAATGGCATTTCAGGTGACATTAAAGATCAAGAACTCAGCGATACATATGTGGAGACTTCATTTTTGGAGCATGAGCTGCCCAACGCGGATTTGAAAGCTTCAGAGATTGTCTCCGCTCATAAAGCAGAAATCGATTCAATTTTGTCAGGCATCAGCGATATTATTCATCTCGACACATATACGCTGGATGATTACGCTGATAAAATGGGCGATGCCCAGAAAACCAGACGTGACACAATCACGGCAGTCGATACGCTTGATGAATCCCTGACTGCTGAATATCAAAACTTAGAATCTCTGGACAACGCAGTGCTCAGCAAATATTCTGTTCTCATGCAGGCCACCAGCAACGGGAAAAGCGCATCCCCTATGTACTATGACAAAAAAGCCTTCCACAGCAATGAAATCTACAAAAGCGTCACGGCGACAGAAAAACAGGGAACGGACTATATTGACGCAAAAGCCCAGCAGGCCGAAGCAAGACGGCTTCAGGAAAAGGCTGAAGAAGAAGCCAATAAACCATGGTACGAAAAAACATGGGACGGCATCTGCAACTTTACCGGCGAAGTCACCGGCTATTATGATTATAAAAGAGCAGCCGAAGGTGTTGATCCGGTGACCGGAGAAAAGCTCTCCACCGCAGAACGCGTCACAGCAGGAGCGATGGCCGCCGCCGGATTCATACCGGTCGTCGGCTGGGCGGGCCGCGCTTTCAAAGGCGGAAAAGCCATTTACAAAACCGGAAAAACCGTCATTGCCGCAGAACATGCTTTAGATGCCTATAAAACCGGAAAATCCTTAGACATTCTCAAAATGACTGAAATGGGCGCATACGGCCTTGTCGCCTCAAACGGATTCACAGAAGCCGTCACAGGCCGGGATATGTTCGGAAACAAAGTGTCCGAGGAGAAGCGGAAGCAAGGGGCACTGGAAGCTGCGCTGAGTTTGGTTGGAGCCGGTGCATTGGCGAAGCATGTAAACAAAGGCATACCGCTTGCAAAATCGCCACAAGCAACAAAAGTTGAAAAAGGGAAAAAGATTCTAGACCAAGTAAAAGAATTCAAAGTACCGACGAATGTAAAAATTCGTGTCCACAAGACTGTCACACCGGATGGCGCTACTTTCCCAATCATTCATGCTGATATGAAAACGACTGCTGTGAAAGATCTTGGGGTTGTGAAGATGGTGGGTAGTGGTAGCGGGAATAGTAAGAAACTTTTCGGTCAAAATGGAACTCAAATTGCAAGTAAGACAACATGGCAAAATGGGAAGACAGAAAGAATAGACATTGAAAACCCAAATCCAGGGCAAAGAGAAGGTCAAATTCACTATCACGAGCCAAATAATAAAAAATGGTATTTTGATGTAGAAACAAAAAAGTTTTATGACCAAAAAACAGGTGAAGATGCACCTAGCAAAATTCAAAAAGTACTTAAAGACAAGAGTGTTCAGAAAGCTATAAATAAGGGATTGAAATTTTTAGGTGAGGATCCTGTATTTTAGTATAGGAGTGAAGATTATATATGGAATATACAAATAAAAATATGAAAAGACTAAAAGAACGACTTGAAGATCGGAGTAATGCAAATAAAGTTGACCTATCTAAATTAAAGGATATTATTTCACCTAATATAGTTAAAGTAGACGATTGCTATATTCTAGATCTAGAGTATGAGTTAACTGATAATACAACGATAAATTGGAATAGAATTTTGAAAATGTACGGGGATAAAACGGGGTATGAAGCATCGTGTAATGAGCTCCGCATAAACGATTATTTAGACTGCAGTGATTTGTCTGATGAAGAGATTTCACTTTATGCGTTTCAGGTAGTAGACGGTTGGGAACAACATTTAAAAGAAAAATTTCCTGAGCATAAATTTGTTGTAATTATAAGTATTGATGAAGGTTTTGCGACACTTAGATTTCATAAATATAGAGAAGAGGAAAGCGGTTGGCTAAAGGCCGACATTGAAGAGTACGGAAACGAAGCTATCCTTGTAAAAGAAATTAACTTTAGTAATAAAATTTAACTAAAAAAGCAGGCAGTTATACTGTACCTGCTTTTTTAGTTTTTACCTTGTGAAAGCAAGAAACATTACAAATGATCAAGCTTTTAATGGTAAAACTAATTCAAAACTGTTGATTTATAGAGAAAAAAATTAAAGTTTAAGTTTTGTGAAAAGTGAAATAAAATAATTCAAAAATGTAAAGGAGAGAATGTAATGTCGCAAGAACAGAAGTTAATTATATTGAACGAAATGTTTAAAAAAGAAGGCGATCCACCCGGCAGTTATGGCATTGAACTGATAAAAAACGAAGATTGGGAAAATCCTTTAGAAGATATTATGTGTACTGAACTTAAAGAATTACTTAAACAATTGAACCTTATTTTTATGAAAGAAATGAAAAATGAATTTTAATAAAAGATATAATTTGTTGAAGGAGTCTTCGCTAGATCGACACACAGGACGATTGAGAGCAAAGACTATTTTAAGAGAGGAAAACCAATGAAATGAAAATACATCAAATTCACGATTTTGATCTAAATGATGAATCGGACTTTATTCAAACACAACAATCCCTAATACATAAAATCAACCTATCCCCCGTCATCCATCCAGACTCCGTCAACACATGCGCAGGCGTCGACCTCGCTTATTGGGAGCAGGACGGGGAACCGTATGGCGTATGCAGTATCATCGTGATTGACGCTGATACAAAAGAAGTGATTGAAAAAGTGCACAGCATGGGGAAAATCAGCGTGCCGTATGTTTCCGGTTTTCTTGCGTTTCGCGAGCTGCCGCTGATCATTGAAGCGGCCAAAAAGCTGGAGGCAGAGCCGGATGTATTTTTGTTTGATGGCAATGGGTATCTGCATTACAATCATATGGGCGTTGCCACCCATGCGGCTTTTTTTCTGGGTAAGCCTACAATTGGGATTGCGAAAACCTATCTCAAAATCAAAGGCTGCGATTTCGAGATGCCTGAAAATGAAGTCGGCGCCTACACCGATATTCTCATTGACGGCGAGGTATATGGCCGGGCGCTGCGAACACGGCGGGACGTGAAGCCTATCTTCTTGTCTTGCGGACATAACATTGATTTAGAAAGCAGCTATCAGATCACAATGAAAATGATCAATCGAGAAAGCAGGCTGCCGATCCCTGTCCGTCTGGCTGACCTTGAAACGCATGTTTTGCGAACGTTTTATCGGAAAAATCACGTGTAACACTTGCAGTCCGGGAGGCTGCAAATGTTTTTTATTGATCAGGCCATCTGGGAGGATGACAGGAACCACATGTAAGAAGCATAGACGAAGAAACAGTTATCTATATCGAACAACATATCGGGACTGAAACAAAAAGCACCTGTCCAGGTGCTTTTCTTTATAAATGAGGAACCACAAGCCCTCCATACAAAAACGCCGCGATAATCAGGAAGGCCGGATGCATCTTGAATTTTGTCAAGGCAAGGAGGGAAATCCCCGCAATCACTATCGCTTGAACCCAGCCGATCGCTTTGATGCCGTCTGCGCCGATTTGCCAGGTAAGAATGAGCATCATGACGGCGATGACAGGCTGGACGGACAGCGTCATACCTTTGATGACGGGAGATTGGCGGAAGCGCTGAATGATGCGCAAGAGGACGATCAATGCGAGCGCCGACGGTACGACGGTGGCAATCAGCGCAATCAGGAACCCGGGCCACCCGCCTGCGCTGTAGCCGACATACGCCGCGATTTTGGTGGCGATCGGGCCCGGCAATGCGTTCGCAAGTGCGAGCATATTTGAGAATTGATCGTTTGAGAGCCAGCTGTATCTGTTGACGACTTCTTCAAACATCAGAGGGATCGACGCCGGTCCGCCTCCATATCCGAGTACGTTTGCGACAAAAAACGCCATAAATACATAAATCATGATCATGAGGCCGACATTCCTTTATCTTTTGAACGTTTATTTGTGATTTTGTCCTTTAATTTAAAATGAAACGCGCCGTACGCTAAGAAAATGATAATGACAAAGCCGGGATTAATCTGTAACGTTTGCAGGCCGATAAAAGCGATGATAAAAAATAGGATGCCCGTGACCCAGCCGAAACCTTTAAGCGCTTTTTGGCCAAACTCGTACGCCATGATGCCGAGCATGACGGCGATCACCGGGGTGACGGCGCCAATCATGCCGGCAACAATTGCTGAGTGGCTTAAGACATTGACAGCGGCAAACAAGCCCGCCATAGCAAGGCATGTAGGCAGAATGTGGGCGAGGGTTGCCAAGATTGCGCCTAACGTGCCTTTCAGCTTGAAGCCCAGATACGCAGCCATTTTTGTGGCAATCGGTCCGGGAAGCGCATTAGCGATCGCTAATATTTCTCCGAATTCATCATCATCTATCCATTTGTATTTATTGACGGCTTCATGGCGGATGAGCGGGATCACCGACGGGCCGCCCCCGAATCCGAGAATGCCCGTTCGGACCATCGCCGCCGTAATGTCCCAATAGGGATGTTTCATGGCTATGTCCTCCTTACAGCTTCATGCCCGTTCTGCTTTTATACCGTTTAATCAGCATTTGGCAGTCGACGCTGACGACGCCTTTTTGCGTATAGAGCCGTTTTGTCAAAAACTCTTCCATCTCCTGATCATTTGCGAAAATGCCGTGCATATGCAGCTTGCTCGGTCCGGTCATATGATAAAGGCTTGTCACGGCCGGTTCCTTTTCAAGCTTTAATGCGGTTTCCTCCAAATACTGCGGCTCCACCTCCACATTAAAAAACACGGACACATGGCGGCCGATTTTCGCCGGGTTGATGACAGCGGTGAATTTTTCAATCACACCGGCATCCAGTAAATGCTGAATGCGGTGCTGAACCGCCACTCGCGACAGGTTAACCCGCTTTCCTACGTCTGTATAGGAAATCCTCCCTTCCTCGTGCAAAATCGAAAGAATCTGTTTATCCGTTTCATCAAGGACAAGATTCGGTATGCTGTATTCATGTTCCAATCCGCTTCACCTTCCTTCATTTGGTAGACATTATTGTATCATGAAACGTTACGGTATGAAGGGAGAAATTTTTTATTGTTTTCGATACGTAATAACTTAGAATTATTTCTTATCGAAAAGTAAATAGTGTGTGAGATTTTCTTTCAGGAATGTGGATGGCCGCGAAGCCGCTTTTTATACTTGAGAAAATTTGTAAAGGGGCTTGCCATGAATACTTCAACCATCGGAACGAAACAAATGGTCGTCAGTCCGCATTATCTCGCTTCTCAGGCGGGGGCCGGCATTCTGGAAAAGGGCGGAAACGCATTTGACGCGGCAGTGGCGGTCAGCGCCTGTCTGGCAGTCGTGTATCCGCATATGACGGGTCTTGGCGGGGATTCATTTTGGCTCACTTACCATAAAGAAACGGGACGAATCAAAGCTTATAACGGGAGCGGCCGTTCAGGGAAGCATGTGACGAGAGACTTGTATCGGGGCAGAGAAGCGATCCCTCTGCGCGGGACAGAAAGCGCCATTACCGTTCCGGGAATGGCGGACAGCTGGGATGCCGTGCTTTCGGCGTACGGGCGTCTTTCGCTCGCTGAGGTGCTGAAGCCAGCTCTTGATTATGCGGCAAACGGATTTCCAGTGTCCGCCGACCAGTGCGCCCACACAGAACGCAATCTCGCTCTTTTAGCCTCGATGCCTTACACCTCGGCCATTTTTACGAGAAACAAAAAAGCGCCCATGCCCGGTGAACGGTTTGTCCAAAAGGATCTGGCGGCCAGCTTGGAGCAGCTTGCCCAGAAAGGCAGAAGCGCTTTTTATGAAGGAGACCTCGCTCAACGCATCACATCCTTTCTGCAAAACAACGGCAGCCGTCTGACACTTGATGACTTTAAAGCCCACCGCGGCGAGTGGACGAACCCGGTATCCTCCGATTACCGCGGGTGCAAAATCTATCAGGCTCCGCCGAATTCACAGGGTTTTACAGGCTTAATGACGCTCAATATATTGGAAAACTATGATTTTTCTCAGATTGAACACGGTTCCTTTGACTATTATCATCTGCTGATCGAGGCGCTGAAGAAGAGTTTTCAGCACCGGAATGAAGTGCTGACTGATCCGGCATTTTCTCATATTCCGCTGGATCGGCTGCTTGATAAACGGTATGCAAAGCAGCTCGCGGAAGAAATCGGTAACGTGGCTGCGCCGGCGGTAAGCCGGCCGGTCGGAAGCGACACAGCTTATGCCGCCGTCGCCGATGCGGAAGGAAATGCCGTTTCCTTTATTCAGAGCCTCTATTTCGAGTTCGGATCTGCCGTTACAGCGGGGGAGACGGGCATTCTGCTGCAAAACCGCGGGTCATTTTTTTCGCTGGACGGATCCCATGTCAATACACTTGAACCCTGCAAGCGGACGTTCCACACCCTCATGCCGGCGATGACCTGTAAAGAAGGAAAGCCTCACATCCTGTACGGAACCCAGGGAGGAGAAGGCCAGCCGCAAACTCAGACAGCGATGATTACGCGCATCATTGATTACAAAATGGACCCCCAGCAGGCGATCAATGAGCCGCGCTGGGTCTGGGGACGGACATGGGGAGAG
The DNA here is from genome assembly GCF_003676355.1 of Bacillus sp. L75. Lineage (NCBI taxonomy): Bacteria > Bacillati > Bacillota > Bacilli > Caryophanales > Bacillaceae > Bacillus > Bacillus sp. L75. The sequence goes on from NZ_ML064901.1 coordinate 182,395, forward strand.
GAGTATGAAGGGCTGAGGGTTGAAAGCAGAATCAGCCCTGAAACGAGAGAAGCCCTAAGGCAGAGCGGCCACCGCGTCGAGACCGTTGGTGATTTTGACGGGCTTATGGGCCATGCGGCAGCGATCGTCATTGATGAAGAAGGCTTTCTCCAAGGCGGGGCCGACCCGCGCGGCGACGGAGCGGCCGCAGGAGTATAGAGCTACGCTAACTGATGAAAAAAATAAGCACGCCAAGCGCGGCAGAAAGACCCGCGTAAAACGAATCGTACACATATTGCTTTTCCTCCCGCCGGTGCCGCCATTCCATTATGCCGCTGCAGCAAAATAGTTTCATTGAAAAAAGTCACCGCTGCGATGCCCGTAATAAGCAGTGTGATTTCGATTAATCGATGTGTGCCGTTTATCGGCTTCTGCTTTTTAACAGGCTTTGGCAAATTGAGAACTTTGACGGCAAATACTTGAAACATAAGGCTGAGCAAAATAAATACGGCTGAAAAAATCAGTAACTGAATGAAATCCATCATCTGCCTCCTAAAAATGTGTCTCTCGTTTCATACGAGTGATGGCCTTGTAAGTTTCGGCATTCTATAAGACATTAGGCTGAGTTACATGGTAAAAGACTCAAAAAGACCCCTTACGAAAGGGGTCTTTTTGACTAGTTTCTTCTATTATAATGGTTCCTGCTTCAGGTCGGGCGGACAAGCGTATATGTCTTCCCGAGTCTGGCGTATTCATTCCCCGCGAGCCTTGCCGCAGGCTTCAGCTCATCTGTCCGTATGTAGCCTTTATCGGCGTCATATACTTGGTCATTCAAATGAAAACAAACGACTCTGCCGATGATGAGGTCTGTCGTCGTTTCTCCGCTGTCATTTTGGAACGGAAGATGGCGTTCGAGTATACATTCAAACCTCACTTTTGCTTCTTTTATACCGGGAACGCTGATGCAAGCGCTGTCTGTCACAGAAAGGTCTGTCATGCCAAGTTCACTGACATCAGGATCAAGCCTTGCCGCCGTTTTGTTAATGTCTTCAATAATGGACTCATCACTGACGTGCACTACGAATTCCCGATGAGCGAGTGCGTTTCTCGCGGTGTCTTTCTGGCGACCGTCCGCGCGGCTGACTGAGATGGCCAGAAGCGGCGGTTCTGCGGAGACAACGTTATAGAAACTGAAGGGCGCCGCGTTTACGGCGCCGTTGATGGATGACCGCGTAGTGACAAATGCGATCGGCCGGGGAACAACTGTGCCCGAAAGCAATTTGTAAGTGTCTTTTGCGTTCAGTTCGTCTGCTCGTAAGATATGCATGATTTCGGCCGCCTTTCTTTATCGTATGACCTGATTATACAGAAAGAAAATTCGGAAACACAACAAAAGAAAACCGGCTGCATATCTTATCACGTGGCATATATCTGATTGAGGAAAAAGGCTTCCGTTTAGCCGGCAGCCTATTTACGAATGGTGTTACTTGTAGTTTTTCTTTACAACCCAGATGTTCCCGTCTTTCCAGTACTCTGTTTTGCTGCAGTAATCGTCTTTTTTGCAAGGGTCTTTTTTCTGAGGACGATAAGGTTTTTTCTGCGTGCGTTTTTTCTTGCGGCGGCATGATTTCTTGTGGCTGCGAGATTTTTTGTGAGACCGGCATGATTTTTTACGGCTGCGAGATTTTTTGTGAGAGCGGGATTTTTTATGGCTGCGAGATTTTTTGTGAGAACGGGATTTTTTATGGCTGCGAGATTTTTTGTGAGAACGGGATTTTTTATGACTGCGAGATTTTTTGTGAGAACGGGATTTTTTATGGCTGCGAGATTTTTTGTGAGAACGGGATTTTTTATGGCTGCGAGATTTTTTGTGAGAACGGGATTTTTTATGGCTGCGAGATTTTTTGTGAGAACGGGATTTTTTATGGCTGCGAGATTTTTTGTGAGAACGGGATTTTTTATGGCTGCGAGATTTTTTGTGAGAACGGGATTTTTTATGGCTGCGAGATTTTTTGTGAGAACGGGATTTTTTATGGCTGCGAGATTTTTTGTGAGAACGGGATTTTTTATGGCTGCGAGATTTTTTGTGAGAACGGGATTTTTTATGGCTGCGAGATTTTTTGTGAGAACGGGATTTTTTATGGCTGCGAGATTTTTTGTGAGAACGGGATTTTTTATGGCTGCGAGATTTTTTGTGAGAACGGGATTTTTTATGGCTGCGAGATTTTTTGTGAGAACGGGATTTTTTATGGCTGCGAGATTTTTTGTGAGAACGGGATTTTTTATGGCTGCGAGATTTTTTGTGAGAACGGGATTTTTTATGGCTGCGAGATTTTTTGTGAGAACGGGATTTTTTATGCTTGCGAGATTTTCTCTTCTTACTGCTTTTTGGTTCTTGGTACAAATAATCTTCCAATCCCTCGGTGCTTGCGGACTTTACTGCTTCTTCGATATCAGAATGGGAATAGTGGCCCATTTTGAAACCTCCTCATGATATATGTTTTAAGGATGCGATCCTTACTACCACATAGTACGCATGAATGAAAAAAGTGTATGTGTGATTCGCTGAGTTTTATATAAAAAGCACAGCCTAAATTAATACAGGGAGGTTTACCGATGAAAGACCAATCAACATTGCCTCTATACCAGCTGTTTATTCACCCGAAAGACTTAATGGAGCTGAAAAAAGACATTTGGGATGATGATCCGGTGCCCGCGGTGCTGAGAGTGAATCAAAAACGGCTTGACATTGATCTGGCGTACCGCGGCTCTCATATAAGAGATTTTAAGAAAAAATCGTATCATATCGCTTTTTATTCGCCGAAAACATTTCGCAGGGCGAAAGAGATACATTTAAACGCTGAATACAAAGATCCGTCGATGATGCGGAATAAGCTGTCTCTCGATTTCTTCGCGGAGCTTGGGACGCTGTCACCAAAGGCGAATTTCGTAACCCTGCAAATCAATGGCAGACATGAGGGGGTGTATCTTGAGCTGGAGTCAGTGGATGAATATTTTCTGGCGAAACGGAATTTGGCGGACGGGGCTGTTTTTTACGCGGTTGATGACGACGCCAATTTCTCCCTTGTCAGTGATCTGGAGCGGGATACGAAAACATCGCTCGAACTTGGTTATGAAAAGAAAACGGGAACGAAAGAAGACGATTTATACTTGCAGGATATGATCTATAAAATTAATACCGTGCCGAAGTCAGAGTTCAAGGGGGAGATCGTCAAACACTTGGACGCCGATAAGTATTTGAGGTGGCTTGCGGGCATCGTGTTTACCTCAAACTACGATGGATTTGTCCATAATTACGCTTTGTACCGGAATCATGAAACGGGACTTTTTGAAGTCATTCCGTGGGATTACGATGCGACGTGGGGAAGAGACATTCATGGTGATCGGATGGAGGCCGATTATGTCAGAATACAAGGGTTTAATACCTTGACTGCAAGGCTTCTGGATGAACCGTATTTCCGCAAAGCGTACAAACGGCTTTTGGAAGAGACGCTTCAGACCCGGTTTACCATTGAACATATGAAGCCGAAGGTCATGTCACTGTATGAGCAGATCAGGCCGCATGTCGCGAAGGATCCATATAAGAAAGAAGAGATTGATTGCTTTGACCGGGAGCCTGAAGTGATTTGCGAATACATTAAGGAGCGGTCAGCCTTCATCAGCAGTGAGTTAGAGCGGTGGAATATCTGATTTGGAAATGAAGAAAGATTTTTTACAAATAGGCTGGTGAATCAGTTCCCGAAAATAATCGTGATACGTATATATGCATTATGCTTTTTACATTATGAGAAAAATGACTAGGAGGACAATAGATGAAACGCAATACGAAGCGGCAGCGGTCTGATGACAACTTTTTGCATGCAATGGAAGGAAAAGTGATTACTGTCTACCGGGGAGGCCCGGAGTCCAAGACAGGGAGATTAGCAGACATTCAATCGGATTATATCGCTCTTCAGGTTGATAATAAAATCGTTTATTATCAATGGAAACACGTGAAAAGTGTGACGGAAAATACGAGTGAAACCGTATCGCCGGCCGAAGCGGCAGAATGTGAAAAAGCTGATGATTTTCAAGACCTGATCAGCCGGATGACCAATCGCACGGTGCAATTGAATCAGGGAGGTCCGGAATCGAAAAGAGGAAAGCTTCACGAAACAGGGGATGATTTTCTCGTGCTGGAAACAGAAGATGACGGAATTGTATATTTTAACGCCGACCATGTCAAAAGCATCAGCGCGGAACAAGAAGAGTACGGCCAAGAGGAGGAGCGCCCGGAATTTGAAATGGCTGATGATTTTCACGGCATATTTAAACGCCTGATCCACAAATGGGTATCCATCAACCGCGGAGGTCCTGAAGCCGTTGAAGGTATACTTGTGGATAATTCCGACGGCCACTACACTCTTGTGAAGGATAAAGAAGTGCTGCGGATCTATCCTTTTCATATCAAGAGCATCAGCGAAGGGGCAAAAGGAGCAGCTAAAAAAGAGGAGAATAAAGACGACGAGAATAAAGGTGAGAAAGAGAGCGCCGAAGAAGAAAAGCCGCATGAAGAAGAATCACGCGAAGAGCAGCGTACTTCCTCTAAAAAGTCGAAAAGATCATCAAGATCCGTTCGATCCTCAAAACGGGAGGAAGAGAACTCTTATAGCTACGCCACTGTATTAAGGACAATAGATTATCGGTGGAAACACGGCCGTAAATGATTGGAAAGATTGTCCGTAAACGCGGGAGAGGGGGGAATGAAATGGCTGGATTAAGCAGATTTCTGGATAAACAAGTCGATATTGAGATATCGGGGAATACGACATTTTCAGGAACTCTTTTGGATATCGGTCAGGATATCATTGTGATTCATGACGGCCGGACGTTTCTTTATATTCCGCTGCTGCATCTTCAGAGGATGACATTGACGCTCCCGGACGAAGAGAATAAAGAACCGTACGCAAGAAAAAAAAGTCCGCATCCCGAAAAACAGGAACATTCCTTTTCTTACCGGAATACCCTCCAGCATATAAAAGGCAGATTCACAGAAATATTTGTTACGGGAGACCGTTCCATTCATGGGTATGTGACAAGTGTTTTAAATGATTATTTTGTTTTCTTCTCTCCGGTTTATAAGACTCTTTTCATCTCGATGCATCATTTGAAATGGCTGACACCCTATTCCGATGAGCAGACGCCGTATACATTAAACAGTTCAGAGCTGCCGGTTGTTCCCGCTAATGTGCCCCTTGTCCGGAATTTTGAGGAACAATTAAAAAGATATATCGGGAAGCTGATTATTCTGGATTTAGGAGATATACCGAATAAAGTGGGGCTGTTGCAGGATGTCTCAGATAATATTCTTGAATTGACCAATGCAGACGGCGATACTGTTTTTTGGAAATTGAATCATTTAAAAACCATGCACCTGCCATAAATGATAAAACTGCCTCTCTTATACAGCAGGCAGTTTTTTTTCATGGGAGCTAAAGGTAAATCCAACTGATCCAAACATATAAAACGGTAATGGTAAACACGACAGTGAGAGGGACAACGATAATGGTCGTTTTGATATATTCTGACCAAGAAACTTTTTCGCCGTGCTGTCTGATGATATGCATCCAGATCAGCGTGGCTAATGTCCCGATCGGCAGAAGCAATGATCCGATATCACTGCCGATAATATTAGCCAGATAAATGATTTTTACGGTTAATGGGTCGATGGACATTTCAGTTAAGGTCAAAGTGCTGATCATTAAGGCGGGATGGTTATTGAACAAATTAGAGAGGACGGATGTAGCAATGCCCATAATAGATGCAGCGTGGGCAATGCTTTGTGAGACATAAGGCTCAATAGACTGAACAAGCAGCGCCGTCAGTCCGATATTATGCAGTCCGTAGATGATAATGTACATCGTGAAGGCAAAAATAAAGATATGCCAAGGCGCTTTCCTTAATAAATCTGCCGGTCCGATTTTTAAATAAAACCATCTCCAGCCAAGCAGGATGACTGAACTGATGACAGCCACGAGCGAAACGGATATGCCGTTGTAAGAAGCTGCAAACAGACTGATCCGGACGAACAATACAAATGCCAAAACACAAAACATGATGTTCGTACGGCTGTTTTGGGTCGGGTCTGGCGGAGGCTGAAGCGGATGATATCGTTTGTGTTCCAGCGAGTCAAAATGAACCGGAATATCGGGGAGCTGTTTCGGCAAACGGCGGTAAAAAACGGCAAACAGCAGAAAGGCCATAAACACCAGTCCCAGCGTGCCGGGGATAAACATCATATTGGTGTACAAATAAAGGTCCATGCCTATCATTTTGAGAGAAATTAAATTGACGATATTACTGACGCCGATCGGGGTGCTTGCGGCTGTCGCAATTAATACGCCGCTTATTAAATACGGTGTTTTCTGATGTCTTTTAAGTCCGAGATATTGTAAGACCAATAGTAAAATAGGAGTGGTGATTAAGACGCTGCCGTCATTATTCAGAAAAAGCGTCATTGAAAAACAGAGCAGGTTGGTCAGCCAAAAAAGCCGAATGCCCGATCCCTTGGCGCGGTGAAGCAGTTTGGCCGCCGCCCAGTTAAAAAAACCGAAGCTTTCCAGCGCGATTGCCATAATCATTGTGGAGATAATGGTTATTGATGCTCCGGTGACTTTTGACCCTATATCCCCCAAATCATGAAAGGAAACGGTTCCGCATAACAAAACGAGAATGGCGCCCAGCGACGCCGGAACGGCTTCATTTAATCCCCCGGGTCTCCAAAATATAAAAATAATGGTCACAAAGAAAGAAATCAGGGTCAAAATGACGGTAATATGTGTAATGTGTTCTGCCTCCTTTTAGATGGGTCATTGCCGCCCCGTTATTTTTATCCCTCCTGATCAGTTGTACTGTATGTATACGGGTACAGGTCGTAAGGTGTACTGAGCGTTTCTACCAATTTAGTAAAAATCCATAAAAGCACAAAAAAAAGAGGCTGCTTTCGGCGGCCCTCTTTTTTATGCATTTTCCTTATCCGCCTGCAATAAAGCCTGGCGTTTATTCATAATATCCAGAAAGTGTTTCAGAATCGGATTTTGATTATCCTTGCGGTAGGCAATGACCCATTCGGCCGTGAGCTGCACCTGATTAATGCCGCGGTAGGCGACTTCGAGATTAAACAGCTTTTTAGCAGAAGAAGGCACGAAGGTTACACCGATGCCGGCACTAACCAATCCGATCACCATTTGATACTCCGTCGCTTCCTGAACGATTTTCGGTTTGAAGCCCGCCTGCTCGCAGTAGTTTACAAACTCTAGGTATAAAGTCGGCCATGTTTCTTTCGACAGTGTGATAATCGGTTCATTTTTTAAATCCTGAATGTCGATTGTCTGTTTAGCGGTAAGCGGGTGCTGCTTCGGCAAGGCCAGAATGCACGGACTGCTCTGCACCTTTTCCATATGTAACGCGGAATGCTGTAAAGGCGGATGAAGGATGCCGATATCAATGTTCCCCTTCAGAAGTTCTTCCTGCTGTCTGAAAGAAGAAATTTCACGCAGATCAAGCTTGACGGAGGGGAATTTTTCGCGGAATTCCCGAATGATCGGCGGCAGAAATTCATATGTGGCCGAGCCGACAAAACCGACGACAAGGCGGCCGAGCTCTCCCCGCGCCGTTCTCTGCGCCATTTCAATCGCTTTGTCTATTTCTTCGATCGCGTTTCTGCTGTGTTTTAAAAAACTTTCTCCGGCAGCTGAAAGCTCTACAACCCGTTTCGTGCGCTTTAATAAGGTCACGCCGACTTCCTTCTCAAGCTGTTTGATCTGCTGGCTGAGAGGCGGCTGTGTCATATTTAACCGAAGCGCAGCTTTGCCGAAATGAAGTTCTTCGGCAACGGCAATAAAGTATTGAAGATGGCGAAGCTCCATCCTTATCCATTCCTTTCTCTTTGTTAATTATTCGTGAAACATATTAATCATACGGCGAATTGATATTGGAGGTCAATTTCCAAAGAGTGTATAGTGAATAATATCACAAATTACTTAAAATTTTATATTTAATATGCATAATAAGGAGTGAGGGTGTTGGCAAAAGCAACAAATGAACTAAAAACCTCTGGAAAAAATCGGGGGGCGGAGCTTGTTGTTGATTGCTTAGTGGAGCAAGGTGTCACACATGTTTTTGGCATTCCGGGTGCAAAAATTGATGCAGTATTTGATGCGTTAAAAGATAAAGGACCTGAACTGGTTTTATGCCGTCACGAACAGAACGCTGCATTTATGGCTGCGGCTGTCGGAAGACTGACTGGAAAACCAGGCGTTTGTCTCGTTACTTCAGGCCCGGGGGCATCCAACTTGGCGACCGGCTTGTTAACGGCTAATACAGAAGGTGATCCGGTAGTGGCGCTGGCGGGTAACGTAATTCGCGCAGACCGGTTAAAACGGACACACCAATCATTGGACAATGCGGCGCTATTTCAGCCGATTACAAAATACAGTGTAGAAGTACAGGAAACAGGGAATATACCAGAAGCGGTAACAAACGCCTTCAGGGCAGCGTCAGCAGGTCAGGCAGGCGCGGCTTTCGTGAGCTTTCCGCAGGATGTTGTGAATGAAATCACAAATGTGAAAAACGTACGCAGCGTGCCGGCGCCGAAACAAGGCCCTGCACCGGAAGAAGCGGTCAGCGCGGCTATCGCGAAAATCCAGACGGCGAAACTTCCCGTTCTGTTAGTCGGCATGAAAGGCGGAAGACCGGAGGCGGTAAAACAAATCCGCAAACTGCTTGCCAAAACAAAACTGCCTTTCGTAGAAACGTACCAAGGGGCCGGCACATTGTCCAGAGAGCTGGAAGACCAATATTTCGGCCGGATCGGACTGTTCCGCAACCAGCCGGGCGATCTTCTGCTTGAACAGGCGGATGTCGTATTAACGATCGGTTATGATCCGATTGAATACGATCCGAAGTTCTGGAACGTAAACGGTGACCGTGCTATTATCCATCTTGACGAAATCCAGGCCGATATCGATCATGCCTATCAGCCGGAATTAGAATTATTAGGCGATATCGCCGCTACGGTTAAACAAATTGAACACGACGCTGTGACATTTGATATGGGCAGCCGTGAACAAGAAGTGCTGAGCGAATTAAAACAGATGCTCACAGACAGCGAGAAGGCGCCAAGCGACCATAAATCCGACAGAGTGCATCCTCTGCAAATCGTCCAAGAACTGCGCAATGCAATTGATGACGACGTAACCGTCACTTGCGATATCGGTTCTCACGCGATCTGGATGTCCCGCTACTTCCGCGCTTATGAGCCGCTGAAACTGTTGATCAGCAACGGCATGCAGACATTGGGCGTAGCGCTTCCTTGGGCGATTGCTGCCACATTGGTGAATCCGGGTGAAAAAGTCGTATCCGTTTCAGGAGACGGAGGATTCCTGTTCTCTGCAATGGAATTGGAAACGGCAGTCCGCTTAAAAGCGCCGATCGTTCACCTTGTATGGAATGACAGCACATATGATATGGTCGCATTCCAGCAAATGAAAAAATATAACCGTACATCATGCGTAGATTTCGGAAACATTGACATCGTAAAATATGCAGAAAGCTTCGGCGCCACCGGCTTGCGCGTTGAGTCACCGGAACAGCTGGCAGACGTGCTGCAAAAAGGCTTGAACACAGAAGGTCCTGTCATCATTGACATTCCTGTCGATTACAGTGACAATGTCCATTTATCAAGCGACATGCTTCCGAAGCAATTCAAAGAAAAAATGAAAGCAAAAGCTCTCTAGCACTCTGCGCACCATGACCTGTTTTCTAAAACAGCCCAATTTAAAAGGAGTGAAGGGAATATGAAAAACGCAAGCGACATCCATATGATGAGCCGCGGAGAAAAAGGCTCACCTGAGGATCAGATCTATCAAGTATCAACAATGACATCTCTGCTGGACGGAGTATATGACGGAGATTTTGATATGGCTGACATTCCGAAGTTCGGTGATTTCGGAATCGGCACGTTCAACAAATTGGACGGCGAATTAATCGGATTTGACGGAGAATTTTACCGTCTGCGCGGCGACGGAACGGCTACGCCTGTTAAAGGCGGAGACCTGTCACCATTCTGCTCATTCACATTTTTCACGCCTGATATGACGCATACGATCGACGGCGAAATGACCCGTGAAGAATTCGAGCAGGAAATCGCCAGCCTTCTGCCTAGTAAAAACTTATTTTATGCGATCCGTTTAGACGGCGTATTTAAAAAGGTGCAGACAAGAACGGTAGAACGCCAGGAGAAACCGTACGTTCCGATGATCGAAGCGGTGAAAACACAGCCTGTGTTCAACTTTGACGACATTCAGGGTACAATCGCCGGCTTCTGGACGCCGGGGTACGCAAACGGCATCGCTGTTTCCGGATATCACCTGCACTTCATTGATGAAGGACGCAATTCCGGCGGACACGTATTTGACTATGTCATTAAAGATTGTAAAGTGACCATTTCTCAAAAAATGAATATGAACCTCAAGCTTCCGAATACGGCGGACTTTTTCAACGCAAATTTAGATAATCCGAATTTTGCGAAGGATATCGAAACAACCGAAGGAAGCCCGGAATAAATTAAAAAAGAAAGCCCCATTTTTCTCGGGGGCTTTCTTTTTATTTGGCTGAACCGGCAAAGATTAGGTAAAATACAGTCAAAAGGGAAAGGTGTGGTAGCTGTGAAAGTATTGGTATTAGCGGTTCATCCTGACATGAACAACTCAGCGGTCAATAAGGCGTGGACAGAAGAATTAAAAAATCATGATGAAATCACGGTCCGTGAGCTTTATAAAGAATATCCGGACGGGAAAATAGATGCGGAAAAGGAACGGCAGCTGTGTGAACAGTATGACCGGATCGTATTTCAATTCCCGCTGTACTGGTACAGTGCGCCTCCGCTTTTAAAAACATGGATGGATCATGTGCTGGCGTATGGCTGGGCTTACGGCTCCAAAGGAAAGGCGCTGCACGGCAAAGAATTGCTGCTGGCTGTTTCCGTAGGTGCCGGAGAGGATGCATATCAGGCAGGCGGGTCTAACCATTTTTCACTGAGCGAGCTCTTAAGGCCGTTTCAGGCAATGGCTAATTTTACGGGTATGACCTATTTGCCGGCTTTCGCGATGTACGGGGTTAGCAGCGCCGATGCTGCGGCTATCCGTGACAATGCCAAACGCCTGGCGGATTACATAAAGAAGCCATTTTAGAGTCGTATGCATTCATCTTCATCCGACAATATTTCCTGAGAAATATTTCGAACCTTAGACGTTTCTGACTGCTCAAGAAAGAAAAAACGGATTTCGCGCTGAATTTGCGAAATCCGTTTTGATATTATGTCAGTTTTTGCAGATCTTTTGTGCTGATATATCCCGTTGCGCCCCCGTAATCGACAAGCGCCCAGCCGAAGTCAATGCCGCCGCCGGCTGTCTTTTTCCATCCGAGGAAAGAAACGCTCGTGTTTTTAGCAAGGGAAGCTTTGACCGCTTGTTTGTCTGTATATACTTTTGTTTTTGCCGTTGTTTTTACGGTTGTTGCTTCTTTAACAATATAATGAGTAGATACAAATCCTGTTTTTCCGTTTTTATAATGTACTTTTGCCCAGTCAGCGTTCTGGAATGAAACGATCTTTAAGCTGTCGCCTAAATGAAGGGTATCAGCTCTCGGACTGGCTGCTGATGCTTTTGTTCTGACGTTCAATGCTTCCGCGGAAACGAGATAAGAGTCAAGCGGGTAGCTGTACAGATCGTCAATTTTGACCGCTTCTTGCGCGTGTGTCTCGGGAAGAGGCGTTATTCCGGCAGCTGAAGCCGCTGTTATTCCCGCTGCAAGGGTCAGAATGGATGCCGCTTTGGCTGTTTTCTTCATCTGTATCTCTCCTTTTACTTCATCCTTTCACGTTTTACCGGAAGTCTAAACATCGGCCGGTTATTTTTGTGTTTGAAGTTTCAATGGAGCGGAAATGGTTTTTTTGACTTTTTCTCCTTTGAGCACCTGCTCCGCCGCTTCGGCCGCCAGTTTTCCGATCAGCTCCGGCTGCTGGGCGACCGTGGCTGTCAGCTTTCCGTTTTTAATGGAAGAAATCGCATCTTTATTTCCGTCGAAACCGACGACCAGAATGTGTTTGCCTGAGCTGTTAATCGCTTCGAGCGCGCCGAGTGCCATTTCATCATTATGGGCGAACACGGCTTTAATATCCGGATGTCCCTGCAGCAGGTTTTCCATGACGGTCAATCCTTTTGTACGGTCAAAATCCGCCGCTTGCTTTGTTACGACATCCAGCTTTTTGTCGGCAATATGATGAAAGCCCGTTCCGCGTTCCCGTGTCGCGGATGCGCCCGGCACCCCTTGCAATTCCGCCACTTTGGCGCCTTTTCCGAGCTGATCGGCGAGGTAGTCAGCCGCCATTTCTCCTCCTTTGACATTGTCAGAGGCGACAAGCGTTTCGACTTTGCCGTGTTCGGCTGAACGATCAAGCGCAATGACGGGAATGCCGAGGGAATTTGCCGATTCGACGGCTGTTGAAATCGCTGATGAATCGGTCGGGTTGATCAGCAGCGCATCGACTCCCTGCTGGATCAAATCTTCTACGTCATTTGACTGTTTAGATGAATCATTTTGAGCATCGACAATAATGACCTGCATGCCCCGTTTTTTGGCTTCCTTTACAACGCCTTCTTTTAATGAAACGAAGAACGGATTGTTCAATGTGGAGACGGAGAGCCCGATAGTGAATTCTTTTTTATGTTTTGTGTTTGACGGTTTTGCCCATTGTGGCGGTTCAAGTGAACAGGCGGACAGCAAAAACAGTGATAATGCCGCGATCGTGATGATGGCTTTCTTCATAATGGTCCTCCTACTATGCCGATTTTTTGCGGTCCAGCAGCACCGCGATTAAAATGACGATTCCTTTGACGACGAGCTGATAAAAAGATGATACGCCGAGAAGGTTCAAGCCGTTGTTCAGCGTACCGATAATCAAAACCCCGATCAGTGTACCGATGATGCGCCCTCGACCGCCGGACAGGCTCGTTCCGCCGAGAACGACCGCTGCGATGGCGTCCAGCTCGTATGATTCCCCGGCCGTCGGCTGTGCGGAATTTAAGCGTGATGTCAGAATCGCTCCCGCCAGCGCCGATAATAAACCTGTCAGAGAATAGATCATGATCTTGATGCGGGGCACTTTGATTCCCGATATCAGCGCCGCTTTCTCATTGCCGCCGATGGCGTATGTCCGGCGGCCGAACGGTGTTTTGTGCAGAAGAACCCACAGGGTTGCAAATGCAATCAGCATCGTAATGGCAGGTACGGGAATGCCGAGAAAATAACCGCGCCCGAATAATTGAAATGCGTAACTTGAACCGAGTCCCGTAATCGGATTTCCGTCCGTATAGACGAGGGTCAGTCCGCGAAAGACGGTCATTGTCGCCAAAGTGGCGATGAACGGCGCCATTTTTCCTTTTGTGATTAATAATCCGTTTATCATGCCGAGTACGGCGCCGATTACGCAGCCGATGATGACGGCTAAGATCGGGTCGATGCCTGAGACCATCATACCTGCGACCAATGCGCTCGATAAGGCGAGGATGGCTCCGACAGAGAGATCAATGCCTCCCGTTAAAATGACAAACGTCATTCCGAATGCAATCAGAGCGTTAATCGCAACCTGCCGAAGAAGGTTGAGAATATTGAGGGGTTCAAGAAAACTCGGGTTTAAAACGGAAACGATCAGCACAAGAATCAGTAAGCCGAGAAACGGACCGAGTTTTTGTGTGAAGGTGTGAATGGAAAATCGCTTTTGTTCAGTTGATGTCATTGGTTCAGTTTTCATACTGCTGCCCTCCCGTGGCAAGTGTCATGATGTGTTCTTGTGTTGCGCCGGCCGCATTGATTTCTCCGCTGATGCGCCCTTCGTGGACGACGATGATTCTGTCACTCATGCCGAGAACTTCCGGCAGCTCGGAAGACACCATGATGATGGCGACTCCGCGATCGGTCAGTTCATTCATTAATGAATAGATTTCCCTTTTCGCGCCTACGTCGACGCCTCTTGTCGGTTCATCAAGGATGAGAACTTTCGGGCCGATTCCGATCCATTTGGCGATGACGACTTTTTGCTGATTTCCTCCTGATAAATGCCGGGCGGCGGTTTCCGGAGATGCGGTCTTAATGGTCAGACGCTTGATGAGCAGCTCAACGAACTCCGCCTCGCGTTTTCGGTCAATGATGCCTTTCGGAGAGAAGCTGGTCAGGTTCGGCAATGAGATATTTTCACGAATGGACGTATCCAGCAGCAGCCCTTCATCTTTGCGGTTCTCCGTAATCAGGCCGAGTCCCTTACGGATGGCATCGTACGGACCCCGAATGCCTGTTTTTCGGCCGGAAATCCAGATCTCTCCGGAATCGAGCCTGTCAATTCCGAACAGCGCTCTCATGATTTCTGTCCGTCCGGCACCCATTAAGCCGGAAACGCCGAGGATTTCTCCGGCGCTCACATGGAAACTGATCTGTGAAAAGCTTCCTTTTTTTGAGGCGTTTTTCACTTCGAGCACCTTATCGCCGAGTGACGGCGTGCGAGTCGGATACCGATCGGTCAGCTCCCGCCCGACCATTTTTTTGACCACTTCATCAAAATTAGTGTCGATAATATGCGCCGTATCCACAGTGAGGCCGTCCCGCATAATGGTGATCCGGTCGCAAATCGAAAATATCTCTTCCATTCGGTGCGAAATATAGACGATTGATACGCCGTCCCGCTTTAACGCCGTCATCACGTCAAACAGTTTGCTGATTTCCCGTTCGGTCAGCGCCGCGGTCGGTTCGTCCATAATAATGACTTCGGCGTTTGTCATCAGCGCTTTGGCAATCTCAATCATCTGCTGCTGTCCGACGGAACATTGCCCGGCTTCCCGGTCAAGAGGAAGAGAGACTCCCAGTTTTTCAAGCTGTAATTTTGCTAACGCTTTCATTTTCTTCGTTTCCAAAACGCCGAACGCCGTCGTCAGCTCTTTGCCGATAAAAAGGTTTTCAAGCACCGTCATGTCCGGCCATATATTCAGTTCCTGATGGATAAAGGCGATTCCGTGCTTTTCGGCTTCCTTTGGATTGGAGAAGCTCATATTTGTCCCGTTTATTGTAATGTTTCCCTTGTCGAGCCGGTAGAGCCCGGTGAGCAGATTCATTAACGTCGATTTGCCCGCTCCGTTTTCTCCCATTAAAGCGTGGATTTCTCCCGGCAGAAGCTCAAATGAGACGCCGGAGAGCACTTGGTTTTTGCCGAATGCTTTATGAATGTCTGTCATGCCGATGTGCATGCTGGATCCCTTCTTTCTAGAAAATCACACCCGCCTGCAGGATGCAGTTGGCGTATGGTGTCATTTCACCCGTTCGGATGACGGCTTTTGCTTTCTGTGTGAGCCGTTTGAATTCCTCATGGGACATGTACTCGATCGTCTGCGCTGAGAAATGGCTTTCTATGAAACTTGCATTCTCAGGATTTGCGTCTTTGATCTCGGAAGCGGCGATCACCTTTTCGACTGCCATCTCCCCGGCTACCAGGCTGGTCACGTCCCGAAAGGTGGGAACGCCCGCCGTTAAGGACAAATCAATTTTAGGGACGCCGTCAGGGACGGGGAGACCCGCATCGGCGATTGCGATGAGGTCTGTATGCCCGAGATCGGCTAATACTTTGGCAATGTGGCTGTTTAACATTCCGTGTTTTTTCATGACAGCAGCTCCTCAACTTCTTTTCTGGCCGGCATGCCGCCTTGGGCGCCGAAGTGCTGCACGGACAGGGAGGCGGCGCGGTTGGCAAACAGGAGCGCTTGCTCAATGTCCCGTCCTTCCGCGAGTGCGACGGCAAGTGCCGCATTAAAGGTATCGCCGGCTCCCGTCGTGTCGACCGCTTCTGCAGGGAAGGCGGGAACAAGCCGTTCCGCGGTGCCGTCTGAGTAGCGCACGCCTTGTTTTCCTTCGGTAATGAACAGTTTGCCGGGATAGCCGGCGAGCGCTTCTTCTTTCGTCCGGTCAGGAAATAAAATGGACGCTTCATGTTCGTTCGGCGTAAGATATGCGGCATCCTCAATCGTCGATTGTTTCAGCGGCCGGGCCGGCGCGGGATTCAGGATAACCGGAATTTGCTGCGCGCGGCAGTAGCTGCACACTTCTTCAACGGTTTCTTCAGGAATCTCCTGCTGGATCAGCACGATATCAATGCCGGGAAGTTTTGCCAGCGCACTTTTGGCATAATCGGGGGAGATGTCATCGTTTGCGCCTTTTACGACGACGATGCTGTTGTCTCCTTCTGCGAGCACAATATGAGCCGTTCCGCTTTTTTTATGTGTAACCGTTTCCATGTAGTCCGTATTGACACCGTTTGCCTTCAGGTTTTCAATAATCGCTTTTCCGTAGCTGTCACTTCCAGCTTTTCCTACCATATATACGTTTGCGCCAAGGCGGGAAGCGGCTACGGCCTGATTTGCGCCTTTTCCTCCGGGCACGGTTTGAAAGTCTGTGCCCAGTACGGTTTCTCCGGCTTTCGGACGCCGTTCGGATGTGACGACCAGATCCATAGAACAGCTTCCGATAACACAAATTTCACTCATGGTGATCATCCTTTCTCGTCGTTTGTCTTCTTATGTAAGTCACGGGCATTTGAATGGCCGTCTCTTTCGGCGGCTCTTTCTTTATCAATTGCAGCAGCAGGTTTGCCGCTTGTTTTCCCATCTCATATGCAGGCTGGCGGATGGTTGAAAGCGGCGGAAACAAAAGCCTGCTCTGCGGAATATCGTCGTATCCGATGATCTGAATCTCCTCCGGAACTTTTTTGCCGAGCCGCAGCGCCTCATGGAGGACGGCAGCCGCCGCAATGTCGTTGCTGGCAATGACTCCGTCGGTTTCAGGGTATGCTGCAAACAATTCTTCTGCTAAAATGGCGGCATCCTTGATGGAAAATGAAGCGGCGGAGATGACATTGAACTGCGCGTTCGCTTTTTGCAGCACGTTAAGTGCGCCGTTAAAACGTTCCTGAGCGGTCGAAAGGTGGGCTGGGCCTTTGACAAGCGTGATGCTTGTGCTTTTGCCGCGAAGCATTTCCTCAGCCGCCCGTTTTCCGCCTGCCCGCCCGTCACTGAATACGGATGGGGCGCCTTCTTTTGTCCGGTCCAGAAATACGACCGGGTAAAGGCTGCCGCTGTATTCGGGAAGGTCGGGGTAATGGGTGGCCGCCAAAATACCGGCAACTTGATTTTGTTTAAATGTTTGCAGGTAGTCGAGTTCTTTTTCCAATTCTTCATCGCTGTTGCCGATGATCAGCCGGTATCCTTCCCGCTGCAACTCGTCTTCAGCGCCGCGGGCAAGCTGAGGGAAAAAGGGATTCGTAATATCCGGAAGCAAGAGCCCGACCAGTCTGGATTCTCTTTTATAAAGAGAGCGGGCAACTTCATTCGGATAATAATTCAGCTTCTCCATGGCAAGCATGACCTTCGTTCGTGTATCTTCATGCACGTAGCCGTTGTCATTGAGGACACGCGAGACCGTGGCAACAGAGACGCCGGCAGCGCCTGCGACATCTTTAATCGTTGCCAACAAACACTCCTCCTTCACTTATGTAACCGTTTACATAAAAAGAGTAACACGAATCATTTCGGTTGGCAACAAAAAAAGAGACCGGGGTCTCTTTTAGTTCACGATGCCGATTTGTGAGATATTCACTTTGATATCAGGGATGATCTCGATGGAAGGATAGACCTTACGCCAATTAAGCCGCTTGCCCCGCTCATAATAATGGGTTTGATATTTCCGGCCGATGCCGAGGATATCCGAGTTGTGCTCCTGAATATGGCTGATCACCGATCTGGCCTGGCTGTTCAAATTTGCTGAGGCTTGTTTGTTTATTTGGTCGATTGCCGTATAAGAATTCAGCTTGTCCTTTGGATATTCCAAGACGCGTGCATTCAGTTTTAAACGGATTTTCACTTTTATATGCTGCGGATCTGTATCTATAAATACAATCTTTCGCGTGGCATCCGTGATGCCGAGAGAAAGATAATTTTCAATATCCATTTTGTATTTGTCCCACAGCTTCAGATTAATATTAGCCGATTTATTAAATTGCCCGCTTAAAAGGGTCAGGAGGGTTGAATCCTGACCGAGCACCTCAGTCACTTTCCGCTGGCCGCTGAACAGGGCAGAACCCTCTATCTTTATCGTCTGTCCGTTAATCGATAAATAAGGTAGGGCGAAATCCTTATCAGCCGTCAGCATGCTTGAACGGATGGATTGCAAATTCTCCATGCTGATATTTGATTCCGCATTAGCGCTTGTTAATAAATTCGTTAAATACTTGCTGACGATCAATTTCTGCCGGACGATCAGCTTCAGCACTTCAATCGCCTCGCCGTCTTTTACAACCGCCGGATGAGCGAGAAGCGGGCTTTTCGGATCTCTGTAAAAGACATCGAGATAAGGAAAAAGCGGTTTTTCCGCCATTTTCTCACCGATTAATAAGACTCTTTGCTTGGACGTGTCAATGCGCTGGTCGACAAGCTTATCCAATTGAAACCGCGCTTCACGGATGGTGTGCCCGGAAGCGCTGAGCACCGTCGTAATGAATGAGCCGCCCGTTTCCTGTTCCGCCTGGGAGGACTGAACCTTCCGATAGGTGATGCCGATTTTATTTTTACCGTCATGATCAACATCAAGGCTTGCGGTCAGCACGAGAGAAATATCTTTCAGCAAATTTTGATCCCAGCAGCCCGCAAGTGTCAGGCTTGCGCACATGAGACTGATAAGAACCGCTTTTTTAATGCGCATGGCGGACACCCTTTTTGCGTACAAGGATAATCAATACCATAAACAAAGGAAACAAATACACAAACACAATATCGGAAATGCGGAAAAACTGATCCAGCTGCTGTATCGTTTTATCTGTGCTTGTGGCCCAAATAGACAGAAGGAAGACGAGCAGGGCCAGCGGATAAACAAACCGGCTGTGATCTTTTTGATTGAACAGCTTGGCAATGCCGGTGCTTGCCAAGTAAAACACGTTGGCCAGCGTTGAAAAGACGGTCACGAACCAAAACGTCAAAAAGAGCAGATCCGTCCGTTCGATAATTCTGAATGAAACGGTTTTTAACAGGTACAGCACAGGCTCCGGGATCATTTTTATTTCTTCGGGGCTGATTGTGACAAAGCAAGTAAGGGTGATATACAGGTAATAAAGGATAATCAAGATGTTTGAAATCGTCAGTATTTTGTAGCGCTGGCTGACGGTGCAGTTGATTAGGGGCCCGATCACGAGCGCCGCCTGAAAGCCGGTAATGCTGACAAGTGTTTGCTGCACCCCGGTAAGCATGTCTTTTGCGGTTCCGTGAAAAATCGGCATAATGTATGTGATATCGGCTTTTCCCAGCGTGTATAAAAGCGGCAGAGAGATCAGCAGCAAAAACGGCGTTAAAATAAAGCTGAACCTGGCGATCGCATTCAGCGGAGCCTGGGCGATATAGACAGAACCGAGGATCAGCATTAAGCTGATCACCCAATTCGGAGTCTGAGGGAGCACCCAGATATCCAATATCCGTGTAAATACAGAAAGAATGAGCGTGCAGAGAAACGCGAAATATAAAATATACAGCACCTGCACCCCTTTGCCGGCAAGTGTTCCGAACACCTCCTCCAGCATTTCGTACAGGTTCAGCTTCGGAAACCGGTGAAATAATATCATATACAGGCTGAATGTAAGCTGGACGAGCAATCCGGTAAGCAGAATGGAAATCCATCCGCTGCTTCCCGATTTCATCATCAGTAAATGGGGCAGCGCCAAAATGCCGATGCTGATCTGCGTCTGATTAATGAAAAACACGCCTTGAAGCCGGCTTATTTTTTTAGGCTTCATCTTTTCTCCACCCCCGAACATGTTTCATCTGCTTTGAGTCTTGCGGTCTCAAATAAAAAGGCCTTCTTTTAATAAACCAAGCCGGCAGCCGGATAAATGCATCCTTCAAGTCGCTGAAATGAAACGGCGTCAGAGATGATAAATAAGGGACGCCGAGTGATTCAAGCTTGCACAGGTTCATCAGAATAAGCCCGAAGCCGAGTGCAATGCCGATAAAACCGAACGAGGATGCCAGAAACATAAGCGGAAATCTGAGCGTTCGGATGGACGTGCTCATTTCATATGAAGGAAGCACAAAAGAAGAAACAGCCGTAACGGCTACGACGATAATCATCATATTAGAAATGAGTCCCGCCTGAACGACTGCGTCACCGATCACGAGACCGCCGACAATGCCGATCGTCTGACTGATCGGTCTCGGCAGCCTGATACCGGCTTCGCGGATCAGTTCAATCGTAATTTCCATAATCATGGCTTCTATCAGCGGGGGAAAGGGAATATCAACAATCGAATTTTTCATGGTGATAATCAGATCGTTGGGAATGACTTCAAAATGAAACGCAATCAGCGCGATATAAAAAGCGGGCAGCGTAATCGCGATCATAAAGGCGAAAAATCTCAGCACTCTTAAAAAACTGGCGGAAATCCATCTCGTGCTGTAGTCGTCCGGAGATTGAAAAAAGGAAAAGAATGTGATCGGCGCAATCAAAGCCGACGGACTCCCGTCCATCATGATCAGTACACAGCCTTCCATCACGCATGCTTTTGCTTTATCCGGCCGTTCCGTATGAATGATCTGCGGAAAAATGGAAAACGAATTATCTTCTATTGATTCCTCGATAATCCCGGGCGCAAGCACGCTGTCTATACGCAAGTATGACAGGCGCCGCTTCACTTCCTCCACAATCTCCGGATTGGCGATATTCTCAACAAAGATAACCGCAACTTTTGATTTGGCTCTTTCCCCGATATCCATATAATGAACGGAGAGATGGCGGTCCTGTATGTGAAACCGCAGCTGATGAATGTTCGTTTCCAAACTTTCCACAAACCCGTCATGGGCGCCGCGGACGATACTTTCAGATTCGGGTTCCATAATGGAACGCAGCGGATTCTGGCCGACGGAAAACAGCTTCGCTTTCCTCGATGCATCGCTGAGAAAAACAACCTGTCCTGCCAAAATCCCGTCAATGAGTTTTCTGATTTCATCCGTTTCCGCACTGCTGACGGCATTCATCGTTTCCTCAAGCGGGCCGTTCTGCAGGGTGTCGCTTAACAGAAACTCATTCAGCTTCTGTTCTTCTATCATCTGTTCAATATAAAAGAAAGCGGTATGACGGTCCTGCAGTTTGATCCTTCGTATTTTAAAATCACCGCAAACACACATCAGCTCCTGCATTTCCCGTACAGCCGATTCAAAATCGCCGGGAATCCGTTTGTTTTGTTTATCCGCAGACATCAGACCGCCTCCTTTCCTGGTTATCTGTAGTTTTCAGCGGGTATTCCTTTTTTATGCATTTTATAAAATAGAGGAGTTCCTCGATGTTTTACCAAGAACTTCACAATTATGGATGAATATTTCTTGAACGAATATAAAGATTTATTAAAATTATTTCAAAAGAGTGATAAACGTCCTGTAAATGGTTTAAAAGGAGAAAGGCTTTCCGCATATAAAATGTGTATTTCTTGTAAACACTCCGGACCCGTCTTTTTCTGTCATGTATCAGTCATTCCGCTAGTTATTTTGGAATGGGACTGAAAGCAGGATACGGGGGAAAAATGAATGACTTTAAGACCTTATCCTTAACAAAACAGGCAGTCTGCACACAGCGGACAGAGAGTCCCAAAACGTATGCGCAGTGCGAAAACCGCTGATACAAACGGGCTGGAAAAGATGGATTATCATTACATCTTTTTCTTCCGGAACGCGAATAGTTCCATTGGTCCAAATGAATTTCTGCGCGAAAATGTAAACGCATTCATTTTTCTTTTGAAAAATTGAAGTAAGGTTGAAGTCCTGCCTATTCCCAAAAAAAGCAATTCGATAATAGGAAGAATAGCGTCACTAATAGAGAAGTTTGGCTCAGTGAAAGCGGGAAGATTATGTTACATAATGCCGATTGAGAATTCATAGTGAAGCTATATACTGATGAATGAATTTATCAATACAGAAGGAGATGTCAAAAATCAATGTGGTTACTCATTATAGCCTGTGCTGCCGTACTAATCATCGGAATCATTGAAAAAAGGCGGCATCAGAAGAATATCGATGCTCTGCCAGTACGCGTCAATATTAATGGTATCCGCGGAAAGTCAACCGTAACGAGGCTGACGACCGGAATACTGATGGAGGCGGGCTACAAAACAGTCGGAAAAACGACGGGAACAGATGCAAGGATGATCTATTGGGATACACCTGAGGAGAAACCGATCAAACGGAAACCGCAGGGCCCGAATATCGGCGAGCAAAAAGAAGTAATGAAGGAAACCGTAGAACGGGGCGCCAATGCCATTGTCAGTGAATGTATGGCGGTAAACCCGGATTATCAGATTATCTTTCAGGAAGAACTCCTTCAAGCCAACATCGGCGTCATCGTGAATGTGCTTGAAGACCATATGGACGTCATGGGGCCGACGCTTGATGAAATCGCTGAAGCATTTACCGCGACGATACCGTATAACGGTCACCTTGTCATTACAGACAGTGAATACACAGACTTCTTTAAAGAAAAAGCCGCAGAGCGGAATACCGAGGTCATTATTGCGGATAACTCTAAAATTACAGATGAATACCTTCGAAAATTTGAATATATGGTCTTTCCTGATAACGCTTCCCTTGCGCTCGGCGTTGCCCAGGCTCTTGGGATAGATGAAGAAACGGCGTTTAAAGGAATGCTGAATGCGCCGCCTGATCCTGGCGCCATGAGAATCCTGCCGCTGCTCAGCACGAAGGAGCCCGGTCATTTCGTAAACGGCTTTGCCGCAAATGATGCATCTTCTACTTTAAATATATGGAAACGTGTAAAGGAAATCGGCTACCCGACAGATGAACCGATCGTTATCATGAACTGCCGCGCCGACCGTGTGGACAGAACGATTCAGTTCGCAAACGACGTGCTTCCGTACATTAAAACGAAGGAACTCATACTCATCGGCGAGACGACAGAACCGATCGTCAGAGCTTATGAAGAAGGCAAGATTCCTGCCGATACATTGCACGACCTGGAATATAAATCAACAGACGAAATCATGGACGTGCTGAAAACAAGAATGCAAAACCGTGTCATATATGGCGTCGGCAATATCCACGGTTCAGCGGAACCATTAATTGAAAAAATTCAAGAGTATAAGGTGAAACAGCTCGTTAGCTAGGAGGAAAAGGATAAATGTTCGGATCAGATTTATATATCTCACTTATTTTAGGCGTGTTAATCAGTTTAATTTTCGCGGAAAAAACAGGTATCGTACCTGCCGGTTTAGTCGTGCCGGGTTATTTAGGGCTCGTTTTTAACCAGCCGGTCTTTATTTTACTCGTATTGTTAGTGAGTCTTCTTACATACGTGATCGTCAAATACGGTTTATCCAGATTTATGATTTTGTACGGACGCAGAAAATTCGCAGCTATGCTGATAACGGGAATCTGCTTAAAAATCGCTCTTGATTTCCTTTACCCGATCGTACCGTTTGAGATATCAGAATTCCGAGGAATCGGTATCATCGTACCGGGTCTGATCGCCAATACCATTCAGAAACAGGGATTAACGATTACATTTGCCAGCACGCTGTTCTTAAGCGGCGCAACTTTTGCCATTATGTTTGCTTACTACTTAATCTAATGTAAGGTGTGTCAAACGATGAAAAAACAATTAAGCTTTCAAGAAAAACTGCTGAAGCTGACCAAACAGCAGAAAAAGAAGACCAATCTTCACGTTTTTATCGCGCTGCCGATCGTCTTTTGCCTGATGTTCGTCTGCATCCTGACAGGGAAGGCGGAAACGCCGAGTGTGAAAAGAAATGCCGATGACCTTGTATCAGCCTCATTCGTCGGAGATATTATGATGGGCCGGAATGTCGAGAAAGTGACAAAGCATAAAGGCACGGAGAGTGTCTTCCGTTACGCAAAGCCATTCTTCGAAGCATCCGACTATGTGTCGGGGAACTTTGAAAACCCGGTTACATATAAAAAGAACTACAAAGAAGCAGAAAAAAATATCCACCTTCAGTCAAACAAAGATGCCGTAAAAGTATTGAAGGACATGAATTTCACCGTTCTCACGGCAGCCAACAACCATGCGATGGATTACGGCCCTCAAGGAATGCGGGATACGGTTGAAGAGTTTTCAAAGCAAAATCTTGAACTTGTCGGCGCGGGCCTCACGCTGAAGGAAGCCGAGCAGAACATTTCTTATCAAGATGTAAACGGAATCAAAATCGCAACACTGGGTTTCACTGATGTTTCCGGAAAAGGCTTTGCAGCTAAACGAAATGCGCCGGGTGTGCTTCCGGCCGATCCAGAGCTGTTTATTCCGATGATTTCTAAAGCCAAAAAGAAAGCCGATCTTGTCATTGTTCAAACACACTGGGGACAGGAATACGATAATGATCCGAATGACAGACAGCGCCAATTGGCAAGAGCAATGTCAGATGCCGGAGCGGATATTATCGTCGGACACCATCCGCACGTGCTAGAACCGATCGAAATGTACCACGGCACTGTTATTTTCTACAGCCTGGGCAACTTCGTATTCGACCAGGGGTGGACAAGAACGAGAGACACGGCGCTTGTTCAATATCATCTGCAGAAAAACGGCACGGGACGCTTTGAAGTCACGCCGATGAATATTCATGAAGCAACACCTGCACCGGTTAAAAAAGGCAGCATCAATCATAAAACGATCGTACGTGAACTGACGAAAGAATCGAATTTCGATTGGAGCGTCAAGGATGGAAAATTAACGTTTGATGTGGATCACAGCGATATCTTAAAAAAGAAAGCGGAGTGAAAAACAAATGAAAATCATTAAAGCGGGATGGCCGTTTGCCGCGATCATTATGGTATTTATGTTTATGTCAGCGTTTAAATACAATGATCAGCTCACAGATCAGGAAAAACAAAAAATTGACACGGAAATGCAAAAGATTCAGCAAGAGGACACAGCGGGCGCAAAATAAGCGCATGATTCCGCTTGCCGGCATATTGTTTGTTCCGATTCCAGTAAAGAATGCCCATATCGGGCATTCTTTTTTTGTGTGCTCTCCTAAACATTTGTTAAAAGTTACCGATGTAAAAACTACTAAAAATGAGGAGAGTGAATAGAAAACATGCTCACAAGCTGGAGGAAGTACATCCTTGCCGGCCTTATGATTTGTCTTGTGGCACCCGCAGTAACGAGAACGGAAATTGCTGAAGCGGATTCTCAAGTTTCTGTCCTGATGGTTTCAGACGCGCAAAAACTTGTCGGAAATAAATATGTTTACGGAGGCGAAGAGCCTGAGGACGGTTTTGATCCGTCCGGATTGATTCATTATCTTTTCAGCAGACAGAACATCCATCTGCCGAGAACGGTCAGTGATCAATGGAAGGTTGGAACCGCCGTCAAAGAAAATGACCTTTTACCGGGAGATCTTGTGTTTTTCAAAAAGTCAGATTCAACACAAAACGCACCCGTCCATGACGGTCTTTATATCGGAAACGGAGAGATGATACACAGTTCTCCGTCAGAAGGCGTAACCGTCACACGGTTTCAAAAAAGCAGTTATTGGATGAATTTATATCTTGGCGCAAAGCGGATTACAAAAGATCCGGAACTGGCTGATGACCCGATCGTTCAGGAGGCAGCCCGTTACCTCGACATTCCGTATGTATTCGGCGGAAGCACGCCTGAGGAGGGATTCGACTGTTCGGGGCTGGTCCAATATGTTTTTGAAAACAAGCTTCACATTTACCTGCCTAGATCAGCGGAACAGCAGTGGCTGGTCGGTGAGAAAATTAAACTGAGCGGCATAAAGCCCGGGGACGTGATTTATTTCAGCGACACGTATAAAAAAGGAATTTCCCATGCGGGCATTTATGCGGGAGAGGGAAGGTTCATCCAAGCAAGCCGCTCCGAAAAAGTCACCATTTCTTACTTGTCGGAAGATTACTGGAAAAAACATTTTACAGGTGTGCGCCGATTCAGCAATTTAGCCATTTCTAAAGAAAATCCCGTTGTGTCCACAGCGGCCGATCATATCGGAATTTCTTATCTGAAAGGCGGCGTTTCACCGGAAACCGGCTTTGATACGGCGGGATTTGTTCAATACATCTATCAAAAAGCGAAAGGAATCAGCCTGCCGCGTTATGCGGACAAGCAGATGCAGGCGGGCGTTCCGGTCGATAAACAAGATCTGAAGCCCGGCGATCTGGTCTTCTTTAAAGCGGAAAGCCTGAATCCGGCCATTTATATCGGGAGCGGACAAGTGATTCATGTCACCGTGTCCGCAGGCGTTACCATAACAAATATGAACACAAGCGCTTATTGGAAGGACAAATATGCGGGCGGCATCCGGCTTCCGTAAAAATAGACGTCAGAGAGTGTCTCTGACGTCTTTTTCTTTTACCGTTTCGGCGCTCTGTATCCGGCTGCTACCGCATCCTCTACGGAACAGAACATTTCCGCGGGATCTGTCGTCCGGTCGTAGTATGTACTTCCCGGCGTGTGATAAATGCCGTTCCGGCTGCCTTTAATGTCGCATCCCTGTGAGGTGTCGGCTGCTTTCGTTTCGGCATGTCCGCCGGAGGAAGGGGCGTTGTTTTGCGCCGTTTCCGCGTTTTCGGATGTTTTTGTTTCTGCTTTCTGCCGCTTTAAAGTTTTATTTTCTGACTGAAGCGTTTCCGCGGTCTTTTCGAGCTTCTTTTGTGAATTTTTTAATTTCTCATTGTCTTGTTTGAGTGATTTGTTTGTTTTTTTCAGCTCACTTATCTCTTGGCTGAGTTTGCTGAGTTTTTCTTCATTGCCGGCTTCGGCTTCGGATTTCTCCTTTTCGGCCGCGGCACTGATGCTTTCATATTTTTTCTCAAGCGCCTGGTGTTCCTTCGTCAATTTTTGATAAGCGGTATCAAGGGTGCTGTATTTCTCCTCTGCCTTCACGGCCGAGGCGTCCGGCTCTGCGAGGGAGGCGCCGGTCAGAAGCAGGATAAATCCGCCGATGAGAAGGGGCCAAAACAGCTTTTTTGAAAAACGTTTTTCTTTTTTGGCAGCTTTGCATATGAGGTGGAATATTCCGTATCCGACTGCGCAGAGAAAAGCTAAACATCCTATAATAGCGATTGCATTCGACATCATGAAACTCCTTTTTTCTTTATCTTACAATTTATTTTCATTTTTGGGAATTTCTTTTTTGGAAAACGTGAAAAGCCAGGCCGTGAAAGACCTGGCTTTTTCCTTTTATTGATCGTTGTCGAGAAGCCGGTTGATGAAATATGCGACGCCGTTTTCATCGTTGCTTTTTGTAATATACGTGCTTTTTTCCTTCAGTTCATCAATCGCATTGCCCATGGCGATGCGGTTTCCCGCCGCTTCAAACATGGAGAAATCATTCGGGCTGTCGCCGATGGCGTAAATATCCTGTTTTTCAATTCCGTACAGTGAGGCAAGCTCCGTCAGAGCACGTCCCTTTCCGGAACCGGCAGGGAGGATTTCGATAATGTGTTTTCCGGAAGATGTCTGGGATAATTTCGGATGATGTGTAATTTCTTCTTTGGCGTTTCTCAGTTTTTCCATATCAAAAGAGAAACAAAGAAGCTTGTAAACATGTTCGTCTCCGTTAAAAATCGCCTGTATATCCTGTACGGGTTTAATGCCGAATTGTTTGAACTGCGTCTTTGCGCCCTCCCATAATGTCTGAATATCTTCCTTGGGATTGGCGCTTTTCAGAATATCCAGTTCTGCCTGCAGTTTGGACTCGCCGTCAAATGGGGACAGCAGATGATCATCTGTATAGACCTCAAAGTAAATGTCTTTGTCCGTTAAATAAGCGGCGATATCCTTCCCGGCCTGCTGATCCATTAAGAGCCGGCTGACGGAGCGGTATCCTTTGTCATGGACTGTCCCGCCGTTTGCCGCAATGATCGGAATATCTAAATCCTTCAAGAGCGCTTTTACATCAAACGTGGCTCTGCCCGTGCAGATGGCCACGAGAATGCCCGCTTCATCCGCTCTTTGTAAAGCCGCTCTGTTTTCCGGAGAAATCACACTGTCCGAGTTCAGTAATGTGCCGTCTAAGTCAATGGCTATCAATTTCATATGTATGGATGCCCTCCTTAAAAATAAAGCTGCTTCATGTAGTATGTTCAGCTTTGTGCGAAATCAGCAGAAAGCCTTCAGTTAAAAGGCTATACCTTCATGTCCTTTTTTTCAACAGAAAAACGGCGGGGTTTCTAAAACCCCGCCGTGACGTCTTACGCGTCTAAATCATTTTTTAATTTTGTTTTTACTTCTTGAAGGTTTTCCTCATTCAGCTTGAAGTAATAAATATTTTTGCCGTACTGAGGAGTGTAAATATAGCTGTCTGAACCTGTCAGCTGCAAAGAATCCACCGATTTCAGCGATGTGATAAACGGAAACAGACCGATGGCGTCATTAAGAGATAAGTTCATTTTTAAGTTTTTCCCTAAGCTATCGACGATATCGTCATAAGATGGGATCGAGCTTAACGATTTAGATTTTTTAATAATGGCGCTCAGCACTTCCATCTGTCTTTGTCCGCGCATCAGATCGGTGTCCGCTTTGCGTGTTCTTACATAAGCCAGTGCCTGCTCACCGTCAAGCGTCTGGACGCCCGGCTTCAGCACGACTTTTCCTTTTGTATCGACTTTAATACGATCGGCAATTTTCTGGCTTTTCACATTTACCGTAACGCCGTTCAACTCATTGACGACATCGCGGAACGCGTCGAAGTTGCTCTCAACCACATAATCTACCGGAATATCAAGCATGTTTTCTACTGTTTTATAAGTTAAATTATAACCGCCGTAAGCATGTGCGTGCGCGAATTTATCATAGCCGTGTCCCGGGATGTTGACATAGGAATCCCGCGGAATGCTGAGCATCGTCGCTGTTTTCTTTTTCCGGTTGAAGGTGACGAGCACGTTGGCGTCACTTCTTGCGTCATCTACTGATTCGCCCTTATTGTCACGGGCGTCTATTCCTAAAAGCAATACGGTGAAAGAATCCTTCTTCGGGTCAAATTCTTTGATCCGTTTTACGGACTGGTCGCCGCGGTCAAGGCTGACGTGCGCTTCTTTGGTCGCATTATTCAATTTCACAAATGCGTAGGTGCCGACGGAACCGGCGATCACCAATAAGAAAGCGGCGAATACCAGTACAAATTTCACCCATTTTCTGAGGCGTCTTTTCTTTTTTCTGCGTTGAGATCGTTCTTCCATATCATTACCTCTCGTTTCTATTCTTTGTGAAGCGTACCATAATTGTTGACTTGGAGCAACTCTGCAAATGAGAAAATTCCAAATCTTTCTCTCTATTTCGACAACATCTACTGTTATTTTTGCATCAGGTTCACATTATATTGGACGGCAGGAAGCGGGAAATGTTTCGTCGCTTTGTAAAAAATAATTAGTAAAATAATGGATATTAACGGTGCGGAAGGTTTGAAACGGACGGAAACAGGTAAAAGAAGCAGTAGAACAATTCCGCGCGGATACAGCGTTGGATGAAGGGAGTCTACATAACATGAAAAGCATACACTCGAATAAATGGCTCTATTTTTTCGGCGCACTCGGCGGCGCGTTATACGGATATGATACCGGAGTCATTTCCGGAGCTATTTTATTTATGAAAAAAGAACTGGGACTGAACGCCTTTACAGAAGGCCTCGTCGTCAGTTCGTTATTGGCGGGGGCGATTCTCGGATCGGGATTTGCCGGCAAACTGACCGACCGGTTCGGCAGGCGGAAGGCCATCATGGGAGCGGCGCTGCTGTTTTGTATAGGCGGTTTAGGAGTCGCTTTTGCCCCGAATACAGAGGTGATGGTTCTTTTCCGGATCATTCTCGGACTGGCTGTCGGAACATCTACAACGATCGTTCCGCTCTATTTATCGGAGCTGGCTCCGAAACATAAACGGGGGGCGCTTTCTTCGCTGAATCAGCTGATGATTACGGTCGGAATCCTCGTTTCTTATATCGTGAACTATATATTTGCCGATGCAGGCGCTTGGCGCTGGATGCTTGGACTTGCGGTTGTGCCGTCAGTCATTCTGCTGATCGGAATCTTATTTATGCCGGAAAGCCCGCGCTGGCTGTTTACGATCGGCAAAGAAAAGAAAGCAAGAGAAATCCTTTCATCATTGCGGGGAACGAAGAATATTGATGATGAGATTGATCAGATGAAAGAAGCGGAAAAGGAAAACGAAGGCGGCTTGAAAGAATTGTTTGAGCCGTGGGTGAGACCCGCGCTGATTGCCGGCCTCGGACTTGCCTTTTTGCAGCAATTCATCGGGACAAATACAATTATTTATTACGCCCCTAAAACATTTACCAGTGTGGGGTTCGGCAATTCCGCGTCTATATTGGGAACGGTCGGAATCGGCGCCGTCAATGTCATCATGACGCTTGCGGCTATTAAAGTCATTGATAAAATTGGCCGGAAGCCGCTGCTGCTGGCCGGAAATGCGGGCATGGTCATCAGTCTGCTCGTATTGGCCGCGGTCAATCTTTTCTTTGAACATTCAGCAGCCGCATCATGGACAACGGTGATTTGTTTAGGCCTGTTTATCATTGTATTTGCGGTCAGCTGGGGGCCTGCTGTGTGGGTCATGCTTCCTGAATTATTCCCGCTGCATGTCCGGGGTATCGGGACGGGTGTCTCCACTTTAATGCTGCATGCCGGAACATTGATTGTCTCATTAACCTATCCGATGTTAATGGAAGCAGTCGGCATCAGCTATTTATTTCTCATTTATGCCGCGATCGGGATACTGGCATTCCTGTTCGTCCGGTTTAAAGTGACCGAGACGAAGGGGAAAAGCCTTGAAGAAATTGAGCAGGATCTGAAAAGCCGTAACGGAGGCTCGGGATCAGAATCAAATCGGCGGACAGTTCATCCGTAATATTCAGTTTTAGGGGGCGGTTATTCACCGGCCCCTAAAAACGGATGCCGTGCGGGCGCCCGGTCACATAAATGACGGGGATATGTCATACGTTGTATAAAGTCACGATAAAGGCGGGGATGCCGGTGAAAACGAGTATTATTATCCTTACATATAATGAACTTGAGCTGACGAAAAAATGTCTGGCCAGCATTGAACGATACACCGACAAAGATAAGATTGAACTGATTATAGTTGACAACGGTTCCTCAGACGGAACGAGAGAATACATATCAAATCTGCCTGACGTCAAAGTCATCCTAAATGAAAAAAACCTCGGGTTCGCCAAGGGGTGCAACCAGGGAATCGAAGCGGCAGGGGGAGAAAATCTGCTGTTTCTGAACAACGATACGATGGTCACGAAAAATTGGCTCACCTCCATGCTGAGGGTGCTGTATCAATCTGAAAAAACCGGTATGGTCGGGCCCGTCAGCAACTATGTCAGCGGCGCGCAAATGATCCACGACGCGTATCAATCGCTTGATGAGCTGGAGCCATTCGCGGAGGCATATTGCGCACGGGAAAAGCATCATACAAAGCGGGTGCTGCGCCTTGTCGGTTTCTGTCTTCTGGTGAAAAGAAGCGTCATTGAAGACATCGGCCCGTTCGATGAACAATTCGGATACGGTTCTTTTGAAGATGATGACCTATGTCTGCGCGCCCTGCAAAAAGGCTACAGCCTGCACATCGCCCTCGATGCCTTTGTGCATCACCACGGGCACGCGACGTTTACGGCTAATCAGGATATCAATATCAATCAGTTATATTCGGAGAACCGCCAGCGTTTTACGGAAAAATGGGGCACTGATTTTACGTACTTTACTCATCCGAGACCGGAAATTGCGGAGCTCGTTCCCCGGGAGGCGAAACGGATACTTGATGTCGGCTGCGGCGCGGGGGCTACGGGGCTGGAACTTCAAAACAGACAGCCTTGCGAACTGTACGGAATAGAACTGCACCCGCTGGCGGCGCAAGCGGCAAAAGGACACTATGAAGCGGTTCTGCAGGAAGATGTCGAAGAAGTGAAGCTGCCTTATCCGGAGGGTTTTTTTGATTGCATCATTTTCGCCGACATCCTTGAGCACTTAAAAGACCCGTGGCGCGTCATTGAAACGTACTCATCCTATTTGTCGCCTGCCGGATCAATCGTTTGCAGCATTCCGAATATTTCCCACGCCGAAGCGCTGTTTCCGCTTCTGCTCGGTGACTGGACATACAGAGACGCCGGCATTCTCGACCGCACCCACTTACGGTTTTTTACGCCGCAGACGGTGCGCACGCTCTTTCCGGAAGAGACATTTGCTGTGAAAAAGCAGTCCTATACGTATGTTCACGTGGATGAGCGGGTGCAGCTGTTTTTACAGGAAATCACACGAATGGCGCAATCGATGCAATTTCCGGTGATACAGCTGCCCGAACAAAGCCGGATTTATCAGATTCTCCTCCGTGTCGAAAAAACAGGCTGAAGGCTACCGTCCCATCGTTCCGAAGTTGGTAATCTGAATGGAAACATCATAGTCAAAGGCCGCTTCGGAGAAGGTCTCATCCCAATGATGCTTTACTTTCTTCCAATAGTCGGGATATTGAATGCGGACTCTGTCAGAAAAGAATACAGGGTCCGTTTCATATTGATTCTGCAGCTTATCGATGACTTCTTTCACATCGCTTTTCAGTTTTTTTTCGAAAATCTTTTCCAGCCCGTTTAAATAGTGCTGATCGAATGAATCTTCTCCGGCATATTGGTCCTCTGACAAAAGTCCTTTTGTTTTTACCGCTACATGAAATGACAGCTTCCCGTTTTTCAGCCTGGGAGTGATGGCGGATGTTGATTTTTTGATCTCGAAGGTAATCGGGTGCCCCCCTTTATCCAAAGCGGGCAGCACGCCGCCCCGTATCGTCCCCATCAGCCAATTCAGGCTCTGTATTTCGTATGATGACAGAAAGCCCGCCAATCTGTTTTGTTTTGCGTTTTTGATAATGGCCGCTCCGTCATACACCGTTTTTCCTTTTTGATTGCTGACGGCCTGAATGAGAAAACTGAGTTTATTATGGCAGTAAATCGAAGCTCTCCCGATTCGGAGCGGTTTTAAAATCTTCCCGTTGTAGCCGCCGTTGTTCGTAAGGTCGATCAGCTTTTCCGCGGCCATGGGCTGCTGCTGATTCGGCGTCGGCTCCGTCAGAATATCGGACGCTTTTCCTCTTGCCGCGAAGAGATAGCTGCTCCGCCGTAATTCATCATCGCGGATAAAATGATTCATCATCTGCAGTATATTTTGGTCGGCCAGCAATTTGTCGCTGAATATCAGCACTTTTAAGTGATCGCTGTAAACAGGCGGATCTTTTAAAGCGACTTCACTGACGGCTTCAAGAATGGTATCCCCCCGCGTCGTCACATTGACAAACACGGGCCGGCCGGAAGCCTGGCTGTTTTCGCTTTGGGGCAGCAGGTTTTGATAGGTTAATTTATATCGGCGGTCACTCGTCTCGTCTATCGCCAGCCCCCGGGCGAAAGACAGCTTTTCGACTTCCTTCGCGTCCCAGCATCCTGAAAGCGTCATCAGTATGAAAAGCGCCGCCGCCCATTTTATGAAAAGTGTCATGACGTCTTTTTCCTCCCGGCTATTTTTTTCATCCAGCTGACAAACCAGATGAGAAAAGGAATCATAATGACGGCAAAAAACGCATATCCGAGAATATTCGCGAATGCAAACACACTGTTGATATCATCGGGGTACATTGAAAGGCCGAATGTCACTGCCAATAAGCCTCCCAGCAGCCAGGCATTGTTTTTATTTTTCAGTTTGAAAATGGTGTTTAATCCGAGATGCGCTCCTTTAAAAGAACCGAGCATACAGGTGAACTGCTGGCATGTCCACGTAATTAAAAGAAAGATATCAAACCGCTCTATGAAAATGCCCCGGATTTCCAAGGCATGAATCAGGGAAATGGTCGGATACGTCACCGTTTTGGCTTCAGCGACCGACATACAGCCGATGACGACAAGCAGCGTAAAGCTGTAAAAAATGCTCGCGCCTGCGATGCCGAAGACAGCCGCCTTTTTCGCCTGCTTCGGGTTTTTCATAAACGGCACCAGATAAAGAATCACCTCAAGTCCCGAAAAATACAGAAGGGTCCGCGGAAACAGCTCAAAAAAGCTTTTGTAGCCTCCTTCCATGACCGGGCGGACGAAATCCAGCTTAAAAAGTCTCAAACTGAATATGAGCAGCGTAATCAGAATGACGATCGCAATCGGAAACAGATAGGCATAAAGCTTTGAAATGGGATAGACCCCGCCGGTCACATGGTAAATGCCGACCGCCAGAAAGATGAATATGACGACACCCATCGGCGTATTTTTCAGTAAAAAGTAATTGATGACTTCACCGAGAAAACGGGCTTGAAAACAGACGGTGACGACAAAATAACAGCTGATGAATAAATTCAGAAGAGAACCGATAGCGCGGCCCATGATGCTTTGATTCAGCTCATAAATGGTTTCCCCGCTGTTTTTCTGCAAAAACGGCATAAAGAGCAGGACGATGCCGATAAACACGACACTCTGCACAAGAATAATGATCCATCCGCTCGGACTGTCCGCTGTTGCGGCGGAGCGCGGCAGTGTTAACACGCCCGCTCCGATCATTGTTCCGCTTACCATGAGAAGTGTCTGCATAAACGACAGCTTGTCTTCCGGTTTTTTCATGGGGATCACCTTTGCTTGATTTTATCTTTCGTCTCTTTTCTGGTCGGCCGTTTTTTCAAAAGAGGCGTCGGCAGTCTGACGATCGTATCTTTTAAGTCTTGGCCAGGCTGCGCCATGATCGGAATAAGATAGTCCTGACCGAAGCTTTTCAGGCGCATCAGATGGCCGATGACAAGCAGATAGCACATGATCAGTCCGTATAAACCTAATATCGCCGACAGAATCATTGAAAAAATACGGATGAGCCTCAGCGGAAAATTGAACGCATAGGAGGGCGCCGTAAAAGAAGCCAACGCCGTAACGGATACGACAATGACCATCATCGCGCTGACAATATTCGCCTGAACGGCGGCCTGTCCGATCACCACGCCCCCGATCAGGCCGATCGTCTGTCCGATCGGCTTCGGCAGCCTGAGTCCGGCTTCTCTGATCATCTCGATCGTAAAAATCATGATGAACGCTTCAACAAAAGGAGGGAACGGGACATTCAATCTGCTTCCGGCAATCGTAACCGCCATTCTCGTCGGTAAGAGCCCCGTGTGAAACGTAACGAGCGATATGTAAAGGCCGGGTAAATAAATCGTGATTAAAATGCATGTATACCGAAGCAGCCTGAGAAAGGTAACCGGAACCCACCGCTGATTATAATCGTCAGGGGAGTGGATAAATTCATCAACGGTAGCCGGCACCAAAAGGGTAAAAGGCGTTCCATCTACAAGAATGGAAACCCTTCCTTCCAAAAGAGCGCCCATAACCCGGTCGGGCCGTTCGGTCGTCAAGACGGTCGGGAAAATAGAATACGTGTTATCTTCAATAAGCTGCTCGATCGCTCCTGATTCGGGAATGTCGTCAATGGTGATGGACTCCAGTCTTTTCATCACTTCTTTTACAACATCATCAGGGGCAATATCCCGAATGTAGGCAACGGCGATCCGCTTTTTTGTCCGTTCGCCGAGTGTGATCTCTTTGATCTGGAGGTTGGGATCACCGGACTGCTCGCGCAAAAGCGCCGTGTTCGTCCGAAGCTTTTCGACAAAACCTATCCTCGGCCCCCGTTCAAGCACTTCTGAAGACGGTTCTTCAATATCACGCATTTTAAATGTTTCCGTCTCAAACGAAAGAGCTTCCTCCCACCCCTCCGCCAGCAAAACCGATTTGCCGGAGAAAATGTCTGCCTCCGCGTCCTTAAGTGAAGAAAGCCGGGTATGACGATAGCCGAAAGAGATGGATGACGGCGGTGTTTCAGCCGGTTCCTCTTGATGCCGGGCGGCCGCCTGCACGGGTGAAATAATATATTCCGCAAGCAATTGATTGTCGGTCAGTCCGTCTATATAGATAAGACAGGCGTCACATTTGCCGTTTCCGTACGTAAACGAATAAAACATCATGTCATCGCTTTGGCCGAACCGTTTTTTCAGCACTTCAAGGTTTTTGCCGAGCTCCGCATGTATCGTCACAATGTTCCCCCCCTTTTTCCATCAGTTATTTTAATTTGCGACAAACAAGGCATTTTATTCTGGAATAGGAAATGACTGAGCATTCCGCCCCATCCGAATGGTATAATGAGCAGGTCAGCCATTTTATACATATTGTTTTTAACCGCGGCTCCCTCCGTGTTTTAAAAAAGACACAGGGGGAATGGGATATGAGCCGCTTTTTAAGGGGAGGGGAACGAACATGACGCAAGAGCCGATTTTTTTACAGCCTGTATGTAAAGAAAAACTATGGGGCGGCACGTTATTACGCGAACGATTCGGATATGACATACCTTCAGAAACAACCGGCGAATGCTGGGCGATATCAGCCCATCCGCACGGAATGAGCACGGTCAAAAGCGGTCCGTATCAAGGGAAAACCTTGATGGAACTGTGGGATCAGCATAGAGAATTATTCGGCGGAACGGAAGGGGACCGGTTTCCGCTGCTGACGAAAATACTGGACGTCAAACATCATCAGTCCGTTAAAGTCCATCCTGACGATTATGACGCCGAGGAGCATGGACAGGGTGAAACGGGGAAGTCTGAGTGCTGGTACATTATTGACTGTAAAGAAAATGCGGAAATCATATACGGTCACACGGCCCGTTCGAAAGCGGAACTTGTCACCATGATTAACAGCGGTGACTGGGAAGGCCTGCTGCGCCGTGTGAAAATCAAACCCGGCGATTTTTATTATGTGCCGAGCGGAACCATCCATGCCATTTGCGCGGGGGCGCTCGTGCTTGAAACACAGCAGAATTCAGAGGCCGCCTACCGGATATATGATTACGGGCGTACAGATCAAAACGGCCAGGCGCGTGAGCTGCATATCCGCGATGCCGTCAACGCCGCCACCGTTCCTCATGTGGACGGATTTTTAGATGAATCAACTGAAACGAGAAAAGGCGTCACCATCAAAACCTTTGTGCAGGGAGAATATTTTTCTGTATACAAATGGGATATCAGCGGGACGGCGGAAATGACCCAGGACGCTCCGTTTATGCTGTGCAGCGTCACAGAAGGAAGCGGCTCCATCATCTGTGAAGGCAAGTCCGCCAAGCTTGAAAAAGGCGCGCATTTCATACTGCCGGATCAGATGCCTGACTTTACGATAAACGGAGATTGCACGCTCATCGTTTCTCATATATAAAACCAAACTTAATCCCAGCTCTGGGATTAAGTTTTTTTTATTTGGAAAATTGGGTGATTTCTCTCTGTAAAAATGAAGAAGGCCGGCCGATAAATAAACTAGTTTGATAGAAACCAATTGAATCAGAAAGAGGAGAAGGAATGAAAAAGAGATTCGTTGCACCTATGTTATTGTCCGCCGTTTTCCTTGTCTTTTGCACCATTGCACAGCCCGCTGAGGCCGCATACAGCGACTACTCCGTTTACGAGCTGGAAACGAAGCAGCAATTTGCTTCTGAGAACGAGGCGCTTCAAGCGGCAGCGAAATTGAAAAAGGATACGGGGTGGCAGGCTGACGCAAAGAAAGCCGGAAATACGCCGCTCACTTATCAAATCTCAGCTTCAGGATTACAAGATGAAACGGATGCGAAAACCGTGCTGAAAGATTTTACGAAGCAGACGGGCGTGTCCGGCACTTACAGCGCAAGCGGAAGCAAACAGCCGTACGTGACCGTCACATCAGGCGTTCTATCAGACGAGCGGCAGACGAAAAATCTTCTTGCCGAACTGACGAAAAAAACGGGCGTGACCGGCGCCGTCAAGCCGGCGGGGACAAAACAGCCGTACATGCAGGTCGTGACTGCTGAGATGGCGGCCGAAGCGGACGCAAAAGCGCTCTCGCAAGCGTTGACGAAGCAGACGGGCGTGAAAGCGTCATACCGTCAGATCAAACGGGAAACAGCCCGGTTTCAGATCCAATCAGGAACAATCTCCGGCGATCAAAAAGCCGCTCAAATCCAAACTGATTTTCAAAAGGAAACAGGATTGCAGGCGTCGCTGAAAGTCACGGCAAAGGCCAGTCCGAATATCACCGTGACAGCCTCTGACATTTCAAATGCAAATGATGCGGCAGGTTTAGCGAAACAGCTGCAGCAGAAAACGGGCGTCAAAGGGAATGTTCAAAAGTATGCCCATAGCAAAACAGCAACCGTGTACAACGTGCAGTCAGGATATTTTAACGGAGTAAGCGCCGTACAAAATGCTATCACCCAAATCAAGAAGAATACGGGTGTGAGCGGAAGCTATCAAAAAGCCGGCAAGAAAAATAATTACACGGTCGCGATGAGCGGACTGACGGCTAAGCAGCTGCAAAGTGTTCAAGCTTTCTTTAAAAAGAAAAAATGGCATTGCGACGCATCGCCTGTCAAAAAGACAGCATCAGTGTCCGTTTATCGGATCACGGCAGGGCAGCTTACCGCTGCAAAGGCAGATCAAACGGAGGCGTTTTTCCGCCAGCAGCGTGTAAAGACGGCAAGAACCGCGGCGGGAAAAACAGCAGAAAACGAATATCAGCTGCTTTCTCAGCAGACGGCAGACCAGTCGAGGATAAAAAAAGGATTGAATCTGCTGGCGGGATATAAACTGACTGCCATTTCAAAAACGATATCCAAGCAGACGGACACAACGTACCAAGTCACAACCGAATCACTGCTTGATACGGCAAAGATCAATCGTTCGCTGGACTTTTTCAAAGGGAAAAAAGTATCCGCCTCCGCACAGAAAACAGGTGAAGCAGCGTATACACAATTCAGAATTGAAACGGCACCGCTGCTTAAAAGGGAAGACATTGACCGCGTGACTGCTTTTTTCAAGCAAAACAAAGCGGCCGGCACTGTGAAGGAGACGGGGAAAACCGGCTCTGCACAGTACGTCATCAAAACCGATACATTCAGCAGTAAAACCGTTTTAAATAAAAGCATGAGCTTTTTCAGCGCCAAACAATTACAGGCCGGCTATACGAGTGAAAGCCATCCGGTTTATGAACTCCGCATTCGCGATCAATTCACGGGAGCGCAGTCAGCGGACGCCGCCTCCCAAAAGCTGAAAAAGCTGTACGGATGGACGATGGCTATTTTGAAAATAAAAAACGGACCGCAAATCATGAATACCAATTACAACATCTCGCTGGCAGATATGGTCAAAAAACAAATGACAGTCAGCCCGCAGACTGATGCCGCGGCTTATGCATCACTTACGTACATCAATACGGCCTCCGGAACGGTCACAGCCGACGTCCTGAACGTCCGGTCAACCCCGGAAGTCAGCTCCGGCAATATTATCGGGCAGTTGAAAAAAGGCGATAAAGTCAGCATCACAGGCCAGACAAACGGCTGGGCCAAACTCAGCATGGGCTGGAGAAACGCCAGCAGTGACGAAGTCGGGCAGTATGTCAATCCGGCTCACTTCGCACAAGACAGCAAGTATTACTTTCAATTTCTGAAGCTCTCTCA
Source organism: Bacillus sp. L75 (assembly GCF_003676355.1). Lineage (NCBI taxonomy): Bacteria > Bacillati > Bacillota > Bacilli > Caryophanales > Bacillaceae > Bacillus > Bacillus sp. L75. The sequence goes on from NZ_ML064901.1 coordinate 222,057, forward strand.
GACAGCCGGACTGAACGCATCGGAACTGAATCAAAAAGTGCTGGTCAATAAAGGAATACTGACAGGGAAAGGCCAGGCCTTTATTACAGCCGCCGGCAAATACAGCATCAATGAAGTGTATTTGATTTCGCATGCTTTGCTTGAAACGGGCAATGGCACGTCAGAGCTTGCGAACGGCATTATGTATAATGGTAAAAAGGTTTACAACATGTACGGCATCGGGGCTTATGACAGCAACCCGAATTACTACGGCGCACAATACGCGTATAATCAAGGCTGGTTTACACCGGAAGCCGCGATTATCGGCGGAGCCCAATTTATCGGTGCGTCTTATATTCACAATCCTTCATACGAGCAGGATACGCTGTATAAAATGAGATGGTCTCCAGCCGCGGCCCATCAATATGCGACAGACATCGGCTGGGCGTATAAGCAGGTAAACCGCATGTACAGCTTATACTCACTGCTGGATGACTATACGCTTTACTATGATGTTCCCGTGTATATGAAAGTATAAAAAAAGGGCTGAAGTGTATGCTTCAGCCCTTTCTTCATGCAAAAAACACCCGCCGTCGGATTCAGGCAGGTGCTTCAGCACAATTCTTCATTTTTGTTTCCGCAAATTTCAATAACGCTTCACTCGAATTCCCATCTGAATACATATTCCATTTGTCTGAGAACCGCTTCATTTCTTCTGCACGAAATGGCTTTTTCGTCATTTCCTCCAGAAGGGCTTCGCTGTCATGACAAGCCTTTCCGGGAATGACGGAAGTATAATTGTCGATTAAACCGCGTTTTCGATCATATTCCTCCAGATCATATGTGAAAAAGAAAATCGGTTTATTTAAGAGCGCGAATTCAAAAGGCACGGAAGAGTAATCCGTAATTAAAATATCAGCCGCTTTCAAGAGATCATGAAGACGCATGTCAGACACGTTCTTGATCAGTTCGCTTTCAAACGAAGCCGAAATCTGATGCAAAACGGCAGGGTGAAGCTTTACAAGCAGCATATACTCTCCGTTTAACGCGTTTGTGAGCTGTTCTTCGGTGAATGGCAGCCGAAAGGATTGCATATCATAATCCCTGAATGTCGGTGCGTACAGGATGATTTTTTTCGGCCATTTGTGCTTCAGTTCCGGCTTGTGTTCTTCATAATAGACGTCAGTAAGGGGGACACCCGTTTTTAACAGCTGGCCGTCCCGTATGCCGAACGACTTTTTAAAAACGTCAGCCATCGCGTCTGAACCGACGGTGACAAAGTCAAACGAGCGGTACACTTTTTTAAACCGGCTGATATCTGATGCCGGACGGTTTTGATTCGTCACATCCTCAAGGCCGAACTTTTTCAAAGAGCCGTTCGCATGCCACACCTGAATGCATGTCGTTTGCGGCCGGCGGTTTAAGACGCTTGTCATGAGGAAATAGTTATCCGTTATCACCGCTTTGCTCTTAAAAAGGATCAAAACAGCCTTCAAAAGATGCAGCGGATGTTTTTCGTTCAGATAAAAAGAGCCGATACCTTCCAGCTCTTTTTTCAGACTGACGGCATGTCTCGTATACAAAACCGTCATTTCATAAGAAAGCGATTCAGCGTGCGCTTTGTAAGAACGGATGAGAGCCTGCGCATTCTCTTCAAAAGATACCAGCAGGGTCAGGTGGTTCTTGGGCTTTACAGGCTTGAACAAAACGCCGAGAACAGACAGATATATAGAATAAAAAGCGGCGAATAAAGATCGCAAGTTCATAGATTACCAATCTCTTTTGCTGTTTTATTTGTTTAAAGCTGTTTCGTTTGATCTTCTGCCTGCTTGGAATACAGGCTTTTATTTGATTTATTATTTCTCAAAACGGTAAAAGCATACTTCGGAATGTTCAGCATCCTTTTCCATCTCCACGGATTCGTCAACAGTCTGTACAGCCATTCCAGATTCGTTTTGATCATCCATTCAGGGGCGCGTTTCACCGTTCCGCTGAACACATCAAAGCTTCCGCCCAAACCGATCGATACAGCCTGAGGGAAAAGATGTTTGTATTCATAAATAAATTGTTCCTGATGGGGATATCCTAAGGCGACAAACACGAGATCGGGTTTCGCCCGGGAAATCTGTTTGGCGACGAAGCGTTTATCCGCTTCATAACCGTTGCTGGCTCCGACAACCTCAATATTCGGATACTCTTTGCTGATCCGGTTCAAAACGGCGTCAAGCACGTCTTGCTTAGCTCCGTATAAAAATATTTTTTTAGACTGCCGGTTTGCGAGGCCGAGCAGCGCAAGAAACACATCGAATCCCGCAATTCTTGATTTCAGCGGGTGCTGCGTCAAACGTGACATTAACACGACGCCGATACCATCCGGCAGGACGAAATCCGCGGAAGAAATGACTTGATGATAACCTTTGTCTTTCGCCGCAGCGTATCCGATCTCAGGATTGACCGTCGCAATGACGGCTCCTTGCTTTTGTGCGATATAATAAGTGTCTAAATATGAAATAAACTCCTGTAAATTTCCATTAACGTAAGAAAGGTTGTGCACCATTTCAGTCTGCATCTGCCGTCCTCCTTTTTGTACGGGATTTTCTTTCACTTTTTCGTGAATTAGGCTAAGCTTTATTTTAACATAATACCTTCAGATAAACTTAACAATAGTTTTACAAAAATATAAATAAGATAACAATTTCTTTAATCATACGCGCAAAAACCCTGCTAAACTCCTATTGTAATAACATTTGTTAATAAGTGGAATGTAACTTCGTTTTACATTGGCTTAACCTTTTCAGGGCTATGTGATATAATGAGGTTCCATGAGTACGAAATTGGCACTTTAGTGATTAAGGATACAGCTGCGCAGCATTTCAGAGCAGTTGCTTGTTATACGTATGATGATAGAAAGGAGCTTTTGTTTCATGAAGAAGGTCATTACTTACGGAACGTTTGATTTACTGCATTGGGGTCATATTAAACTGCTTGAGCGCGCAAAGCAGCTTGGAGATTACCTTGTTGTTGCCATCTCAACAGACGAGTTCAACCTGCAAAAACAAAAAAAGGCCTACCACAGCTATGAACACAGAAAGCTGATTCTGGAAACGATCCGTTATGTCGACGAAGTCATTCCGGAAAACAGCTGGGATCAAAAAGTACGTGACGTAGCGGATCACAACATCGACGTGTTCGTAATGGGAGACGATTGGGAAGGCAAATTCGATTTCCTTAAAGATCAATGCGAAGTCATCTACCTCCCTAGAACCGAAGGCATTTCCACCACACAGATTAAAAAAGAAATTGCCGGGGTGTAATTGAAACATTCGGATATACAGATGATAAAGAAGTACTCCCTCCGGATAGGGAGTACTTCTTGTAATATAAGGTTATTTTCGCTATATTTGTTATGCGCTTTTGAAAAAAAGCTAGACAATAAGAGGAGAATTTAAAGATGAATCTTAGTAACTTTTTTAAGTTGAATAAAAAAGAGTCCAAGCCGTCCGTAGAAGAACGCGAATATACCATTTTAAACAAAGAAGCATTGGCGGAAGAGAAGAAGGTAGCGGTAGTCGTTCCTGTTTATAATGCAGAAGAATATGTAAGGAAAACAGTTGATTCAGTGATCCTTCAAAACATCGGCTTTCAGCATATTTCTTTAATTCTTGTCGATGATTGCTCTACTGATGATTCCAGAAACATCCTGACTGAGTACGCCGAGTTGTATGAAAATATTACAGTCGTCTTTTTGAAAGACAACACGGGAACCCCGGCTTATCCGAGAAACTTGGGGATTGAGCTGGCAAATGCAAAGTACATTACATTTTTGGATGCGGATGATTGGTTTGCGCCGAACGGAGTTAAAATCTTATTCGACATGCTTGAAAGAGATCAGGTAAATTATGCGGTCGGAAAAACGATCGAAATGCAGGTGAACGGTCAAAAAACGATCGGGAAACATGAGTCTTCTCTGAACAGAGCGAAGGTATCGCCTTTTTCAATCCGGCATATTTTCTATCATCTCGGCCCGCGGGCAAGAATGATGAACTTACAATTTCTAAAAGATAATGATATCAGATATCCGGAAATGAAATTTGCTGAAGATAAGCAATTTTTTATGGATGTTCTTTTGGCGTGCGGAGATATTTCAACGTCAACCGAGCCGGTCTATTATCTGAACAGAATGGACAATAATGAGTCGCTGACAAAGCAGACTAATATAATGGAAAAAACCGACACGAACATAGCCGTAATGAAGTATATTCTGAACAAAAAATTAGATACTGAAAAAGAGAAGATGGCAATGAACCGCCTGATCGAATTCGATTCCATTACGCGTCTTTTCGATCGGATGCACTTCCTGAAAAGCGAAAACAAAGAAGCCTATTACAATAAATTCAATGAAATTCTGAATGTGTTAAAGAAGACGAAATACGATATTTCCGAGACATTTTTTCATCCGATTCATAAAACAGCCTACCGTCTGCTGACTCAAAAACGGTATGATGAGGTCGAAAAGCTGTTCCGCTGGTCCAAAAAAGAGCCCGATAAAAACATCGTGACGCAAGGCGGACTGGCTTATTTAGAAAGCCCGCTGACGGATGAAGAAAATAAACTGGTCGAACTTCGCATGCACGGAGAAACGGAAAGCGCGGTGTTCGCCGATCATAAATTCACCGTTACGTTCCGCTTGTTCGGACAGGACAGAAATAATGCCCAATATATTCAGTTTCAGCACAGAGATAACATGAAAGTATTCCACCAGTTTCCGGTTCAGTCACTGGGAGACGGGCGGTACGTCCTTGAAATCCCGTTACGTGACATTGAAAAAGTCGGACTTGGCGGTTATATTATGTATGTCATTTATAACGATTATGAACGTGTCATGTTAAACAGAGACGACGGTGAAAAGGTGACGGCAGAAGCGAACGGACTGCAATATCAATTCTACCGGACGGTGAAGGAGAACCTTTCGCTGAAAGTAACAAAATGATGATTGTGATTGGATATGTTTAATTGAAACAGAGGAGTAGACTTATTTTATGGGTATAGAAAATCCTGTCAGATACAAGTTAAAACATCTTAACATAAAGGAAGAGACATTCAGCATTACGATATCCTGTGAAAATGTCACTGCAGGGGAAGAGCCTTCTCTTCAGATTATAAATCGTAAGACAAAAGCGGAACTTTCCGTCCCTCTGAAACGGTTGGCCGGAGAAGGCGGGGAGTACCATGCTGTCATGAGCACGGATCTGCTTTCTGACCATACGGACGGCAAAGGATGTCTGGATTTCTATGTCTCCTTTATCAATGATGACAGTGATATCAGTAAAAAACGGTTAAAATCCAGCCTTGAACCTATTGAACTGTCTTCTTATAAAGATGAGGCTCATCATATGTTCTTTTTCCCTTACACGACGAAGAAAGGGAATTTCTCCTTAAAGCTGCTGCAGAAAAAGTTTGTCACGCGGATTGATGAAATGGAGCTCGAATCTGACGGCAGCTTACATCTGAAAGGTTTTGCATTCCGGCTGAATGCGGCAGAAACCTTAAAGATAAAAGAAAAAAACCTGATTCTGAAAATGAAAAAAGGAAAAGAAGAGGAGCCTCTCATTCTGAAGTATCCGCTTCACGATGTGCCGAGACACGACCTTGATGAATATGTTCAGGACACAACGATGCTTGACACGATAGGCTTTGATACAAAAATTGATTTGAATGCCGTTTATAAAGAATTGAATCAGCAGCTAATCTTTCAATTCCATATTCAATTCATTTTTGAAGATGCCGGGACGGGTGAAGAGATTATCACCAACAGCAAACCGTTAAAGGTTCTGAAATCTGAACAAGTAAACCCTAACCAATTCACGATCCTGAAAACGGAGAAAGGGCCTGCCAGATTTCACGTTTTCACGAAAAAGAAAACGAAAAATCTCCACCTGAGAATGAACGATTACAGCTTCAGCACCCGCGTGGAGTATTTTGTGAAAGGAAAGCTGAAACGGGGCGCTTCCTTTGTACGCAAGAGAAAGAATAAGCTGAAAAAGTTCATTGAGAAAAGAATACAAAACACTTATAAAGCGGGATTCAGGGTTGCGGGGAAACTGCCTGTCAAACAGAAATTTGTCATGTTTGAAAGTTTTGCCGGAAAACAGTACAGCTGCAACCCGCGGGCGATTTATGAATACATGAGCAAAGAGATGCCGGAATACCGTCTCTGCTGGAGTGTAAACCCCGCTTACTCACAGACATTTAAAGATAAAGGAATTCCTTATATCGAACGCTTTACGTTCAAATGGCTGTTCGCCATGGCAAGAGCCGAGTACTGGGTTGTCAACAGCCGTATGCCGCTGTGGATTCCGAAACCTGAGCATACGACATATGTCCAGACATGGCATGGCACGCCTTTAAAGCGCCTTGCCGTAGATATGGATGAAGTGCATATGCCGGGAACAAACACTGAAAAATACAAGCGCAACTTTACGACAGAGGCTTCAAAGTGGGATTACCTGATTTCACCGAACGCATATTCAACCGAAATATTCGCCCGGGCGTTTCAGTTTAATAAAACCATGATTGAATCGGGATATCCGCGGAATGACTTCCTTCAAACGGATAACAGCCCTTCTGTCATCAAAGCGCTGAAAGAAAAAATGAATCTTCCGCAAGATAAAAAAGTGATTATCTACGCACCGACATGGCGGGATGACCAATTTTATAAGAAGGGAAAATACAAGTTTGACCTTGATTTAGACCTTCATCAATTGAGAGAAGCGATCGGCGATCGTTATGTCATTATTTTACGAATGCATTATCTCGTGGCGGAAAACTTTGATCTCGGACCGTATGAAGGATTTGCGTATGATTTCTCCAGCTACGAAGATATCCGTGAGCTGTATATGGTCTCTGATTTACTCATAACGGACTATTCCTCTGTCTTTTTTGACTATGCAAATCTGAAAAGACCGATGCTGTTTTATGTGCCTGATATCGAAACGTACCGGGATAAACTCAGAGGGTTTTACTTTGACTTTGAAAAAGAAGCGCCCGGTCCGCTTGTCAAAGAAACAGGTGACGTTATCAAATGGGTCAATGAAACGGAATCAGATGATTATAAGCTTCCGGATTCATTCGGGCCTTTTTACGAGAAGTTCTGTTATTTAGAAACCGGGGAATCGTCTGAAAAAGCAGTAAAAGTGATTTTCGGGGACAAGTAAATAAGTGCAAAAAAGCATAATTTAACCACGTTAATTATGCTTTTTTGCTTAAGTGACGGCATGTTGCGCTCATGGGACTCAGGCTTGTTATGAAGTGAAAAATACATCGTAATCTGTTACAATTATGAGCGGTGCTTTTGTAAGTCAAAGCTATTACCTAAAACTTACGACTAAGGAAGATTAGAATGAATGCATTGGTAAAAATTCTGAAAGAGCAATTCAACTCATTTCCGCTGATTATGCGGCTTGCAGTGTACGAAACGAAATCAAAGTATCAAGTGAACTATTTGGGTATATTGTGGCAGTTTCTCAACCCTATGATTCAAATGCTGGCTTACTGGTTCGTATTTGGTCTCGGGATTCGCGGCGGACATGATATGGTGCTTGGAAATGGAGACAGCGTACCGTTCATCGTCTGGATGCTGGCCGGCTTAATTCCTTGGTTCTTTATCAGTCCGACGATACTGGATGCATCTAACAGCGTTTTTAAACGGATAAATTTAGTGTCGAAAATGAACTTTCCGATCAGTTCACTGCCTTCTGTAGTGATAGCATCGAATTTATTCAGTTACTTTGTGATGATGGCGATTTATATTATTGTGCTGCTGAGCAACGGACTGTTTCCGACGCTTCACTGGCTGCAATATATTTATTACTTGTTTTGCATGATCAGTTTTATGTTTGCTTTCGGCCTGTTTAATTCAACCATCAGCGTTTTAATCAGGGACTATCAGTTTTTGCTTCAAGCCGTCACAAGGCTGCTCTTTTTTCTTCTGCCGATTTTCTGGGACATTGCGGAGAAATTCGGAAACAGACCTGAAGTTTTGACCATCTTGAAGTTAAACCCTCTTTTCTATATTATCGAGGGCTTTAGAGACAGCTTTATGGAAGGGCAGTGGTTTTTCCACGATGTGAAATACACGCTGTATTTCTGGTTCGTCACACTGCTGTTATTAACAGTCGGTTCACTTCTTCATATGAAATTCAGAGATAAGTTTGTTGACTTTCTTTAATATAGTAAGGAGATTATACGATGAAACTAAAAGTTTCGTTCAGAAATGTTTCAAAACAGTATTTTCTATATAAAAAACAGTCTGACAAAATTAAAGGACTGTTTTTCCCAAACAGAAATCAAAAAGGTTTTTTCGCTGTCCGAAATGTTTCTTTTGACGTCTATGAAGGGGAAACGATCGGATTCGTAGGAATCAACGGTTCGGGAAAATCAACGATGTCCAATCTGCTTGCAAAGATCATTCCGCCGACAAGCGGTGAGATTGATATGAACGGGCAGCCGTCTTTAATCGCGATTTCTGCCGGATTAAACAATCAATTAAGCGGTAAAGACAACATTCGTTTAAAATGCTTGATGATGGGTCTCAACAATCGGCAGATAGACGAGCTTTATGAAAAAATCGTTGAATTCGCGGATATCGGCGACTTTATAGATCAGCCTGTTAAAAGCTATTCAAGCGGTATGAAATCCCGTCTCGGTTTTGCCATATCGGCGCATATGGACCCTGACATCCTTATTATTGATGAGGCGCTCTCAGTAGGGGACCAGACTTTCTATCAGAAATGTGTGGACCGCATTACGGAATTTAAAGAACGCGGCAAAACGATCTTTTTCGTCAGTCATTCCATCGGACAGATTGAGAAAATGTGTGATCGGGTGGCTTGGATGCATTACGGCGAAATGCGCATGTTCGACGAAACGAAAGCCGTTGTGAAAGAATATAAAGCTTTTGTGGATTGGTTCAACAAGCTTTCAAAGAAAGAAAAGAAGAAATATCAAAACGAGCAGATTGAAGGCAGAACGCGGGCAGCCGAGGAACAGAAAATCAGTCAGGCGCAGCAAAAGAAAGCGAAGCCTAAATTCATTGCCAATACGATACAGATTACGCTGCTTGCATTGCTGGCTGTCGGCGCGGGTGCTTCGATGTTTTCAGACAAGCCACTGCGTGCGATTACATCTTTCGGTCACGTCAAACAGAGCGATGCCGGCCTTTATGAGTCTGTGAATAAACCTGCTTTGGTAAAAGCTGAAAAGGCGGACCTTTATACTGAAAAAGATATAAAAGGAAAAGCCTCCGCAAGTGTAAATTTCGGCACGAAGGTGCAGGTAGAAGCCGAAAATAACCAGGCGGCCAAAGTGAAATTAAACGATAAAGAGTACTTTATGAAAAAGACTGATCTGTATAAAGTGAACGCTTTAAAAAAGACGGATGTTCAGCTTAATGATTTCAGCGGCAGTTTATCAAGCCAAACAGCAGAAGAGTTTCTCTCATATCTCAATAAAAGCCGGGACGATGTGCAGAGTAAACTGAAAAATCCAGCTGCCGGACAAACGGCTGACGGACGGAACGTATTAAAAACATCCGATGCAAAAACGGATGTAGTGATTGACAAGGATACAGTCTCCGAAGTGATTTTTCATTTATCGCGTCCCGCAGACATCTCAGCTTTAAGTGAAAAAGGCGGCAGCAAAATCAATCAGAATTTGCTCATGCTTAAAAACCAGGAATATACTTTTTCGGTGAACAATGCTGATAAAACACTGACCGTAACGTCTAAAAAGTAAAGATCACATAAAAAAAGCTGCCGGATTCGGCAGCTTTTTCTATTCGTCAGCTTCTTCTTTTTCAAGAAGATCCTTCATGAACGGAATTAATTTATGGCGGATATCCTGATCCTGTAAGGCAAATTCAAGCGTCGTCTCGATAAATCCGAGTTTTTCACCGACATCGTAACGTTTTCCTTCGAAATCATAAGCGAAGACACGCTGAATGTCATTGAGCTTTTGGATGGCGTCCGTTAATTGAATTTCTCCTCCTGCACCGACTTCCTGCTGTTCCAGGTACATGAAAATTTCAGGAGTGAAAACGTATCTTCCTAAAATAGCCAAGTTGGAAGGAGCTGTGCCCGGTTCAGGCTTCTCTACAAAATTTTTGACCTGGTAACGGCGGCCTTCATTTGTTAACGGATCGATAATTCCGTAGCGGTGTGTGTCGTTTTCAGGAACTTGCTGAACACCGATGATTGAAGACAATGTTTTTTCGTATTCATCCATCAGCTGACGAAGTCCCGGTTTTTCAGCCTGGACAATATCATCGCCGAGAAGAACGGCGAAAGGTTCATCGCCGATGAAGTTGCGTGCGCACCAAACGGCATGACCGAGTCCTTTTGGCTCTTTTTGGCGAATATAGTGGATATCCGCAATATTTGACGATTTTTTCACTTTTTGAAGCAGTTCGATTTTCCCTTTTTCTTCTAAATTGCGTTCCAGTTCAGGGGCATTGTCGAAATGGTCTTCTATTGCTCTTTTTCCTTTTCCGGTTACGATAATAATATCTTCGATGCCGGATTCGACAGCTTCTTCGATAATATACTGAATTGTCGGCTTATCAACGATTGGAAGCATTTCTTTAGGCATTGCTTTTGTGGCCGGCAAAAAACGAGTGCCTAAACCTGCTGCCGGAATAATGGCTTTGCGTACTTTCTTCACTGAATAACACCATCCTTGTTTCTGCAAAATCTTTTTTTCAGAACTATAACCTAGTCTTTTTCCACTTTACCACAATTGATTAAAATTCACACCTTTTAATCCGCTTTCAAAGAGTCTTGTAACGGTTTTTGCTTTGTTTGCCATTAAGCTTTACAATATCTAAGAAACGGCATAAATATGTTAACATGAAGGGATATCCGACATATAAAACGAGGTGCAGACAAACCGTTGAAAAAACTAAAAGTAATGACCGTATTCGGTACAAGACCTGAAGCAATTAAAATGGCTCCGCTCGTATTAGAGCTTGAAAAATATCAGGAAATTGATTCGCTGGTGACTGTAACCGCACAGCACAGACAGATGCTGGATCAAGTGCTTGAAGCATTCAGCATTACGCCTGATTTTGATTTGAATATTATGAAAGAGCGTCAAACGCTTTCAGAAATTACATCTCATGCTTTGCTGAAACTGGACAAGCTGTTCCAAGAAGTAAAACCAGATATCGTTTTGGTCCACGGAGATACGACGACAACGTTCGCCGGAAGCCTTGCCGCCTTTTATCATCAAATCGCCGTCGGCCATGTGGAAGCCGGTCTGCGTACGCATAATAAATACTCTCCTTTCCCTGAGGAAATCAATCGGCAGATGACGGGCGTGATGGCTGATGTGAATTTTGCGCCGACAAGCCAGGCCGAGCAGAATCTGCTTTCTGAAAATAAAAAGCCGGATTCTATATTTGTCACGGGAAATACAGCGATAGACGCGCTTCAAACGACAGTGCGGGAAGATTATTTTCATCCGATTTTTGACAAGCTGGAAGGAAGCAGGATGATTCTTTTAACAGCGCACAGACGTGAAAATTTAGGCAGGCCGATGGAACAGATGTTTAAGGCCGTCAGAAGAGTCGTTGAAGAGTTTGAGGACGTACAAGTCGTTTATCCCGTTCATTTGAATCCCGCAGTTCGTGAGGCCGCAGAAGCCCATTTCGCTGATTCGGACAGGGTGCACTTAATAGAACCTCTGGAGGTCGTGGATTTCCATAACTTCGCTGCGAAAGCAAGTTTCATTTTGACCGACTCAGGCGGGGTTCAGGAGGAAGCGCCTTCTCTCGGAAAGCCGGTCTTGGTGCTTAGGGACACAACCGAGCGCCCCGAAGGAGTGAAAGCCGGGACATTAAAGCTGGCGGGTACAGATGAAGAAACGGTGTATCAGCTGACAAAACAGCTCTTAACCGATCAGGCTGAATATGAACGGATGTCAAAGGCGTCAAACCCTTATGGTGACGGATCGGCTTCAAAACGGATTGTGGAAGAACTGCTTTATCGGTACGGCTATAGAAAAACCCGTCCGCAGCCTTTTACAGAATAAAAAAACTCTGCATCATATGCAGAGTTTTTTATTATTTCAGGCTTTCTTTTAATTCTTTTTTGACTGAAGCGAGGCTTGCTTCATCTAATTTGTAATAATAGATATTGTTGATTCTCGTTCCCGTTCCCTTCAGTTCATGCTGAGTGACTTTGCTGCGGGCGTTTTTATAGTCAGTCATAACCGTCCACATATCATCGAATGACATGTTTGTTTTCATATTGTTTTCAATGACCTTAAACATATCTCCGAATTTCGTGACAGACGAGATGTTTGCCCCTTTAGAAATAATCCCTTCAATCACTTGGCGCTGGCGCTGCTGCCTGCCGAAATCCCCCCGGGGATCTTCTTTTCTCATACGCGTGTAGGCAAGTGCTTCTTCGCCGTTCAGGCTGATGTTCCCCGTTCCGAAAGAGTGCCCGTCGTAGTTGAAGGCAAACGTGCTGTTCACCGTAATCCCGCCGAGTGTATCCACGGTATCTTTGAAGCTCTCCATGTTTACTTTCACAAAATAATCTACCGGCACGTCAAGCAGGTCCTCGACGGTATCCGCGGCCATCTGCGTTCCGCCGAAAGCATAGGAGTGGTTGATTTTATCCATCGTACCTTTGCCGGAGATTTTCGTATACGTATCACGCGGAATGCTGACCATTTCTGTTGTATTCGTTTTAGGATTGACGGTCATATAAATCATCGTATCCGCGCGCCCTTTGTCATTTTTCCGCTCATCGACGCCCATGATTAAAACAGAAATCGGATCCTTCTTTCCGAGATCTATATCCGTGTCACGTTTGTCCGATTTTTTCAAGTCTTCCTGAATGCTTGCCACCGTTGAAGCCGCTTTGTGCCACAAGTAGTAGACGTAGCCTCCTGATGATAAAACTAACAGCCCGATGATTGTTACGATTGTCAGAAGAACTTTTTTCTTCTTTCTTTTTCGTTCAGCTCTCATTTGTCATCACCTTTTCTATTAACTTTCCTGATACAATTTACTAATCTTTATAAACCCAGTCATATTTTTACTTATAACCATGTAATAGACGAAATTCTTAAAAAAAGGTTACAAAAAGACCTTAAAATTACCTTAAAAAAAAGTTAGTATAAGACGATACATAAAGATGAGGTGAAAAAAATGAAAAAAACTATTGCAGCTTCGTTCTTAATACTGCTTTTTTCTGTTGTATTGGCAGCGTGCGGAACGGCGGATCAATCAAAGAAGGGAAGCGGTTCTTCGGAGAACCAGGCTCAAAAAGAAACGGCATATTATGTCGGTATGGCGGATACGCACACAATTGAAGTAAAAGTGGATGATCAGCCCGTCAGCTTTGAATTTTCTGATGACTTCTCTGATGTTCTGAATAAATTCAGCGAAAATGACAAAGTCAGCATTACGTATTTCACAAATGATAAAGGCCAAAAAGAGATCAAGGAAATCGAGAAAGCAAAATAATACACCATGATCAGCAAAAGGCGGGATAAAAATTGAAGAAAACAATATGGGCTGTCTGTTTTTCTGTGATATTCAGCCTGGCTTTATTACCGGAAAGCACTTTTGCGTCCAGTTCTGATATCTCAGTAAAACTGACGAATTATATTGGTAATAAATCGACTCTGAATATCGAACCTTCAGGAACTTATAAACTGACGGGAAGCGATGTCTCCTCCGTTGCCAGATTGGGAGGCGCGTCCAAATATGATACGGCTAACGCTGCGACATCCAAGTATTGGAAAAACCCATCCAACGTAGTCGTCGTTAATACGGATGCTTATTTTGCGGACACGCTTTCCGTCATTCCTTTAGCGAATAAACTGAAAGCGCCTGTTCTGCTGACTGAAGCGAAAAAACTGAGCAGCAGCACAGAAGCGCAAATCAAGAAATTCAGTCCGGATAATATTTTAATCATCGGCGGGACGAACAGTATTTCGTCAGCCGCGGAAAAGACATTGAAGAAATACGGCCGTACGAAACGGATCAGCGGAAAAAACAGATATGATCTGTCCAAAAATATTGCGGCCGAAATGGGCAGCTATGACCAGGCGGTCGTAGTAACGGGGGATGTATATACGGATGCGCTGGCAATCGCGCCTTATGCTGCGCAAAACGGCTATCCGATTCTCCTGACGAAAAAAGACTCCCTTCCGAGCTACAATCTGCCTAAAAAAGTGATCATCATGGGAGGCACTTCAAGCGTCAGCAAAGATGTGGAGAATCAAATTAAAAAGAAGGCCTCGGTCACCAAAAGAATTACCGGATCAAACAGATATCAAATATCAGCAAACGCAGTCACTTCGCTCGGCATGGATGCAAGCAAAACGGTGGCTGCCAACGGGACTAAATTAGCGGACATCGTTGTCGGATCAAATATTGCCGCCGCAAATCACATGCCGCTTGTATACATCAAAAAAAGCGAAACACCCGCCGACGAGGCCAGCCTTTTTAAAACGAAAGGCACCTATTCTTATACATTAATAGGCAGCGCAAATTCAATTGCCGATTCAGTTAAGGCTGCTTACGCAAAAGAGTTTTATCTCGTAAACGGAAAGACATACCGTATTGAAACGTCCGGCGGCAAATTAGGCGTTGCAGGCATTAACAGCGGAAAAACGTCTTTCAAGGCGGTTCCTGAAAAATATTCAACAGCAAACACAATCAGCATTGACGGGAAGCCATATCTGGGGAATATGAGTTTCACTGCGGAATCCGGCAAATATGTAAGACCTGTTAATGAAAACATTCCTTTTGAGGATTATCTGAAAGGTGTCCTGCCGAATGAAATGCCGGGAAGCTGGCCGACAGAAGCGCTGAAAGCCCAGGCTGTTGCTGCCCGCACCTACTCTATCGGCAAGATGGGACAAACAGTCGCGGATACAACGGCCTTTCAGGTTTACGGGGGATACAGCTGGTATCCAAACGCCACCGCAGCCGTTAACGGAACAAAAGGGAAAGTGCTCACTTATTCCGGCAGATTGATAGATGCCACTTACTCATCAAGCAATGGCGGTTACATGGAATCCGGCGATGAAGTGTGGGGATCGAAAGTGCCGTATTTAGTAGCCAAAAAGGATACAAAAGATCCGGAAATCAGCTGGTCTTTAACATTGCAGAAGCAGCAGCTGCCAGCGGGTCTGGATATGAAAAACCCCGCATCCTGGTGGTCTAAAACAAACGAAGCAAATGCCGCGCAGCTCAACGGAATAAAAAATTGGCTGATGAAAAATAAAGAAACCAATGCAAGTTCCATAAAAATTGCAAGCATCTCTGATCTCTCGCTCACCGGAAAAACAAAAGGCCAGCGCGCGGAAGACGCCGCGGTGAAGGTCACGTACCATGTGAATGACAAGTCGAAGGGCTATGTCATGAACAAGACTGCATCTGTTGAGGTGAAAGCGTCTGAACTCAGGACGATGATCGGAGCTTCATCTTTTAAAAGCACATACGCCAGTGCGTCCGGTAATTCTTCGCAAATCACGATATCAGGAAAGGGGTACGGTCACGGCGTAGGAATGAGTCAATACGGAGCAAAAGAAAGAGCGGAGGCCGGAGAGCCGTATACTTCTATTCTTGCGTTCTATTATCCTAATACAGCACTTACAAACTACTAAACTTCTGTGGAGGAGATCGGATTGAAATTCATCATAAAATGTCTCCCCGTCTTTATTCTCGGGGTCATTCTATTTGTCCCTTCCGCTTTGGCTGACAACACGGTTAAAAGGATCGGCGGAAGCACCCGGTATGATACGGCTGTACTGGCGGCAAAACAATCATGGGGTGAAGCGAAAACGGTCATTATCACCGGCGGAACTTCATATGCCGATGCAATTGCCGCTGCGCCGCTTTCATATCAAAAAAATGCGCCGCTGCTGTTTACAAATAAAGATCAGCTGTCTGCCGGCACAAAAAAGGGATTAATTGATTTAAAAACGAAAAATGTGATTATCGTAGGCGGCACACCTGCCGTTTCGAAAAATACTGAAAATCAAATTGCTAAATTAGGCATCAGTGTCAAACGATTATCAGGGAGCACGAGATATGCCACAGCCGCAAAAGTGGCGGGTGAAATGACAAGATCTTCTACAGCCCTTGTGGTCAACGGGTTTGTTGATGCAGATGGAATGGCTGCGATTTCTTATGCGTCCGCTAAAAAATATCCGATTTTATTCACTAATGATTCGACATTAAATGGTTCTACGTCCAATGCGATCAAAAGCTTGGGGATTAAAAACACGATTGTCATCGGCGGGACAAGCAGCATCAGCAGCTCACTTTACAATAAACTGCCGAACCCTTCAAGAATCAGCGGCAAAAACCGCTATAACCTGTCTGTGAATCTTGCAAAAAAGACAGGCTTAAGCACAGGCTATACGTTTGTTACCAATGGCTTTAAAGAGGCGGATACCATCGTCGGAGGCGTGCTGAGCGCCAAACAGGGAAGAGTTCACCTGCTGACGAATGGAGACAGTCTGTCAAAAGACGTCCGGACGTATATCGGAAGTAAAAACATCACCAGCTTCACTGTCATAGGAAGTGCTTCATCTTTAAGCAACAATGCCGCGTCGCAGCTTAAAAATCCGGTTGTCGGCAAAACGGTCTTTATTGATCCGGGGCATGGCTATCAGGATTCAGGTGCAACCGGAAACGGCTTGCTTGAGAAAAATGTAAACCTTGATATCGCTACGCGTCTTAACAATCAATTATACGGCGCGGGCGCGCTTACTGTAATGTCGAGGAAGGGCGACACCTTTGACTCGCTTGAGGAGAGAGTGAACAAAGGGGCGAAGGCGAACGCCGATATTTTCATCAGCGTCCATGCGAACGCAAATGATAACAGCAGTGCAAACGGTACGGAGACGTATTATGATAAAACGTACCAATCCGCAAACAGTCTGAGGCTTGCCCAAAATATTCAGCCGAGAATGGTTTCTGCTCTCGGCACGCGTGACCGCAGTGTGAAAACTGCCGGATTTTACGTCATTAAGTATTCTAAAATGCCGAGTGTCTTGTTAGAAACCGGTTTTGTCACAAGCCCGATTGATGCCAATATTTTAAAACAATCAACGAAAAAGGACAGACTCGCGGCGGGGATCACCCAAGGCGTTTCCTCCTATTTCCGATAATTTTTTCATGGAAACAGACCGGTTCATACCGGTCTGTTTTTTTATTTTTCATTATGCTTTGTCTCAAATATGGATATGAATAGATTTACAATAAAAAAACAATAATCGAAACATTCTAATAAACATTAACGCTTCCTTTACTTCCAATTAACATCCATCTGCTAAACTCACGGCATAGGTCATCAAACATCCCAACAAATCGTGAGGTGTGTGTCAGTGGGAGCAGAGAAAAGCATGAATGTAAATAATAACTATGCAGTGCGGCAGGGGACTTCCGCTGCCGTTACGGAAAGAACGGCCCGTTATTTGGCTTTTAAGCGATTCATGGACATTGTGTTTGCGCTTGCGGGGCTCTTGGCGGCGCTCCCGGTGATGGGCCTGTTCTCCATACTGATTCGTTTGGAGTCGCCCGGCCCGGCTTTTTATAAGCAGGAGCGGGTAGGCAAAGACGGGAAGCCGTTTTATTTGTATAAGCTCCGCTCTATGAAAATAGATGCTGAAAAATCGGGGGCGGTCTGGGCGCTGAAAAAGGATCCCCGCGTGACAAAGGTCGGCGCTTTTATCAGAAGGACCCGTATTGATGAGCTGCCGCAGCTGGTAAATGTGCTTCGGGGAGAAATGAGCCTGATCGGCCCGCGTCCCGAGCGTCCCGTGTTTACGGAACAGTTTCAGGCTGAGATTCCGGGGTTTACGGAGCGGCTGGCCGTTAAGCCGGGATTAAGCGGCTGGGCGCAGGTCAACGGGGGATATGACATGACACCGAGGGAAAAACTGATGTTTGACTTATATTATATCCGCAACCTGACCTTTTCATTGGAACTGAAGATTATGCTCAAAACGTGCAAAGTGATCTGGACCGGTGACGGGGCGCGATAAAAATTCTGGTCAGCAGACAAAAAAGTAGGGAAAACGATGCCTAGTATTACAAATCAAATCTTGAGCGGCGCCAAATGGACAAGTATTTCGACAGCGTGTATTACGGTCATTCAAATCGTCCAATTCGCCCTGCTCGGGCGGGTCATGTCACTGGCTGAATTCGGCCTTGTCGGCATGATCACAACGGTAGTGGTGTTTGCCCAAATTGCGCTGGATATGGGTTTTGGCGCCGCGCTCATTCAAAAAGATCATGTGACTGATAAACAGATGTCTTCCTTGTACTGGCTGAATATCATAACGGGGCTTGCGCTGTTTGCGCTGCTGTTTTTCAGCAGTCCGCTCATCGCCGATTTTTATCGGCGGGAGGAGCTTGTCTATTTAATCCGCGTGCTGGCCGTTATGTTTTTAATCGCGCCGATCGGTCAGCAATACCAGTATATGCTGCAAAAAGCGCTGGCATTTAACACGTTAAGCAAGATTGAAATCTTTTCAAATGTGCTGTCCTTCGTGTATTTGGCGGCCGCGGTTTTTTATACGGACCCGATTCTCGCCTATGTGATTTCTCAGGTGCTGCTGCAATCGTCGAAAGGGATTCTGTACTGGATGGCCTGCAGAAAAACATGGAGACCGGCGTTGGTTTTTGATCTGAAAGGAATGAAAGGTTTCTTTTCTTTCGGGGCCTTTCAGCTGTCTTCCCGGCTTGTGAACCGGCTCGGAGCGAATATTGATATGATTCTGATCGGCAGTTTTATCGGCGCTGAGGCGCTCGGCATTTACAATCTGGCCTACCAGATTGTCACGCTTCCGGTATTAAAAATTAATCCGATCATTACGAGAGTTGCGTTTCCCGTCTTTGCGAAAAACAAGCATGAAAACAGCGTTATCAGAGAAGGATTTCTCAATATGACCAAAATACTCGCGCTGATATCCTTTCCACTTTTGCTCGGTTTGGTTTCAGTGTCGGATGCATTCGTGGCTTCGGTATTCGGAGAAAAATGGCTGGCGGCTGTCCCGGTTTTAAACGTTCTCGCCATCGTCGGGATATTAAGGGTTCTGATGAATCCGAACGGATCTGTGCTGCTCGCAAAAGGGCGGGCCGATCTGGCGTTTTATTGGGACGCCGGGGTGATGCTGCTGTATGGTGCATCTTTGTACGCCGCCGTGCTGTCCGGAAATCTCTTGACGGTAGCCTGGACGTACGCTTTCATCAGCATCCTGAATTTCCTGATCGGGCGCTGGCTGTTGGCATATGTCATTAAGCTGCGGCTGTCGGCTTACTTCAAAGCCGTGGCCAAACCGTTTGTGCTTACGGCGGCAATGGGTGTCATCGCCTTTACAGCCAGCTTCGGCACGGAGCGGATCAGCCTTGATGTCAAGCTGCGGCTGGCGATCTCCGTAGCCTGCGGCGCGTTGTGTTATTTATTCCTGTTAGGAAAAGCTTATCCGCATATGAAAAGTAAATTAAGAAAAGGACGTTTGCTATGAAGGTATTGTGGATGACAAGTGTCTATCCGAGCAGTGAGAAGCCGGGAGAAGGCGTTTTTCATGAGACGCAGGCCCAAGAACTGAGAAGGCTTGGCGCGGAGATGACCGTCATTTGTCCGCGGCCGAAACTCGCCGCGCCATTCCGGGTGCTGAAAAAGACGTATCGGCAAAAGGATATCAGGCCGGCGCATGAATGGCGGAAAGGCGTGTCCGTCCACCGGCCGTTTTATCAGGCGGTTCCCGGGCAGCTGAAATGGGCGCAGCCGCATAAAAGAATGGCGGAATCCATTCTTTCCGAAATTAAAAATCATGGCCTGAAGCCCGATCTGATTCACGCGCATTTCGCCATGCCGTCAGGCGGAGCGGCCGCCATTGTGTCAAAGGCTTTAGGCATTCCGTATGTGCTGACCTTGCATGGCAGTGATGTCAATGTCTATCCGCATTACAGCAAAAGCGCTCATCGCGCATTTACATTTGCGGTGCGGGAAGCAGCCGATATTTACGCTGTGAGCGGCAGTCTGCGGGAACAAATGAAAAAGCTTATCGAAGCGGAGTGCACCGTGCTTCCGATCGGCATCACGCTTGACGCCTTCCGAAAAAGGAACGAGACGAAAGAAGCCGTCAGAAAACGGCTCGGCCTTCCTCCGGATAAAAAACTGATCGTGTTCATCGGCAGGCTTGTCAAAGAGAAAGGTGTTTTCGACTTATCAAAAGCCGCTCAGTCATTGGATGAAAGATATGAAGCCGTCTTTGTCGGTGACGGTCCCGCCGCATCTTCATTGCGTGAAGCCGCTCATATCGTCACGGGGCAAGTGCCGAACGACAAGGTACAGGACTATCTGCTGGCTTCGGATGTAATGGCGCTGCCGTCCTACAGCGAAGGCATGCCGACTGTGGTCATTGAGGCGCTCGCTCTGAAGGTGCCGGTGATCTGCACCGATGTCGGAGGATTGGCTTCTTTATTCGGGAAACACCGGGGGTTGCTGATCAAGCCGGGTTCACCTGAGACGCTTGCAGAATCGATTCTGCAATATGACGAAGGAGAGGCTTGGACGCCGCAAACAGCCGAGGAACTTTATCAAACCGTCCGCACGTATTTTGACGCAAGCCAAAACGCGAAAACGCTGAAAGAGAAATACCGATCCGTAATGAACCGGGCCGGGCAAGAGGAGAACCTTTCGAAAGAGGGATGAAGCTGTGAAAAAAATCGCTGTATTAGGAACAGGGTATGTAGGTCTTGTATCTGGAACTTGTTTTGCGGAAATCGGCCATCATGTGACTTGCTGTGACATCAATGAAGCGAAAATCAGAAGCTTGCAAAACGGAGTCATCCCGATATATGAACCGGGGCTTGAGGAATTAGCCGAAAAAAATGTCAGTGCCGGGCGCTTATCCTTTACGGCCGGCACTGAGCCGGCAGTGAAAGCCGCTGATATCATCTATATCGCCGTCGGTACGCCGATGTCAAAGACGGGTGAAGCCGATTTGACCTACATTAAGGCAGCGGCGCAAACAATCGGAGAACAGCTGAACGGATACAAAATCATTGTCACCAAAAGCACTGTTCCGGTCGGGACAGGAAAGCTCGTTTACCAAATCGTCAGCGAAGCGTCAAAGGGAAAATATCCGTTTGATGTCGCGTCAAATCCTGAATTCCTCCGCGAAGGTTCGGCGGTGCGGGATACGATGCAGATGGAGCGGGCGGTCATCGGCGCCACAAGCGAACATGCCGCTTCGGTCATTGAAGAGCTTCATAAGCCGTTCCGTACGAAGATCGTAAAGACCAATCTTGAAAGCGCGGAAATGATTAAGTATGCCGCAAATGCTTTTTTAGCCGCCAAAATATCTTTTATTAACGATATCGCCAATATTTGCGAACGTGTCGGGGCGGACATTTCCCACGTGTCAGAAGGCGTCGGTCTTGACAGCCGGATCGGGAATAAATTTCTCCAGGCGGGCATCGGATTCGGCGGATCCTGCTTTCCGAAGGATACAACGGCTTTATTGCATATCGCAAACGCCGCCGGCTATCCGTTTCAAATGATGGAAGCCGTCATTGAAACCAATCAGAAGCAGCGGGTCCGTATTACGGAAAAATTGAACCGCGCCATCGGTCCCTTAAAAGGGAAAACCGCGGCCGTACTGGGGCTGGCCTTTAAACCGCACACAAATGACGTCCGCTCCGCCCCGGCTCTTGATATCATCACAAGTCTTAAAGAGCAGGGCGCTCACGTGAAAGCGTATGATCCGATCGCGATTCCCGAAGCGTCAGCGATATTAGGAGACGGCGGCATTGAATATCACACAGAGCTGTACAGTGCCATCAAAAACGCGGACGCATGCCTGATTACAACAGATTGGCCGGAAGTCAAGGAGATGGATCTTCAGAGAGTGAAGCAGCTGCTCAAACAGCCGGTCATCATTGACGGCAGAAATATGTTTCCGTTGGAATATATGAGGGTTTCAGGATTCACTTATCATTCCGTCGGACGTCCGGCGGTTCATGCCGATCGGCAAATAAAAGAACTGGCAAGATAGAAAAAGATTGTCTTCAGGCTCTCGGCAGCCCGGCTCGGCTGCCGGTTTTGGAAAGGGGTTTGCCATGTGAGTATCAAACGTTCAGCGGCACATGTTCTTGTGCTGCTTGCCGCTCTCATTACAGGAGGATTCATCATGCTGGAGGCGGTCAGGGCGGATGCCGGCTTCGGAAAAATCACCGTGCTGCTGTTTGCCGCCATGATCGGCTTTGCCGGACTTGCTTTGCTATCCGCCTTTACAACAAACGGTCAGATGTTTATGGGGCTCATTTATATACTGATCGCGTGTACATTTTTAAACCAGGCCTTCTTTACGGTCCATCTCGGATTTTTCAGCTTATTTATATACCGGCTGTTATTAATCGGAGCGGGCGCCCTTCACGTCGCCGGCATCCTGACAAACCGCCATCATATTGACAGATGGAATCGGGTGAATGTAAAAGGGGTTCTGATGTTTTTCGCCTTATGGTTTACATACGGTCTCCTATCGTTATTGTGGGCAAAATCCGTGACGTACGGGATTAAATATTTAGCTTTAATGGGAATGGGCATGTTTTTGATTTATCTTATTGTCATGTTCATTCAGCGCTTTGATCAGCTGATGGTTTTTTACGGCATATGGCTTGTGATGACCATTTTTGTGATGGCGATCGGCTTTTACAACCATTTTACACACCACCATCTGCCGAGCTCCACGCTTTATAACGGCCCGCAGTACAAACAGCATTATCCGACGTCCGTTTTCTTTAATCAAAATGATTTCGCAACGTTTTTGTGCATCAGTTTCTTTCTGTATGCGGCGGCGGTGAAAAATATGAAAAACGGCTATGTGAAGGCCGTCAGCCTGCTCTTTGCAATCTGCGCTTTGTATTTAATCATTTTGACCGGTTCGCGCGCGAGTCTGCTGGGCATATGCGCGGGAGCGGCTGTATACGTCTTCATCCTGCTGCCTTCCCTGTTGAAAAAGCTCGCGCTGTACGCAGCGGGAGCGGGTGCGGCGCTGTTTGCGGTTTTATTTGCGGGCCGTATCACCAACGCCGTCTTGAATCTGTTTTCAGCTCCGCAGGCGATGCCGGGACAGCAACCGCTTCCTTCCAACCTCGCGAGGGCGAATCTTTTAAAAAACGCCTTTCACTATGTGATTGATTCCTGGGGGTTCGGAGTGGGTGCCGGAAACGTCTCTTACTATTTAAAAGCGGAGCCTGTTTATGATACGGGCGGCGTAGTTGAGGTGCACAACTGGCTCGTCGAGATTATGGCGAACTTCGGCGTTCTTACGATGCTCGGTTACCTGACAGTCTATTTGTTCCTTTTTTGGACACTTTATAAATGTCATGAAAGAAAATCGGAAAATCAGTCAAGACTGATCACAGAAGGACTTATCACGGCGATGGCCGGTTTTTTGGTAAGCAGCATCAGCCCAAGCTCCGTATCAAATTTATTTTTCCACTGGGTATTTCTCTCGCTCGTGATCGCGGCGGTCAATATATTGAGGCGTTTACAAAAGGAGCCTGCCGTCACGGCGTACTATGAAAAACAGGGAGATGCGAGATGAAGGATATGTTGACAAGAATAACCCGGCGTATCAAAAAGAATATCATTTGGATCATTGCGCTGCCCGTTGTGTTAGGGGCAGCGGGATATGTATTGCCGTCAAAAATCAGCGGGGGCAGCAGTTTTACATCAGAAGCCGCGATCGCCGCGGGAAATTATGATCATCCGCTTTATAACAATACAAAAGAAATCCCGCTCCTTTTGACGAGCGATGCCTTTTTAAAGCAGGCTTTGCCTGATAAAACAGACGAAGAAAGAGCGGCCGTGAAAAGTAAACTGACTGTCGAAACACAATCAGATTCATTGATCACGGTCAGCTACAGCGGCCAAAACAAACAGGAGACCGAATCGGTGTTTCAAGCCGTCATAAAAACTTTTCTGAAGAATGATCAGGACCTGTTTGAAAAACGGGCAAAAGTAGTGCGGCAGAGTATTGCTGCGCTTGAAGGAGAAACCGTCAGCGCGGACGCCAAAGTGGATAAGGAACGATTTTTATACGAATTGAAAAATACGCAGCTGAACCTGAAAGCGGCCGGCATCATCAATTCAGAGCCGATGAATGAAACGGCGGGACAAGGCATGCCGCCGAAAAAGAAAGCGGTTCTGGGCGTTTTAATCGGCATTGCAGTTGCATTTATGTTCATTGTCATTCCTGAGTTTTTTAGAGAGTCCTTGTAAAAATCTGCGATGGAGATGTGACCATGACTAACTGGAAACCTTTCGTATCTGTCATTACACCGTCTTATAATGCAAGTGAATATATCGAAGACACGATTCAGTCCGTTTTACATCAAAGCCACCCGCATTGGGAAATGATTATCGCGGATGATTGTTCAACGGACGGAACGAGAGATATTTTACGGCAATATGAACAAAAGGATGAGCGGATCCGCGTCGTTTATTTAGATAAAAACGGGGGAGCCGCGGCTGCCAGAAATACAGCCCTTAAACATGCCAAGGGCCGTTATGTCGCATTTCTGGACAGCGATGACAGATGGAAAAAGGAAAAGCTTCAAAAACAGCTTGCGTTTATGGCAGAGCGGTCCTGCGCTTTTTCATTTACGGGCTACAGCGTCATGGAGCAGGACGGAACGCCGACGGACAAAACGATTCAAGCCCCTGAAAGCCTGTCATATGATGAAGCTTTAAAAAACACGATTATCGGATGTTTAACGGTCATGATTGACAGAGAGCAGACGGGACAGATTCAAATGCCTGATATCAGAACGCGGCAGGATTTAGCGACATGGCTTTCCCTGCTGAAAAGGGGATTTACGGCTTACGGCCTGAATGAGTGCCTTTCAGAATACAGGCTTGTGCAGAATTCGATTTCAAGCAACAAGTGGAAAGCCGCAAAAAAAACGTGGTTTGTTTATAGAGAAATTGAGCGCCTGCATTTTATCAAGGCTTCGTGGTGTTTTATGCAATATGCAAAAAACGCGGTCTTGAAAAGACTGTAGGCGTCAGAGGAGCTGGGTGATGAAGGTGGAACCGATTATTCACGTAATCGTCGGAGCGGCGGAATGGGGGCATGACCGGCTGAGATACAGACGGCACCGGCTGGCTGAATTTCTCGCCCGGCAAAAAGAAACGAAAAGCGTCATTTGGGTATGCCCGTCTCCGCGAGCCAATGATGGTCAGATGGCCGGGATCGCCGAGGGAATCCGGCAGTTCACTGTAAAGGATCTCATGCGGCAAAAAGCTTTCCGCTTCGGCAGGTATACAGACATGTGCTACAGGCATAAGCTTTCACCATTGGTGAACATGCTGAAGGAAGAAGGAGAAGGGGCCCGCTGCTGCTTATGGTACACCTTCCCCGGTTTTCCGCTTCTGGCAGATCTGTTTCCTTGGGATGAAGTGATTTACGATTGCAGTGATCTGTGGGCCGCTCCGATCAGCGGCCGGTCCGGGGTGCTGTCAAATGTTAGAAGAAACATCATTAAACAGGCGGAAATGAGAATCATTCAGCGTGCCGATTCCATTACGTGTACATCTGACTGTCTGCACCGGGAGGTCGGAAAAAAGCTGGAGAATCCGCACCAGAAAGTGTTCACCATTGAAAACGGAGTGGAATATGACCTGTTTTCACGGGAAAATAAACAGCCGGATGAAGACATTTTACGGGGACGGAACGGAACGGTTCTCGGTTTTATCGGCGGAATCAAACCGAAGCTCGATTTTGCGCTTATGGCGGAAACGGCAGATGTGAGGCCTGACTGGACGATTTTATTGGTAGGCCCGAACACGGCTCAGGACGATCCGGATTTCAAGTCGCTTCTGGAGCGTCCGAATGTCATCTGGACGGGACCTGCCGCGCCGAATGAAGTGCCGTCCTATATGCAGCTTGTCGACATCGGCATCATGCCGTATAAAAATTCACCTTATAATGACGCGGTATTTCCGCTTAAGCTTTTTGAATTTTTAGCCGCCGGGAAACCGGTTGTCGGCTGCAACCTTTCTTCTACGTCAAAAATCAAAAGGCCTTTCGTCTATGAATACGTTGAAGGCAGTGACCCCGCAGATTTCATTGCGGCCTGCGACGCGCTTCTGGCAGCGGACCGCAGCGGATCATACGAGGCTTTGCGCCGTGAATTGGCCCGGAGACGGGATTGGAATGTTTTATTCGGCCGAATGCTCGAATGCACGGGTATATTGAAAAATGCGCAATCCCATTAAAAGGGAAAGCGCATTTTTTGATTTGCGTGTTTCTTTTTGATGATGCTTGTTATAATAACTAGTAAGAATTATAATGGAAGGAACGGTTCAATATCAGAAAAGACTTCATATAATTCCAAAGGAGACTTCTTTATGCTTGACGAACGCATGTTTCGCATAGTTGTTGCGTTTTTTGTCTCTCTGCTAACGGTTTTAATCCTAACTCCTATCGTAAAAAAAATTGCGATCAAAATAGGTGCAGTTGACCAGCCCAGCAACCGAAAAGTACATGATAAAATAATGCCCCGTATGGGCGGCCTGGCCATCTTTATCGGCGTAGCGGCGGGTGTGCTCGCGGCCGGCATATATAATGAAACGAAAATGACCGCCATTACAGTGGGTGCGTTTATTATTGTTATTTTAGGAATCCTTGATGATAAATACCAATTAAGCGCAAAGGTAAAGTTTTTCGTCCAGCTGGCCGTGGCCATTATGATTGTGAGCACGGGACTGAAAATGGACTTTTTCTCCGTACCGTTTTTAACGGAACGTTTAGAATTGGGATGGGTCGCTTACCCGCTGACTGTGTTATGGATCGTCGGTATTACGAACGCGATGAACCTGATTGACGGTTTGGACGGACTCGCTGCCGGCCTGTCGGTCATCGGACTCTCCACTATCGCCGTTATGGCGTTATCCGGAGGGAAAATCCTTATTCTGTCACTTTCACTTGTTGTGATAGGAAGCACACTCGGATTTTTATTTTATAATTTTCACCCGGCAAAGATATTTATGGGAGATACCGGATCGCTCTTTCTCGGATACGTCATCTCAGTACTCTCATTATTAGGTCTTTATAAAAGTGTTACTTTATTCAGTATCATCATTCCGATCATCATTTTGGGCGTGCCGATTTTTGATACGACATTCGCCGTCATCAGACGGATTTTAAACAAACAGCCGATCTCAGCGCCTGATAAGTCACATATACACCACCGGCTGATGGCCTTCGGGCTGTCACACCGTACGGCTGTCATTATCATTTATTTAATCGGCTTTATTTTCAGCGTCAGTGCCATCCTGCTGAAAAGCGCGACCATATGGCTTTCGCTGTTTATTATTTTTGTATTGATTGTATTTATGCAAATCATAGCAGAGGTCACAGGGTTAGTAAATGAACAATTTAAACCATTTACCAAGTTTTACAAGAGATTGGTGAAGAAAAATTAAAAAGAGCAGATCATGCGAATGGTCTGCTTTTTTGTGGATTCTGCTATTCTCTTATTATATAAAAAAACCCGATCCTTCTCAAAGGATCGGGTTTACTCTTAATAGCCTGTTGTGCCGCCGGACTGTGTGCTGTCCGTACCGTTTGCACCAGCAGTACCGTTGGTTGAATCGGTTGTGCCGCTTGTTCCTGTGCTGCCGGAAGTTGAATCAGCCGTACCGCCTGTTCCTGTGCTGTCGGAAGTCGAATCAGTCGTACTGTCCGTTCCGGTGCTGTCAGAAGCAGGATCGGACGCCGTGCTGCTTCCGGACGGGTAATCCAGGTGTTTCTGCAATTCCTGCCGTACTTTTTCGAGATTGGTCGGATCGGGCTGGAAATAATACGTTCCGCCCGTAGACGCAGTTCCGCCGCCGCCTAAATATAAATCTGATCCTGTTATGGTCAGTGTATCAATCTTTTTGCTGGTAAAGCCGTTGTAAATCTGCTGAAGGGCGAGTCCTTCAGTGATTCGAATATTCGTTTGGACATTATTGCTTGCTGTTTCAGCGATTTTATCGATTTTAGCAATATTTCCAGCCTTAGACATTTGATCGATCAGTGCATTTAGGATTTGCTTTTGGCGGTCATTACGGCCGAAGTCTCCGCGTTTATCCTGCTTTCTCATGCGTGCGTAAGCCAGAGCCTGCTCACCGTTCAAATGCATGTTTCCTTTCTTGAAGTAGATCCGTTTCTTTTTACTGACGTCACTCATCTCGTCGAAGTCAAAAGGCACTTTTACATTGACTCCGCCGACTTCATCAATAACATCCTTAAAGCCGTTAAAATCGACAGTGACATACTTATCAATCGGTATGCCTAATAAGTCTTCGACGGTTGAGACGGTTTCATCCGCCCCGCCTTTAGCAAAAGCCGCATTGATTTTTGATTTTTTACCGGTTGTATCGCCGGCAAGCGTCACCCGCGTATCACGCGGAATACTCAGCATTTTCATTGTTTTATTTCTCGGATCAAGGGTAACGACAATAAGAGAGTCTGATCGTCCGCCTTTTCCGCTTGTGGCATAATTTTCGATCCCCATAAACAAAATGGAGAACGGTTTTTTCTTCATATCGATGACTTTATCCCGAAGTTTTGATTTGTCTCCGCGGGAAAGGGCATCATATGCATTATCTGCCGCATTGATCGTTTTGTATACTTTGTATCCGCCAAACCCGGCAGCGACTAACAAAACGAGGGTAAGCAGCAGCAAAATCCGTTTGAATATGATCTTTCGTTTGCTTTTCTTTTTCTTTCGAACACGCACTCTTACACGTTCAGCCATTACATTAGTCTCCTTTAGGGCTGACGTCTGTTTCTAAATACGTCAGTTCTCCCTCTGTATTCTTACTCTTGCCGTTCGTCAGTTCTGTCATCCATTTTATAAACTCGTCTTTGTCTTTTTCTTCAACGTACGTTTCAAATTCGACATGATCCGCATAATGGATATCTTTCAGTAAAAAAACTGATTCTCTCAGTTCGTTCTCTATCTTGCCGAGCCACGTATAATCCGCTGATGTATGCATAATCCGCATCAGCTTCCGCTCCGTAACTCCTATATGATTTAAGCCTTCAGACACTGACTTCCCATATGCACGAATCAATCCGCCTGCACCGAGCTTTATTCCGCCGAAATACCGGGTAACCACCGCGCAGGTATCTTTCAGACCGCGTTTTTTCAGCACTTCCAGCATGGGGACGCCGGCTGTGCCGCTTGGTTCTCCGTCATCATTCGCCTTTTGTATATGGTCGGTTTCGCCGATCAGATAAGCTGAGCAGTTATGAGTCGCATTCCAGTGCTGTTTTTTTATCTTTTGTATAAATTCCTGCGCTTCCTCTTCAGAAGCAGCACGGCTCAGGTGACAGATAAAACGCGATTTTTCAATCACAATCTCATGTTCACCCGTTTCTTTAACTGTTAAATAGCTGTGCAGCATGATTGCTGGACCCTCCTGACAAGCATTAAAAGACTTGTTTCTACAAATTCGAACAGACTTTAGAATTTTTGCGCATATTTTGGTATCATGAAAGAGTAAGATACTATATAAAAATGTTTTTTTCTAGAATATACGCATTCTTTCATTATAATTCGACATAAATTGCAGTTCAATTACATTTATAATAAAAATACATAACAACACCGTTACGGAGGGAGACAGATGAATAAATCGAAGATGGACTCCAAAGTTTTGGATTCTATACTTATGAAAATGCTGAAAACCGTGGACGGGAGCAAGGACGAGGTTTTTCAAATCGGAGAGCAGTCGCGCCAGCAATATGAGCAGCTGGTTGAAGAACTCAAACAGATCAAACAGCAGGTCTACGAAGTCATTGAGCTGGGCGACAAACTTGAAGTTCATACGCGGCACGCACGAAACCGCTTGTCTGAAGTAAGCAGAAATTTCCATAAGTTCAGCGAAGAAGAAATTCGCAACGCCTATGAAAAGGCGCACAAACTTCAAGTGGAACTGACGATGATCCAACAGCGTGAAAAGCAGCTGCGGGAGCGCAGAGATGATTTAGAACGCCGGCTTTTGGGGCTTCAGGAAATCATTGAACGGTCAGAATCTTTGGTCAGCCAAATAACCGTCGTTCTGAATTACCTGAATCAAGACCTTCGCCAAGTAGGGCTTCTTCTTGCCGATGCGCAGGCTAAACAAGATTTCGGTTTAAGAATCATTGAAGCCCAAGAGGAAGAAAGAAAAAGAGTTTCCAGAGAAATTCATGACGGTCCCGCGCAAATGCTGGCAAATGTCATGATGAGATCGGAATTAATTGAACGGATCTTCCGCGACCGCGGCACGGAGGACGGATTTCAGGAAATCAGAAATCTGCGGCAGAATGTGCGGAATGCCCTTTACGAAGTCAGAAGGATTATATATGATTTAAGACCGATGGCATTGGACGATCTCGGGCTGATTCCGACACTGAGAAAATATCTTTATACAACTGAAGAATACAACGGAAAGGTGAAAATACATTTTCAGTGTATCGGAGACACAGAGAACCAAAGGCTTGCCCCGCAATTTGAAGTGGCGCTTTTCCGTCTCGCTCAGGAAGCCGTCACAAATGCACTCAAGCATTCAGAATCAGAGGAAATTACAGTAAAAGTGGAAGTAACCGCTGATTTTGTCGTTCTCATCATTAAGGACAACGGAAAAGGCTTTGATATTAAGGATGCTAAACAAAAGAAAAACAAATCATTCGGCTTGCTGGGAATGAAAGAAAGAGTAGATCTGCTTGAAGGAACGATAACGATAGACTCTAAAATAGGTCTTGGGACATTTATCATGATTAAGGTTCCGTTATCTCTCGGCCTATAATTTGTTAAATAGAGCCAAAAGACATATTGACCGAACAGCGGCGTATATAGAACAATAGGATAAGGAGGCGTAGCGTGTGACTAAAGTAAATATTGTTATTATCGACGACCATCAACTATTCCGTGAGGGTGTAAAAAGAATATTGGATTTTGAACCTACCTTTGAAGTGGTAGCAGAAGGTGACGATGGAGATGAGGCGGCTCGAATCGTCGAGCATTATCATCCCGATGTTGTCATAATGGACATCAATATGCCGAATGTAAATGGAGTAGAGGCTACTAAACAGCTTGTTGAGCTGTACCCTGAATCTAAGGTGATTATCCTCTCCATCCATGATGATGAAAACTATGTGACTCATGCTTTAAAAACAGGTGCAAGAGGCTATCTCCTGAAAGAGATGGACGCAGATACTTTAATCGAAGCAGTGAAAGTGGTAGCCGAGGGCGGTTCTTACCTTCACCCGAAAGTAACCCACAATCTTGTCAACGAATTCCGCCGTCTTGCGACAAGTGGAGTTTCTGCTCATCCTCAGCATGAGGTTTACCCGGAAATCCGGAGACCATTACATATATTAACGAGACGGGAATGTGAAGTGCTGCAAATGCTTGCAGACGGAAAAAGCAACCGCGGAATCGGTGAATCATTGTTTATCAGTGAGAAAACAGTGAAAAACCACGTGAGTAATATTTTGCAGAAAATGAACGTTAATGACCGGACACAAGCCGTTGTCGTGGCCATTAAAAACGGCTGGGTAGAGATGCGTTAGCCATGTGTGAGAAGACTTGCCTGTTATGGCAAGTCTTTTTTTACAGCTGCATATCTATTAAAATACTTATTAAGTACTTAATAAGGCAGGTAAAGTGATGAAGATTGCAGTTGTAACAGACAGTACAGCATATATTCCGAAAGAGATGAGAGAAGAACATCATATTCATATGATCCCTCTCCAAGTGGTTTTCGGTGAAAAAACATTCCGCGAAGAAACAGAACTCGACTGGAGAAGTTTTTATAAAGAAGTAAAAAATCATGATGAGCTGCCGACTACTTCTCAGCCTTCTTTCGGTGAATTAATCGCATTGTACGAAGAACTGGGCAAAACATATGATGCAGTCATAAGCATACATTTGTCCAGCGGAATCAGCGGAACATATAACAGCGCCGCCTCGGCAAACACTATGGTTGATCATATTAAAGTTTATCCCTTTGATTCAGAGATCAGTTGTTTGGCACAAGGGTTTTATGCGTTAAAGGCAGCACAGCTCATTAAAGACGGTGTTGACTCACCGGAAGAGATTATAAAAGAGCTGGAAGAAATGAAAAAAACAGTCCGTGCGTATTTTATGGTGGACGATTTATCACACCTCCAGCGGGGCGGGCGTCTAAGCAGTGCTCAGGCTTTTATCGGCGGTCTGTTAAAGGTAAAGCCTATTCTTCATTTTGACAATAAGGTAATTGTTCCTTTTGAGAAGATTCGGACACGCAAAAAAGCGATTTCGAGAATTTTTGAGCTGTTTGGGGAGGATGCAAGTAAAGGAATCCCGATGCGGGCCGCTGTCATCCATGCAAACAGGGAAGAAGAAGCGGCGGCTATTATACAGGAGTTAAGCGGTAAATATCCTCATGTCGAATTCTATAACAGCTATTTCGGTGCCGTGATCGGAACCCATTTGGGCGAAGGCGCCATCGGAATCGGCTGGTGCTTTAAAAACTAAGTGAAAATCTCCGTTTTCAAGGGCGGAGATTTTTTTATTTTTTAATTTTCGCAATTCGACAAGTGGGTTCCCGACAAGGCATACTTTGAGCAGAAAGGAGGCAGGGAGATGTCCGAAGGTGCTTCAGAATTTTCAGAGGTGCGGGATTTCTTTTACGGCCGGCATTTATTGAGATCTGAGATACCGTTTTCAGACCAGCGCATCAAGCGTTTTACAGAAAAAGAATATATAACGGACGAGCCGTCAATCATCCGCCGGAAAAACCGTTACGTCTGCCAACGATGCGGTCAGTCTGATCAAGCCAGCTTTGCGGCATTTTGGGCGCCCTCTGCCAAAAGGCAGATTACCTATTGCCGTGCCTGTGTCATGATGGGAAGGGCTGATGAACTGACATCATTATATTATTGGAATCAAGCCCATGAAAACAGCTGGGAACCTGTAAAGCTTTCTTGGGAAGGAACACTGACAGACGGACAGAAGCGGGCGGCCGCCGCGCTTACAGATGCGATAAAAGAGAGACAAGAGCTGTTAGTATGGGCGGTTTGCGGATCGGGGAAAACAGAGATGCTGTTTCCGGGTATCGAGTTTGCGCTGAATCACGGTTTGCGCGTCTGTGTCGCGACTCCGCGTACAGATGTCGTACTTGAACTGCTGCCGAGACTGAAAAAAGCATTTGAGAAAGTCGAAGTTTCTGCTTTGTACGGCGGCAGCGAGGACAAAGGCCGTCTGACCCCGTTAATGATTTCAACCGCTCACCAGCTGATGCGCTACCGAGACATTTTTGATGTCATGATAATAGATGAAGTAGATGCGTTTCCTTTTTCAGCCGATGAGACATTAAGATTCGCTGTTGATAAAGCGAGGAAGAAAAACAGCGCCCTTGTTTATGTAACGGCAACTCCTTCAGACACATTAAAAAAGAAGGCTGAAGCCGGTTTGCTGAAAAGCGTCCGCATACCGGCCAGATATCATCGGAAACCCCTCCCGGAGCCGCGTTTTTTGTGGTGCGGCAATTGGAAGAAGAAGCTTCAGAAAGGAAAACTGCCGCGCTCTGTAACGGATTGGGTCCGCCAAAAACTTCAATCACAGCTGCCGGTTTTCTTATTCGTTCCGTCTGTACATGTATTGAAAAAGACAACGGATTATTTTCAGAAATTAAACATACGGGCAGAAGGCGTACATGCGGAAGACACATTCAGAAAGGATAAAGTGAAACGGTTCAGAAACGGCCGGCTTGACCTGCTGGTAACGACTACGATTTTAGAAAGAGGGGTTACCGTGCCCAAAGTTCAGACATGTGTCCTCGGCGCAGAAGCACCTATCTTTACTGAGAGCGCGCTCGTACAGATCGCAGGCAGAACGGGAAGGCATTATAAACATTTCAGCGGTGATGTCGTCATGTTTCATTTCGGAATGACAAACGGAATGAAAAAAGCAAAAAAACATATAGAACATATGAACAAATTGGCACAAAAAAGTAAATTGTTGGACTAGTTAATTTCAGAAAACATGATACAGTATACTCATACTTTCCTATGAGGAGCTGTCAGCATGCTTGTCAATTCAAAAGAAATCGTATTAAAGGAACTTCTCGACCGCCATATGTCTCAGCTTCATATGAAATGCACATGCCGGGTATGCAAAAATGATGTACTGGCACTTTCACTTAACCGGGCTGAACCGGCATATGTTACAGATAAAAAGAAAGTTGCTTATGCAAAAGCAGAGATAGTTGATAAACAGAAAAATACGGCGCTGCTTGTCATTCTGGCTGAATCAGCGGCGATTGTTTCGGTTAATCCAAGCGAGTTCTGTGAAACTCGGGAAGGAGCGTAATATCTCTGAATTGTTTATTGTGTGACTCACCAATTTCAAGTTCATTGACTTGGAGATCTCTATTTTCTCTGGCGCCCGAGCAAGAGGTATGCAGCATATGCAGCAGCCAATTCGAAAAAATTGAAGGCCCCGTATGCAGTATATGCGGGAGGCCTCAGGAGTCAAATGAAAAATGCGCTGATTGTGCGGCCCGGGAATCAAAAACGGAAAAGCGCTTTTTGCTGCGGCAAAACCGTTCGGTATATTTATATAATGATGCGATGAAGGACTCATTGGCCCGTTTTAAATTCAGGGGTGATGCAAAAATCATTCAAGCATTTGAACGTGACTTTGCTGCCGGCTTTAAAGCGGCATATCCATCAAATACACATACTCTCATCCCTATTCCGCTGAGCGGCGAACGGCTGGCGGAACGCGGATTCAATCAATCCGAGCTGCTGGCCTCTCTGCTCGGAATGCCTGTCATTTCCCCCCTCATCCGACTGAACAACGAAAAACAATCCAAAAAGAGCAAAACAGATAGGCTGTCTGCAGAAAAAAAGTTTTCAGCAGCCGAAAACTCCGCCGAAGGTATGAACGTCATTTTAATAGATGATATTTATACGACGGGCGCCACACTTCACCAAGCCGCCGAAGTCCTGCTGACAGCGGGCAAAGCGTCATCGGTCTCCTCTTTTACTTTAATCAGGAGCTAAATCATTCTTTTTTTCTGCCGATATAATTGATAGAAATATAAGGCAGATTAAAGAAGGAATAGGAGTTAATACGATGGGTGAATTGGCGAATTGTCCAAAATGCAATGCTTTATTTTTTAAAACGAACCTGCAGACCGTGTGCCAGGCATGTATTAAAGAAGAAGAAAAAGCATTTGAAACCGTCTATAAATTTTTGAGAAAGCAGATCAACAGACAGTCGACGATGCAGCAGATCACTGAGGAAACAGGTGTGGATGAAGAGCTGATCCTCAAGTTTATCAAACAAAAAAGGATTCAGATCAGCCAGCTTCCGAATTTGGCATATCCTTGCGAAAGGTGCGGAAATCCAATCAGGACGGGGAAATTTTGCAAGTCCTGTCAGACAGATATTGAGTCGCAATTAGACCATATGAACCAAAAAACAGCCGCTGAATTCGAAGATAAAAACAGTACAAAAGACACATACTATGCCTATAATACCAAAAACACCTGATTCCCTAAACTAACTGATAACGCAGTCGATAAAAGAATTAGACTGCGAACAGAAAGCGAGAGGAATCCTATGAAAATCAATCAGTACGGAACACAATCCGTTAATCCATACCAAAAAAATTACGAAAAGCAAGCCGTACAAAAAGAGGCTGCAAAGCCGAAGGACAAAGTGGAAATTTCTTCTCATGCAAAAGAGCTTCAAAATGCGTCAGATGCGGTCACTAAAACACGACAGGAAAAAATCGCTCAGCTTAAAGCGGATATAGAGAGCGGAACATATAAAATAGATTCAAACAGCATCGCTGAAAATATAGTAAATTTCTATAAAAAGCAATAAAAAGGAGAAAGCCAATGTCAGCAAAGCCAATTATTGATCAACTGAAGCGACTTTGCGCACTGCATGAACATCTGCTCACGCTGTCTGAGGAGAAAACGGAAGCGCTGAAAGCAGGTAAAACAAAAGAGCTCTCCAACATATTGACCAAAGAGCAAAAGTATATTCAGGCAATCGGGCAGACTGAGGAAGAACGAATCAGGTTAACTTCTCAGTTTCTCAGCCGCGGTGAGGACAATACAATTGCTGCATGCATCTCCAGAACTTCAGGCAGTGAAAAACAGGAGCTTGAAGGGTTATTTCACTCTTTGTCTGCGCTTCTTGACCGTCTGAAAGAAGTGAATGAGATGAACAAACAGCTCACGATTCAGGCTTTACAATTCATCTCCGGGGCATTCGATATGATCATGCCGGGTGAAAAAGAGAATATGAATTATAAAGAGCCGCAAGCGGCGCGCAAGCCTGTCAGCCGTTTGACATTATTCGATTCAAAAGCTTAGAACGGAGGATTTTCAATGCCATCGACTTTTATGGGGCTGGAAACAGCAAGGCGTGCATTGAGTGCGCAGCAGACTGCATTGAGCACAGTTTCAAATAACGTTGCAAATGCAAATACAGAAGGATACACGAGGCAGCGCGTCACATTACAATCGACGAGCCCTTATCCCGCAGTATCAAAAAACAGTGATCTGACGGCCGGCCAAATCGGAACAGGAGTAAAAGCCGGTTCAGTTGAGCGCGTCAGAGACAGTTTTTTAGACTATCAGTACAGAACTGAAAATACAAAATTAGGGTACTATACAGCCCGTTCCAATTCATTGTCGCAAATGGAAGGCGTCATGAAAGAGCTTGACGATAACGGATTAAACGGATCGCTCAGTTCGTTTTGGAATGCCCTTCAGGATCTGGCGACGAATCCGGAAAATACGGGAGCGCGCTCAGTTTTGCAGGAGCAGGGGAAATCTCTTGCCGAAAGTTTTAACTATATATCTACCTCTTTGACTAACATTCAGGGTGATATTAAAAAGAACCTGGATAACACAGCGGATCAGGTCAATTCCGTTCTCAATCAGCTGAATGACCTTAACAATCAAATAGCGGCAGTTGAGCCGAGCGGTATGCTCCCTAATGATTTGTATGACCAAAGAGACAGATTGATTGATCAATTATCTTCTATGGCAAACATTAAAGTTTCATATAATAAGTCGGGCGGACATGCCTTGGCGACTGCTGAGGGCACGGTTAACGTCGAATTGCTGAACGGAAACAACAATTCTCTCGGTACGCTGCTCGACGGTAACACAAAAACAGTTTCAGAAATGAAAATCAACTACGATAAGGACAGCGGCCTCGTGTCGAGTGTGTCAGTCGGCAGCAATACGGTCAATGCGGATGCATTTACCGGAAAAGGCTCACTCTTAGGTCTTATTGAATCATACGGCTATATGTCAAATGGAGAAGAAAAAGGTCTTTATCCTGAAATGCTGACGGCTCTTGACAATATGGCGCTGTCCTTTGCTGACGCGTTTAATGCAGTTCATGAAAAAGGGAAGACCTATACAGGCGAACAGGGTGCAGCATTTTTTGATTTCAGCGGTGGTGAAGCGGTGCCGGCAAAAGGTGCGGCAGCGAAAATAAAAGTCAGTGACAAAATCCTTGCGTCTACTGATAATATCGCAGCGTCGTTAAACGGAGAAAAAAGTGACGGCACAAACGCGACAAATCTTGCAGCCGTACAGAACAGCAAGCTGACTATTAACGGTGAAACCACTACAATTAATGACTTTTATGAATCCCTTATCGGAAAGCTGGGCGTTAATTCACAAAAAGCGGCCAATCTTATGAACAACTCTGAAAGCAACACCCTTTCAGCCGATGAACGGAGACAATCTGTCAGTGCAGTGTCTTTAGATGAAGAAATGACAAATATGATTCAGTTTCAGCACGCTTATAATGCGGCTGCGCGGATCATAACGATGCAGGATGAAATATTCGATAAAATTATTAACGGTATGGGCACCGGAGGAAGATAGGAGATAAGTAAATGAGAGTAACTCAAGGGATGATCGCAAAAAATTCTCTTCGATTTATCGGCTCAAGTTATGACAAGCTCGATCGGCTTCAGCAGCAAGTGTCTACGGGGAAAAAAATCACGAAAGCTTCTGATGATCCGGTCGTTGCAATGAAGGGAATGCAGTACCGTACTCAGCTTGCGCAGGTAAACCAGTATCAGCGGAATGTTTCGCAAGGCTTTACATGGCTGGAAAACTCGGAATCAAGCGTAAACTCGGAAACGGATATTATGGGAAAAATCCGGGACTTGATGGTTCAGGCGAAAAGTGATTCGAATGGTGAAACAGAATTGAAAGCAATCGGTACAGAAATCGGCCAGCTGAAAAAGCAGCTCGTTTCTGTCGCGAATACTCAGGTAAACGGACGTTATCTGTTTAACGGAACAAATTCAGACGTCCCGCCGATC
The DNA here is from genome assembly GCF_003676355.1 of Bacillus sp. L75. NCBI lineage: Bacteria > Bacillati > Bacillota > Bacilli > Caryophanales > Bacillaceae > Bacillus > Bacillus sp. L75. Next base: position 260,474 of record NZ_ML064901.1, read on the forward strand.
ACTGAAAATGCCGACGGCACATATACGTACAACTATGAGAATTATACAGGTGCTTCGGATGTTAACATCAACATCTCGAACGGAGCAGTGTTGAAAGTGAATTCTGATCCGAACTCAGCTTTCGGAGGCGTCGCACAAAATGGAGATAATGTTTTTGAATTTCTTAACTCCTTAGAAGCTTCTTTAAGCAAAGGCACGCTGTCCGAAGCAGATTCAGATCAAATTCTGTCAGATATTGACGGTTTTACTGATAAAATGAATGCTGAAAAATCCAATATCGGCGCACGCACAAACCGGTTGGAACTCATTCAGACAAGATTGGAATCACAAGCGGCAACCGCTGAAAAAGTATTGTCCGATAATGAAGATGTAGAAATGGAAGATGTAATTGTTGATTATTTATCTCAACAGACGGTTCATAGAGCAGCGCTGTCAGTGAATGCGAACATCATTCAGCCGTCACTGATTGACTTCCTGAAATAATATAACTGATCGTCTTCAATATATAAAAAAAGCGACTCACAACAGGGAGATCGCTTTTTTTACTAAAATACTATAAACAGGAGGGATCTCTGTGCAGATGCCGAGATTGATTATTGACAGTGTGCCTGCTAAAATCGGTATAACCTTTCAAAAGGAAGAAATCGAGATGGAACAGCCGCCCGCTGACTTGGAAATCGAGCAGCCGCCGGCAGAGCTGAACATTGAAAGCACGCCGGCCAAACTGACGATTGACCAGACGAGGGCGTGGGAGAACTTGAATCTCAAATCATTTGAAAAGCTGAACGCTGAAGCCGCCCAGAAAGGTGCGGAAGCCTGCAGCGAGTTTATCGCAAAAACAGTCAGGGAAGGGAAGGAAATGGCGGCTATCGAAAAGAAAACGGGCAATGTGATGGCCCGGCAGGCAGCAGATGTCAGACCGCCCGATCCATTCGGCGAATTCAGCGACTTTCTGCCTGCGCAGTTTCTCGTCGACATTGACTGCATTCCTTCAAAGCTTACGATTGATATTGAAGCCCGCAAACCTTCAATTGAAGCAGCCGTCAATAAACCTGTATGGAATTATACGCCGGGGAAAGTTCAGATTGATATGATGCAAGACCCTAAGGTGACGATTTCGGTTGACGATGGCAACGCAGAATAAAAGATGAAAGTGGTAAAGGATTGTGAAGCATGATAATTAAAACAAAATATCACGGAGAAATCAGAATAGACGAAGGGCAGATTATCTCATTTGAAAACGGCCTGCCGGGATTTAATGACGAGACTCAATTTGTTGTTCTTCCTTTGTCGGAAGATTCACCGTTTTTGGCGCTGCAGTCTGTCAAACAGGAGCACATCGCCTTTATTGTCGCCAGTCCGTTTATTTTCTTTAAAGGGTACGAATTTGACATTGACCATGCGACGCTTGAACTTTTGCATATTGAAGATATAGAGGACGTCGAAGTGATGGCGATTTTAACGCTGGAAGAGCCTTTTGAAAACACGACCGCCAATTTAAAAGCGCCGATTATCGTCAATAAAAAGGAAATGAAGGCGAAACAAATCATTTTACATGATGCTTCCTATGAAACAAAACATCTGATAGGAGGAGGATCATGCTAGTTCTCTCAAGAAAAGTGAATGAGTCCATTCAGATCGGGCCGGATATTGAAATAAAGGTGATCGCCATCGAAGGAGAACAAGTGAAGCTGGGAATTGAAGCGCCTCAGCACGTAGATATTCACAGGAAAGAAATCTACTTGTCGATCCTGGAAGAGAACAACAGAGCTGTATCTTTTAATACTGATTTATTACTTAACCTATCCTCACAAAAAAAGTGAGGATTTTTTTATTTTCAATATAAACAATAGAAACGGCCATCCGATATATATAGTGTAGCCAATGAGAGGAAAAATTTTCTTCAGAATGACGCTGCGCAAATGCACAAGGACGTGCGAAAAACAATTCAGGGAGGAAATACAAAATGAGAATCAACCACAATATCGCGGCTCTTAACACAAGCCGTCAGCTGAATGCAGGTTCAAACGCTGCTTCTAAAAACATGGAAAAATTATCTTCAGGTCTTCGCATCAACCGCGCTGGTGATGACGCTGCGGGTCTTGCGATCTCTGAAAAAATGCGTTCTCAAATCCGCGGTTTAGACATGGCGTCTAAAAACGCTCAAGACGGAATCTCTCTTATCCAAACATCTGAGGGTGCATTGAACGAAACTCACAGCATTCTTCAGCGTATGAGCGAGCTTGCTACACAAGCGGCGAACGATACAAACACTGATTCTGACCGTTCTGAGCTTCAAAAAGAGATGGACCAATTAGCGTCTGAAGTAACAAGAATCTCTACTGACACTGAGTTCAACACGAAGAAACTTCTTGACGGAACTGCGCAAAACCTTACGTTCCAAATCGGAGCTAACGAAGGCCAAACAATGAGCCTGTCTATCAATAAAATGGACTCTGAAAGCCTGAAAGTCGGTACGACTTACACAGCAAATGATGACGGTTCTAAGCTTGTAACTGCAGATGGAAAAGAAGCAACCCTTGTCACTGACGGTTCTAAAGGGCCGAATGGCTACTATGATGATGCTGATAAATTAGTTTATCAAGCTGACAGTGCATTAGCTAAAGATACAAAAGTAACAAAAGGTATCGACATCTCATCTTCAGCTAAAGCTGCGTCTTCAGCTCTTACAACAATCAAAACAGCTATCGACACAGTTTCAAGCGAGCGCGCTAAACTTGGTGCGGTTCAAAACCGTTTAGAGCACACAATCAACAACCTTGGTACTTCTTCTGAGAACCTGACTTCTGCTGAATCACGTATCCGTGACGTAGACATGGCTTCTGAGATGATGGAGTACACGAAAAACAACATCCTTACTCAGGCTTCTCAAGCTATGCTTGCGCAAGCTAACCAACAGCCTCAGCAAGTTCTTCAATTGCTCAAAGGTTAATGACGGAAAGATCCTGGTTCTCCAGGGTCTTTTTTTTATTTCTTCAGCTATCTCCCCCTTCAGCAAGCCAAAGAACCCTATTGACAAAATGAAACATTATATTTTGCAGTTAAATTATTGAAAACCTTTTAATATGACCGATATAAGAATAAGATCATACATTTATGGAGCTGTGATATGATAAACAGTCGGAAACTCACTGTTGTCATAGAGCCGTCTACGACTAAACGCTGAAAAGGAGAGGGTACATATGGTCACAAGAATCACAGGCCTTAATTCCGGTCTTGATGTAGATTCTCTGGTGAAAAAACTAATGGATGCCGAAAAGCAGCCGCTTAATAAATTAAACCAGCAAAAGCAGACGCTTGAATGGAAGCGCGATGCTTATCGGGAAGTGAATACCCAGATTGCCGACATGTATTCTACGACATTTAATAATATGCTGATGTCCACAAACTGGAATAAAAAAACAGTAACAAGTTCGGATTCCAGTGTCAGCGCGGTGGCTGTCAGTGCTGAACAGAATATTTCAACGAGCATGTCTGTACAGCAGCTGGCCACACCGACGACTTATAAATCATCAGGGGCCATCAATTTCACTTCAGGTCAGAGCCAAACATTGAAATTCAATGTCACAAATCCGGGTGAAACGAAGCCGACTGAGGTAAACGTCACGATCGCCGCAACCGATACGATTGACGATGTCATTTCCAAACTGAACAGCTCAGGCCTTGGGGTGACGGCTTTAAAAGAGAAAATTTCCAACGGCACGGATTATGTGGATACGATTGCGTTCACTTCCAATAAAACGGGGGAAGGATTTACCCTTTCAGCAGGTGATGACGCAACCAAAAGCTTTCTGAAAGATCAGCTCGGTTTTGCCGTTGATGATGCAACAAATGAACTGACGGCCAATGCCGAAGGGAAAAACGCGAAGTTTACGTTCAACGGGCTTGAAATGACAAAAACGTCCAATAACTTTACGATCAACGGCATCAAATACACGCTGAACAGCGTGACGGACAGCAATAAAACGGTTACGATTAACAGCACGACTGATACGGACGGCATTTTTGACAACATTAAAGATTTCGTTGATAAATACAATACGTTAATTAAAAGTGTAAACGAGAAGGCGTCGGAATCAAAATACCGTGATTATAAGCCGCTAACCGATGAACAAAGAGAAGCGATGACCGATAAGCAGATTGAGCAGTGGGAAGCAAAGGCCAAAAGCGGTTTATTACGGAGCGACAGCACGCTGCAGAACGGTTTGGCGGAGATGCGGCTTGATCTGTACTCAACGGTTACGATTGACGGGAAAAAATATCAGCTTGCAGATTTCGGAATTGAGACGTCTGATAGTTATACGGATCAAGGAAAGCTTGTCATTAAAGACGAAGCGAAACTGAAACAGAAAATTACCGAGAATCCTGCTCTCGTGGCTAAACTGTTTAATGCAGACAGCCCTGATACAGCGAAAACCAAAAACCCGGAGGAACAGGGGATTGCCCGGAGATTAAAAGACACATTAAACAAAATGCAGATTCAAATTTCAAAACAGGCGGGTACGGAAAGCTCGGTATCAACCAGCTTTGCCATCGGAAAAAGCCTGGATGAAATAGAAACAAATATTTCCAATATGAAAACGAAGCTGGATGACATCGAGACGAGATATTATAAAAAGTTCAGCGCACTGGATACGGCATTGGAGAAATTGAACAGCCAATCTTCATATCTCACGTCAATGTTAGGATCTTCAACATCATAACCTTGGAGGTTTTATAAAAATGGCAATAAATAATCCTTTTGCTGCTTATCAGCAGACATCCGTCTTTACAGCCGCTCCGGAAGAGCTGACCCTTATGCTTTATAACGGCTGCCTGCGATTCATTAAGCTGGCCAGGCAGGCGATGAAGCAAAACAACCTTGAAGCCAAAAATGAAAATATCGTAAAGGCGCAAAACATCATTCAAGAGCTCAGCATCACGTTAAACCGGGAGATTGAGATTTCTGAACAGATGTCATCCATTTATGATTACATCCGCCGCCGGCTGATCGACGCGAACGTGCAGAATAACGGAGAATTTTTAGATGAAGCGGAAAAACTCGTTACTGAATTTCGCGACACGTGGAAGCAGGCCATGCAAAGTGAACGGAAAAACAGCCATGGCGCGGGCGGCCTTGCCTGATGAACAGCAATGTCTTTTCTTTGTATAACGAAACGAAGAACATGTACGCCGCACTGAAGGACGCCCCGGAGAGCGATGGTCTCATCAGCAGCGTTACGGCATTTACGGAGAAAAGGGAGGAGATGCTTGCGGGCATAAAGCCGCCTTTTTCCGAAGAAGAAAAAACGCTGCTTCAGCAGGTGGCCGCGATGGACCGTCTGATTACCGGCGAAGTGAAACGGATTCAGGATGGTATCCGAAATGAAATAAAAACGCTTAAGAAAAAACGAATCTACCATAATACGTATTTCAATCCGTATCATCAAACGACAAGTGACGGCCGTTATTACGACAAACGCAAATAGGTGAGTGTTTTGAGAAGTTTGAACGATTACCATTTGGTGTCAGCCTATTACCAGCTTCTTTTTACGATTGATGAGGGGCTTTGCTACCTGTTGGACACGCAGGATGATTTTTTTAAGACGGAGGGCGAGCGGATTTACAACGATTTGATTCAGGCTTTTTTTCATCTCGATTCCTCTCATGCGCTTCTGCTGTCTATCATTGAGTGCCGATGCGTGGAGACGGCGATCCGCTCATTTGACGAGATCTTTCAGGATTTCAGCATGTTAAATGATTATGATTTCCCGTCCGCCCCTTTTCAGGAGTTTTTAAAAACCATCTTTCTGCCGCATTATAAGCTATGGATGGAGCAGACGCACGACTGCATCAAACCGTATGTTCTTCACTAGACCTGCTGCAAGCGGCAGGTCTTTTGCCTGCGTCCTCCGCATATACTTATAATCCTGGCGGAAGCTGCCGGATAAAACCGACACCATTCGTCATCGTTCACCGAATTTACACATTATTTTAACGTTTCAGCAGGGATCAGAAGGGGTAAAAGAGAAATAGTTACATATCCTTAGATAAAGGGAGGCGTTCTTTGATGAACTACAATATCAGAGGAGAAAACATTGAGGTTACACCTGCGTTAAAGGATCATGTGGAGAGAAAAATCGGCAAGCTGGAGCGATATTTCGAGCAGAGCGTCAATGCCGATGTGAACGTCAACTTAAAATTCTATAATGATAAGGAATCCAAAGTTGAAGTCACCATTCCGATGACTGATCTGGCGCTTCGTTCTGAAGTGCATAACGAGGATATGTACAATGCAATTGATCTCGCAACAAACAAGCTGGAACGTCAAATCCGAAAGCACAAAACAAAAGTCAACCGAAAATTCCGCGAGCAGGGTCTTCCGAAACATTATTTCGAGAACGGCAGCGCTGCTGATACGGGCGTAGCGGTTCAGGACGAAATTGAAGATGACAGCCCGGAAATTGTCCGTCAAAAGCGTTTTAATTTAAAACCGATGGATAATGAAGAAGCGATTCTCCAAATGAATATGCTCGGACATAATTTCTTCGTATTCACCAACGCGGAGACGAATCTCACAAACGTCGTTTACCGCAGAAATGACGGCAAATACGGATTAATTGAACCGACTGAATAAACCCATCCAGCCTTCCGTGAACGCGCGGAAGGTTTTTCTCTATCTTTATCTGCAAATTCTTTGGAAATAGCAAAAGGTATGTTATGATAATGAGAGGTATACATGGACAGAAAATTATCATTTATTCCATGCAAAATCTGCATGTGAACATAGAGGAGCGTTATAGATGCTTGGGATTTTAAATAAAATGTTTGATCCGACCAAACGTGCGCTGAACAAATACGAAAAAATAGCAAATGACATTGATGCCGTAAGAGGAGATTATGAAAATCTCTCTGACGAGGCGCTTAAACATAAAACGGCAGAATTTAAAGAGCGGCTTGAAAAAGGAGAAACGACGGATGACCTTCTTGTCGAAGCGTTTGCCGTCGTTCGTGAAGCTTCCCGCCGCGTAACCGGCATGTTCCCGTTTAAAGTGCAGCTGATGGGGGGCATCGCCCTTCATGAGGGGAACATTTCCGAAATGAAAACAGGGGAAGGGAAAACGCTGACGTCCACGCTTCCCGTGTATTTAAATGCGTTGACGGGAAAAGGCGTTCACGTCGTAACGGTCAACGAATATCTGGCGAGCCGTGATGCCCAGCAAATGGGAGAGATTTTTGCGTTTCTCGGGCTTACAGTCGGCCTGAACCTGAATTCGATGTCAAAAGACGAAAAACGCGAAGCTTACGCAGCCGATATCACGTATTCAACGAACAATGAACTCGGCTTTGATTATTTGCGTGACAACATGGTGCTCTATAAAGAACAAATGGTGCAGCGCCCGCTTCATTTTGCCGTTATTGATGAAGTCGATTCAATTTTAGTCGATGAAGCGAGAACGCCATTGATTATTTCCGGACAAGCTCAGAAGTCCACAAAACTGTACGTGCAGGCAAATGCGTTTGTCCGCACACTCAAGAAAGATCAGGATTATACGTATGACGTCAAAACGAAGGGCGTTCAGCTGACGGAAGAAGGAATGACGAAGGCTGAAAAAACGTTCGGCATCGACAACCTGTTTGATGTCAAAAACGTGGCCTTGAACCACCATATCAACCAGGCTTTAAAAGCCCATGCGGCGATGCAGAAAGACGTGGATTATGTTGTTGAGGACGGCCAGGTCGTCATCGTTGATTCCTTCACCGGCCGTCTGATGAAAGGACGCCGCTACAGCGAAGGTCTTCACCAGGCAATTGAGGCGAAAGAAGGCCTGGAGATTCAAAATGAAAGCATGACATTGGCGACGATTACGTTCCAAAACTATTTCCGTATGTACGAAAAGCTGGCCGGTATGACCGGTACCGCAAAAACGGAAGAGGAAGAATTCCGCAATATTTATAACATGCAGGTTGTATCCATCCCGACCAACCAGCCGGTCATCCGTGACGACCGTCCGGACTTGATCTACCGCTCAATGGAAGGGAAATTCAAGGCGGTGGCGGAGGATGTCGCCCAGCGCTACATGACCGGACAGCCGGTTCTTGTCGGTACGGTTGCCGTTGAAACGTCTGAATTGATTTCTAAACTTCTGAAAAACAAAGGGATTCCGCATCAGGTGCTGAATGCCAAAAACCATGAGCGCGAAGCTCAGATTATTGAGGAAGCGGGACAAAAAGGCGCTGTCACGATTGCGACCAACATGGCGGGACGCGGAACCGACATTAAACTCGGCGAAGGCGTAAAAGAGCTTGGCGGCCTTGCAGTCGTCGGTACGGAACGCCACGAATCCCGTCGGATTGACAATCAGCTCCGCGGACGTTCAGGACGTCAGGGAGACCCGGGCATCACACAATTTTATCTTTCAATGGAAGATGAATTGATGCGCCGTTTCGGAGCTGAACGGACGATGGCGATGCTTGACCGGTTCGGTATGGATGACTCCACGCCGATTCAGAGCAAAATGGTGTCACGCGCCGTGGAATCATCTCAAAAACGTGTCGAAGGAAACAACTTCGATTCACGTAAACAGCTTCTTCAATATGACGACGTGCTCCGTCAGCAGCGCGAAGTCATTTACAAGCAGCGTTTTGAAGTCATTGACTCTGAAAACCTGCGTGACATTGTGGAAGGCATGATCAAGTCTTCACTGGAGCGTGCAATTGCCGCTTATACGCCGAAAGAGGAGCTTCCGGAAGAATGGAATCTTGACGGCCTCGTGGAGCTTGTGAATACAACGTATCTTGATGAAGGCGCGCTTGAAAAGAGTGATATCTTCGGAAAAGAACCGGATGAAATGCATGAGATGATCATGGATCGCATCATGACAAAATATAATGAAAAAGAAGAGAATTTCGGCACAGAGCAGATGCGTGAATTCGAAAAAGTCATCGTATTGCGTGCCGTCGATTCAAAATGGATGGATCATATTGATGCGATGGATCAGCTGCGTCAAGGGATTCACCTTCGCGCCTATGCGCAGACAAATCCGCTGCGTGAATACCAAATGGAAGGTTTCGCTATGTTTGAGCACATGATTGAGTCCATTGAGGACGAGGTTGCGAAATTCGTCATGAAGGCCGAGATTGAAAGCAATCTGGAACGCGAAGAAGTTGTTCAGGGCCAAACGACGGCTCATCAGCCTCAGGACGGCGATGAGGCCAAACAAGCGAAAAAAGCGCCGGTCCGCAAAGTTGTGGATATCGGACGTAACGCGCCTTGCCATTGCGGAAGCGGAAAAAAATATAAAAATTGCTGCGGCCGGACAGAATAGTCTCGACTGTATGAAGCGAACATGACCGGGTCTGCGTCTTATGGCGCCCCGGATCTTTTAATGAGGTGAATGGAATGGAATTATCAGAAATCAGGGCAGAGCTCGAAAATATGGCTTCTCGTTTAGCGGACTTCAGGGGGTCTCTTTGACCTCGAATCAAAGGAAGCCCGCATTGCAGAATTAGATGAAAAGATGGCGGAACCGGAATTCTGGAATGACCAGCAGAAGGCCCAAACCGTCATCAATGAAGCGAACGGTCTGAAAGAATACGTGAACTCCTATCATCAGCTGAGCGAGTCTCACGAAGAGCTGCAAATGACACATGATCTTTTAAAAGAAGAACCTGACCAGGACCTTCAGCAAGAGCTTGAAAAAGAGCTGAAGTCATTAACGAAGGAATTGAATGAATTTGAGCTTCAGCTGCTGCTCAGTGAACCATATGACAAAAACAACGCGATTTTAGAACTTCATCCGGGGGCCGGCGGTACGGAATCTCAGGATTGGGGTTCCATGCTGCTCAGAATGTATACCCGCTGGGCGGAAAGACGCGGTTTCAAAGTTGAAACGCTTGATTATCTCCCGGGAGATGAAGCAGGTATTAAGTCTGTCACACTGCTCATTAAAGGCCACAATGCATACGGCTATTTAAAAGCGGAAAAAGGCGTACACCGCCTCGTGCGGATTTCTCCATTTGATTCATCAGGCCGCCGCCACACGTCATTCGTGTCATGTGAAGTCATGCCTGAATTCAATGAAGAAATCGACATTGATATTCGTACCGAAGATATTAAAGTTGATACGTACCGGGCGAGCGGTGCCGGCGGACAGCACGTCAATACGACTGATTCAGCCGTTCGGATCACCCACCTGCCGACAAATGTAGTCGTCACGTGCCAGACGGAACGTTCACAAATCAAAAACCGCGACCGGGCGATGAAAATGCTCAAAGCGAAGCTGTATCAGCGCAGAATTGAAGAACAGCAGGCGGAGCTTGACGAAATCCGCGGCGAACAGAAAGAAATCGGCTGGGGCAGCCAAATCCGCTCGTACGTCTTCCATCCGTACTCCATGGTGAAAGATCACCGCACCAATACGGAAATGGGGAACGTGCAGGCGGTTATGGACGGAGATATCGATATTTTCATTGACGCCTATTTACGTTCTAAACTGTCGTAATCCGGGAACACACCTGCCTTTGGCAAGGTGTGTTTTTTTATCCGTTCTCTTTTTCCATTTTTCACAACAGCGCTTTAGCAAATTAATACGGTATTTGGCTGTTATTTACTTCTAAGCCGGGAAGACTTAAAATGCTATCGAGAGAAAATCGGAGAACGGAGGATTTTGCATGGATGTGAATCACAATAAGCCGCTCCGTCTGATCAAAGATTATATATACATCATGATCGGCGCGGCGATTACGGGGATCGTGTTTAACGTATTTTTGCTGCCGAACCGTATAGCAGCGGGGGGAGTAAGCGGGATCAGCACCATTTTAGAAACGTTTGGTTTTGAACCGGCTTACGTGCAGTGGATTATTAACATCCCTTTGTTTATCGCCGGAGTGATCATTCTCGGCGGGAAGTTCGGAATGAAGACACTGGTCGGTTCCATCGTTCTGCCGCTCGCCGTCTATTTAACAAGAGATCTGCCTGCCGCGACGACCCATGAACTGCTGGCGGCGATTTTCGGAGGCGTCGGGATCGGAACGGGAATCGGCATCGTGTATCTCGGCAAAGGCTCCACGGGGGGAACGGCTCTGGCGGGCCAGATCATTCACAAATACACGGGGCTGTCGCTGGGAACGTGCCTCGCCATCATGGACGGATTAATTGTGCTGAGCGCGATGCTCGTTTTCGGAGTGGAGCAGGGACTGTATGCGATGCTCGGGGTATTTATTTCAAGCAAAACGATTGATGTCGTGCAGGTCGGGTTCAACCGCTCCAAAATGGCTTTAATCATTACGCAGCATGAAGAAGCCGTCAGATCGGCTGTGTTTAAAGAAATCGACAGGGGTGTGACGAAGATTTCCGCAGTCGGCGGGTATACGGAACATGACCGTCCGATCTTAATGTGTGTCGTTGGCCAGACCGAATTCACAAAACTGAAACAAATCGTCAAACAGATTGATGAGTCAGCCTTTGTCATTGTCGCAGACGCAAGCGAGGTGCTCGGCGAGGGTTTCAAACGCGCGTAAACGGGGTTATAATAGCGAAGGGGTGCATCTTACATATGAAATCAAAATGGGCGCTGCTGGCGCTGGTTCTGACCATGTCCGTCCTGCTGGCGGCATGCGGCGGTTCCAATGAATCGAAAAAAGAAAGCTCTGACAGTTCAGGCGGGTCAAAAGCATCTGCGTCAGCAGGAGAAGAGCTTTATCAGCAAAGCTGTATCGGCTGCCACGGAAAAGACTTAGAAGGCGGCGGAGGTCCGAATTTACAGGAAGTCGGCGGGAAGTATGATGAAGCTAAAATTGAAAGCATCATTAAAAACGGACGCGGCAATATGCCGAGCCATCTTGTAAATGATAAGGAAGCCGCTGAGATCGCAAAATGGCTGTCACAGAAAAAATAACAGAAAAACCTTGCCTGTTATAGGGGCAAGGTTTTTTCACGGTCTGGGAATGAAAAGAAACTGTAATAGTAATATGTCTAAATTTGACGTATAATGAAGTGTACTGAGGAAAAGGAACTTTCAGATTTTTCATCTGTTTCCTGGTAAACCGGCCATAAACCGCAGTATTTTTACGAACTCTATGGCTGCAAGACATAATTAAAAGATTAGGTGATTTCATGATAGAGATGAAAGAAGTATATAAATCCTATCCGAACGGTGTAAAAGCGATTAACGGGCTGTCAGTCATGATTCATCCCGGAGAATTTGTATATGTCGTGGGACCGAGCGGAGCCGGTAAATCTACTTTTATTAAAATGATTTACAGAGAAGAAAAGCCGACAAAAGGACAAATATTGATTAATCATAAAGATCTCGCGTCTGTAAAAGAAAAAGAGATTCCTTTCGTGCGGCGTAAAATAGGTGTTGTTTTCCAAGATTTTAAACTTCTTCCGAAACTGACGGTATTTGAAAACGTCGCGTTCGCGCTTGAGGTGATCGGAGAGCAGCAGTCCGTTATTAAAAAACGCGTGCTCGAAGTGCTCGATCTTGTGCAGCTGAAGCATAAAGCGCGGCAGTTTCCCGACCAGCTTTCCGGAGGAGAACAGCAGCGTGTTTCCATCGCAAGATCCATCGTCAACAATCCTGACGTCGTGATAGCTGACGAACCGACGGGCAACCTTGATCCGGTAACATCATGGGAAGTCATGAAGACGCTGGAAGAGATTAATAACCGCGGAACGACCGTCGTGATGGCGACACACAATAAAGAAATAGTAAACACCATGAAGAAACGGGTCATCGCGATCGAAGACGGAATTATTGTGCGTGATGAGTCAAGAGGGGAGTATGGTTCTTATGATTAAAATTCTCGGGCGCCATTTGCGTGAGAGTTTTAAATCTCTCGGAAGAAACACATGGATGACATTTGCATCCATCAGTGCCGTTACCGTTACATTGATTTTGGTCGGCGTGTTTTTAGTCATTATGCTGAATTTAAACAACATGGCTAAAAATGCTGAAAAAGAAGTGGAAATTAAAGTATTAATCGATCTGACGTCCAATAAGAAAACGCAGGATACGCTGCAGAATGAGATTAAAGACATCTCGGGAATCCAAAGCGTAGAGTTTTCATCTAAAGATAAAGAGCTTGATCAATTGGTCAAAAGCTTCGGCGACAGCGGAAAGGCCATGAAAATGCAAGATCAGGAAAACCCGCTGAACAACGCGTTTATCGTCAAAACGACAGATCCGCATGATACGCCGAAAGTCGCGAAAAAAATTGAGAAGCTGGATCATGTGTATAAAGTGACATACGGGAAAGAAGAAGTCAGCCGTCTGTTTAAGATCGTCGGGGTGTCACGCAACATCGGGATTGCGTTAATCATCGGCCTTCTGTTCACGGCGATGTTCTTAATTTCAAATACGATTAAAATCACGATTTTCGCCAGAAGAAAAGAGATTGAAATCATGAAGCTTGTCGGCGCGACAAACTGGTTTATCCGCTGGCCGTTCTTCCTGGAAGGGCTGCTGCTGGGGGTATTCGGTTCTATCATACCGATCGCTCTCGTGCTGAGTACGTACCAGTCGATGGTCGCTTGGGTGGCCCCGAAAGTTCAGGGATCATTTGTTTCACTTCTGCCGTACAGTCCGTTTGTGTTCCAAGTATCACTTGTGCTCATTCTGATCGGCGCGGTTATCGGAGTATGGGGAAGTCTGACTTCCATCCGGAAATTCCTTCGTGTATAAATACAAAAGCCAGTCTGATATAGACTGGCTTTTTTTAATGGTTTCGTTACTGAATGACGGGAAGGGCCGGTGATCCGGGCTTTAATGTAAAGTCATAAGACGATTCGTCACGGTACAGCGGGTCCGCATAAATGGAATCCGAATCGTTTGCCGTTCCTTTTTGGTACGCTGTGAATGAATCATATTCTCTGTTCTTCCAATTCCAAATGCCGTCTTTTCCGGCTTCTTTGTGATAGACGTTATGATTAACGGTATTGCCTTCGTTTTTTGTATAATCATTTGCGATAAAAATCCGTGAACCGCTTGCCGTCATGATGTTTTTTTCGATCGTGTTCCCTTTTGTGCCGTACTGCAGCAGCAGCTGGCCGCCGTCAAGGTCCTTCGTGTCATTTCGATACATAATGTTATGAGCGATCACCGAATTGATGGTGCCGCCGCGTTTCGTGTCATAGCCTCCGATTGAAATACCGGTGTAAGCATTGCCGTACACCTTGTTATCCGTAATCCGGATATCTCGTGCGTATTTCCCTCTATGTTCGGAAGTGGCTTCAATGCCGAGGTCATTGTTGTAAACGGTGTTCTTCTTAATGTCCACATGTTCTGCGCCGTCAACGTAAATACCGCCCGCTGAATATTCATCTCCGTAAGCGGGATTTCCGTAAGAAGAGTTATGGCTCACCGTATTGTTTTCAATGACGCCGTTTCGCGCATAGTCGTTTTGCTTGGACGTTCCTTCGTATCCGATCACGTCAATCCCGATATTGTTATTGTCCCGAATGGTATTGCCGGCAATCTTAAATCCGTCAACATTCCCGTTCAGCACGACCGCTTCGCTTGCGCCGAGCGTCAGTTTTTCAACCGTATTATTTGTGATGCTGACATCCTTCATGGCGTCTGTGCCGTAAAACGCGATGCCGTGTGCATTTCCCTCATCAGCCGTGGTTTTAATGTTTCGGATATGGTTGCCGTCAATGTTGATATGACTGCTTGATCCGGTGACGCAAATTCCCATGGCAGTCGCATCTTCTGATGATACGGAGAGGTTCTCAAGCGTAACGCCGTGAATGGTAATGTACTGTTTATTGCGGATTTGAATTAACGGAGTTTCAGAATCGCTTTTTGGCGCAGATTTGCCGCTGATTGAGACATGCTCATTCTGATAGTTCCGAAATGTAATCGGCTTTTCGGCCGTGCCGCTGTGCTTTACTTCAAACGTTTCATCGTACGTCCCTTCCCGAATCAATACGGTTGTTCCGGCCTCTGCCTTTTCAGCCGCATGTTTTAATGTGCGGAACGGCTTTTCTTTCGTTCCTTCATTTTGGTCGCTGCCTGCGGGAGAAACATACAAGGCGTCCGTCTGCGTTTTTTCATTGGCCTCTGTTTTTGGCCAGACAAAGGCGGTAATGCCTGCGGCCAGAACCGCCGCGGATAAAATCGATAATTTTATTTTCATATCGCATTCTCCTGTATATTTAATGAATTGCATACAAAATATTATACGTTACCCATATATATGTAACAATCTCGCGTTTTCATTTTTTTGTTGCCGTTACATGAATTCTTTGCAATTTACACATACTATCTCCAGGTTTTCGTAAAAGGACTAAGAGGAGGTAAACGATGAAGCAGAAAATGATCGCAGTGATGGCGGCCGTCAGCATCATGTGCGGCGGAGCTCATATTGCCGGGGCGGCACAGCCGAATTCAACAGACGCAGAAAGAAGCCGGGCAATGGAAAAAATCGAAAAAGCTTATGAGCTGATCTCGAACGAATACGTGGAAAATGTAGATAAAGAAAAGCTTCTTGAAGGAGCGATCCAGGGGATGCTGTCTACATTAAACGACCCTTATTCCGTTTATATGGACAAGCAGACAGCTAAGCAGTTTTCCGATTCTCTTGATTCTTCTTTCGAAGGGATCGGCGCTGAAGTCGGTATGAAAGACAATAAAATCATTATCGTATCACCGTTTAAGCAATCTCCGGCGGAAAAAGCGGGACTCAAGCCGAATGATGAAATCATCAGCATAAACGGCGAGTCAATGAACGGGAAAGGTTTAAACGAAGCCGTGCTGAAAATCAGAGGAAAAAAAGGATCGAAGGTTTCTATTAAAATACAGCGTCCGGGAACTGATAAACAGCTGTCATTCCGGATTAAAAGAGCGGAAATCCCGCTTGAAACCGTATTTGCTTCCCGCAAAGAATCAGGCGGTCATCATGTCGGCTACATCGGAATATCGACATTTTCCGAGCATACCGCCCAGGACTTCGCCGCGGCGCTGAAAAAGCTTGAAAAACAAGGGATTGACGGTCTCGTCCTTGATGTAAGAGGGAATCCCGGCGGCTACCTTCAAAGCGTCGAACAAATTTTAAAGCATTTCATCACAAAAGACATGCCGTATATCCAAATTGCGGAGCGTAACGGCGATAAAAAACAATATTTCTCAACCTTAAAACATAAGAAGCCGTATCCCGTCAATGTCATCACGGATAAAGGAAGCGCCTCCGCTTCAGAAATTCTTGCGGGTGCGTTAAAAGAAGCGGGACATTATGACGTTGTCGGTGACACTTCTTTCGGTAAAGGAACGGTTCAGCAGGCCGTGCCTATGGGAGACGGGAGCAACATTAAATTGACGCTTTACAAATGGCTGACACCGAAAGGCAATTGGATTCACAAAAAAGGCATTGCTCCGACAATCGCTGTGAGCCAGCCGGATTATTTTGCGGCGGGACCGCTTCAGCTGAAACAGCCGCTTCAGCCTGATATGAACAGCGCGGATGTCAAGCACGCTCAAATCCTGCTGAAAGGCCTAGGCTTCGACCCGGGCAGAGCAGACGGCTATTTCAGCAAAACAATGAAAAAAGCCGTTCTGGCGTTTCAAGACCGGTACAGGCTTGATAAAACAGCGGTCATTGATAAAAAGACAGCGGAAAAAATGAATCAGCTGATGAATGAAAAGAAATCTGACGAAAAAAATGATTTACAGCTGCAAATGGCGTTAAAATCATTATTTGTAAAATAAATGAAAAGGAGGCGTTTTTTTCGTCTCCTGTTTCTTTTGTCATGCCCTAAAAATGAACTAAAAGACATATAATTATGTCGGTTTTGACAAGATATTAAAAAAATTTTCACATTTAAACATTTATAAAGGACAAACATTACCCGATATTTATAGAGAAGAGAGACTTTATGCCGAGTTAATATGTATTCAAAATGAAACTTTTGAAAGTTGCCTCAGTCAGTTTTAGTTCTTACAATAAAAGAAGGTTCTAATAGAGAACAGTTTTAGTTTGGCAGCTGCATTTCAGTATCGAAAGCAGAAGTGTTTGCGGCGCTTCAGCACGGCAGCTGTAATCACCCGTGCTTATCTGGATAAAAAAATGGGGGTTCACAATTGAAGAGGGCAAGTATTGTGCGTGAAAAAAAATATTATGAATTAGTGGAACAACTAAAAGACAGAACAAAAGACGTCACATTTTCATCAACAAAAGCACTAAGTCTTCTTATGCTGTTCAGCAGATACCTGGTCAATTATACAAATGTTGAATGTGTTCACGATATCAATGAGGAGTGTGCAAAGCATTATTTCACCTACTTAATGAAAAACCATAAACGTTTAGGAATCAATCTGACGGATATTAAACGGTCCATGCTTTTGATCAGCGGTGTAATCGAGGTGGAAGTCGACCACTATCTGAAAGATTTCTCTCTCTCAAATGTGACGTTGTGGATGACGGAAGAGAGATAGACGTTTGAGATATTCAAGCCAATGATTATTTGGTAGAATAGAATTAAAATGTTTGGCTTGAGGCGGTGAAAGCAATGTCTGTTCAATGGGGAATTGAACTTCTGAAAAGTATCGGTCTGTTTTTTTTGCACCCGATGTTTTGGTTTTTTATCATCATAAGTCTCGCCTGCGGATATTTGCGGATTAAACGTGAACGCCATACGTTTCATACAAAAATCGCGGATATGTATGACGAGCTTATCTTTACATACATAAAAGGACTTATACCGGGTATACTTCTCTCCATATTATTTTTTGGACTGGGAATTTCGATTCCATTCGGTCTTCTCGGCATAATCGCGGCCGTGACGGCTTTGGCTTCGCTGACGTTCCGTATGAATTGGCTGTCATCAGCTTATATTGTCAGCGCCGGCATGTTCATTGCGTTTCTCCTTCAGTATACCCACACAGTGCCGTTTGCGGATCGGTTTCCGCAGGCATTCGGCGTGAATTGGGCATCGGCGGCCGTGTTTATGGGCCTTTTGATTATCACGGAGGGAGCGGCTGCCTGCCGTTCAGCGCATCTGAAAACATCTCCGGCGCTTGTCGTCAGCAGCAGAGGCCTGCCCATTGGCCGACAATTGGCGAATCGCGCATGGCTGCTTCCGCTTTTCTTATTGGTGCCGGGCAGCGGGCTTGAGTCACACCTTTCTTGGTGGCCTGTCTTTACCGTGCCGGGCGGCTCTTTCCATTTGATCTGGATTCCTTATATCGCCGGCTTCGGACAGCGTGTGCAGGGGTCACTTCCGGAAGTCAGCATACGGATAACAGCGAAACGTGTCATGATTCTCGGGGTTATCGTGACCGCATTCGGGGCAGCGGCCCTTTGGTGGACTCCGCTTGCCGGAGCTGCCGCTTGTATTGCGGTGCTCGGACGCCTGTTTTTATCATTAAGACAGCGGCTGAACGATAACGCGGCTCCGTTTTATTTCTCTAAGCGGGATCAGGGTTTAATGGTGCTCGGCATCATTCCGAATACACCCGCGGACGATCTTGAGCTGAAGATCGGTGAGATTATTACGAAAGTAAACGGCATCCCCGTGAAGCATGTATCGGATTTTTATGAAGCACTTCAAAAAAACCGCGCATTTGTAAAAATGGAGATCATCGGCCTGAACGGTGAGATCCGGTTTGATCAGCGCGCGTCCTATGAAGGCGAACATCATGAATTAGGTATTTTATTCGTGCAGGATGAACACGAGCACGAAGAAATGACAGCATTATAATGTGATTTTTCATAATTATTCGGAATAGTTTCAAGAACTCCTAAACTAGATTTCAAAATAAAACAGCTAAGAAAATTATATTTTCTTAGCTGTTTTATTTTGAAATAATAAAAAAATAAATGAAGGAGAGGTATGGCTTATTGGAAAGGTTATTGCTAACTCCAAAACCTTTAGAAGATGAATCTTTAGCAGGATATATATTAAGAATAACTGATTATAATGGTTATGTTGGATAGGGGGAGTACATTATAAAAAAGCTTTTACTTAAGAGATTACCGTTGATCTCACTTGGAGTTATAGCTTATATACTGACAAAATACGCGCAGAACCATCAGGATTGGGCGGAGAAATACAGTAGGTCTGTATATCCGTTATTGTCAAAAACAGTAGGACTTGTACCTTCTTGGGTCACATTTTCTGTTAGTGAATGGCTCGTCGTGTTGGTTGTGTTACTATTTCTATTTTATATCGTTTATTATGTGCGCAAGGTCATCATGAGTAAAGGTGCACGTAGGATGGTAGTTTATCGTGGTGCTCTAGGAATCGTTACGATCTGTAGCGTGATATATTTTTGTTATACTATTTTGGGTGGAATAAACTATCACAGATATTCTTTTTTGTCTCATACCGAATATAAAGAAGAGAACTACAGCAAGGAAGAACTGGTTAAATTGAGTAAGTCACTTGCCGTTGAAATGGAATTGGCAAGGGAAAAGTTAGCGGATACTGATCTTTTGGCTCATGTACCAGAGGTTTTTGATTATTATGCACAACACGCAGTGTTCTCGATGCAAATGTTATCAAAGAAATATCCTGTTTTGGAGCATTCATATTCAACACCAAAACCAGTGGTGATGTCAAAACTAATGTCGCATGCAGGGATACATGGTATTTTTGTCCCTTTTACTTATGAATCCAATATCAATGTTAATGTGCCCGTTTTCTTGGTGCCTGCTACTATGGCACATGAATTGGCACATCAGAGTGGTTTCATGCATGAGGATGAGGCAAATTTTATAGCATATCTGGCATGTAAGCAGCAGGATGATCCAATGATACTTTACAGTGGTTTTTTTCTAGCATTTGATTATTCTATATCTGAGCTAAAGAAAGTGGATCCAGATCAGGCGTCTGATATAATGTCCAGTCTGTCCAAGGCGGTGCAGCATGATATAGAACAAAATGAGCAGTACCGGGATAAGTATGAGGGTGTTATTCCAAGTATTTCAAGAAATGTAAATGATGTATATCTGAAGGCAAATAATCAGACAGACGGTTTGAATAGCTATAGTGATATGGTGAATTTGTTGCTGGCAGAGCAGCGAGAGATAGAGAAGTACAATTAAATGTATCTTGAATACTTATAGGTTTATATAGTAATGATAGTGGGCTCAAGTTGAACATAGGAGTGAGTGAAATAAATAAAATAAAAGTATTTCCTATTCCATATGCTGGAGCGTCGGTAAATGCATATTATGAATGGAAAAAACTACTGCCGGATAGATATGAATTGTGTATATGTGAATTGGCTGGAAGAGGAACTCGATTCACAGAGCCTTGTTACCAGTCTGTTGGTGAAGCAAGTGAAGATATCGCCAAAAGAATAAGTGAACAATTAGAATATGACGATGAATATGTTATATTTGGACACAGCATGGGAGCCTTATTGACTTATGAGATATATTATAAACTTAAGCAAATGGGAACTAAGGAACCAAGGCATCTGTTTTTTTCTGGGCGAAATGCTCCACATATTTTTGAAAAGAGAGAAGACATTGAAAATATGACTAATGAAACTTTCTTGACAAAGGTGGAACAATATGGGGGATTACCAGAGGAGTTTTATACAAAAGAGATTATGGATATGTTTCTTCCGATTTTGCGAGCAGATTTTATAATTTTGGACAATTATAAGTTTCAGCCCAAAGCAGAAAAAATAAGCTGTGGAACAAGCGTTTTTTATGCGGATCATGATTTTTCGACTCATATCAAAGAAATTCATAAATGGAGCGAAGTTGTTGAAGGGAACGTGAAATTTCATAAGTTTAAAGGAGAACATTTTTTTTTGAATCGGTATCCTAATGATATTGTAAATACTATTGTTAAAGATACAGAGACTTATTCTTGTTCATGAGAGATTCCTCGTTTCGTCAATGTTGGTGTGGTAACTTACATTGTACAAGAGGAATCTCTCTTTTGCATTCATTTTTTGGTAGAATTTAGATAATCGACAGACGTGTTATTATATAAATCTAAAAAGATTTTGGTTTAGACTTTCTTGTCCCAATCAAGTTCCAAAAATAAAAATTTAGACTTTCTTTTCTTTGTACAGTTTGAATGTGTTTTGAAATATTATATTTAAAATAAATTTTATCAGTCTGAGAATCCTTCAATGATTGTTACTTAATTTTGCTTAATTATAAAAGTAATATTCAATAATTGTTTTAGGTAGGTTTTAGTAAGGAGAATTATGAAAAAAATTAAGAAAAAACATTGGAAATAATAAGCTTTCAGTTTTATTAATTATGAAAAATCACATATAAAGAGCCCGGTGCCGCTAACAACACGGCGGCCGGGCTTTTTTTACGGCCGGATTACGATGTCAGCGCCGAACTTGATCGGAACTCTCAGCCATTTACATTCACCTTTTCTCTTGTAAATCAAAAGATTCTCATAGAGCAAACGGCATTGCGGTGACACTTTGAGAGAGAAAATGAAGAAGGAAAACTAGAAAAGGTTCCGGAAAGCAGATGCTTACGGAACCTTTTTCGTTTACGCCGAATGGCTTTTTTTCGTCTGAACGGTTTCCCCGGACTTGATACCAAGCGATACGAACAAGCCGATCACAGAAACTCCGATCAATATGATAAACAGAATATGAAACCCGGAGATTAAACCGATCAGTGCTGAAGAAATAATGCTTCCGAAATAACGGAAGGTGGAGAAAATCCCGGATGCGATGCCGGACATGCCCGGTTCTACCGTCGCAAGAGAAGATACCTGCATGCTCGTCAGCCCCGCACCTGACGCGATGCCTCCGACTATAAGCGATGCCATAAGAAACGGAACGGAATGGGAATAAACCAAAAGCAAAAATAAGAGATTGGCTACGGCCATCAGCCCGAAGGACAGAAAAATCATTCTTCGCGCGCCCCATTTCTGATGCAGCTGAGCTCCGCCCCAGTTGCTGGCGGACATGAAAACAGAAAAGACTGACAGCGCCATGCCGCTGTGTGACGTATTCATGCTGAAGTGGCCGGTCATAAAGAGCGGCATAATCAATAACACGGCGTACATCATTAAATTGCTTAACAGAACCGACAGATTGGCGCTCGTAAAGGTCGTGTTTTTAAACAGGTCAAAATCAATAATCGGATGTTTCGTGCGCAGCTCCCGCCTGAAAAATAGCGGAACAAATACGAGAATGAGCAGTGCGTACACCCAATAGCCCAAAGAGCTTTCACTTTTCGTCAGAAGAATAATAGATACAATGCTTCCGGCAAGCAAAACGGACCCGATGATATCAAGCGGAGCGTCAGACGTTTCTTCTTTATATTTAGGAAACATCACTAATGCCGTCACCAGTGCGATTGCAAGAAACGGAATGTTGACCCAAAAGATCGAATGCCAGCTGAAGCTCTCAATTAAAAGAGAGCCGATAAACGGACCGAGAGCCGCTCCCAGCCCGGCACCGAGGCCGAAAAAGCCGAATACTTTCGGAAGCCGTTTTTCAGACACGACATGGCGGATGATGGCGATGCTGTTTGGCGTAAGCAAAGCGCCGCCGGCAGCCTGAAGCGCCCGGAAGAAAATCAATAAGAAAAGACTTGGCGAGAGGGCGCACCCCAATGATGCGATGAGAAAAAGGCCGACGCCCCATAAATACATTTTTTTGTTTCCGTACATATCACCGAGTTTGCCGGCAATGGGCTGTGTCACGGCCATCACGATTAAATACACGGTCACTACCCATGTGATGCTGGCAATTGATTCGCTGAATGAGCGGGAAATGGATGAAAGGGCGACTGCGATCATCGTAGAATTGATGGGAACGAGTATGGCTCCCAGCAAAAGCGAAACGATCAGCGCCCATTCTTTCTTTGAACCCATCCTTCATCCTCCTTGGAGCCGGAAAATGACCGGCCGGTAATGCCTTTCATGAAAATCTCAGTGCTGTGTTTCAGCATCGTTTCCTCAGAGAGAGTGATGACTCTTTTCCCCAGCTGCAGCCGGTGTATAAAATAACCGAAAATCATCGTCATAAAGACGTCTGCATTAGCTTCTTCACTGCCGGGGCTTATCATATTTTTCTTTGTCAGCTCCTTAAAGTAAACGATTAAATGCTTTTTCACGGATTGCGGATATACGACAATATCCTGCAGGACGTCTTCGAATAGTTCCGGTTCGCGCAGGCAGATGCGGAACACTTCTTTTTTTTGTTCCAATTGCTGAAGAAGGGTCGCGGCGAAATGAAGAAGATCCTCATACAGATCGCCTTCCGCCTTAGTGATCATGCTTTCCGGAACCGGCGTCTGCTGTTCAATCATGGCTTTCATTAATCCTTGTTTGTTTTTAAAATTACGGAAAATCGTTGCTTCGCTTACTTTTGCTTTTTCTGCGATTTCTTTTGTTGTCGCTGCGCGGTATCCTTTTTGGATGATCAGATTCATCGCGGCGTCAATAATTCTCTTGTTCGTCGTTCTCAACATGTTTCACCTCGCGTAAATACTGGCAGGACAAGTATACACCCGCCCTGCCCGTCAATAAAGAGGGAAACCTAGCATGAAGCGCGTTTGACAATCGTAATCTTGCCGTTTGTCCCGTCCACCGTGACGATATCTCCGTCGTTGAGCCTGTCAGTCGCGGCACGTGTGCCGAGAACGGCCGGGAGCCCGTATTCCCTCGCGATGATCGCCGCATGTGACAGGATGCCGCCCGTGTCCGTAATGACGGCCTTTGCATCCTGGAACAGACTGGTCCACAGCGGTGTCGTCATTTTGCAGACAAGCACGTCTCCTGTTGAAAAACGGGAAAATTCACTTGCGTCACGAATGACTTTCACAGGGCCGCTTGCGATTCCGCTTGACGCCGCAAGTCCGTAAATTTGATGTTCAGTGTTTTTTTCATCTTCTGTGATGGAGCCGGTAATCTGTTCAGCCATTTTCAGCTGTTCCGAAGTCGGAGTCCCGAGATAAGCGGGGGCTTCAAGCAATTGATATTGCTGGAAGAGCTGTTTTCGTTCAGCGGCTTTTTCCTGCATCGGAACCGGCGACGCCAGCGCTTTCTCGACTTCATCGCTGTATAAGTACCACATATCCTCCCGATCATCGATTACGCCTTGTTTTTGAAGCAGCCCGCCGATTTTCAGAAGGCAAAGGCGCGCTTTGGCGTCCAGCATCGCATCAATATAAAAATGGTGATCATCTTTGATGACGGATGAAGACAATGTCCACTGATAATAGCGGTCAAACGTCTCCCGGAAGCCGTCATCTTCAATTCTATCCATAAAGTCGGCGTAGAGCTGTTTTCGTTTTTCTATCGTTTTATGAAACTCACTGTCAAAATCGTATCCGTTCCGGACATAGTTCTGAATGTTGGCCAAAGCGAAATAAGGGTTTTCCGCCCAAGTTTCTTCAATGAGATCATGACTTTTCACGGATCTCCAGCCGTATTCCTGTAAAAATTCACCGACTTGTTCGAGAAAGCGTTTTCCCTCATTTGATTGCAGAAGCGTCTGATGCAGCTCATCGGCATGAGAAACCGTAAAGACGCGCCGCAGCTCAGGGCTGTCTTTTACTTGTCCGGAAAGCAGCCACAGCTGTCTGTCGGTCTCCAATGACTTATTCATGACGCCAGCCAGCATTTCGTACAGAAGGGAGGTGTTTTCTTTCTCAACCTGTCCGTACATGGATTCCAGTATCATGTTTAACGCAACCTGCGGAAAGACAATATTGAAATGTTCTGCGTATCCTTTTAAATAGAAGTCTTGCAGGTTTCGGAACGCATCAAGGGCAGTCTCCGGCGTATGGTCTGTATGCGCCAGTTCGTCCAGCTTTTGATAAAAAGGCAGAAAGGTTTCCTGAATAATATTGTACATGCGGTCAGCCAAGACGGGGAAAAGCGCTTCTAACTGTTCTGCGGGCAGCTTGTCGTCCGTCTTATGCTGTCTGGAAAAAACACGTCCCTGATGAAGTTTGACACGCTCGATTTCGATGCCCATTACAGGGAATGCCTTCGTGCTCTCTTTGAGGCCGTATTCCAAAGCCGGCACAATGAGTGAGGCGAATAACGGGCTGACGGGGCCTTCTATATTGGCCTCCATATTGAGCCAAAAATCTTTCTGATCCTGGGGCGTCATAATAAATTCCCGTTCTTCGTCTGCCGCTTTCTGATCCTGCACGATCGTTGTAATCGGCCTGGCCTGAAGCAGATACAGCTTATTTTCGGCAAATCCGAATTCGAGATCCACGGGATAACCGTACAGTTCTTCCGTCTTTATCGTCAGCATGGCAAGCTCCTTGATGCTCTCGTCATCAAGGCAGAAGCGGTTTCTCATGTCAGCGGTCGTCTCTTTTTCCGTCACGCCTTCGTCTTTAGAAACGATATACATTTCTTTTAAGCCGATTTCTTTTTCAATCTGAAATGTGTCTTTATTGACGATAAATGTGTCGGGCGTCACGCTGCCGGAGACGATTGCTTCTCCGAGACCGTAGCTCGCGCTGATCATCAGTTCTCCGTCATCGTGTGTGACGGGGTTTCGGCTGAAAATGACTCCTGAAACCTCGGAATTGATAAGCCCTTGCACGACAACGCCCATTAATGGTTCTGCGGTGTCATTGTTCATTTTCTCTTTATAACCGCTGACCCGCGCCGAGAAGAAGGAAGCCCAGCATTCTTTCACTTTTCCGAGAAACTCTTCTTCTGTTTTGATATTTAAATAGGTTTCGTACTGGCCCGCGAAAGAAGCCCCTTCAAGATCTTCGGACGCGGAGGAGGAACGTACGGCGACAGAGGCGTATGATTCTCTCAATTCATAAAACGACGCGGTCAGTTCCTCCCGAAGCTCTTTTGAAAACGTGCCGTTCATAATGGCGCGCTCCATCTGTTCCTGATCTGCTTGAAGCCCGTTGTCTTCCATAAAACGTGTCAGGGCATTCGTCTGAATGATGAAACCGCCGGGAACGGGCAGCCCGTTTTTTGTCAGTTTAATCAGGTTCATTCCTTTTGCTCCTGCAGAGCGGCTCGATTCTCCCGCTTTTTGAAATCGCACTGAATACATGCGGTATGACCCCCTTTTTTTCTTCATCCAAGAAAAATGATAGTAAACACTATCATTACATTGTAAAGAGGGAGGAAGAAACTGTCAAAGATACAAAGACCTAAACCTTCTCATCCTTTCGGCTGAAGAAAGGTAATTCGATTCATCTGGTTAATGGTTCAATGGATTTATATTCACAATTTTTTTGACAGATGATTGAAGACTGCTGAAAAAGGGTATTGTGATAGCAGGGGAACGATTGTCCGATTCTTCATTTTTTACTATAATCAGATGAGATGAAGAATTCCCGAGGAGGGTTTTTGTGATTACAAAAGCCGTTTTTGCATTATGTTTCCCTTTTATGCTGGTCGTCCTTTTTACGCGCGTCACGTTTAACCACTATGTGGCGATCGCTCTCACAGCCGCACTGCTTTTCGCATCCTATTTAAAGGGTTACACCGAAACGTATTTTATCGTTGGATTGGATGTCGTATCGCTGGTGGCCGGAGGGCTGTACATGGCCAAAAAAGAAGCAGACAAAAAGAAAGACAATGCCTGACATGGTGAATATGAAATAGAATGCCTGCTTTTACGCCATAAAAGCAGGTTTTTTATACAAAAATTGACTTGGTAAAAATAAACCATCGAACTTTAGTTCGTATTTTTAGTGATTTTGCCCGTCATTGTGTTACTATATCAATAGGAAGATTTCGTAAAGAAACGGAGGCTTTTTTGTGAAAGATCGTTTTGAGTTAGTCTCGAAATATCAGCCCCAGGGAGATCAGCCGCAAGCGATTGAGAAGCTTGTCAAAGGCATACAGGAAGGCAGAAAACACCAGACTCTCCTGGGTGCGACAGGGACGGGCAAAACCTTTACCGTGTCCAATCTGATTAAAGAAGTGAATAAACCGACACTGGTCATTGCCCATAACAAAACCCTTGCCGGACAGCTGTACAGCGAGTTTAAGGAGTTTTTCCCGAACAACGCTGTCGAATATTTTGTCAGCTATTACGATTACTATCAGCCGGAGGCGTACGTGCCTCAAACGGATACTTTTATAGAGAAAGACGCAAGCATTAATGATGAAATTGATAAACTGAGACACTCCGCGACATCCTCTCTGTTTGAACGGAGAGATGTCATTATTATCGCGAGTGTGTCATGCATATACGGTCTCGGTTCGCCTGAAGAATATCGGGAAATGGTTGTGTCGCTCAGACCGGAAATGGAGATTGAGCGAAATGAGCTGCTGAGAAAGCTTGTGGATATCCAGTATGCCCGCAATGATATCGACTTTCAGCGCGGGACGTTCCGCGTGCGCGGAGACGTTGTGGAAATCTTTCCGGCTTCCCGTGACGAACATTGTATCAGAGTGGAATTTTTCGGAGATGAAATTGAGCGGATCAGAGAGGTCGACGCTTTGACCGGAGAAATTCTCGGCGACCGTGATCATGTCGCGATTTTCCCGGCTTCCCACTTCGTCACCCGGGCGGAAAAGATGGAAAAAGCGATTCTGAATATTGAACAGGAGCTTGAGGAGCGCTTGAAAGTGATGCACGAAAACGGCAAGCTCCTTGAAGCGCAGCGGCTTGAGCAGCGGACGAGATATGATCTTGAAATGATGCGGGAAATGGGTTTTTGCTCAGGGATCGAGAACTATTCAAGACATTTGACACTCCGACCGCCGGGCTCTACGCCGTATACGCTGCTTGATTATTTTCCGGACGATTTTATGATTGTCGTTGATGAATCACATGTGACGATTCCGCAGGTGCGCGGCATGTTCAACGGTGACCAGGCGAGAAAACAGGTGCTTGTCGATCACGGGTTCCGCCTGCCGTCAGCGCTTGACAACCGTCCGCTCCGATTCGAGGAATTTGAGAAACACATGCACAATATCGTGTACGTGTCGGCGACTCCGGGACCGTATGAAATTGAGCATACGCCGGAAATGATCGAGCAGATCATCAGACCGACGGGACTCCTCGATCCCCTCATTGACGTCCGGCCGATCGAAGGACAGATTGATGATCTGATCGGCGAGATTCAGGCGAGGATTGAACGGAATGAACGCGTTCTCGTGACGACTTTAACGAAAAAAATGTCAGAGGATCTGACCGATTATCTCAAGGAAATCGGCATCAAGGTCAATTATCTGCATTCCGAGATTAAGACGCTTGAACGGATTGAAATCATCCGTGACCTCCGCCTCGGAAAACATGATGTGTTAATCGGCATCAACCTGCTGAGGGAAGGGCTTGATATTCCGGAAGTGTCACTTGTCGCCATTCTCGATGCGGATAAAGAAGGCTTCCTCCGTTCTGAACGTTCGCTGATTCAGACGATCGGACGGGCGGCGCGAAACGCGGAAGGCCGCGTCATCATGTATGCCGATAAAATCACGAATTCGATGGAAATCGCGATTAATGAAACGAAGCGCCGCCGGGAACAGCAGGAGCGCTTTAACGAAATTCACGGCATTACGCCGCAAACGATCAATAAGGAAATCCGCGATGTGATCCGCGCGACGCAGGCCGCTGAGGATAAAGAAGAATATAAAACAAAAGCCGCGCCTAAACTGGCGAAGATGACGAAGAAAGAACGCCAGAAAGTCGTTGAGCAAATGGAGCACGAAATGAAAGAAGCGGCCAGAGCGCTTGATTTCGAGCGGGCGGCAGAGCTTCGTGATTTACTGTTAGAGCTTAAAGCGGAAGGATGATGAACACATGGCAATTGACCGGATCGAGGTGAAAGGCGCAAGGGCGCACAATTTAAAAAACATTGATGTAACGATTCCGCGGGATCAGCTCGTCGTCGTGACGGGGCTGTCCGGATCGGGAAAATCATCCCTTGCCTTTGACACCATTTACGCGGAAGGACAGAGGCGGTATGTTGAATCGCTTTCTGCCTATGCGCGCCAATTTTTAGGGCAGATGGATAAGCCGGACGTTGATGCGATCGAAGGGCTTTCTCCGGCGATCAGCATTGACCAGAAAACGACAAGCCGCAATCCGCGGTCAACCGTCGGAACGGTAACGGAGATCTATGATTATCTCCGGCTGCTGTACGCGAGAGTCGGGAAACCGCACTGCCCGGAGCACGGCATTGAAATTACGTCGCAAACGATTGAACAGATGGTTGACCGGATTCTTGAATATTCGGAGCGGACGAAGCTTCAAGTGCTTGCGCCGATCATCTCAGGCAGAAAAGGCGCCCATGTCAAAGTGCTTGACCAAATCAGAAAGCAAGGTTACGTAAGGGTGCGGATTGACGGAGAAATGGCCGAGCTTTCCGACGATATTGAACTTGAAAAAAACAAAAAGCATTCCATTGAAGTAGTCATTGACCGGATCGTTGTCAAGGAAGGCGTTGCCGCCCGGCTTTCCGACTCGCTGGAAACCGCGCTCCGTTTAGGGGAAGGCCGTGTCATGATAGATGTCATCGGTCAGGAGGAGCTGATGTTCAGCGAGCATCACGCCTGTCCGCTGTGCGGTTTTTCTATCGGGGAGCTTGAACCCCGGCTGTTTTCATTTAACAGTCCGTTCGGCGCCTGTCCGACTTGCGACGGTCTCGGCTTGAAGCTGGAAGTGGACCCTGAGCTCGTCATCCCCAATCCCGAGCTGTCATTAAAGGAACACGCCATCGCGCCGTGGACGCCGATCAGTTCACAATATTATCCGCAGTTGCTTCAGGCGGTCTGCCGCCATTACGGCATTGATATGGAGACTCCGGTCAAAGACCTGCCGAAGCATCAGCTTGATAAAGTGCTGTACGGCAGCGGCAATGAACGGATCTACTTTAAATACGAGAATGATTTCGGACAAGTGCGCGAAAATGAAATTGAATTTGAAGGTGTGCTGCGCAATATTGAGAGACGGTATAAAGAGACAAGCTCCGATTATATCCGTGAACAGATGGAGCAGTACATGTCACAGAAATCGTGCCCGACGTGCAAAGGCTACCGGCTGAAGAAAGAA
Source organism: Bacillus sp. L75 (assembly GCF_003676355.1). Lineage (NCBI taxonomy): Bacteria > Bacillati > Bacillota > Bacilli > Caryophanales > Bacillaceae > Bacillus > Bacillus sp. L75. The sequence goes on from NZ_ML064901.1 coordinate 290,410, forward strand.
GCGCTTGCCGTTTTGGTCAACGGGCGTCATATCGGAACCATTACCGAACTTTCTGTCGGCGACGCGCTTGAATTTTTCAAAAACCTGACGCTGTCTGAGAAAGATATGCAGATTGCCGATTTAATTTTAAGAGAGATTGTGGAGCGGCTCAGCTTCTTAGATAAAGTCGGTCTTGATTACCTGACGCTGAGCCGGGCGGCGGGCACGCTGTCAGGCGGAGAAGCCCAGCGCATCAGGCTTGCGACGCAGATCGGCTCCCGTTTGTCAGGCGTCCTGTATATTCTTGATGAGCCGTCCATCGGCCTTCACCAGCGTGACAATGACCGTCTGATCAGCGCGCTGAAAAACATGAGGGATCTCGGCAACACACTGATTGTCGTTGAGCATGATGAGGATACGATGATGGCTGCCGATTATTTGATAGATATCGGTCCGGGCGCCGGCATTCACGGCGGCCGCGTCATATCGGCGGGGACGCCAGAAGAAGTGATGAATGATGCGGACTCTCTGACCGGACGCTATTTGTCAGGGGCTCAATTCATCCCGATGCCTCCGGAGAGAAGAAAGCCTGACGGCCGGTTCATTGAAATCAAAGGCGCTTCAGAAAACAACCTGAAAAAAGCGAACGCCAAATTCCCGCTCGGCACTTTTACGGCGGTGACAGGTGTGTCCGGTTCCGGAAAAAGCACGCTTGTGAATGAAATTCTGCATAAGGCGCTTGCGCAAAAGCTTCATAAAGCCAAAGCGAAACCGGGAAGCCATAAAGAAATCAAAGGCCTTGACCACCTTGATAAGGTGATCGACATCGACCAGGCGCCGATCGGCCGGACACCGAGATCAAATCCGGCAACTTATACGGGCGTGTTTGATGATATCCGCGATGTATTCGCGCAGACAAATGAAGCAAAGGTGCGCGGCTATAAAAAAGGCCGGTTCAGTTTTAATGTAAAAGGCGGGCGCTGTGAGGCCTGCCGCGGCGACGGCATCATCAAAATTGAGATGCATTTCCTTCCTGACGTGTACGTCCCGTGTGAAGTGTGCCACGGCAAACGTTACAACCGGGAGACGCTGGAGGTCACATACAAAGGAAAAAGCATTTCTGACGTTCTGGATATGACGGTGGAAGATGCTCTGTCTTTCTTTGAAAATATCCCGAAAATCAAACGCAAGCTTCAAACGCTTGCCGATGTCGGACTCGGGTATGTGACGCTCGGCCAGCCGGCGACGACGCTGTCAGGCGGAGAAGCGCAGCGCGTCAAGCTTGCTTCCGAATTGCATAAGCGTTCCACAGGCCGGACGCTGTATATTCTGGACGAACCGACGACAGGACTCCACGTTGATGATATCGCAAGGCTTTTGGTTGTGCTTCAAAGACTCGTCGATAACGGTGATACCGTTTTGGTCATTGAACACAATCTCGACATCATTAAAACGGCGGACTACATCGTAGACCTGGGACCTGAAGGCGGAGCGGGCGGCGGCACGATCGTAGCCTCCGGGACGCCTGAAGAAGTTGTCGAAGTGAAAGAATCATATACGGGCCGCTATCTGAAACCGGTAATGGAACGTGATAAAAAACGGATGAAAACATTGCTGGCTGAAAAAGAAACGGCAGCCACATAATAGATCAATAAAAACAGCCCAAAACTCACCGGTTTTGGGCTGTTGTGTTACAGGCTTTTTTCTGTTGGGGAAGCTGTCTGCTTAAATGCATTAAGTCCTGCAGAATATGGGTGCTGCTGCTGTCCAGCAGCACTTTTATATATTGGATATCATGGGAAATGGGAAGAGGGGCTGCTTTGATCTGTTCCAATTCAGCCAGCATTTCGCTGTTCATTCTTTTCTGTTCGCGAATTAAATTTAGAAGACTCTCTTCCGTTACTTGGGCGTTTTCGGGATCTTTCTCCATTTGTATGTCCTCCTTGCATACGGTCAGGCTTTGTTACATATTGTAATCGGTTCGGGGAAAAGATTCTATAGTGAAATCTCTGAAATCAAAAATTACGTATAACGAAGCATGTCCTTAGCATGAAAATGAAACCCGCCCATTCGTCATACGTATGTATAAGGAAGGGTTTTTACATCACGGCACAGGGAGTGTTTTTATTGAACCGAAATCAAGCGATTATCGCATCAATCTGTTATTTCAGCGTGTTTCTCGCGCCGCTCATTCTTCCGATTGTGGCTTACTTTGTCGTCGATGAAAAAGAGACGAAGCGGCATGCCATGCGCGCTCTGATTTCCCATATCATTCCGTTTGCGGGATTGCTGATTGTGACCGCGGGTGTTGTCGGCGGATTGATTACGGCTCAGGGGGAGAGTATGGTGCCCGTTTTTGTTATGATAACAGGAGCAGCTGTTTATTTTCTGATCCTCATCGGAATGGTCATTTGGAATATCGTGCAGGGAATTAAGGTGTTACGCCAGGTGTAAGAAAAGTCGGGGGAGGCGTTTTGTATGAAACAGGAGAAAGAACGGATTTTAAAGCTTGTGGAAGACGGCATGCTGACGGCGCAGGAAGCACTGACGCTCATTGAAAAACTGGATCATGAATATAAAGAAAAAGAAGAGCAGATCACCGCATTATCTGCGGAGGTCCAGGAACCTGCGGAAGATTTCGAAAGCGGGGCAAAAGGAAGCCAAAAGCCGTCGCTCGGGGCGAAGCTGTTCGACTGGATTGATTCTGCCGTCAAAAAAGTGAAGGAAGCGGATCTTGATCTGAATTTCGGCCACGCACACGAAGTGCAGCATATTTTTCAATTTAAAGACAGTGAATTCTCGGCCATTGATATGCAGATTGCAAACGGCAGCGTCAATATCGTGCCGTGGGCGGATGAAGATATCAGAGCGGAGTGCCAGGCGAAAGTGTACCGGGCGGACAGTCAGGAGGCGGCGCGCACCGCATTTCTTCAGCACATTGAGTGTGAAGTGAAGGGCAATAAGTTTTTTGTCCGCACGGAAAAGAAAACGATGAAAACCAATGTCACGCTTTATGTTCCCCAGAAAGAGTACGATAAGATAAGAGTGAAGCTGTTTAACGGACCGATCAGAGGGGAACATTTACATGTAAAAGAATTCTCGGCGAAAACCACAAACGGCGTTCTGTCATTCTCTCATTTGACGGCTGATAAAGCGTCGGCGGAAACAGCTAACGGACAAATCAAGCTGGCCGGACATCAATGCGGCGCGATTGAAGCGGAAACGATCAACGGCTTGATTGATTTGCGCGGATCGAGTGAATCCATTGACGTTCAAAGCTTTAACGGCAATATCATGCTTACCGTGACAGCGCCGCACTGCCGCTCCATCTACACGAAAACGACGACGGGAAACGTGGATATCGCTCTACCTGATGATTCGGCGGTGAAAGCGGAGCTGAAAAGCAATCTCGGCTCTCTCAGCCATGAGCTGATTGATGCGGAAATTTTAAAGGAAAAGAATGATACCATTCAAAAAGAACTGATGCTGGCATCAAATCAAGGCCATGATCAGCATCTCTCGATTTTCTCAGAATCGTTAACAGGAGCCATTAAGCTCAAGCATACTCAGAGGTGATTGGATGAAAAGACTTTACCGTTCAGAAAAAAACCGTAAAATCGCCGGCGTCGTCGGCGGTTTGGCGGAGTACGTCAATATGGATGCGTCGCTTTTGCGCATTATCACCGTTGTATTAGCGCTTGTCACGAGCGGAATCGTGCCGATTGTATATATTATCTGGTGTTTTGTTGTACCTTTAGAAGGAGATTTGAAATAAATGATCAAATGGGCAGTCAGCATTTTAGTAAATGCTTTATTATTAATCGTTATCGCGGGATATTTTGATTCCGTCCATATCAGCAGTATCGGAGCGGCTGTCATCGCCAGTGTGATTCTTTCTGTGTTAAATGTGCTGATCAAACCGATCATCGTCATATTGACATTGCCTGTCACGGTTGTGACCCTCGGCCTCTTTCTGTTTGTCATCAACGCCATAACGTTAATGATGACCGCAGCCTTGATGGGAGACAGCTTTCAGATTGATGGGTTCGGCACCGCCATTTGGGCGTCTGTCGTGCTGTCCGTTTTCCACTTGCTGATCCAAAAAGGCATATTGGAGCCGCTTAGAAAAAGGTAAAAAACGAGCTGTCCCGAGAGGGCAGCTTTTTTATGTGTGATTTACATAAGCGGCAGCCTCCTGACGCAACATAATGTATAGGGAGGTAATGAGATGAAACTTGTGATGACGCTCTTTTTTCTGATTGGTTTGCTTTGTGTGAGTCCTTCTGCGGATGCGGCGCGCAAAGAATCGGCAATCCCCGTGAATCAGCAGGAATTCGGACAGCCGCCTCATTACATACCGCTTCTGGAGAATCCTCCCCAAATCGAAGTAAAGGCGGAAATGAAAAGAAACCTGTTCATACAGGCTCATGTACGGAATGCTGACTATCAAGCGTTTTCGGCGTTTCTTTTTTATAAACAAAGCAATGAGCTTGGGTTTAAAATGGTGCCGATGGAGCCCGCGCCAGGCGCAATCCGGCTGTTTACGGCCCAGGTTTCAAAGCGGGATATCTGGAATGGAGAATTGGAATATTACCTCGTTTTCACCAACGGCAGACAGCGGGCGGAATCGGAGAAAAAGCGGCTGAAGCTGGACGGCTATCAAGCCGATTTGAATCATATTCCCGAGCTGATGATTACGGAGCTTGCGGTTGATACGAAAAATGAAGACGGCGCTGATGCCTATGAATTTATCGAGGTGTATAACACGACGGACAGACCCATTCATTTTAAAGACTATCACATCCGCTACCGCTATCCGAAGGAAGGGCCGGAATCAGACATGATATGGAGGCCGAAAGAAGATACCGTCATTCCGTCAGGCGGGACTTACGTGTTTTGGCTGAGACGCGCCGCATCAGAACTGACGATAGATGATTTCAACCGCTATTACGGGACACGCCTGAAGGAGGGAAAACATCTCGCCGTCATCGAAGGGACGGACGGAATGTCCAACGGCCGCCCGCGTACGGTGGTGCTGTCGGCAAATACCGGCAAGGATATCGCCTCGGCGCAATACCGGAAACACGCTTTCCGCCGGCTGACTTCTTTGCTGTACAAATATCCGCTGAACGGAACGGGAGAATTGCTGAAGATCTCCACGAGCGAGCATAAGCCGTCACCGGGCTCCGTTTTTCAGGCGCAGATCCCGCAGCAGAAAAGGGTGATAAAACCCGACAAGGAAAAACCGGTCATCGAAGACCTTACAGACAGAAAGCCAGTCCGGCCCGCTGAAAGCATTGAATTAAAGGCTGACATAAAAGACAAAAACCTTGTCAAAACAGCCGCGTTTTATTACCGGACCAATGAGAAAAAACCATTCAAACGAATTCTGGCCGAAAAAGACCGCAACGACAGCTTATACCATCACATTCTTTATTCCCCGGAACTGCTCGGCCAGGATCAGCTTGAGTATTATATCGCAGCCAGTGATGGAGAAAATGAAGCAAAAACGCCCGTCAAGATGATTGACATTGAACAGACGAGCAAATCACACGGACTCAGAATGAATGTTGAACCCGAAGATACGATATCCGGCACCTATCTGCTCAAAGCGACTTCCGACGTCAGCGCCGATAAGATCAAGCTGTGGATTGACGGCAAGCGGCAGGAGACCCGGCCGGCGCTGGAAAAAGAGGTCTATTTCGCCTTCGATGCCCGGAAAACGAATCTTTATTTTCAAAACACCGTCATAATGGAAAATGAGGTGCTGCACATTTTTGACGATCCGTCTCATCGCTACAGAACGCACTCGGTTCTCCTTCCGGAACGTCTGCTGCAAAAAGGGGGCAAAACGCAGAAAGTATCCATCCGTTCGGGCTCAAAGGTTTCTCCGTATGACACGGGAGAGAATCGGGATGATTTTGTCGTGAAACATGCCCGTCTGGTGCTTTCGGACGGAACGGTGATCAAAGACGGGAAGACGGATCCGGCTGAGCAGCTGTTTATCGGTGACGGCAGGCGGGCGAATCAGCAGAAGACCTTCTCATTCAGCCTGCCGGATCATTTGTTTACGTCACGGCTGCTGCCGTGGAACACGGCGAAGCTTTCTGAAGGCTATCACCATATTTTTGTTAGCGACGGGGAGGAGCAGCTGAGCCAATCTGTGCGGGTGGACAATACGGGGCCGAAGATTATCCCGGGTATCAAAGAAGGCGCGGCGCTGAAAGGTAATGTTGAGCTGAATGCGGACATCCGTGACAAATGGAGCAAAGTGGAAGAGGTCAAAGCGTTTTTGGACGGAGAAAGCATTACGCTCCCGCATCACACGTCATCAGCCGATCTCAAGCCCGGAAAACATACCCTTACCATCATTGCGGCAGACCTTGCCGGAAATGAAACAACGTCCGTCCGCACCTTCCATATCAAACGGGAGGAGCCGAACCAGCCGGAGCTTGCCGATCAAAAAATCGGCGCCCACAAAGCAAAGCTGTCCGTCCGGGTAAAAGACCCGACGAAGGATGACATGAATGTATCATTTTATCGCGGCTTCCGTTATACCGCGCGGAATCCGGGCAGCGTGAAAGTGTATAAACACGCCTCATTGACGGAACCGCCGAGGGGCATAAAAGAAAATGAAATGCCGTTTACCCTGCCGGAAATGAACCGCATCTCGGCAAATGACGGAAAAACCGTATCGGCGGAAAGTATGGAGCGTTTTCCTTATCACCGGTTCGAAGTCTCCGTTGACCCGTCTATCGACGAAACGGATCTGGCCGAGGCGGTCTGGAAAGGAAGCTCTCTGCCCAGCCGAAAGGTAACCATGTATATTTGGAATTACCGGACAAGCCGCTGGCAGGAGGCGGACAGCGTTCTTGCCAAAGATAAAAAGCCGTTTACATTAAAAGCCGCCGTTTCCGCAGCGGATGTGGTGAAGAACTCAAAAATGAATGTCATCGTGCAGGATCAAATACCGGCGAAAGGCAATTACACGTTTGTCTGGATGTCGGATACACAGTATTACGCACAAGGGCACCCGCACATTTTTGACAAAATGACGGAGTGGATCAAAGAAAATAAGGAAAAGCACAATATTAAATATGTCTTTCATACCGGCGATATCGTCGATGATTCAATGGTGATGAAACAGTGGAAAAACGCCGATCACTCCATGCGGACGCTTGACAAGGCGGGGATTCCGTACGGAGTGCTTGCCGGCAATCACGACGTCGGCCATAAAGACGGCACATACCGAACCTTCGGGGATTTCTTCGGGAGCCGCCGGTTTGAACAGAACATGCATTACGGCGGATCATATAAAAATAACCGCGGGCATTATGACCTGCTGTCGGCAAGCGGGAACGATTTTATTATGATTTATATGGGCTGGGGCATTGCGGAACAAGAGATTGACTGGATCAATCAAGTGCTGAAACGGTATCCGGACCGAACCGCCATCTTATGCTTTCATGAGTACTTGCTTGTGAGCGGAAATCGAAGCCCGATCGGGGAAACGATCTATCGAAAAGTCGTCAAGCCGAATCGCAATGTGGCGATGGTATTAAGCGGCCATTACCATAACGCCATGAAAAAAACCGATGCGCTTGACGATGACGGAGACGGAAAACCGGACCGCCTCGTTCACCAAATTCTGACCGACTACCAGGACGGTCCGGAAGGGGGGCAGGGCTTTATGCGCATGATGCAATTCGATCAGGCCGCCAATCAGGTTCACATGTTCTCCTACTCGCCGTACACGGATGACATCAATTACTATGACACCGATCTGTTCGCTGATAAAGACGAATTCTCAGCAGAAATGGATTTACAGCCGAAGAGGAAAAGGGTAGCGACCGATTATTTTGAATGCAACGTCTATACGAACGAACTGCTCGGTCATAAAAAACACGTAAAAAGCGGAAAAACCGCAAATTGGGTCTGGGACGGCCTGCAGCCTGATTCCGTTTATTACTGGTACACCGTTGTTAAGGACCCGTACAACGGCAAAACAATATCACCGTTGTGGATGTTCAAAACGGGAAATACGCCGTATCGCCCGGCTCCGGATCAGTTTGATTTCAGGCATGCCTCAAACCCATAACGAAAAAAATACAGCCTGCTGATCGCTCAGAAGAAAATCTGACGGTCAGCAGGATTTTTTCTGTGCGTAAATGGCGGCGTCCTGCTGTGATAAGTGCTTTTGACTTTTTTAGGTCCCTTTTCTATACTAAAATCGATTGGTTTTCGTAATATGCAGGAGGAAACATAATGAACAGTAAAACCGGGACAAAAGAAAGAATTATTCAAACCTCTGCATATCTTTTTCAGATTCAGGGATACCATGCGACTGGTTTGAATCAAATTATAAAAGAGAGCGGAGCACCCAGAGGGTCTGTGTATCATCACTTTCCAAACGGAAAAGCAGAACTCGCCATTGCGGCGATCAAATATACGGGAAGATGCGTAGAAAAGCAAATACAGAATAGTATGTCTCAATTCGCGGACCCTATAGAAGCGATTCAGCACTTTATTCATGTAACGGCTGAACAGTTTAATGATCCGCAGAATATTGAGGGCGTGCCGGTTGGATTGCTGGCGGGTGAGACCGCTCTGATCAATGAAACGTTAAGATGCACATGTGTTGAGGTGTTCAAGAAGTGGACGGATGTGTTTGCGGCAAAATTTCTTGAGCATGGGTTTGAACAAGAGGAAGCGGAGAAGCTCGGGGTGACAATCAACTCGATGATTGAAGGCGCAATCATGTTTTCACTGGCTCATAAAAACAAAGAACCGCTGCTGCTGATTTCAAAGCAGGTTCCGTATATTGTCCAAAACAGAGGGTAGCATTTTATTACTCTTTTCTTTATAAAAATAGATACCAGAACCCCAGCCTCTCCGTTTTGACAGAGTCATAGAGAACATTCACCGGCTTGATTTGAAAATGGCAGATCAAAAAAACATCTCCAACCCGTAACGGTTGGAGATGTTTCATTTCACCCTGTCCATATAGTGCACGAATGTGTAGCGGTCGCCTCTGTAGGCGGATTTGACGTGCTCAAAGGCAGTGCCGTCCTGCAGATAAGTGGTCCGCTTGATATAGAGGACGGGGGCGCCGGGCTGGATACCGAGCAGCTCAGCTTCTTCCTCGGTAGCGGCTCCCGGTTCAAGCTCTTGTTTTGCCCGTGAGATCGGCATCTGATTGTACGCTTCAATATGCTCATACATGGATGATTGAAAATGGGAGGCGTCCAGTTTTCCCGCCTTGTCAAACGGGATGTACGAGGCCTCAATCGCCATCGGGATATCATTTGCCAGCCGGACGCGGATGATTTTATGAAGCGTTGCCGGATAGCCGCATCCCAGGATAGAAGATAATTCTTCCGTCGCCTGAATCAGCTGGTATTCGGCAAGTCTGCTCCCCGGCTTCATGCCCCGGCTTCTCATATCTTCCGTAAAACTTGTCAGCCCTTGAAGCGGCTGTTCCATCTTCAGTTTGCTGACGAACGTTCCCCGGCCTTTCTGCCTGTATAAAAATCCTTCATTCACCAGATTGGAAAGCGCCTGGCGCACCGTCATTCGGCTGATGCCGAATTGTTCGGCGTATTCCCGCTCCGACGGAAGCAGCGCATCCGCTTTCAGCTCGCCGTTTTTGATTTGTGTTTTTAATTGTTCCATAATCTGAAAGTAAATCGGAATCGGAGATTGTTTATCAATCTGCATAGGTCAAATCCTTTCAATCGCCGCCCGCAGCCTTTTCATCAATCAAGACCGTCACATCCGGATGCGCGTGCAGGGCGGAGGCGGGGAATGCTTCGCTGATGCGCCCGTCCAGAAGCTGCTTCACCGCTTGGGCCTTGCTTTTTCCGGATGCCATGATCAAAATCCGTTTGCCGGACAAAATCGTCCCGATCCCCATTGTCAGGGCTTTTACAGGGACTTGATCAATTGACGGAAAGTACCGCGCATTCGCCTGTCTTGTCTCTTCATTCAGCTCAACGACATGGGTTCGGGATTCAAATGGCGTCCCGGGTTCATTAAAGCCGATATGGCCGTTGTGTCCGATGCCTAAAAGCTGTATATCCGCTCCGCCGAGTGTTTGAATCAATCGGTCATATCGTCCGCATTCGGCATCAAGATCGTCTGCCCGTCCGTCAGGGAGAAAGCGGCGGTCCTTTCGGCTGTCGATATGTGCAAAAAAATGTGTATTCATATAATAATGATAGCTGTTTTTGTCCTCGGGAGAAAGCCCGGCGTATTCATCAAGGTTGATCGTCGTGACATTCCGGAATGACAAGTCTTCTGAGCGGTGCATCCGCACAAGTTCTTTGTATACGCCTTCAGGGGTGCCTCCCGTCGCAAGGCCGAGAACGGCATCCGGCTTTTGTTTCACTGTTTCAGCGATAATCGCTGCGGTTTTTTCACTTAATTCTTCATAATGTCTGCATGTGATAACGTTCATGTCCAATCAGCCTCCCTTGAGATATATGCGGTGTTTCCGCGGCAAATCGTGGCCAGCACGCCGCACTGTCCGTCCGTCAGAACAATGTCGGCGTCTTTTCCTTCGGCGATGCTTCCTTTACGGTCGAATATGCCGAGGCGGCGGGCCGCATTTGCCGATGTCATATTTGCTATATCCGGCCATGAGCAGTTTGTAAACCTGCGCATGAGCGCCGCGCCTTCATTCATTTTTAAAATGGAACCGGCCAGCGTCCCGTCAGAGAGAAGCGCCGTGTCCCCGCGAACGGTGACTTTTTGTCCGCCGAATTCGTATTCTCCGTCCTTAAGCCCTTTTGCCCGCATGGAGTCTGTTATCATGATCAGGTTTTTGCTTCCTTTCGCCAAATAGGCAAGCTTAACGGCCAAAGGATGGGAATGAATGCCGTCAGTGATCAGCTCCGCCGTGATGCGGCCGCAGGCGAGAGCCGTACCGATGCCCCCCGGCTCACGATGATGAAAGGAGCTCATGGCATTGAAGAGGTGCGTCATATGCACCGCCCCGGCATCCGCCGCTTTTTGTAAAAGCTCGGCTCCCGCGTCTGTGTGTCCCATTGACGGGATGATGTTTTGGTCTTTTAAATAACGGATCAGGCTGAAATCAGGATCTTCTTCCGGCGCAAGCGTCACGATTTTGATCAGCCCTCCCGAGAGCCGCTCCCATTTCTGAAAGAGCCCGGCATCAGCAGGAGTAATCCATTGTTTCGGCTGTGCTCCCGCCTTTCTCGGAGAGACAAACGGTCCTTCTAAATGAATGCCGATCAACTCAGCGCCTTTTTGGGCCTGCGGTGAGGAAGACGCCCATTTTTTGGCGTTGACGAGCGCTTTTTCAATGTTTTCGTGCTGCTGTGTGATCGTTGTCGCTAAAAAAGAGGTTGTTCCTTCTTCGGGCAGCCGGGCGGACATTGTATCAAGAGCTGCAACATCAGCATCCATCGTATCCGCGCCGTATCCGCCGTGAATATGAATATCAATCATTCCGGGAAGCGCATACGAACCCGCGGGCGCCTTCCATTCCTTCTCATACGTTTCTTGCGGTCTTGTTTTCCCCGCGTAAGAAATGATGCCGTCCTTTATACCGAGAAAACCGTTTCGGATGATTTCTTCTTCTGTTACGATGTCCGCACCGCTGATTAACAAGCTTTCAGCCACTTTAAAACACGCCTTTCTTGTTAGTTGTTAGTTTTATTTTACTCCTTTTCAGACTAGTTATCTAGACCAGTTATGCCGGAATTGTATAAATCTGTTTTGGTTCAGACAGTAAAGTGATAAAATATAACTGTTCAAAGCTCGGAACATCCCAGAACAGGAGGAACATATCTTGGCAAAGGTTCGGACCAAAGACGTAATGGAGCAGTTCCATTTAGAATTGATCAGCGGAGAAGAAGGGATTAACCGCCCGATTACGATGAGTGATTTATCACGGCCCGGTATTGAAATCGCCGGTTATTTTACATATTACCCGAGAGAACGGGTGCAGCTTTTAGGAAAAACGGAGCTGTCATTTTTCGATCAGCTTCCCGAGGAAGATAAGAAACAGCGGATGAAATCGCTGTGCACCGATGTGACGCCGGCTATCATACTTTCCAGAGATATGCCGATCCCGCCGGAGCTTGTAGAAGCATCCGAGAAAAACGGCGTGCCTGTGCTCAGATCCCCTCTGAAAACAACCAGACTGTCAAGCCGGCTGACGAATTTTCTTGAGAGCCGTCTCGCGCCGACAACCGCCATTCACGGCGTGCTTGTGGATATATACGGCGTCGGTGTGCTCATAACGGGAAAAAGCGGCGTCGGTAAAAGTGAAACGGCCCTGGAGCTCGTCAAACGCGGCCATCGTCTTGTCGCGGATGACTGCGTCGAAATCCGGCAGGAGGATCAGGATACGCTCGTCGGGAATGCGCCTGATCTGATTGAGCATCTGCTTGAAATCAGGGGTCTCGGCATTATAAATGTCATGACGCTGTTCGGAGCGGGCGCCGTCAGAAGCAATAAAAGAATTACAATCGTCATGGACCTTGAGCTTTGGGAGCAAGGGAAGCAATACGACCGTCTCGGACTTGAAGAAGAAAAAATGAAAATCATTGATACGGAAATTACAAAACTGACCATTCCAGTCCGCCCTGGGCGAAATCTCGCCGTTATTATCGAAGTTGCGGCGATGAACTTCAGATTGAAGCGGATGGGCTTAAATGCTGCCGAGCAATTTACGAATAAGCTGGCGGATGTCATTGAAGACGGCGAACAAGACGAATAGGAGTTGGCAATAATATGAACGAAGCAGGAACACCAATCAATCCGATTGCCTTGCAGCTCGGGCCTTTATCCGTGCACTGGTACGGGATCATTATCGGCGCGGGTGCGTTATTAGGGCTTTGGATGGCCATGAGGGAGAGTGAAAAGCGGGGGCTGAAAAAGGACATTTTTATTGATCTTGTTCTTTTCGCCATCCCGATCGCAATCATTTGCGCACGGGCATACTATGTGCTTTTCGAGTGGAGCTATTACTCGGAACACCCCGGGGAAATCATTAAAACCTGGAAAGGCGGCATCGCGATTCACGGCGGATTGATCGGCGCGATCGCGACGGGAATCGTCTTTTCAAAAGTAAGAGGCATCTCATTCTGGAAGCTGGCGGATATTGCCGCGCCGAGTATTCTGCTCGGCCAGGCCATCGGGCGCTGGGGGAACTTTATCAACCAGGAGGCTCACGGTGAAGCGGTCAGCCGGTCATTTTTGGAAAGTCTGCATCTTCCGGATTTCATCATTAATCAGATGTACATAGACGGACAATATTATCACCCGACGTTTTTGTATGAATCGCTGTGGAGTTTTGCGGGCGTCGTGATTCTGCTTCTGCTCCGCCGCGTGAACCTGCGCAGGGGCAATCTGTTTTTGACGTATGTGATCTGGTATTCGATCGGCAGATACTTTATTGAGGGAATGCGGACGGACAGCCTGATGCTTACGAGCCAGCTTCGGATCGCGCAGGTCATTTCCATTGTGCTGATTGTACTTGCGATTATTTTAATGATTTTCAGACGCATGAAGGGGTATGCCGATAAGCGGTATGCTGATACGGACTGACGCCTGAAATCGGAAAGGACATAAGATGACTGATAAACGTGTAACCGCCATTTTATTTGATCTCGACGGCACGCTGATTGACACGAATGAACTGATTATCGCTTCTTACCTTCATACGCTTGATCATTATTGCCCGGGGCAGTTTAAAAGGGAAGATGTGCTTCCATTTATCGGCCCGCCTCTGTATGAAACGTTTTCAGGCATTAATGCTGAAAAGTGCGATGAGATGATCTGCATGTACAGAGCATTCAACCATGAAAAGCACGATGAACTCGTCACGGAGTACGAAACGGTTTATGAAACGCTGGATGAATTGAAAAAAGCGGGCTATCAGCTTGGTATTGTCACCACAAAGCTGAGGGATACAGTCAATATGGGATTGAAGCTGACAGGCATCGGGGCGTTTTTCGATACTGTCGTCACGCTTGATGATGTTAAGCACCCGAAGCCTGACCCCGAACCTGTGCGGCTTGCTCTCAGCCGGCTTGGGTGCGATCCGTCGGAAGCCATAATGGTCGGTGACAATTATCACGATGTCATGGCGGGAAAAAACGCCGGCACGAAAACAGCCGGCGTCGCGTGGACGATTAAAGGCGCACAGACGCTTTCCGCCTATGAACCCGATTATATGCTCGAGAAAATGAGTGATTTATTGCACATCACCGGAGTGAAGTAATCCGTGAGAAAAACAGACCGCCATCCGGTTTCAGGTGCAAATTCATTGTGGCATGTTTATCAGACGGTTCCCTTTCTGAAGGTGATGAAAAATTTCATCATCATTCAGATCGCAAGGTATACGCCGTTTTTAAGCGTGAAAAACTGGCTGTACCGAACCTTTTTGAAAATGAATGTCGGAAAACAGACGTCATTCGCGCTGATGGTGATGCCGGATATCATGTTTCCCGAAAAAATCACTGTCGGAAAAAACAGCATCATCGGCTACAATACGACGATTTTGGCTCATGAATATTTAATACATGAGTACCGGACCGGTTTTGTCACAATCGGTGACGAGGTGATGATCGGGGCAAACACAACTATTCTGCCCGGCGTCACCATCGGGAGCGGAGCCGTTGTATCAGCCGGCACGCTGGTGCACAAAGATGTCCCGGCCGGGGCGTTTGTCGGAGGAAATCCGATGCAGGTGATCTATACGGACGAAGAAATGAAAAAACGAATGGAAAACCCCGCTGATTAACGTCAGCGGGGTTTTTTTATGACTTGATCACAATGGCCTGGCTGCCCATCTGCTTCCAGGCTTTTTCAAAGTCAGATCGGTTTGTTTTTCTGTTTTTATAGCCGTAAGGATCATTAACGTATACATAATCGTGATCATAACCGGTAACGGCTACGCTATGCATGCTGAACGTAATGTCGATTTTTCCGTTCGGCGTATTCCAAGTCTGCATATTATCAACCGGCTTAAAGGATGTGGTGGTAATCACCCAGACCGGCCGCCCTTTTTCAAGCTGGCGGTACACTGAAGAAATGTCTTTTCCCGTCAGATCGTATACTTTGTTTCCCGCATATTCTTTGGCGAGTTTATCAATCGGCTCATGATAAACGCCTAAACCCGGGCCGTTTTCCATATCTCCGGCAAATCCTTCATTCGGATCTCCCTTCAGCCCGCTGCTGTATGTGAGCGGAACTTTATTGATTTTATCCGCCAATGTATTTTTTGATACATGATATCCGGCATTGTTCAAAATCATAGCAAGGCTTGTCACCTCACAGCCATTGTACAGTCTGGGAGAATCCATCTGTCTGTACAGAACGACATTCAGCGGTGACGCGCTCCCTTTTAACGGTGTTTTCTCATCAGGCTCGTCGGACTGCTGATTAAAAAAATTCAAATGAATATCGTTTGTATAGATGTTATACCCGAGATAGACAAGGATGGCTGTCAGAATCACCACACATAATGTTCCAAGCGTCTTCATTATTACTCTCCCTTGTTTCTGATGAAGCTATTCTATGTATTATAGCACTTCTGCTCAATATGATTCGATCGTTCCGATATGTTTACAGGTTTGTTCATTCTTTAGCCATGTTTATGGAAAAGAATAGGCGGACATTGGGCGTTGCAATTCATTCTTTTATCTGCTAACATATTATCATATTAGCGAACTAAAGGATTCGGAATTTTCCTTCAGACAAAGCGGAGGTGTAAAAGGCAAATGTTTATGTTTGAGAAACCGCATGGCATGAGAGATACGCTGCCCGGTTTATACGAAGCCAAGAAAAAAGTCCGTTCCACACTGACGGATTTAATTGATAAATGGGGTTATCAGTTTATGGAGACGCCGACCCTTGAATTTTATGAAACAGTAGGCGTCCAGTCAGCCATTGAAGAACAGCAGCTGTTTAAGCTTCTCGATCAGGACGGGAAAACGCTTGTGCTTCGGCCTGATATGACCGGACCGATTGCCAGGGTGGCGGCGTCTAAGCTGCACAAACACAATCATCCGCTCAGAGCGGGGTACGCGGCAAGCGTCTATCGCGCTCAAGAGCGGGAAGGCGGACGTCCGGCCGAATTCGAACAGGTCGGCGCGGAGCTGATCGGCGACGGATCAACAAGCGCGGACGCCGAGGTGATTGCGCTGGCGGTCGGCGCTTTGAAAAACGCGGGATTGCACCGGTTTAAAATCGCGATCGGCCATGCCGGACTCGCTGATGAGCTGTTTGTCGAGGTTCTGGGCAATGCTGAGCGGGCGGATGTTCTGCGACGCTTTCTCTTTGAGAAGAATTACGTGGGATACAGGGAACATGTCAAATCGCTTCCGCTTTCTTCAATAGATAAAAGCCGGCTGCTCACACTTCTGGAATTGCGAGGCGGGAAAGAGATCTGCGCCAAAGCGGAGGAGATCATCGGCATCTCCGGACAAAGCTTGATTCAGGAGCTGGAAGACCTGTGGGACATTCTTGAGGATTACGGATGTGCCGAGCATATTCGCCTTGATCTGAATATGGTAAGCCATATGAGTTATTACACGGGAATTTTATTCGAAGTGTATGCGGCAAATGTCGGTTTTGTCATCGGAAGCGGCGGACGCTATAACAATCTTCTCGGCCATTTCGGCAGTCCCGCTCCCGCCACGGGTTTCGGGCTCCGTATCGACAGGCTGATTGAAGCGCTCGGCATCCAGGAAGAAACTAGTGAAGCGGACGCCGTGATTTTCAGCAAGGAGCAGCGGGCGCAGGCCATTTTATTCGCGGAGGAAGAAAGGGCGAGAGGCAGAAAAGTCGTCCTGCAGGATCTGGCGGGCATTGAAAATATCGATCATATGACAAAATCATTTGCAAACGTCACATACTTTATCGGTGCCAGAAAGGAAGAGCAGAATGGATAAGGTACTCACAATGGCAATGCCAAAAGGACGGATATTCGAAGAAGCGGCCGGGTTGCTGCGGCAGGCCGGGTACAGGCTGCCCGAGGAGTTTGAAGAATCGAGAAAGCTGATCATTGACGTTCCTGAAGAAAATCTCCGCTTTATTCTGGCAAAGCCGATGGATGTGACGACTTATGTCGAGCATGGCGTCGCTGATGCCGGTATTGCCGGAAAGGATGTCATGCTTGAGGAAGAGCGTGACGTGTATGAGGTGCTCGATCTGAAAATCAGCAAATGCCATCTCGCCGTTGCGGGGCTTCCAGGAGCGGATTGGAACGGAGTCGCCCCGAGGATTGCGACGAAATATCCGAATGTTGCGTCAAGTTATTTCAGAGAGCAGGGCGAGCAGGTGGAAATCATTAAGCTGAACGGTTCGATTGAATTGGCGCCTTTAATCGGGCTTGCTGACAGAATCGTAGATATCGTATCAACCGGGCGGACATTAAAAGAAAACGGTCTCGTTGAATCAGAACATATTTGTGACATCACATCGCGTTTTATCGTCAATCCGGTCAGCTACCGCATGAAGGATGATGTAATCGACGAAATGGCGGCCAGGCTGGCCAGGGTTGTGGAAGGAGAAACGGCACAATGAAAATAACGGCAGTAAAAAGAAGCGAGCGGTTCTCACTGAAGCGTTCCATCGACAGCGGAACCGAAGAGCAGCGGAAAACCGTCAGGGGGATTATTGAAGACGTCAGACAAAACGGTGACAAAGCCGTTTTGGCCTATACAAAAACATTTGACGGCATCAGCCTGAACCAAATGGCCGTGAGTGCAGAGGAAGTCACCGAGGCGTACCGTCTGCTTGATGATCAGCTGCTGGAAGTGATCAGACAGGCGATTGCCAATATTAAAGAATATCACGAACGCCAGCTGCAATCCTCGTGGTTTTACCATCGCAAAGACGGCTCGATGCTCGGGCAGAAAATAACGGCGCTCGATTCCGCGGGCGTATACGTGCCGGGCGGGACGGCGGCTTATCCGTCTTCCGTTTTAATGAATGTCATCCCCGCTCTCGCTGCGGGAGTGGAACGGATCGTTCTCGTCAGTCCTCCGGGAAAAGACGGCCGCCTTTCGCCGGGCGTTCTGGCGGCGGCGTCTGAGCTCGGCATAAAGGAAATTTACAAAGCGGGAGGCGCGCAGGCGATTGCCGCGCTCGCTTACGGAACCGAAACGATACAGCCTGTTGATAAGATCACGGGCCCCGGCAATATATTTGTAGCACTCGCGAAGCGCGAAGTCTTCGGCGTTGTGGATATTGACATGATTGCCGGGCCCAGTGAAATCGTGGTCCTTGCAGACGATACGGCGGTGCCCAAAGAAGTCGCCGCTGACCTGCTTTCACAGGCCGAACACGATACGCTCAGCTCAAGCGTGCTTGTCACCGACTCACGGAAGCTTGCCGAAGCCGTATCAGATGAGGTGAATAAACAGCTTCAGACGCTGCCGCGTAAAGAAATCGCCGAAGCGTCGATCAAGGATCACGGCCGCATTTATATCGCGGAATCGATGGAAGATGCAGTGGACACGGTGAATGCGCTGGCGCCCGAGCATTTAGAAATCATGACGCATTCGCCGGAGGCTTTGCTTGGAAGCATCAGACACGCGGGGGCGATTTTCTTAGGGCGATACAGCGCTGAACCGGTCGGCGATTATTTTGCCGGACCGAATCACGTTTTGCCGACAAACGGAACGGCGCGGTTTTCAAGCCCGTTGAATGTAACAGATTTTCAAAAGAAATCGAGCATCATCTCATACAGCCGGAAGGCATTTGAAACGCACGCGGACAGCATTTCCGCCTTCGCGAGACTGGAAGGGCTTGAAGCGCACGCAAGATCGATTGAAGCGAGAAACGGAGGAATGACCGATGAGAAAAGCGGAACGCGCCAGAACAACAAATGAGACCGATATTAAGCTGGCTTTCGAAATAGACGGAGAAGGAAAAGCCGACATCAGCACGGATGTGCCGTTTATGACTCATATGCTTGATTTGTTCACAAAGCACGGGCAATTCAATTTAACTGTTGACGCAAAAGGCGATACGGAGATAGATGATCACCACACGACTGAAGATATCGGCATCTGCTTAGGGCAGGCTTTTTTGGAGGCGCTCGGTGATAAAAAAGGGATCAAACGGTACGGATCAGCGCTAGTACCGATGGACGAAGCGCTCGCCCAAGTCGCCGTAGACCTGAGCAACCGGCCGCACCTTGAGATGCGCGGTGCATTTCCGCAAGCGAAAGTCGGAACGTTTGATACCGAGCTGGTACACGAATTCCTATGGAAACTGGCGCTGGAAGCGAGAATGAATCTGCACGTCATCGTTCATTACGGAACGAATACCCATCATATGATAGAAGCCGTGTTTAAGGCGCTTGGCAGAGCGCTTGATGAAGCGTCATCCATTGATCCGCGCGTCAAGGGTGTGCCGTCTACGAAAGGAATGCTGTAAATGATCGGTGTAATTGATTACGGTATGGGCAATTTATTCAGCGTGTCGAAGGCGCTGGAACGCGTCGGTGTCCCGTATGTCGTATCAGACCGGCCGGAAGAGCTTGAAAAAGCGGATGCTTTTATTCTCCCCGGTGTCGGATCATTCAGTGACGCCATGGACAATTTACGCAGCGCGAAGCTTGATCAATTCATACACCGTATGGTTGACGAGGGTAAGCTGCTCCTCGGCATCTGCCTCGGCATGCAGCTCATTTTCGAAGAAAGCACCGAAAACGGCTCTGCAAAAGGACTCGGTTTATTAGCCGGAAAAGCTGTGAGACTCAAAGACAGAGATGCCGAAGGAAACAAGCTGAAGGTGCCGCATATGGGCTGGAACCGGCTGACGTTTCACCAAACGTCTCCTTTGCTTTCGGAAGCGGAAGAAGGCTTCGTTTACTTTGTCCATTCCTATTATATAGACGGGATGGAAGACGGCGATCTTCTGGCAAGCGCTGAGTACGGCGTTCGTGTTCCGGCGGTCGTCGGGAAACGCAATGTCTTCGGTGCACAGTTTCACCCGGAAAAAAGCGGTACGGCCGGAATGGCGATCTTAACGCAATTTACAAAAATGGCAGCGGAACAGAAGGTGAAGAAATGAACGCTTTTACATTATATCCGGCAATCGATATGAGAAACGGCAAATGCGTCCGCCTCATCCAAGGCGATTACGGCAAGGAAACGATATACGGTGACTCTCCTTTAGACATGGCGGCGCAATTTGCACAAGAAGGCGCCGAATGGATTCATCTCGTGGATCTTGACGGCGCGAAAGCAGGCAGGAAAGTAAACGACAGGCATGTTCTTGACATTGCGCGGCAGCTTGATGTCAAAGTCGAGATCGGCGGCGGGATCCGTTCTGAAGCGGATGTGTACGGTTATTTATCACAAGATGTTGATCGCGTTATTCTCGGCAGCTCGGCTGTTTCCGATCCGGCATTTGTGAAGAGCATGCTGAAACAATACGGCGGCAAAATCGCGATCGGTCTTGATGCAAGGAACGGATATGTCTCGACGGAAGGCTGGCTGGAAACATCCTCGGTAAGGGCGGCCGATCTGGGCCGTGAATTGGCGAAGGAAGGAGCGGAAACCTTCATTTTCACGGATATTGCAACTGACGGCATGCTGTCAGGACCGAACATCGAAAGCACCGTTCAGCTCGCAAAAGCAACGGGAAAAACCGTCATCGCTTCAGGCGGAGTCAGCTCAGTCGCCGACCTCAAAGCACTGGCCCGCTTCAAAGACGCCGGCGTATCGGGAGCGATTATCGGAAAAGCGCTGTATACAAAACAATTTACATTGGCTGAAGCGCTCAGCGGGGTGAAGGACGCATGATCACGAAACGAATCATTCCGTGTCTCGATGTGAAAGAAGGCCGCGTCGTTAAAGGCATTCAATTTCTCGGGCTGAAAGATGCGGGCGATCCTGTCGAGCTGGCCGAAGCTTACGACAGGGAGGGCGCTGACGAACTTGTTTTTCTCGACATTTCCGCCTCTCACGAAGGCCGCAAGACGATGACAGACGTCGTAGAACAAGTTGCGGCAAAACTGGCGATTCCGTTTACAGTCGGCGGCGGAATCAATCAATTAAGCGATATGAAACGAATGCTTCGCGCCGGCGCTGATAAAGTATCCGTTAATACAGCGGCCGTCCTCCGCCCCGAGCTGATTACGGAAGGAGCGGATTTTTTCGGCTCGCAATGCATCGTCGCGGCGATTGACGCAAAGTATGATGAAGATTCGGATTGCTATAAAGTGTACACACACGGCGGCAGAAAGAAAACCGAGTGGGAAGTCACGGCCTGGGCAAAAGAAGCCGTCAGCCGGGGAGCGGGTGAAATCCTGCTGACAAGCATGGACGCAGACGGTGAGAAAACAGGCTTTAATCATACGCTCACACAGCTTGTCTCACGTGCAGTCCCGGTGCCCGTCATTGCGTCAGGGGGAGCCGGCAGCGCGCGCCATATGCTTGAAGCCTTCACGATCGGTGAAGCGGACGCCGCGCTTGCAGCTTCCATTTTCCATTACAAAGAGACATCTATAAAAGAAGTGAAAGATTATATGAAGAAACACGGGGTGAATGTGAGATGAAACGGGCAGATGAACTGCGGTTTGACGAGGCCGGACTGATTCCCGCCATCGTGCAGGATGCGGCAAGCAAAGAAGTACTGACACTGGCTTATATGAATCGTGAATCCTACGAAAAAACGATAGAAACGAAAGAAACCTGGTTTTACAGCCGTTCACGCGGGGAGCTGTGGCATAAAGGAGCGACGTCGGGGAATACCCAAAAGGTGAAAGCCATCCGCTATGATTGCGATCAAGATGCTCTTGTCGTGCTTGCGGAGCCTTCAGGACCCGCATGCCATAAGGGAAGCTACAGCTGCTTTTCTCCGGAAAAAGCGGATGCGCAGGATCGTTTCGGCATCTTAAATGAACTGGAAAGCGTAATCGCCAAACGGCAGGCGGAGATGCCTGACGGAGCCTACACAACGTATCTGTTTCGGGAAGGCGTCGATAAAATCCTCAAAAAAGTCGGCGAAGAAGCCGCAGAGGTTATTATCGCCGCGAAAAACCGGGACCATGAAGAATTAAAATGGGAAGCGGCGGATTTGCTGTATCATTTGCTCGTTCTTCTGCGTGAGCAGTCGCTTCCTTTGGACGACGTGCTTGACGTCCTTGCGAAACGCCATTCAGCATCTGAGTAAAACAAACCTCACGGAGAGATCCGTGAGGTTTTTAATCTGTCAAACTTAAACATTCAATTAAATATTCCTTATTTCCGCAACCGGAGGCAGATGAATTTGATAATATTGACTAATAGAGTTTATTTTGGTTTTTATCAAAAATATACTTTTTGTTCATATTCCGTTCATGCACATCCGTTATAGTATAAACAGTGATATAGGAGGAAAACTTATGCCGAATAAACAACCAAAACCTAAAGGGAAATTCAGCTCATTCTTTTCATTAGTCAAAAAAACAAAACCATCATACGGTATGCTGGCCTTCGCGCTGTCTCTCAGTATTGTGACAACGCTCGTCAGCCTGCTGATTCCGCTGTTGACAAAGCAGCTCGTTGACGGCTTTTCCATGTCGTCGCTGTCAGGCGTGCAAATCGGAATCATCGCAGCCGTGTTTATCGTACAGGCCGCATTAAGCGCCTACGCCACCTACGCCCTGAACTACAGCGGCCAGAAAATCATCTCGGGCCTGCGTGATTTGTTGTGGCAGAAATTAATTAAACTGCCCGTCTCTTATTTTGACAAAAACGCCACGGGAGAAACGATCAGCCGTGTCACCAATGACACAATGGTGGTAAAAGAGCTGATCACAAACAATATCAGCGGATTTATTACCGGAATCATCTCCGTTATCGGGTCACTGACGATCTTATTTTTCATGAACTGGAAGCTCACATTGCTCGTGCTGATCGTCGTGCCGCTGGCTGCGGTGATTTTAGTGCCGATCGGCCGGAAAATGTTTAAAATTTCTCGGGAAACACAGGATGAAACGGCGAGATTCACCGGATTATTAAACCACATCCTCCCGGAAATCAGGCTTGTAAAAGCGTCAAACGCTGAAGAAGCGGAATACGGACGCGGAAAAGCAGGCATCATGGCACTCTTTAAACTCGGGCTGCGTGAAGCGAAGGTGCAGTCGCTCGTAGGTCCGCTTATTACACTTGTATTAATGGCGGCGCTGGTCGCTGTCATCGGGTACGGCGGGATGCAGGTGTCATCCGGTGAATTGACAGCCGGCGCACTCGTTGCCTTTATCCTGTATTTGTTTCAGATCATTATGCCGATGGGCCAGATCACTTCATTTTTCACACAGCTTCAAAAATCCGTCGGCGCAACGGAACGGATGATTCATATTCTTGCAGAAAAAGAAGAAGATATCCAAACCGGAAAAGCCATTGAAAACGCAGATCAGCCGATTAAGCTTGAACAAGTCTCATTCGGCTACAAAACAGATCAAACCATCTTAAAAGACATTACGGCTACGATTGAAGCCGGCAAAGTCACCGCGATCGTCGGACCGAGCGGCGGCGGAAAAACAACGTTATTTAAGCTGCTTGAACGATTCTACAATCCGACTGCGGGCAGCATCCTGCTCGGAAATGAACCGATTGATGCGTATTCCCTTGAGTCATGGCGGGAGCATATCGGCTACGTGTCGCAAGAAAGCCCGTTAATGTCAGGCACCATCCGCGACAATATCTGCTACGGATTAAAACGCGAGGTGACCGATGAGGAACTGAGGCAAGCGGCTGACATGGCCTACGCTCTGCAATTTATTGAAGACTTACCGAAGAAATTTGAAACAGAGGTCGGTGAGCGGGGAATTATGCTGTCAGGCGGACAGCGCCAGCGCATCGCCATTGCCAGAGCGCTCCTTCGCAACCCGAGCATTCTGATGCTTGATGAAGCGACATCAAGTCTGGACAGCCAATCTGAAAAATGGGTGCAGCAGGCGCTGGAAGTTCTAATGAAAGGCCGCACCACCATCGTGATTGCCCACCGTTTATCCACGGTTGTGGATGCAGATCAGCTTCTCTTTGTCGAACAGGGTGAAATCACCGGACGGGGCACACACCATGAATTAATGGCATCCCATTCGCTGTACCGCGATTTTGCGGAGCAGCAGCTGAAGCTGAATGCCGACTTAGAAAACAAAGCTGTGTAAAGCAAGACTTTATGAATCAAAAGCAGCTGAAAAAGCTGCTTTTTATTTTGCAGCCGGAGTCCTGTTCTTACGGGTGTACGGTCGGTAACGATGAAGAGCCAAGCCATAAGCGTGTATGCCGGTACAGGAGACAATGAAAAAATTCGGTTTATAGACATCATGTCGATTCATGAAAAGAAAAAAGCAGAAGGAGGGATTTTCATGGCTGTCATATTGGTTGCGGATGATGACCGCCATATCCGTGAGCTTGTCCGCCTTATGATGGAGCAGAGCGGTTTTGACGTCGCAGAAGCGGAAGACGGGGAAGCGGCGGTGCGGCTGATCGAATCAGCACCTATAGATCTCATCATACTGGATGTGATGATGCCGAAAATGGACGGGTTTGAAGTCAGTGAAGCCGTCCGCAGCTTTACGGACATTCCGATTTTGATGCTGACGGCAAAAGGCGAAACGCTGGACAAAGTTCAAGGTTTTACTTCCGGAGCGGATG
The DNA here is from genome assembly GCF_003676355.1 of Bacillus sp. L75. NCBI lineage: Bacteria > Bacillati > Bacillota > Bacilli > Caryophanales > Bacillaceae > Bacillus > Bacillus sp. L75. The sequence goes on from NZ_ML064901.1 coordinate 315,024, forward strand.
ATTATCTCGTCAAACCGTTTGAGCCGCTTGAGCTGGAAGCAAGGGTCAAAGCATTGCTGAAACGGTACCGGATCACCGCTGAAAAACTGCTGACCATCGGAACGGTCACATTAGATAAGCAATCCCGCACTGTAACGCGCGGCGGCGGAGCGGGATTGACATTGCCCCGGCGGGAATTTGAGCTTTTATTTAAGCTCGCCGGTTATCCGAATAAGACGTTTTCAAGAGAACAATTAATAGAAGATATTTGGGGCTTTGATTATGAAGGTGACGAGCGTACCGTTGATGTGCATATTAAAAGGCTGAGAGAACGGTTTCCGGAAAAAGACTATCCGTTTGCCATCCATACGGTGCGGGGGCTCGGGTATCGGTTTGTGGTGACAGGATGAAACGGATCTTCAGAACGGCTGGAAAAATCATCATCCTTCTCACCGTCACCGCATTCTTATGGCTGGCGGCTCACCTGATTGTTCAGGGATTCGGTCTCATATGGCCGATTTTGCTTGTGCCGTACGCCGAGCAGATTCTGACGCTTTGGCTTGTTTTCGGCCTGCTGTTCGTAACAATGTTTATTTTTTCAAAGTCAGCACGTGAAAGGCATCATGCGATCTGGGATTCGCTGACCGCCACGATCAAGCAAATGTCGAGCGGCAACTTCACAGCGGCCGCTTCCCGGAAAATGGAGAAGATTGAGCGGAACCATCCCGTGACGAAATTGGCTGATGAACTGTCGACACTCGCCGCGGAACTGAGTGAAATGGAAAAACTGAAACAAGAATTTATTTCGAACGTTTCCCATGAAATCCAAACCCCGCTCACTTCATTAAAGGGCTACGCGCATCTTCTGAAAAAACCGGATTTATCATATGAGGAGCGGGGGCGCTACTTACACATCATCGAAACAGAAACAGAACGATTATCAAAAATCAGTGAAAATCTGCTGAAGCTCACTGCGCTCGAACGCCAAACCGAACCGATACAAAAAAAACCGTTCCGCATTGACAAACAGCTGCGGCGCACCATATTGACCTGTGAGCCTGAATGGTCCGCCAAACAGATTGAGTTTCTCATTGATTTACAGGAGTCGTATGTGTACGGAGATGAAGCGCTGCTCAGCCAAGTATGGATGAATCTGATTCACAATGCCGTAAAATTTACCGGTGAAGGCGGCCGCATTTCCGTTAAAATTGCAGATCTGCCGGGAGCGGCGGCTGTCGAAATCGCCGACGACGGAATCGGAATGGAGCCTGAACAGGCGGAGCGTGTATTTGAACGGTTTTATAAAGCGGACAAGGCGAGAAACGAAGGAGGAAGCGGGCTCGGCCTGTCCATCGCCCAAAAAATCGCAGAGCTGCACGGCGGTTCGATAGAGGTTGAGAGCAAGCGGGGCGAAGGAACCCTTTTCCGCGTCATTCTTCCAGCCGAGCCTCGTGAAAAAAACAGCTAAAATCTGGTCGAACCAGCCAGTAAAAAACGAAGTCGATCCTGTCTTTTGAACTATTGAGGTGAAACCGTTTTATGGTATACTACTGACGGTAATACGTATAAAACGGAGGATATTTGTGGGAAAACACACTTCTGAACAGAAAAAGCACGCGCAAATTGTCCAGCTGCTTCAGGATGGACAATATTTTTTTCATAAAGGCTTAAAAGCATATAAAGAGCGGAATTTAAAGCGGGCCAGCAAACTGATTCAGCGGGCCGTCCACCTCGAGCCGAATGATTCCGAAATGCTGTCCCGGCTGGCCGTCATTTATTCTGAAATGGGCCACTACCAGCAGTCAAATGAGCTGTTCGACTTTATTTTGGTGAACCTGAAAGAAGAAATGCCCGAGTGTCATTACTTTAAAGCGAATAATTTCGCGCATTTGGGGCTCTTTCAGGAAGCATACAAAGAAGCGGCGGCTTATTCAGATGCCGATCCGGACGGTGAATTCAGCGAAGAAATTGAAAATCTGATGGAGCTATTGGATTTCGGCGAAGCGGGTGAAAACGAATCGCTCTATGACCAGGATGAACTGCTGATCAGGCAGGATCGGGCAAAAACGCTTCTTGAGAGCGGCCAGCTTCATGAAGCGGTTGTCATGCTTGAAGAGATTACGGCCGATTACCCCGAGCTTTGGTCTGCATACAACAACCTGGCGCTCGCTTACTTTTACTCAGGCAATGTCACAAAAGCGAAACAAACGGTATTCGAAGTGCTTGAGAAAAATGAAGGCAATCTCCATGCCCTGTGCAACCTCCTTGTATTCTGCTATTACGAGAGGGAAGATGAAAAAGTCGGAGAATTGAGCGGAAAACTCGCCAATGTGTATCCGATTTTATTCGAACAGCGCTATAAGCTGGGGGCGACGCTTGCGCTTGTCGGCAGACATGATCTCGGTTATAAATGGCTCCGTTCTCTTTACAAAAGCGGGTTTGAAGGCGACGAAACGTTTTATTACTGGCTTGCCGCTTCAGCCTACGGGACAGGCCGCACAGAATTTGCGGAAACCATTTGGAAAAAGGCCGAAGCCGAATTTCCCGAATCAGATCGGCCCGCGCCTTGGGCGGAGCGGCAGGAACCGCTGCCTGCTTCACTTGAACAGCGGCTTGCCGCCTATTATATCAGCAGCGCTGAAGGAGAGCGGAACCAGCTTGAAAAAGTTCTGACGGCAAAACGCGCCGTTTCACCGTTTGAACAAGATTTCGTCAGACTGCTGCTTTCCGGTGAAAAAGGCGTTTCAGGCGTCTCCGGTGATGCGCTGTTCACGTATCGGACGGTCAAGCTTCTGGAGAAAGCGGAAGCCGACAGTTTAAAAACTGACGTCATGAGCTGCTGGGTTTTTCACGTCATTCAGCACATCCGCGCCGCCGCTGCCGTACAGAATGAGCGGGCATGGGCCGCAGCCATCGCATATGTATGGAAAGAAGCAAACGGCGAAAAAACGACGAAAAAAGAAACGGCCGCCGTTTACGGTATAACCCCGGCAACACTTTCGAAATACATCAGACAAATAGATGATATATTAGAATAAAACCGATTCTTTCTATATAAAGAGTCGGTTCTTTTTTTATCAGAAAGGGGCAAAACAGAACTTTACCGCCGAAAAAAGAGGTATTCATACGTATTTTTTTGCTTTTCGAATCGAAACCAGGCCGTAATCACCGTTTATTTTGCAAAATATGAGATTTGCAATCACATTGAAATATAACTGTAATAAAAATTGTCGAAACATGATGGTATAATGAGTCTCGTACATAAGAGATTAGTTTATTTTACATGTGCTGTATAATCTATACCAATTTAAAAGATTTAAAGATTCATACATAAAAATCATCAGCCTCACGGGTATGTGAGGGAGCGTAACTTTGATGTTCATAATAGAATTCCAAATGAGAACAGGTTTAAAGTAAAAGGGAGGAAAGAAAAAGTGAAAAAGAGTTTATTAACACTTGGTTTGGCTTCCGTCATCGGGACAAGCAGTTTTTTGATCCCGTTTACAAAAACTGCATCGGCGGAAACATTAGACAGCAAAAAAGCAAAAATTGAAAGCAAGCAATCTGAGGTGGCTTCAAGCCTTGAAGCAAAAGAAAGAGAATTGTCTAAGCTTCAGGACAAGCAGGCTAAGATTGAAAAAGAACTGAAAGACATTAACGCTAAAGCGTTGGATACAAGCAATAAAATCGAAGATAAAAAAGCTGAAAACGAAAAAACGAAAAAGCAGATCGCTGATTTGAAAAAAGAAATCAAAGAAACAGAAGCGCGTATTGAAAAACGCAATGAAATCCTGAAAAAACGCGTTCGTTCTTTACAGGAAAACGGCGGTTCTCAAGGATACATAGATGTACTTTTAGGGGCGACAAGCTTCGGAGACTTCATTTCCCGTGCGACTGCGGTATCTTCTATCGTTGATGCGGATAAAGAGCTGATCAAACAGCAGGAGCAGGATAAAGCGAAACTCGAAGACGCAGAAGCTGAACTTAACGTGAAGCTGAAAAAAGTTCAAGACGATCTTGCGAAACTCGAGTCTATGCAAAAAGACCTGAACAAACAGCTTGATCAGAAAGACAAGCTTTTCGACGAAGCGAAAAGCGGTCAGAAAAAAGCGGCTTCCGCTATCTCTGATCTGAAAAAAGAAGCATCAAAGCTTGCAAACGAAAAAGCTGACACTGAAAAAGAACAGAAGCGCATTAAAGCTGAGCAGGCTGCAGCGGCTGCCCTGATCAAAAAACAGGAAGAAGCGCAAAAAGCTTCTGAAGACCAAAACCAAAAAGATGACAGCCAGCCGGCACCGGCGGTTAAAACTGTGAAAAAAGCGGCTGTTTCAACATCATCTGATTCATCTGACAGCTCAAGCAAACCGAAGAGCACTTCAGGCGGATCATCTCATAACAGCGGCGGTTCAGATGATTCTGACGGCGGATCTGTTATTTCAAATTCAGGCGGTATTGAAGGCGCGATCAGCGTAGGATCAAGCCTTGTGGGTCAATCCCCGTACAAATTCGGCGGCGGACGCACTCAATCTGATATTAACAACCGTATTTTTGACTGCTCTTCATTCGTACGCTGGGCTTATGCTAACGCAGGCGTTAACCTCGGACCTGCAAGCGGCACAAACACAGATACATTAATCGGAAGAGGTAAAGCAGTAAGCGCGTCTGACATGAAACGCGGAGACTTAGTATTCTTCAATACGTATAAAACAAATGGCCACGTCGGCATCTACTTAGGTAACGGAACGTTCCTGAACGATAATACATCACACGGTGTATCCATTGATTCTATGAGCAACCCTTACTGGAAGAAAGCATTCAACGGCAATGTAAGACGTGTCGTGCAATAATGAATAAGACAAGGGCCTTCTATCCCGGAAGGCTCTTTCTTTATTTGTATACCCGCTCAGGAGCTGCCTAATCACGGTTTTTCAGAAAAATGAGCAAAAAAATAGCGAATTGCCTTCAGATTTAATAGGATATGGGTAAGGAATACGATTGATGGGGATTCTTAGTCATATAGGGTGCGCCCCATTTCGAAAAGGAGTGAATCATGGTGTCAGAAGAAAAAATTTATGATGTGATCATTATCGGCGCGGGTCCGGCGGGGATGACCGCTGCTGTTTACACATCACGAGCGAACTTATCCACATTAATGATCGAAAGAGGAATTCCGGGCGGCCAGATGGCCAACACGGAGGATGTTGAAAACTATCCGGGTTTTGAAAGCATTCTCGGCCCTGAACTTTCTAATAAAATGTTTGAACATGCGAAAAAATTCGGTGCGGAATATGCGTACGGCGATATTAAAGAAATCGTTGACGGCAAAGAATATAAAACGGTCAAAGCCGGTTCAAAAGAATATAAAGCGCGTGCCATCGTCATTTCTGCCGGAGCGGAATACAAAAAGATCGGTGTTCCCGGCGAAAAAGAACTGGGCGGCCGCGGCGTATCGTACTGCGCGGTTTGTGACGGCGCGTTCTTTAAAAATAAAGAGCTTGTCGTTGTCGGCGGCGGAGACTCCGCCGTTGAAGAAGGCGTCTATCTGACACGCTTCGCTTCAAAAGTCACCATCGTTCACAGACGTGACAAATTGCGGGCGCAAAGCATTCTTCAGGCGCGTGCCTTTGACAATGAGAAAATTGACTTCAAATGGAACAAAACCGTAAAAGAAATCCATGAGGAAAACGGAAAAGTCGGCAGACTTACTCTTGTGGATACCGTAACGGGAGAAGAGGAAGAATTCAAAGCTGACGGCGTCTTTATTTATATCGGTATGCTTCCGCTTTCTAAACCGTTCGAAAACTTGGGCATCACAAATGAAGAAGGCTACATTGAAACAAACGCTCAAATGGAAACAAAAGTTCCAGGCATTTTCGCCGCGGGAGACATCCGTGAAAAAACGCTCCGCCAGATCGTAACGGCGACAGGCGACGGAAGTATTGCGGCTCAAAGCGTTCAGCATTATGTGGAAGAGCTTGAGGAAACGCTCAAAACCGTTAAATAATCACTGTAATGTTCAGTTTTTGAATCGTTACTGTGTTTTAATTACGCTGTAACACGGGTGAAATACTGATGTTTTAAGATGAATGTAGTAATTGACCCCCTTTTTAATGAATACACTTTGGCACGGATTCCAGTATCCGTGCCCTTTTTTTGCGATTTTCTGTTTTCTGTCAAATAAAAGAAAAGGATGTCGGTGTCTCTGCATTGTGAGAGACATGCCGAAACGGTATAATGAAGAGACGATGATTTGTTGAGAAGGTTAGGTGACGTACTTGTGCAAAGAGTGACAAATTGTGTGCTGCAGACAGATGATCAGGTTCTCCTTCTCCAAAAGCCGAGACGGGGCTGGTGGGTCGCGCCCGGCGGGAAGATGGAAAGCGGCGAATCTGTCAGAGATTCCGTCATCAGAGAGTACAGAGAAGAGACGGGCATTTATATACTAAATCCGCAGTTAAAAGGCGTGTTTACCTTTATTATTAAGGAACAGGAACAAATCGTGTCAGAGTGGATGATGTTTACTTTCGTCGCCGACTCGTACACGGGGCGAAATGTCGCTGAATCAGAGGAAGGCGTTCTGAAGTGGCATGACGTAAAAGATATCCACAGCCTTCCGATGGCCCCCGGAGACGGGCATATCCTTGATTTTATGATCAAGGGCCAAGGGCTTTTGCACGGCACCTTTACGTATACGCCGGACTTCGAGCTGCTCAGCTATCGTTTAGATCCGCAGCTTATCAAATAAAAGAAAGACCGCAGGGGGGAGAAAGATGAGTATGAATGAAAACCATGATATTCAGCTCGTCATCATTACGGGAATGTCTGGAGCGGGGAAAACCGTCGCCATTCAAAGCTTTGAGGATCTCGGCTATTTTTGCGTCGACAATCTGCCGCCTTCCTTGCTGCCGAAATTTTTGGAGCTGATGAAAGAATCAAGTTCAAAAATGAGCAAGGTCGCGCTTGTCATGGATCTGCGGGGACGTGAATTTTTTGACAGGCTGATTGAGGCGCTGGATGAAATGGCGGAAAATCCGTGGATTACACCGCGCATTCTCTTTTTAGACGCTAAGGATTCCATCCTTGTGACGAGATACAAAGAAACGAGGCGTTCTCACCCGCTGGCCGCTACCGGGCTTCCTCTCGAAGGAATCGCGCTGGAACGCCAGCTGCTTGAAGAATTGAAAGGGCGCTCTCAGCTGATCTATGACACATCGGATATGAAACCGCGTGATCTGCGTGAAAAAATCGTGGCGCATTTCGCCACGAACCAAGGTGAAACATTTACAGTGAACGTAATGTCATTCGGGTTCAAATACGGGCTTCCGATAGATGCCGACCTCGTGTTTGATGTAAGGTTTCTGCCGAATCCGTTCTACATTGAAAGCATGAGGCCGCTTACGGGGAAAGATGAGGAAGTGTCATCCTATGTGATGAAGTGGAACGAAACACAAAAGTTTATTGAAAAGCTTGTTGATCTGCTCGGCTTTATGCTTCCGTCTTATAAGCGGGAAGGTAAAAGCCAGCTTGTCATCGCGATCGGCTGTACGGGCGGCCAGCACCGCTCCGTCACGCTCGCTGAATATTTGGCTGACTATTTTAAAAAAGATTTCTATACTCATGTCACTCACCGGGACATTGAAAAGAGAAGCCGGAAATGAATAAGAAGCCGAAAATCGCAATCTTCGGCGGCGGAACGGGTCTGTCCGTGCTGCTTCGGGGGTTAAAGCATAAGCCCGTTGATATTACGGCGATTGTGACAGTTGCTGATGACGGCGGAAGTTCAGGCCGTCTGCGGGATGAACTTCAAATTCCGCCGCCGGGTGACATCCGTAACGTACTGGCTGCTTTGTCAGATGTTGAGCCGCTCGTTGAAAATCTGTTTCAGCACCGTTTCAACAAAGGAAGCGACTTAACCGGACATTCGCTCGGCAATTTGATTTTGGCAGCGATGACAAATATAACCGGTGATTTCTTTCACGCTGTCACCGAAATGAGCAAGGTGCTGAATGTCCGCGGCAGAGTGCTGCCGGCTGCCAACACCAGTGTCGTTCTTCACGCTGAAATGGAGGACGGGCAGGTCGTCTCCGGAGAATCGACAATCCCTTCTTACGGCCAGCGGATTAAACGGGTGTTTCTTACGCCTGAAAAAATTGATCCGCTCCCGGAAACGATTGACGTCATCCGTCAGGCCGATTTAATCATTATCGGTCCGGGAAGCCTGTACACAAGCATTCTTCCGAATCTGCTCGTACCGAAAATCGGAGAGGAAGTCGTCAAGGCTGCGGCCAAAAAAGTATATATATGCAACGTCATGACGCAGCCCGGAGAGACGCTGCAATACAGTGCGGCCGACCATGTCAAGGCGCTGAACGATCATATGGAGCAGCCGTTTATCGACACGATCTTAATCAACAATGAGGAGATCCCTGACGAAATCAAAAGCAAATATGCGAAAGAGCTGGCCCGGCCCGTCGACTTCAATGTTGAAAAGCTGAAATCCATGGGGCTTGAGGTCATCAGGGATCAGATTATCACGTATAAAAATGGCGTAATCCGTCACGATACACATAAAGTGGCTTCTCTTCTTGTCGATTTATTAAGGGACTAGAGGCCTTTTGAAATGAGGTGGCTAATATGTCATTTGCATCGGAAACAAAAAAAGAACTGACGAATCTGGAAGTGAAGGACTGCTGCGCCAAGGCTGAGCTGTCCGCGCTGATTCGGATGAACGGTTCCCTGTCATTTTCAAACCGCCATCTCGTGCTTGACGTTCAAACCGAAAATGCGGCGATTGCCCGCCGCATTTATACATTGCTGAAGAAACAATATGATGTATCGGTCGAACTGTTAGTCAGAAAAAAAATGCGGCTGAAAAAAAACAATGTTTATATTGTGCGCTTTTCTGAAAATGCAAAGCTGATTTTAGAGGAATTGAAAATCCTCGGAGAGAACTTTGTATTTGAACGGAATATTTCTGAGGAACTGGTGGCGAAACGCTGCTGCAAACGTTCTTATATGAGAGGGGCGTTTTTGGCGGGGGGATCTGTGAATAATCCCGAAACATCGTCGTACCACTTGGAAATCTTCTCGCTTTATAAGGAACATAACGATTCATTATGCGCGCTGCTGAATGAATTTCATCTGAACAGCAAAACGCTTGAACGGAAAAAAGGCTATATTACGTATTTAAAAGAGGCGGAAAAAATCACTGAATTTCTGAATGTCATCGGCGCTCACAATTCACTGCTGCGTTTTGAAGATGTGCGGATTGTCAGAGACATGAGAAACTCAGTGAACCGCCTCGTCAATTGTGAAACAGCAAACTTAAACAAAACCATCGGTGCTTCTCTCAGACAGGTGGAAAATATTAAATACATTGATGAACGGATCGGTCTTGAAGCGCTGCCGGAAAAGCTTCGCGAAATTGCGCAGCTGCGGATTGATTATCAGGAGGTCACGCTGAAAGAACTGGGGGAAATGGTTGCAAGCGGGAAAATCAGCAAATCCGGCATCAATCACAGGCTGAGAAAGCTCGATGAAATCGCAGAACAGCTGCGTACAGGACAAAGCATCACTTTGAAATAACCGTACAGAAAAGGGGAGATCTTATGGTTCAGGGGAAAGTGGAAGTGCGTTTAAAGACGGGATTGCAGGCGCGTCCCGCTGCATTGTTTGTACAGGAGGCAAATCGTTTTGCATCAGATGTGTTTCTTGAGAAAAACGGCAAGAAAGTGAATGCCAAAAGCATTATGGGATTAATGAGTCTGGCGGTCAGCACGGGGACGGAAGTCACTCTGATCGCTGAAGGCGACGATGAAAAGGAAGCGCTGGAAAAGTTGTCCGCTTATGTGCAGGAAGAAGTGTAAACACTTTGTAAGGGGGACGGAACGATGAATGAGTTTCTGAAAGATTGTTATCAAACGATAGGCTGGGAAAAGGATTCCCTCGATTTCAGCAACCTGCCGGAGTTTTTAAAGGCGCTCGCATATCGGTTTCCGTTTGAAAATCGCGCGGTTTTGTCCAAAAAAGAATATGACGTCACGAAAGAAGGACTGTGGCGGCACATGGTGAAGGAACCTCATGGCGGCCTTTGTTATGACTTGAACGGACTGCTTTATTTCATCCTGAAAGATGCCGGATTTGATGTCAAATTGATCCGCGGAACGGTCTGGAAAAACGGCTGGGCGCTGCCCGGCACACATGCGGCCGTACTTCTTTCCGCCGGGGGGAATGAGTACATCGCTGATGCAGGCTTCGGCCTCAATCTCGCCATGCAGCCTGTGCCGATGTCGGGAGACGAGACGGTATCAGCGGCCGGAGCGTTCCGCGTGAGGATAGAAGAGACGGAATTCGGAACATACCTGCTTGAAATGAACAAAGGGGACGGCTGGCAGACAGGTTACGCATTTTCGCTTGAAGAAATCGATGAAAAGGACCTCAAGTCTATGAAACAAACAATCTTTGAACATGAACGCTCTCCTTTCAACAAACGCCTGCTTGCTTCTAAGCGGACACCGGAAGGGCACATGGTTCTGTCTGAACGCAATATAACAATAAAAAAACACGATGGCACGGCGGAAAACAGCAGAATAGACCGGTCAGAGTTTGAAGAAAAATTTACTGCTCATTTTATATGAAGCTCGCAGGTTCTCTGCAAAAAAAAACGGCCTCCGCAGGGAAGCCGTTTTTTGTATGTGTTTATCTCATTTTTGTAAAGGTTTTATAATGATCTGTCGTCTTATAAATCAGCCAGTCGCTTGAGTAAAGAATCCGGTCTGAATTTCTGAAGCCTGATGTATAGTTAATATCCGCTTCACGCCACGTCCGTCCGCTTTTGGCAGGGAGTTTGCCTTCCCTGTTTGAGAAGATGTCTCCGCCGATGCTTTTCCCCGGAGCGACGTCTGCAAGATTCCCCTTTGATGCAACCCAGCCGAGGGCCTGCGCTTCTGACTTTGTAATGTAATTATCAGGAAGCTTATGATAGGTCTGAAGATAATCCGCAACCCCGTCAAACGTGTTGATAACCTGTGCTTCAGTGTGCGCCTTGTGAGAAGATGTATCCGTCTTGGCAGCCGTGGAAAACAGCATCCCCGCCGCGGAGAACAGCACCAGCAAACAAACGGAAATCCACGATAATCGTTTTTTCAAAGCAATACCTCCCATTTTTATCATGTGAAGCTGATTCCTTTTCATTGTATCAGCATCGAGAGAAAGGAATAGAAAGAATTTAAAAATAGTTCTTTTGATCTAGCAAAAAATAAACCCCGGCTGAAACGGCCGGGATTTTTCATCTCATTGAAATTCCTTCGTGAGGTTTTTCGGCGTTTTTCCGTATACGGCGTCAATCATGTTTTGTGCGGCTTGCTTGAACATATTCAAACGGATTTTTGCCGTTGCTGACCCGATATGCGGAAGCAATGTGACGTTTTCCAGCTGCAGGAGCGGATTGTCTTCGGCGATCGGCTCTTTTTCAAACACATCTAAACCGGCGCCTTTTATCCAGCCCTCCTGCAATGCGCGAATGAGCGCTTTCTCATCAACCGTCTTTCCCCGGGAAATATTGACGAAACATGCCGTATCTTTCATCAATTTAAATTCCCGCTCTCCCATCATATGATACGTTTCGTCAGTAAGCGGCGTAATTAACAGCACAAAGTCTGATGTTTTCAGCAGTGTATCTAAGTCGGCATATGTAACCCCGAGTTCCTTCTCAGCGTCCGGTTTTCTGCTGCGATTATAATACAGCACGTCCATATCGAAGCCGAATTTTGCCCGTTTGGCAGCTTGTTCACCGATTCTGCCCATGCCGATAATTCCTAATGTCTGATGGTGGACATCCATACCGAAAAGAGATTCTTCCTCAACGGTTCCCCATTTGCCGGCGCGGACGAATCGATCCAATTCGGCAACCCGTCTGGCGGAAGACAGGATTAATGAAAAAGCCAGATCAGCGACAGTGTCATCTAAGGTGTACGGCGTATGCGTGCCGACAACCCCGCGTCTTTTCATTTCTTCAATATTAAAATTATCATAGCCGACAGAATTATTGCTGACGACCTTCAGCTTCGGCGCGTGATCCAGTAAATCACTGTCAATCGCCGTTCCGGATGTCAGCAGCCCTTCAGCATCTTTCATTTTTTCGTACAGTTCTTCTTTTGGAATGGTATCTTCTTTCCAGATGTCATACCGGCAATGCTCGCCTATCATTTGTTCGACTTCCGGCGGTATCGATTTCGCGATGAATACATAGGGTTTCAACGGGCTTCTCCTCCTTTGTCTTTCTTCTCTATTTTATTATATAAGAGAAGCGGTAACGTGAGAAATATTCAAACGCATCACGATAAATTTCTGGTTCTTTTGAACTTAAAATGAAAGAAAAAGAAATGTACATACTTGGTTTCTCCAAACAATAACAGAATCCGCCTATATTTCTGAAGGCAAAATGAGCGGAACCGCTGTTTTCAAAAGCTTTATAGGTTGGTGTAAAGATAAATTTTATTATTTTTGAAAGATATAAATGAACATAATCTGAATTTACAGTCAAATTATCGTGTCTTTTTTTGAAAGCGCTTTTGAGGCCTTTTTCTGTGCTATAATTCCTTACTGTAAGCTGGGTAAGAAGGCTTGCAATACAATCGGATGGGAGATGAATAGAAAAATGGTTTCTTTATCAAGCATTTTGGAGCACAACCAGCAGTTTGTCCAAGAAAGGAAATATGAACCTTACCAAACGACAAAATTCCCGAAAAAAAAGCTTGTCATCGTATCCTGCATGGATACAAGGCTGACGGAGCTTCTGCCGCAGGCGATGGGACTCAGAAACGGCGATGCCAAAATCATAAAAAACGCGGGAGCCATTGTTTCTCACCCATTTGGAAGTGTCATGCGGAGCATTTTGGTTGCCGTTTATGAACTGCAGGCAGAGGAAGTCTGCATCATAGGTCACCGCGAGTGCGGAATGTCGGGATTAAATGCGGCTTCCATATTAAATAAAGCAAAAGAGCGCGGCGTGGAAGACAAATGTCTCAGCCTTCTGCAGCATGCGGGAGTCGATTTGGAAACATGGCTGACCGGCTTTCACAGCGTCGAAGAAAGCGTGGCCCACAGCGTGAATATGGTCAGGCATCATCCGCTCTTGCCTGAAGAAGTGCCGGTGCACGGGCTGGTGATTGATCCGGGGACGGGGACGTTGGATGTTGTCGTTGACGGTTATGAAACAGTCAAAGGAGGATGCAGCTGACGATGCAATTTACCGGCAGATATCAGGGATACAATTTGCAGAAATTTCAGAAAGACCTAGTCGCGGGAATTGTGGTCGGAATTGTAGCGATTCCACTGGGAATGGCCTTTGCCATCGCCTCGGGGGTCGGTCCGGAATACGGGCTTTACACCGTTATTGTGGCCGGAATTCTGATTTCGCTGTTGGGCGGCTCTAAATATCAGATCGGCGGGCCTACGGGGGCGTTTGTTCCCATTTTGTTTGCCATTGTGATGCAGTATGGTTTTGAGAATTTACTTGTAGCCGGTTTTATGGCAGGCGTCATGCTCGTCCTGTTTGGCGTATTTAAGCTCGGAAAGATTATGAAATTCGTGCCGAAGCCGGTGATCGTCGGATTTACGGCCGGAATCGCGGTGCTGATTTTCTCGGAGCAGATTGCCCATTTTCTCGGTCTGCGCGATATCCAAAAGCATGAAAGCTTTATCCTCAACATTGCGGAAATAGGCAAGAAGCTCGGAACCTTTAATTTGTACAGCATCCTCATCGCGGGAATTGCTTTGGCCATTTTGCTGTTATCAGCCAGGCTGATGCCGAAGATTCCGGGCGCGCTTGTGGCGCTGCTTGTCTCTACAGCCGCGGCGGTCGTGTTTTTTCCTGACAAAATGGCGACAATCGGTTCTGCTTACGGGGAAATCCCGCGGCAGCTTCCGGCTTTCCAGCTTCCTGATTTCTCAATCGATAACATGATCATGATGTTTCCGTCGGCTCTGATCATTGCGCTTCTCGGCGGACTTGAGTCCATATTATCGGCGATGGTCGCGGACAATATGAAAGGATCACGGCATGACAGCAATAGGGAGCTTGTCGGGCAGGGCATCGCCAATATGGCAGCGCCGCTTTTCGGCGGTATACCGGCAACGGGAGCGATTGCGCGGACCGCAACAAATATTAAAAACGGCGCAGTTTCTCCGATTTCCGGTGTTGTCCACGGAGTCACCGTCCTCCTCGTCCTGCTCGTCTTCGCCCCGCTTGCCGTTCACGTACCGCTGGCAAGCATGGCGCCGGTATTGATGGTTGTGGCTTGGAACATGAGTGAGCGGAGGGAAGTCGCCAATATGATGCGGCTGAAAAACACTGATTCATTCGTACTGGCGGCAACCTTTTTGCTGACGGTTCTGTTTGATTTAATCATCGGCGTTTCTGCCGGTCTCGTGCTCGCTTTTGTTTTCTTTATCAGAAAAATGAGCGAATCAACACGTATCAAAACACCGCATGCCGCTGTCAAATCGGTTAAAAATGATTCGTCCGTCAGCACATATTCCATTGAAGGGCCGCTGTTTTTCGGTTCAATTGATTCACTGGAAACATCGCTGCTGGAGAGGCTTCAGGAAAAGCCGAAGACGCTTATTCTGCTGATGAATAATGTACATTACATGGATACCTCCGCAGAAGCGGTGCTGGGGAATGTGATGAACCGGATCAAACGGCATAACGGGAGATTGATGATCGTCGGATTGCAATCACAGCCGAGAGAGCTGATCCGGAAGACGGGGCTGTTTCATAAAATCGGGAAACAGCATTTCTTTGAGCATCAGGACGAGATAACGGGATAAATTCAGATACGGCCTGTCCATGAAAAAGCGGACAGGCCGTGTTTTTATTCGGTTTCAAAGCGCTTGATCAGTTTTTCCTGATGGGCTTTCATCGCATCTTCTAACGTGATGCCGTACTTATCAGCAAGGATAGCCAGATTTCCGAGGACGTCACCCATTTCTTCAATCAGCTCCTGCCTGCGTTCAGCCTGGGTCGCGTCTTTTTCATCCGGCCGGTCTCTGCCGATTTCATATGCTCTTACCGCCCGGGCGAGCTCACCCGCCTCTTCCATTAAAAAACCGATTCTGATAAATGGCCCGTACGCCGTCCATCCTCGTTTTTCATAAAAATCTTTCGTCCATTGTTCTGCTTCAGCCATCTGCATGTGAAACACTCCTTATGTCCTGTATGATTCTTATTGATATTATCATATAGAGATGGGACAATATATAGTGTATTTTGATTTATTGATGTACATATATAGATATGGAGATGAAAAAATGAAAACCATTTGTGTATTTGCGGGGTCAAACCCGGGGGTAAATGAAGAGTACAAACGCAAAGCGGCCGAACTGGGTGAATATATGGCGGAGCAGGGAATCGGCCTTGTTTACGGCGGTTCACGGATCGGTCTGATGGGAACCGTCGCCGACGCGTTAATGGCAGGCGGCGGAAAAGCTGTCGGCGTCATGCCGAGCGGGCTGTTCAGCGGAGAGGTTGTTCATCAGAATCTGACGGAGCTGATTGAAGTCAGCGGCATGCATGAGCGGAAAGCGAAAATGAGTGAACTTGCCGATGGGTACATTGCCATGCCCGGCGGCTTCGGAACATATGAAGAGTTATTTGAAGTGCTATGCTGGGCGCAAATCGGCATTCATCAAAAACCGATCGGACTGTACAATGTGAACGGGTATTTTGAGCCGATGATGAAGATGGTCAAGTACAGCATTCAGGAAGGATTTTCGAATGAGTCTCATTTGAAGCTGATACACAGTTCCTCCCGGCCGGATGAGCTGATTGAGCAGATGAATCGGTATACATACCCGATTTTAGATAAGAAATGGCGGGAATTGTAAGTCAGAGGTCTGAAATATGTTTCGGCGGTTGCATCTAATCTATTCTGATGGAAAATTCTCCGCCTATAGAATACCTTTTCTTTCTGGAAATCGTTTTCTCTTTCTCATGCGTATCACACCTTTCTTCAGGATAAGACATATGTATGAGAATAAGATGAGAAAGAGAATGCTGTTGGGGTTGAAAGAAGAACATCCATTTCCTCAGAGGAGATGGATGTTTTGCGGTTTGCAGACTGTATGCGTTTACAACTTTTGTTGCACGAATGTTTCCTCCGATATGAAATCATCCTGCTGCATCTTTTGTTTTTTTGAACTGATTCCAAATATACCGACTGTCAGTGCACAAAGAAACCAGCAGCCTGTAAAAAACAAGAAAACACTTAAAAATCCGTAGCCTGAATACAGGAAACTGACGACAAAGGGGCCGGCTACATTTGCAAGACGTCCTACGCCGTAAGTGAGGCCATTTCCAGATGCCCTGGCTTCAACCGGATATAATTCCGGCGTATAGGCATATGCGATCGAACTGAAAGTACGCTCAAACATATGCATGAGAAATCCGCATATGACAATGACCATCGGCAAAGGATTGATGCCATAAAAGAATCCAAGCGCCATAATAATTAACGATAAAACAGAAATGGCCCACTTTCGATCCACACGGTCAGAGATTTGCGACGCAATGAGAGCGCCCAGCGGGGCACCGATCGTTCCCAGAGTGACGTATACGATAGACTCATCCATTGATACGCCTTCTTTTACCAAAAGGGTGGGAACCCACGTGCCAAAGCCTTGAATTGCAATCGTGGAAGCTGCCCACATCGTCATTAAAACAAAAGTTCTTCCTGCCAAAGGCTTTTGAAATAACGTCCGATATGGAACGGATTTTACAGCGGTTTGTCTGCTTCGCAGAGCCGGAGCTGGTTCAGGCAGTTCACCCTTTTCTTTTTCTGCTTTTGCCTCCAGTTCAAGCAGAATGCGGTGTGCTTGTTCGCTTTTTCCTTTCGTGTCCAGCCATTTCGGTGATTCTTCCAGTTTTCTGGCGATCAGCGGAAAAAAAATACCGACCGCGCCGAATAGAAAGATAAACCGCCAGCCGTAAGAGGCGGACGGCACGACCAATTTAGCCACCCAGCCGGCTGCAGGAATTCCGCATATGCCGATTGTAATACAGATTGCCTGGTATCTACCCTTAGTTGCGGATGGGAAAAATTCGCTGATATACGTACTTGCCACAATCGTTGTGGCGCCGATACCTAAACTCGTAAGAAATCTAAAAACACCGAGTATTTCTGGGTTCCAAGCCAGAGAAGAGAGGAGGGAGAAGAAAGAGAAAAAGGTGACAACCAGAATTAAACCTTTTTTCCTTCCGAAACGGTCTGAAAACCATCCTCCGGCAGAGGCGCCGATAAACATTCCGAAATAGGAGACAGACGTAATAAAAGCGATGGTATGAGTAGAAATGTTCCATTCCTTTAAAAGTGAAGGCGCCGCATATGAAAACGTATTTAAATCGATAAAATCAAAAAAGTAAGCGAATGAAAGGATAACGAGCACTGCTTGATGGGCCCTTGAAAAAGGCAGTCTGTTTAATCGATTAGACGCATTTACATTGATCATCTCGTATTCCTCCGTTTATCTTTGACTTGTCTGAAGACTGGTATTAACCAATGTGATTCAGCGTATTCAGGTTGTAACTTTGCTTTGTAAACACATAGCCTTCAGAGATTTTTCTTGCTGTGCGTACTACTTTAATCGTTGTTCCATCCGGATCAACATCTGCCTCGGTTTCTAAAATGCCGCTTGGATGTCCCAATCGAATCGTTCTGCCATAGAATGAAAATTCAGATAATATTGTATCCTGCAATAGCATACCGGCAGTCGTACAAACCGCCCCTGTAATGGCTAAAGCTTGATGCGGTTTTTGCATGGACATCATACGAATGACAAGATCCATCTCTTCTGCGTGTCTCTTTATCCCTTTTGTATCGATATAATCCGCTGGAGATGAGATTAATGTTAGTTTTGGTACGGCCGGTGATTTTGCAGCAGCCTCATGTCTCGGAGCGAATCTGCATTTCTCGGCTGCAATCGATCGGATCATTTCGAGCTTTTCCAATATATCCGGAGTATATTCATCCGGAAGTTCTAAGCCGGTAAGCCCCGTGTCCTCTGCTTTTACAAAGACAAGCGGATTAGCGTAATCAATAATCGAGACCGAGATATTTCCATACGGTGTATCGAGAACATCAATAGGCTGACCAGTGGGAAACAGCTTACCGGTCACCGCTCCTTCAGCCTGGTGAAATGAAAGATAAATAGGAGAAGCTGTACCTGGAACCCCGGGGATAGAGCAGTCCCCCTGGTAATGAAATGTTCCATTTCTGACTTCAACTTCTGCTACGATCACTTTTTGAGTGTTTGTATTTAACATTCTGACTTTTGTAACCGGCTCTTCAGCTTGAACGAGCCCTTTCTCAATAGCATAAGGGCCTACGGCAGCAGAGATATTTCCGCAATTGCCTTTGAAGTCGGTAAAATGGTCAGTCAAACTGACCTGAGCAAACGTATACTCAACATCTGCATCCTTTCTGGCGGATTTCTTAATAATGGCTGCCTTGCTTGTGAGAGAATGGCCGCCGCCGAGACCGTCAATTTGTCTCTCGTCAGGGCTCCCCATAATGTCTAAAAGAAAATCGCTCCATAGGTTTGTATCGTCTGGCATGTCTTTTTGATGAATAAAAACGCCTTTGCTGGTGCCGCCTCTCATGACGGTTACAGGAACTTTTTCCATGCTGTCTCATCCTTACATCATTTTGTGTGGATAAAAAGGTACCGGTCCCTTTGGAAAATATCGTATGATAAATTAGGATTATAAGTAAAACATATAATTTTTATAAAGTTGAATAAAAAACTTTTATAATAGGAGGAAATTTTATAGCAGAAAAATATTTTGGGGGATTTCATATGGATGAAAAGGATTGGATTGTGCTCATTACATTATTCGAAGAAAAAAATATGACGAAGGCGGCAGAGCGATTATATATGACACAGCCGGCGTTAAGTTATCGGCTCAAAAACCTGGAAGCACAATTCGGAGTGCGCCTTTTTTATAAAAGAAAAAAAGGGATGGAGTTCACTTCAGAAGGTGAACATCTGGTTGATTATTCGAAAGAGATGCTGCAGGAATTCAGAAGAGTGAAGGATGATATGCTCAATATGAGCCATGAAGTCAGCGGGGTTCTCAGATTAGGAGTCTCAAGCAATTTTGCTCAGTATAAGCTCCCGGCGATTCTAAAACGGTTTTCTGATCAGTATCCGTCTGTTCAATTCCACGTCAATACGGGATGGAGTGCGAAGGTGATGGATTTGCTTCATCATTCGGGGGTACACCTTGGGATTATGAGGGGAAATTATGATTGGCAAGGGGAAAAACAACTGCTAAATGAAGAGCGGCTGTACCTTATTTCAAAAACTGAAATCAACAGTGAGGACCTTCCCAAATTGCCGATGATTTATTATCAAACTGATGCTTCTTTGAAAAGTTTGATTCAAAAATGGTGGAATAACCAATTTACTGAACCGCCTTTCATTGCGATGGAGGTAGACAGGCAGGAAACCTGTAAAGAGATGGTGAAAAACGGTCTCGGTTATTCTGTTGTGCCGGAAATCTGTCTTCAGCCTTCTGATGAATTATACACATTGGCGCTATCCTATAAAAATAACGAGCCTGTGATACGCGATACTTGGCTTATGTATAATTCTTCAGCGTTAGAATTATCTGTCGTCAAAGCATTCATTACTTTTTTGAATGGGAATAAAGCATAAAAAAACCTGCAAGAGACATCAGCTCTTGCAGGTTTTTTTGGCATTACTTCTGGTCTTCTGTATTGCGTGTCAGCACTTTATCGATTAAGCCGTATTCTAAGGCTTCATCAGCTGATTTGAAGTTGTCGCGGTCTGTATCGCGCTCAATGACTTCAAGCGGCTGGCCGGTACGTTCAGCAAGCACTTTGTTTAATTTGTCGCGAAGCAAGAGAATGCGTTTTGCCGCGATTTCAATTTCTGTCGCCTGTCCTTGCGCTCCGCCAAGCGGCTGGTGAATCATAACTTCACTGTTAGGAAGCGCGTAACGTTTGCCTTTTTCTCCGGCTGCAAGTAAAAATGCTCCCATAGAAGCGGCCATACCGATGCAGATCGTGGATACTTTCGGTTTAATGAACTGCATTGTATCATAGATTGCCATACCGGCAGTGATTGATCCGCCAGGGCTGTTAATGTAAATGGAAATATCTTTTTCAGGGTCTTCCGCTTCAAGGAATAAAAGCTGTGACACGATGGAGTTCGCAACGTTGTCATCAATCGCAGATCCAAGCATGATAATACGGTCCTTCAAAAGACGGGAGTAAATGTCATAAGCTCTTTCTCCGCGGTTCGTTTGTTCAATGACTGTAGGTATTAAATTCATAATGCTCCTCCTTCACCTTTTAGGTAAGTATGTATTTACATGATACATTTTTGGTCAATAAAGGTCAAACAAAACGCTGACCAAAATGCCAACCTTTTCTTCTAACACCATTTTTCCCATAAAACAAAAAGTTCAAACAGCAAAGTGGAAATGAGGATGATCAGCGCCGGAGCCTTGAGAAAATGATATGGCCGGAGCGCTCAAAATAGACCGCAATCGCGTCGCTACGTACGGCT
This sequence comes from Bacillus sp. L75, assembly GCF_003676355.1. Taxonomy (NCBI): domain Bacteria; kingdom Bacillati; phylum Bacillota; class Bacilli; order Caryophanales; family Bacillaceae; genus Bacillus; species Bacillus sp. L75. The sequence continues at coordinate 335,595 of NZ_ML064901.1, forward strand.
GAAGGGTCTGACTACGTTGTCCGCCCTTCCAAAAGCCGTACCGGCAAATACGTTTCCAGCGGCAAATCATCAAATTCGCCTTCAATTTCTTTTGCTAAAATCTCGATGGCTGTTTTGGAAATCAATTCAATCGGCTGCTGGATGGTTGCCAAGTCCGGCAGAACCGATTGAACGGTTTCAGTGCCGTCATAACCGATCACTTTTAATTGATTCGGGATGTCTATTCCCCGTTTTTTGGCCTCGGTCATCACTGCAGCCGCCATGATATCATCGCTGGCAAAAATTCCGTCGGTGTCGGGCTGTTCATCGAATAATGTTGAAATAATGTCATGGTAATGCTGATAAAAGGGTACTTCATATGTAATAGGCTTCCGTCCGTGTTCATGCATGACGTCTTCGTATGCTTTTCTTCTGAGGTTTGCCGGTGTTTCGAGTTCAATCGGGCCGTTGATATGGACGATGTGCCGGCACCCTTTTTCAATCAGCAGTTCTGCCGCCTTTTTTCCGCCGTCATAGTTGTCTGAGCCGACGACGGGAATCGTGTCCGATAAGTAATGATCAATGGCGACAATCGGCAGATTTTGCTTGTGATAATTGAGAATTCCCCGGTTGTAAGTCACGGCGATCACGCCGTCCACTTGGTTTCTTATCAGCATCTCCAAATATTTTTCTTCCTTATCCTTTCGATGTAAACTGTTGCAAAGCAGCAGTTTGTAGCCCATGGACGTACAAATGCTTTCAATATGAAAGGCGAGTTCGCCGAAAAACGGATTGCTGGAGTTTGGGATGATAAGCCCTATTAAATTGGTTCGTTTTCGGAATAAAGAGCGGGCCAGATCGTTTGGAAAGTAATTGATTTCTTCCATCGCCTTGTACACTTTTTCTTTTGTTTTTTCGCTGATATAGCCGCGGTTATTTAATACCCGCGAAACGGTTGTAGATGAAACTCCCGCTATTTTCGCAACATCATGAATGTTAGGCTTCATTCCCGTGCCCTCCTGCTTACTGAAATGGCTTACAATTTCCGTCACGCACTTATTTTAGAGAATCAGGCTGACATGTGCAAGGACATTCCGTGTTTCTGTTTTCATATAAAGAGGGTGCGTTTTGTTTGATTAAAATAATCAGAAAATTGTATGTCAACCGATTGACATATGGAACCGGTTGACATACAATTCTTTTTGAAAGCGCTTTATTCTCAGAGTGAAGGGAAGTGACGGGTATGGAGAGATGGCTGGCGGCAATAAAGTGAAAGAATCGAGCAGCGATGGAAAGTAAGCGCTTACTCAGAGATCGCATGTATATGATGAAAATGAAGAAGGAAGTATGCGGCTCTAAAACGGCTATTAAAAGGTCCTATTAAAGGAGCGGTGCAAATGAAAAGCTCAAAAAGTCTGTATTGGAAACTGAGTGCTTATTTCTTCTTTTTCTTTTTTACTTGGTCTTCCAGCTATTCTTTATTTGCGATTTGGTTAGGGCAGGAAATCAATTTAAACGGATCAGCGACAGGCATTATCTTTTCTGTAAACGCCGTATTTGGCCTCTGCATGCAGCCTCTTTACGGTTTTATCTCTGACAAATTGGGGCTGAAGAAAAAGATATTGTTTATGATCAGCTGTCTTCTCATATTCACGGGTCCGTTTTATATCTTCGTCTATGGGCCGCTTTTACAATACAACGTCTTTCTTGGCGCCGTTGTCGGAGGCTTATATTTGGGAGCCGCTTTTTTGGCGGGGATAGGCGCGATTGAAACGTACATTGAAAAGGTCAGCCGAAAATATGATTTCGAGTATGGTAAATCAAGAATGTGGGGCTCGCTGGGCTGGGCGGCGGCTGCATTTTTTGCAGGGCAGCTTTTCAATATCAATCCCAATATCAACTTCTGGATCGCGTCTGTTTCAGCCGTCATATTAACGGCCATTATCATGTCTGTGAAAATAGAAATGACTGATCATGAGAAAAACAGAGCGGATTCGGTCCGGTTAAAAGACGTGGGGCGGCTCTTTTTACTAAGAGATTTCTGGTTTTTTATGCTGTACATTATCGGGGTGACTTGCATTTACGGCGTATATGATCAGCAGTTCCCGATCTACTATGCGTCTTTGTTTCCTTCAGTGTCGACGGGTAACCAAGTATTCGGCTATCTGAATTCATTCCAGGTGTTTTTGGAGGCCGGCATGATGTTTCTTGCGCCTTTTATCGTCAATAAGTTCGGGGCGAAAAACAGTTTGATTTTAGCGGGGTTTTTAATGGCTTTCCGCATCGTCGGGTCCGGAATTGCAGTTGAGCCTGTAGGCATTTCATCAATGAAACTCATCCACGCACTGGAATTGCCGATTATGCTGATCGCCGTTTTTAAATATTTGGCTGCCAATTTTGATACGCGTCTGTCGTCCGTCCTTTATCTCATCGGTTTTCAATTCGCATCTCAGGCAGGCGCGTCGATTCTGTCGCCGCTTGCGGGAGGATTATATGACAGTGCGGGGTTCCGTCAAACCTATCTCATCATGGGAATCGTCGTCTTCGGTTTTACCGTCATCTCCATATTTACTTTATTGGGCCCGAAACAAAACAGCAGGCGTGTCCAGCGTCTGCAAAAAATCGGATAGAGAGGATGTTACAAATGGATAGAATTCAGCAGGCGGAAGAAGCTCTGAAGGAAGCCGAGGGTAAAGTGAAACAAAGATATCGATTGGGGTACCATATTATGCCCCGGGCGAATTGGATCAATGATCCGAACGGGCTTATTCAGTTTAAAGGAGAATACCACGTCTTTTTTCAGCATCATCCGTATGATGAGCATTGGGGGCCGATGCATTGGGGACATGTAAAAAGTAAAGATCTCATTCATTGGGAGCACCTGCCGGTTGCCTTAGCTCCGGGCGATGCATTCGACCAAAGCGGCTGTTTTTCGGGAAGCGCGGTCGATGATCATGGAAGATTAGCCCTCATCTATACAGGACATAATATAATTGATCAAAAGAAAGACCTATTCTATCAAACTCAAAATATCGCTGTCAGCCAAGATGGAATCGTGTTTGAAAAGCTTCAGGAAAACCCTGTTATTGCGGAACCGCCGGAAGACAGCGCCCGTCATTTCCGCGATCCGAAAGTATGGAAGCATCGCGATGTTTGGTATATGGTCATCGGCAACTCTTCAAAAGAAAACGTCGGACGGGTCGTTTTATACCGTTCACCTGATTTGAGTGATTGGGAATACGCGGGGGTTCTCGCCCAAAGTGACGGTAATCTCGGCTATATGTGGGAATGTCCTGATTTCTTTGAATTAGGCGGCAAGCATGTCCTGCTGATTTCACCCCAGGGGATCGAGGCGGACGGTGATTCATATCAAAATTTACATCAAACCGGTTATTTAATCGGTGACTATCATAATGAAACAAACAAATTTACACACGGTGCTTTTAAAGAACTGGATCACGGCCATGACTTTTACGCCGTGCAAACATTATTAGATGATAAAGGACGCAGAATTGCTATCGGGTGGATGGATATGTGGGAATCTGAGATGCCGACAAAAGCGGACGGATGGTGCGGTGCATTGACTTTGCCGCGAGAACTGACTTTGCGTGATGATCATAAACTTTTGATGAATCCCGTGGAAGAAACCAAGCAGCTGCGGAAAATGGAATACCGGGAATGTGCCGGACGATCGCTTTCAGGGAGTTACTTGGCAAAGACGTCCGAAGACCTGCTTGAAGTCCGGGCCGTGTTTGATGTGAACGATTCTGATGCCGAAACGGCAGGTTTTAAGATTCGCGGCCTTGATGAAGAAGAACTTGTGCTGACATACAATCTAACGGATAAAAAGCTGACGCTTGATTGCACCAAGATGGGGAAAGCGAAAGACGGTGTGAGAAGGGTGCAGACGGATACAAACGGCAAGCTGGCGCTGCGTATCTTTATTGACAGATCCTCGATTGAAGTATTCGCCAATCATGGAGAAACAACGATGACAAGCCGTATCTATCCGAATGAAGGCAGATTGGGGATTGAGCTGTTTTCTGAGAAAGGCGCCGTAAAGGTTGAGGAATTCACCTATTGGACGTTAAAGGACATTTGGAAAAAAAGCTAAAACGGGTGATTACTGCTTTTTCTGCAGTGATTGAAAATGAACCGAGCCGGGGGCAGTCCGCCTGAAATGGGTTTTTTGTGAAAATCAATGCCGGTAAACGATGCAGGATTATGCTGCATGAGGACGCTGCATAATCCTGTTGTGCATTATCAAAAAAGAGTTGCTTTCTGCGCGTTCCTTTATTATAATATAAAGGTATCTGATTGAAAAAACGTGCGCTCGTAGCTCAGTTGGATAGAGCGGTGGTTTCCGGTACCACGTCTGTCGGGGGTTCGAATCCCTCCGAGCGCGTCTCAGTTAAGAGGATAGGAAAAACCTCGCAGATGATAAATCTGCGAGGTTTTTTATTTTATCTTGTTTTGAAACTGTTAACGAATGTGTCTCTGTTATGTTCGGTTCCGGCAATCAGCCGCGCACTTTCACTGATCCGCTGCGCGAGAGCTTTTTGCGCCTTGCCTTCAAAGCTGTTCAATAGTGCTGAATACACTTCATATAATTCATCTTTCAACGTATCCATTTCGAATGTCGGTTTCAGCGTTCGGCGGACTGTTTCAAGTTTTGTCCCCGCTGCCTGCGTCATCCCTGTTTTCAGCATCTGCCGCTGCAGCATTTTCTTCATCGGGTCGTCCTTGTGTTCTAAAAGTTCGTCTAATGTCGGCATTATGTATACACCTCTATCATCTTAACCAGTTTGCGAGCATCTGGTCTTTTTTCTGAAATTCGTCTGCTATTTTATGTAAGAATCCGCCGATCTCTTCTAGGTCCGTGATCGCCGCCTGCAAAGAATCAATAAACGCCTGCTCAGCCTGAGTGTCGTAAAAAATCGGGCCTTTATCGTAGGATTGCGCAATATCTTCAATGGTATTGGTCACGTCCTGTGCTTGAAGCTGATCAAACAAGCCGTGTCCGACTTGGCCGTAAATTTCCGTTTTTAGCTCGGCGATTTTTTCATCGTGCTCCTGATAGGCGTTCTGCGCTTCTTTTTTCATCGTCCGTAAATCCTCAGTCATGGCCTGCACCTTTTCAGCCAGCTTCTTTGCGTTTTTCGGCGTTACTTTTATTGTATCTGCGCTTCCGATCGCACCGGCCGGCAGAAGAGCGCCGAGGTTTTTGTCAAAGACTAATTCATCTCCGTTCGGATTTGTGATGCTTCCGTTTCGGTCAAATATGAAATTCGCTTCATTTAAGCCGTGTGTATCCGGATTTCTCAGAATGACGGTAGTGAAGAAATAAGCGAGATTCTTGCCGATCTGCTCGTTCAAGTTCCCGCCAAGCCGCTGCTTTCGGCTGAACTGTGAGAGCGAAGGGTTTTTCGTATAAATCGTTGTCCCGTTGTGGCGGTCATATTCGTTCCAATAACCCGCCCCGGCCATGTCGTCCGGATTGATAATTGACCGGATGTATGGATCGTATATGCCGCTGTTGATTTCTTTCTGTGTTTCTTCATCGTGCAGTTTTACGACGGAAGGGCTGTTAAACGCGACGGCGTACACATCATTATTCACTGCGCTGTATTCGGCCTCAGCGCCGCCGAGTGAATGGCCGGTTGTTGAAATAATCGTTGACGTTCCGGCATACTTTTTCTTTACGCTGCGTACCAGCTGATCGGCTTGATCGATTTGCGAAGTTTTCGTCATCAGCTTATACTTTCCGGTTGTGAGCATGGCGTCTTGAGAGGGCGTTCCGTGATAGGCTCCGAGCGTTTTCGAGGTATCCTTTGCGTCTTTTTTTACAATATAATGTACTTCTTTTTTCGGATCATTTCCGAAAACAATATTGCCGCCGTCCGCTTTTACGCCGTCATTGATCGGGTCTTTTCCGATATCGGTTCCCGCAAAGGCGACGACCACGTTTTCGGGGTTTTTTGATTTTGTCCATTTTCCGTTATTCTTCACTGCTTGTGCTAATACAACCGCATCAAGTCCTGTATTATCGTCTGATTTTATTTGATCGACGCACCAGTAAGTAGGTTTTGAAATGGAAGAATTAAAGCGTATATAATCGTTCTTCTCTAATTTCCTTTTAAGATAGTCATAGTTATAAGCACGTTGACTCATCCTGTAATATGTTTCATCTGTCAGGTTTGAAGTCCTGATTTTCTTGCTCAAGATATACAGCACCTTTCTTGTCATGTAAAATAGGGTAGGGAAAGGGATGATTTTTTTTGAAAAAATACCTTATTATTGTTCTAGTGTTAATTATAACCGTTGGAGGGTTGATTATGAAGCATCAATATGATGGGAAAAAGGAAGAAAATGCTCTTTTCGAAAAAGCCAAAAGTAAAATGACCGAGTACTTGCGTAGTGAGTATAAGGATATAGAGAAAATTTCTTATGATGATTATTTTATTGATCCAACCGGCGGAATTACAGTTGAGGGGTACCTAAACGGCGATAAAACTAAAGAATTTGACGGCTTATATGATCCTGTAGGAGACAAAATAGGGAGCTCCTCTGTGGATGCGGAAGAAAAATCTTAAGACGCCTAAATGCACCTGTCACCGACCATTTTTTCCAGTCCGCGAGCTTCATCATCACTCATGGAACGGATGTTTCTGTGAAAAATATATTATTATGTTCATTATCTTAATAGCAGCCGGAAGTTTTATAATGAAGAATAGTAATGATAAAAATGCTCAGGCTGAAGAGATAAAGATTGCTCAAGAACGAATGGAGAAATTTATCAAATCGAATTATGAAGGCATACATAACGTTACATTTAAAGATAAATACGAAATAGATCCAATGGGCGGGATAGAGGTATTTGGCTATTACAACGGTGATACATCGAATAAATTCGATGGTATTTACGATAAGGCAAATGACAAGATCATGGGGCACTCAATAGACGCTGTAAGAAAGAATGCAGAGATAAAGATTGCGATTACTAAGAAGACGCTCGTCTGGCGTTTTTTGATATATGAGTATACAGCAAATGAAAAAGACAAGGGTTTCGGCATGTGCCGCCCTTGTCTTTTTTTATTGAACACTGAAAAACATAACCGGAACAGCTCATTATTTGACAGTCCATTTTAACAGCGTTACAATTAAACATGTAAATAGTTACATGTTTAAATAAACATAATATCTCGGGAGGTGATACGTCCTTGAATGAACCTTCTTTAAAAAAGTCATTTATGAGTCAGTGAACCGCATCATTGATCCCGAGCACGTGTATTTCCGCACTGTGCCTGTGTTTGAAACAAGCAGCGAGGCATATCAGCATCTGCAGGACCGGCTGTTTATCGGGGCTGCGGTCAGATTGCCGGATGACATTCGGTTAGATATTTATGAAGTTCAATAATAAGATGGAGAGTGAGTCAACATGGAAAACTTTATCGGAAGCCATATGATTTACACGTATGAAAACGGCTGGGAGTATGAAATCTATATTAAAAATGATCATACCATCGACTATCGGATTCATAGCGGAATGGTGGGCGGCCGCTGGGTGCGCGACCAGGAAGTGAATATCGTCAAACTGACAGAAGGCGTATACAAAGTGTCATGGACTGAACCGACAGGCACAGACGTTTCCTTAAACTTTATGCCGAATGAAAAACGGATGCACGGAATTATTTTCTTCCCGAAATGGGTGCATGAGCATCCGGAAATCACGGTGTGCTACCAAAATGATTACATTGACGTGATGAAAGAGTCACGTGAGAAATATGAAACGTATCCGAAATATGTCGTTCCCGAGTTTGCGGATATTACGTATCTCAACAATGCGGGAATCAATAACGAAGCACTGATTTCAGAAGCGCCGTACGAAGGAATGACCGATGATATCCGTGCGGGAAAATTAAAATAAGAGAAAAAACCCGGCAGCTTGGCCGGGTTTTTTGTATCCTTTTACGACAGGGTTTTGGTCATGATAAAGTCGACTTGCTTATTATCCCCCATATAAAAAGAGTGTTCTCCAGTTTGGACAAACCCCATTTTTTGATAAAAGGCGATTGCATTTTCGTTTTTTTCCCATACGCCCAGCCAGATTTTCTTTTTATTGTGTGCTGTTGCGATTTTCACAGCTTCATTCAGCAGATATTTGCCAAGCCCGTGTTTCTGGTGGTTTTTTCTTATATAAATTCTCTCAATCTCAAGAGAATCTTCACCCATTTTTTCTGATTGTGCTTCGTTCATGTTGACTTTTACATACCCCGCAAGGTCATCATGATAATAAACAAAATAGAATTTAGAAGACAGATTGGATAATTCCTTTTTCAGCTGTTCAGAGCGGAATGAATTTTCCAAATAAGCTTTCATATTTTCTGGTGAATTTTGATCCTTAAATGTATCATTGAATGTTTCAATGCTTATCTCCCGGAGCTCTGTTATATCGTTAAGGCTGCACTTTTTTAATTGAATACTCATGGTCATACAGCTCCTTTCTTCATTTATCATATCAGCTGATTTTTTTGTTGTATTTGCAATGAAAATACCGTATAGTAAACATACCGTATTTTTGTTGTATTTGCAACATAAAATAAGAAAATGAGGACGATAAAGTGAAATATGTTTTTTATGTTTTAGGAATCATGATCTTGACCTTTGGTATTTCTGTCACGATTCAATCAGATCTTGGAACGTCTCCTTTTGATGCGCTTATTGTGGGATTATCCGTCCATGCAGGGCTTACCGTGGGAAGCTGGGAAATCATCATCGCTTTCCTGTTAATTTGCTGTAATTCAATGTTAAAAAGACAAAGACCGGAATTTACAGGGATGATTACGGCGTTTATAACGGGAATCGGGATTGATATGTGGCTTTTTTTCCTGCACCGAATCATAACGCCTGAACCATGGTACGGAAAAGCGGGCTGTTTTGCAATCGGTTTAGTTGTGATAGGGATAGGAACCGCAACCTATCTGCACACAAATTTCGCACCGATCCCGGTTGATCGGTTAACGTTAATTGTCCGCGAATTAACCGGGAGAAGCATCTTTTTTTCAAGAACGGTCATTTACTTCATATTTTTCATACTGGCCGTGATGCTAAAAGGTCCGGTAGGCATCGGAACGTTATTAACCGTTTGTTTAGGAGGGGTCATTCTCCATTTCTTTATGCCGATTACCGGAAGATGGATAGACGGCATAGTAACAGCATCTCCAAAACAGGAAGAAACGAAAACCCGGTAGCGGGGGTTTTTACCCGATTCTATCATTTTTCATTTCATCCGCATGTTCAAGGTATAATAAAAAAGGGGAGGGATTTTTATGAGCGGTCAAAGAAAGCTCGTTTTTTACGGAGCTGTCAGCGCAGATGGCTATCTTGCGCGGGAAAATCACTCTTTAGATTGGTTAATCGGAACTGAAGGTGAAGACGGCACCGATTATGAAGCTTTCTATGAATCTGTCGATACGATCATCATGGGCAGAAAAACATACGAGGACATATTGGTTTTATTGCCTGAGGAATTTCCGTACAAAGGTAAAGAATGCTATGTGTTTTCGCGGACATTGACCGGGCGTACTGAACATGTGCGGTTTGTTCATGAAGAGCCTGCCGATTTTATAAAAGCATTGAAACGCCAAGAAGGCAAGCGGATTTGGATTGTCGGCGGGAGTGATCTGCTGCACCCGGTTTTGGAGGAAAAACTTGTCGATGAGTTTATCATTCAGATCGCCCCCGTTCTGCTCGGACGCGGAATTTCTTTGTTCAAACCCGGAGACCGGGAGACAGGACTGAAGCTGACTGATGTCAGGCGTTACAAACAATTTGCGGAGTTGCATTATGAAGTGAGATAAAATGAAGTGTATGAAAGAAACCCAGTAAAGGTTACCGGGTTTCTTTTTCATGTCTGTTTTTATGTTTTGAAATGGTGTGGGCCGGCCCGCATGAAAATCCTGCAATCATGATAACAACCCCTATCCACCTCACGGCATAGAAATCAGTGTCGCGCAGGAAGATAAATGAAACTAAGGTCATAAGCGCCCCGATTATAACGGCAGCTGTGCCGATAATACTTGATTTCTCCATATAAAAACTCTTTTATGAATGTTTGGTTAACTTATTGGGTTAGAATATAACATATCAGGGGTAATGTGGAAATGGATATACTGCGAAACTGACTGATGTCTGAAGTAAGATGAAAACGAAACGCCAAGGGAGCCGGCTCCCTTGGCGTTTTTTATGCTTGAAACAGGATGCGGCGTTTTGCTGAATCGGGATCACTTTCGACAGCGGTATCCGTGTTGAAAAGCAAAGTTTCGCGTGAATCGGTATCATATTCAGGCCAATTGAAGTGAGAGGTGTTCGGGTTTCCGGTTTTTGCAAAAGTGAGCCATGCGGATTGGATTTGTTTGGAAAGCTGTTCTGCGTCATCACCGAGCGGTTCTTGCAGCGTCTTTCTCAAAGAATCAAAGTTTCCGAACACAAACGGCAATTCCAGAGCGTGAACGGCTTTATGAAACGGCGGTGTTTCGCCATGCCAATCAAAGCGGTACATCCAGACCGGTGCGTGCTGCGACTGTCCTTGTGCGAAAGCGACAGCCGGCCGCCAGAAAATCAGATCCGTCATCATATCGATTTGTCCCTTTAATGAATGCGGATATAAATCTGCCGCTTGCTCAGTGCAGTTCTCTCCGAGATGATAATGCAAATAATCTTGCTGTTTTTTCTCGGAATGAATGTCTGTATCAGGGGTGAAAAACAAATATGCTTCATCACGATTGGTTCCGATGATCATAGGTATGCCTTCTGCGGCCCCGTCTGCTATGGCTTTCACCGGTTCCGCAGGCAATGTGGCCGGATCGATGGCGGGCTGAAACAAAAGCTGAAAAATGTTTTGATCTAGTGAGCGCCGCACTTTATCCGCAGTCTTAAGCAGGTCATTAACGGAAAGCTCCTGCAATTGATCAGTGCCGGCTTCATGAATAAATGCCGCCGCGATGTCTTTTGCCATGTCCGCCGGGATCGTATGAGAGGCGCCGCTTTCTAAAATGGCTTTATGAAACAGGCCTTTTGCGTCAGGCATTGCCATAAGGGAGGCGATGCTCATGCCGCCTGCCGATTCACCAAATATCGTGACGTTATCCGGGTCTCCTCCAAATTCGGATATATTGTCCTTCACCCAGCGCAGGGCGGCGATCTGATCGAGCAGCCCGATATTGGCGGAATACGCGTCATGAATAGAAGACAAATGTAAAAAGCCGAACGGTCCGAGCCTGTAATTGAGTGTCACTACAATGACATCTCCGTCAGCGGCAAGGGCAGATCCGTCGTAAAGCGGTTCGCTTCCGGCACCTAAATAAAATGCCCCGCCGTGTATCCATACCATGACAGGCTTTTTTTCGCCCTCTGAATCGGGGGCGAAAACATTGAGGTAAAGGCAATCTTCAGATTGAGGCGGTACATCTCCGGAAAACGATATAGACAGCATATCATCCGGCTGCGGACAAACCGGTCCGAACGAATCGGCATGTTTTACGCCGTCCCAAGGTGCGGGCGGCTCCGGCGCTTTAAATCTGAGCTCTCCGACGGGCGGCTTCGCGTACGGTATGCCCTTCCATGTGCGGGCACCGCGGCCGGCAGTTCCTTTCAGTGCGCCGGAGCGGGTTTGAACGGTAAGTTTTGTCATGATTTCATCCCCTTTTTTCTTTTCATTATAAACAGAGATGAAGATATGAAGCGAATAAAAGCCCTTTCATCAGCATATCATCAGTAACGCTTCCGTTCTAAAAATGATCTGACTTCCTGAACGGACAAGCCGAGTTCTTTTGCTTCCTGCATCAGCGCTTTCCATTCTTCAATGTTGGATTCAGTCAGTTTTCTGTTGCGGTAGGGTGCGGGCTCCGGGCGTTTTTCAGTCAGTTTGTTCGTAAAGGTGAACAGTTCTTCTTTCGGCATGCCCGACTGCACGGCCTGCACAAGGTGGATGCGCCACTCATCTTCCGTGTCTCCCATGTGGTGCAGCATCGTTTCGGCATCAAAAAGCTCCGTCAGATCGACCTGCAGGGTGGCGGATACTTTTTTCAGAAATTGGATGGACGGATTTGAGTGAACCCCCCGTTCTATCTTGCTTAAATAAGATTTAGAGACACCTGCTTCAACTGCTAGCTGATTAATAGAGTAGCCTTTTCTTCTGCGGTATAAACGAATTATTCTTCCAATCATTGTGCTGAATTCTCCCCTGTATACTGGCATTTTTTTGTTCATTATAAGAAATTTTTCGTTCTTTATAAAATTTAAAATTATAAGGTAAGTGCAGTAAATAAGAGGAAAATCATGATAATGTTCTTTAAAAAGAACCAAATGGCTTAATTTGAAATTTTCAAATTTCGACCTTTTCTTTTATAATCCAATCATTAACAGAAGGGGGCGTTTAAGCCTGATGCAATAAGGATGAGGCTGTAATTACATGAATGAGAATATGAGTTTTAAAGAATTATTTGACATTATTAAACACAGACTTTTACTGATTTTTATCATGACAGCAGTTGTAACGCTGGTGACGGGATACATCCAATTCCGGGTGATTTCGCCCGTTTATCAGGCATCGACCCAAGTGCTCATTCATGAAACAAGCGGTGAAAAAAATTCGAATCTCAGCGACGTTCAGCTGAATCTTCATTACAACAATACATTTCAAACGATAATGAAAAGCCCGGTTGTGCTTGAGAAAGTGAAGCAGACGCTGCATCTTTCTGAGACGGCATCCGCTTTAAAAGCAAAGATCACGACAAGCAGCGAAACCGATTCAGAGATCATTACCGTAGCGGTGCAGGACGAGAACCCGAAACAGGCTGCCGCTATAGCGAACACGCTGATGAAGACATTTAAAAAAGAAGTCCGTGACAGGATGAATATAAAAGGCGTCATTGTTTTGTCTGAGGCAAAAGCATCGGAAAGCCCGATGGTCAAGCCTTCGCGCATCCGAAATATCATGATGGCGTTCGGTGCGGCTCTCATGGCGGGTGTGACGCTTGCGTTTTTTCTCCACTTTCTTGATGAAACCGTTAAAAGCGAGCGGCAGCTCAGCGAAAAAACAGACTTGCCTGTTTTAGGGGTTGTGTATGACATCAAAAATCAGCAGACACGGTCTGATGAAAAACATTTCGGGGAGTGAGGCGTTTGGGATTCAGAAAAAAGAAATCAAGAAGGGGACTGGCTCAAATATCCGTTTTACATCACAAATCATTGGTGGCTGAACAATACCGCACCATTCGGACAAATATTGAGTTCTCCTCTGTTCAGACCCATTTGCGCTCTATTCTCGTCACTTCTTCCGTTCCGGGAGAAGGAAAATCATTCAGCGCCGCCAACCTTGCCGCGGTATTTGCGCAGCAGGAAAAAAAGGTGCTGCTCGTCGATGCGGATTTACGAAAACCGACGATACACGAGACCTATCAGCTTGAAAATGTACAAGGCCTTACGAATGTGTTAGTCGGAAACGCTTCCCTCGGCGAAACGGTGCAAAAAACGCTGATTGATAACCTTTACGTCTTAACGAGCGGACCGACGCCGCCGAATCCGGCTGAACTTTTATCTTCAAAGGCGATGGGAGAGCTGATTCAGGAGATGTACAGCCGGTACAGTCTGGTTATTTTCGATTCACCTCCGCTTTTGGCTGTGGCGGACGGACAGATTTTAGCGAACCAGACAGATGGAAGCGTTCTCGTCGTCTTGAGCGGAAAAACGAAAATGGATACCGTCCAAAAGGCGAGAGACGCGCTCCAGCAGTCAAAGGCAAAGCTTTTGGGGGCGCTGCTGAATAAAAAGAAAATCAAAAAAACGGAGCACTACTCTTATTGAGCGGTGCAGGTGATGTCTCCTTACCTTTATCAACGGAGGCACTCGGCTCTGCTGTGGGCGGCGTTTTCCGCCGCCTTAGATGCTGGTCGTCGGTGGCGGGGTGTGAGGACGGGTTAAATGCCCAATTTTATCTTAAGATGATGCATTGTTATCGGCTTAGCTGTTATGTCTGTTTTTACGAAAACCGTATCAGCTAAACCGATAAATGAGGAGGGGAAAGATTGACTTACCGGAGAAGACTTTCAATGATTTTTGCATTGGATACGTATCTCGTTTTACTTTCCGTTGTTATAGGATATCAATTTTTTGAGGATTCTTATCACTTTTATGACTCCGGAGCGTTGCTGCTGACTGCCGTGAGCATGCTGATCAGCCATCATGTATGCGCTTTTATGTTTCACCAGTATAAGCAGGTATGGACGTACACGGGAATAGGCGAGCTGCTTGCCTTGATGAAGGGGATCACGCTGTCAGCAGCCGTAACGGCGGCCGTCCAATACGGGGTGTTCCACACGATTTTGTTCCGGCTGTTGGCCGTCAGCTGGATGGTTCAGCTATTGTTCATCGGAGGAAGCCGGATGATTTCCCGGGTGCTGAAAGAAACGATCGGCAGGAAGCAAAATGACTCTTCCCGGGCGCTGATCATCGGCGCAGGTGCGGGGGGGACGCTGCTCGTCCGTCAGCTTACCCAGAAAAATGATCTCGGAATCATGCCTGTGGCTTTTATTGATGATGATCAGACGAAGCATAAGCTCGAAATCATGGGCCTGCCCGTCATCGGCGGAAAAGAAAGCATTATGCCGGCGGTGCAGAGGCTGAGAATCCACCATATTATCATTGCCATTCCGTCTCTTTGCACCCATGAGCTTCAGACGTTATACAAAGAATGTGTGCAGACGGGCGCCCATATTAAAATCATGCCGCAATTTGATGAGATCCTGCTCGGAACGCAGGCTGCCGGACACATCAGAGATGTAAAAGCCGAAGATCTCCTCGGCAGAAAGCCGGTCACCCTTGATACGAGCAAAATTTCTGACAGCATCAAGGGAAAAACGATTCTGGTCACGGGCGCCGGCGGCTCAATCGGTTCTGAGATCTGCCGCCAGATCAGCGCGTTTCTTCCGCGGGAAATCGTCCTTCTCGGCCACGGGGAGAACAGCATTCATTCCGTACATACCGAGCTGTCCGCACGCTTCGGCAAAGAGGTGCTCTTTCACGCGGAGATCGCCGATATTCAGGACAGAGATAAAATCTTTACTTTGATGAAAAAATACGAGCCGCACGTCGTCTATCATGCGGCTGCCCATAAACATGTGCCGTTAATGGAACATAATCCGGAAGAAGCCGTTAAAAACAACATTATCGGCACGAAAAATGTCGCCGAAGCCGCCGACATGTGCGGAACGGAAACATTCGTGCTGATTTCTTCTGACAAAGCGGTCAATCCGGCCAATGTCATGGGCGCGACGAAACGGTTTGCGGAAATGGTCATCATGAACCTCGGAAAGGTCAGCCGCACCAAATTCGCCGCCGTCCGTTTCGGAAATGTGCTCGGAAGCCGCGGCAGCGTCATTCCGATTTTCAAAAAGCAGATTGAAAAAGGCGGACCCGTCACCGTCACGCATCCGGCGATGACAAGATATTTTATGACGATCCCCGAAGCGTCAAGACTCGTCATTCAGGCGGGGGCGCTTGCAAAAGGGCGGCAGATTTTCGTTCTTGATATGGGAGAACCCGTCAAAATCGTCGATCTGGCAAAAAACCTGATTCATTTATCAGGCTATACGACAGAACAGATTCCCATCGAATTCTCCGGCATCCGTCCGGGAGAAAAGATGTATGAAGAATTGCTGAATCATAATGAAGTACATACGGAGCAGATTTTTCCGAAAATCCATATTGGGAAAGCGGTGGACGGGAATTGGGCCGTGCTCATCCGTTTTATGGAGGAATTCAGCCGTCTGCCTGAAGAAGAGCTGAGAAAAAGGCTGTTTGAGGCGATCGAATCAGTACATGAAGAAGCGGCCGCAGGCGTGTGATGGGAGGACAGAAAGATGACGAAAAAAGTATTATTCTGCGCCACTGTCGATTATCATTTTAAAGCCTTTCATCTCCCGTATTTTCAATGGTTTCAGGATATGGGGTGGGAGGTGCACGTCGCGGCAGGCGGCAATATGAATCTTCCATTTGTTGATGAAAAGTTTTCCATTCCAATTCGGCGCTCGCCGTTTCATCCCGAAAATCTTTCTGTTTACAGGCGGCTGAAACGGCTCATTCAGGACAACGGCTACGACATGATTCACTGTCATACGCCGGTCGGCGGCGTGCTGGCACGCCTTGCGGCGAGACAAGCGCGCCAAAAAGGGACAAAGGTGCTGTACACCGCGCACGGCTTTCACTTCTGCGACGGAGCGCCCCTGAAAAACTGGCTTCTTTATTACCCGATCGAAAAATTTCTTTCTTCTTACACGGATTGTTTAATTACGATTAATGAAGAGGATTACGAACGGGCCAAGCAAATGAAAAAAACAGCTTGCGGCGCGAAAAAAATACACGGCATCGGGGTGAATACAGACAGGTTTCGCCCTGTGAGCCGGGAAGAGAGTGAACGTCTGAGAGAAAAATACGGCTTCGGCGCCGGGGAATTTATTCTCGTATACCCCGCTGAATTAAACGGCAATAAAAATCAGGGACTTCTCATTGAGACTGCGGCACTGCTGAAGAACCGCATCCCGGAGCTGAAACTCGTATTTGCCGGAGAAGGCGCGATGGAAGAGCCGTACAGAAAAAAGGCTGAATCACTCGGTGTATCTGACATTGTGCGGTTTTACGGTTTTTGCCGCGATATTCATGAACTGATTCAGCTTGCTGATCTGTCTGTCGCCTCAAGCATCCGCGAAGGGCTCGGCATGAATCTGCTTGAAGGGATGGCTGCCGAAAAGCCGGCCGTTGCCGCGGACAACAGGGGACACCGTGAGATCATCGAAGACGGTGTGAACGGTTTTCTCGTGCCGGCCGGGGACAGCGCGGCGTTTGCCGATCGGATTGAAAAGCTGTACCGCTCCCCGTGTCTGCGAAAAGCAATGGGGCAAAAAGGGCGCAGCACGGCGGAATGTTTTTCTGAAACACGTACGGTAAAGGAAATGGCGCACATTTACGCCGGTTATATGGATAAAAAGGAGAAAAGCGTATGAATGCAGGAGCACAACCGAAAATTTCCGTCATCATGGGAATTTATAATTGCGAAGAGACTTTAGCGGAGAGTATTGAATCCATCCTGAGCCAATCTTATAAGAATTGGGAACTGATTATGTGTGATGACGCGTCAACTGACGGAACGTATCAGATTGCGCGCCGTTACGCGGATCATTACGGCGACCGGATTACGCTGATTCAAAATAAGACAAATCAACGGCTTGCCGCTTCGCTGAACCGCTGTCTGACATACGCAACGGGGGATTATATCGCCAGGCAGGACGGTGATGACATCTCCAACCCGAGGAGACTGGAAAAACAGGCCGCTTTCTTAAACAAGCACGCCCACTATCAAGTCGTAGGCACGGGGATGCTCGTATTTGACGAATTCGGTGTAAGGGGCGCCCGCCTTTTGCCGCCCGTGCCGAAACCGGGAATTATGGCGAAAGGCACACCGTTCTGCCACGGCACCATTATGATGCGGGCTGAAGCGTACAAAGCGCTTGGGGGCTACCGGTCAGTCAGGCGGACGCGGCGGATGGAGGATATCGATTTGTGGCTGCGCTTTTTTGAAGCGGGTTTCCGGGGGTACAATCTTCAAGAAACGCTGTATAGAGTCAGAGAGGACAGTGATGCGTTTAAAAGGAGATCGTTTACGTATTCCATTGATAACGCGGTCCTCGTTTTTCAGGCATGCAGACGGCTGAAGCTGCCGCTTTCCCATTACGCGTATATCGCAAAACCGCTCATCCGCGCCATTACGCCGCCCGCGGTCATGAACCGTTATCATAAAAACAGGGACATCCGCCAAAAAGAAGGGCTTGCCGAACATGACTGACAAACCGATGCGGGTGCTGCACATCTTCAGCGGGATGAACAGGGGCGGCGCAGAAACGATGATGATGAATTTGTACCGGAAGATGGACAGAACGAAGGTGCAGTTTGATTTTTTAACCCATAGGAACGATCCGTGCGCTTATGATGAGGAAATTCTCGCTCTCGGCGGACGGCTTTTTTATGTGCCGAGCATCGGCAGCACAAACCCGATTACATTTGTGAAACAGGTCAAGCGGGTGATTCAGGAAAAAGGCCCGTTTGCCGCCGTGCACGCCCATACCGATTTTCAGTCGGGATTCATCGCGCTTGCCGCTCGTTTAGCCGGCGTCCCGGTGCGGATCTGCCATTCGCACAGTACGTCGTGGCGGGGGCGGGCGTCGCGGCTTGCCGGGATGCAGCTGTTTGTTTTCAGACGGCTGATTACCGCAAACGCCACGGCATTGTGCGCCTGCGGGGAAGACGCGGGCCGTTTCTTATTCGGGAAAGAAAAAGACGTGCATCTTTTGCCGAACGGCATTGATCTCGACTTATTTGCCGGCGGGTGCGCGGACACAGAAGTTGAAAAAAGGAAGCGGGGCATTGCAGTCGGCCGTTTGGTGATCGGCCATATCGGCCGCTTTACAGAAGAAAAAAACCATGAATTTCTGCTCCGGCTGGCCGCTGATATGAAAGAGCGGGGCATCGGTTTACAGCTGATTCTCGCCGGAGACGGTCCGCTTCGCACCGATATGGAAAATCTGGCGGCGAAGCTGGGGCTTGATGATGATGTGCGTTTTATCGGCATAGAAGACCGCGTTCATGCCCTGCTGAAAACGCTGGATGTATTTGTCATGCCGTCTCTTTATGAAGGGCTGCCCGTCACGCTCGTTGAAGCGCAGGCCTCCGGGGTGCCGTGCGTAATATCAGACGGCATAACGGAAGAAGCCGATGCCGGGCTCGGGCTGGTCAAAAGGCTCAGCCTCAAAGAACCGCCCGGACAATGGGCATCCGCGGTTTTACGGGCAGCAGAGGCGGCAAAGCCTGACGGGGAGCGCATTAAAGAAACCCTCAGACGGCAGGGATATGACGCGGGAGAAAATGCGGGGGCTGTTATGAAGCTTTACAATATGAATTGGAAAAAGGAACAGTAACGAATGATTGTATATGTAGTCAATATGGGAATTGTGTATATTTGGTCATGGTTCGCGAAAATGTGCGGCGGGCGTGATCAATCGCTTTCGACCGGATACCGGCCGAATCAGCTCGTCATGATCGTTCCGCTGCTATCGCTCGTATTGGTCTCCGGTTTGCGCTACAGAGTCGGGACGGATTTTCAGACGTACGCGCTGATGTACAAGCTGGCGGGAAATTACGGCAGCATTTGGGAGATCTTCGGGTTCGGAGCGAAAAAAGCAGCCGTTGATCCGGGGTTTACGGCTCTCATCTGGCTCATGAATTTTATCACGAAAGATCCGCAAATCATGTATTTCACCGTGGCGGTCGTGACGTGCAGCTTTATTTTAAAGGGGCTCGTTGAGTTCGGCCGTCCGTTTGAGCTGAGTGTGTTTTTGTTTTTGGGCACGTATCACTATTACGCTTCCTTTAACGGGATCAGGCAGTATATGGTGGCGGCCGTTTTGTTTTGGGCCGTCCGCTACGTGATCAGCGGAAGCTGGAAGCGTTATATGTCAATCGTGCTGCTGTGTTCGCTTTTTCATTCCTCAGCGCTGATTATGATTCCGGTTTATTTTCTCGTCAGAAAAAAAGCCTGGTCGCCCGCGATTTTCGGACTGTCGGCATTGTTTCTTCTTATGACGTTTCTGTATCAGAAGTTCATTTCGCTTTTTGTCGTCGTGCTGGAAAACAGCTCATACGGCCATTATGAGAAATGGCTGATGACCAATACGAACGGGATGAACGTCGTAAAAATCGCGGTGCTGCTTCTGCCGCTGTTTTTGGCTTTCTGCTATCGGGAGCGGCTGCGGAAGCTCTGGCCCGACATTGATGTCATCGTGAATTTCTGTCTGCTCGGCTTGCTCTTCGGTCTTTTGGCGACAAAGGATGTTATTTTCGCCCGGTTTAATATATATTTCGGCCTGTACCAAATGATCCTGATCCCTTATTTTGTGAGGATTTTTGATGAAAAATCAAATGCGCTGATTTATATCGCCATTATTGTCTGTTATTTTCTTTACAGTTACTTGCTTATGCCGGTCGATTCGTCTGTGCTTCCGTACAGAACGATTTTTTCCCGGTAATGGATATTGGAGGTTTATATGGAAACACCCGCGGTCAGTTTATTAATTGCTGTGTATAATACGGAAACTTATTTAGAAAGATGCTTAGATTCATTGCTCAATCAGTCGCTCGCCAATATCGAAATCGTGGCTGTTAATGACGGGTCAACGGATCAAAGCCCGGCGATTCTTGAAACCTATCAGAAGCGGGATGAGAGAATCCGGGTCATTCATCAGCAAAACCGGGGGCTCGGCGCAGTCCGCAACAAGGGGATCGAGGCGGCGCGCGGCGAATTTATCGCTTTTATTGATGCGGACGACTGGGTTGAACCTGATTATTGCCTGCGCATGTATGAAAAAGCGAAGGTTGATCAGGCTGATCTCGTGATTTGCGAATATGCGGCCGAATTTGCGGATACGGGGAAAACCGCCGTTTCAACGATCGCTTCAGCGTACGCGGGGCGCCCGAAACAATGGTACCTGAAAGATTTATTTGAAGGAAGGGTCAGCGGTTTTTCATGGAACAAGCTGTACAAAAGAACCATGATCGAGCATCATCAGCTGCGCTTTCCGCTTCGTGATGAGCTGGAGCACGTGGAGGATCAGTACTTCAGCCTCCGGGCGCATGTTTTCGCAGGTGCGGTCTCGTACGTGGATCAGCCGCTCTATCATTATCGGATTCACTTGACTTCCATTGTGCAAAGCTATCAGAAAAAGCTGTTTGACTCAGGTCTCGTTCTCTATCGGCTGAACGAGGCTTTTTTGCGTGAAAACGGCTGCTTACAGGAATACCGGCAGGAGCTGGATTTTTTCATCGTTCAGCACGGAACAGTCTGCCTGCTGAATGAATGGAAGCGGAATAACGGCGGCCGGTTTTCTGAGAAGTGGAAGAATATCAGCCGGATATGCGCTGATCCCGTGTTTCGCCTGAGCCTTTCCAAAACCGGAACGGCGCCGTTTGACGCCAAACGCTCATGCCTTCTGCTTTTGGCGAAGCTGAAGCTGATTCCGTTCGTGTCGCTGGCATCAGCCGCGTATCAGCGGGCAATCGAGTACAAAATGAAAATCAGAGGGTGAAGACATGTCGATACAATCTTTAAAAATCAATCTCGCGGAATGGCTGTTGCTTAAGGTCAAATACCCGTCCCAATTTCATTTCGGAACGGCAGCGGATGGGGCGGGGCTTACAGCGGCAAGAAAAAAGATCATTCTGACGCTGCTCCCGTCCCACGATAATCTCGGCGATCACGCCATCGCCTACGCAAGCAAAACGTTTCTTGAACGGGAGTATCCCGATTTTGACATTGTCGAGGTGGATATGAAGGATATATACAGATCCGCAAAAGCGCTGATCAAAAAGCGCCACCCCGATGATATGGTATTCATCATCGGCGGCGGGAACATGGGGGATTTGTACCGGTATGAGGAATGGACACGCCGCTTTATCATCAAAACATTCCGGGAATATCGGATCGTTCAGCTTCCGGCGACGGCTCACTTTTCTGAATCAAAAAAGGGACGGAAGGAACTGAAGCGCGCCCGAAAAGTGTACAATGCGCATCCCGACCTTTTGTTAATGGCGAGAGATGAGACGACGTATCAATGGATGAAGCGTCATTTTCCCGGAAAAACAGTGCTCAAACAGCCTGA
Source organism: Bacillus sp. L75 (assembly GCF_003676355.1). Lineage (NCBI taxonomy): Bacteria > Bacillati > Bacillota > Bacilli > Caryophanales > Bacillaceae > Bacillus > Bacillus sp. L75. Next base: position 357,338 of record NZ_ML064901.1, read on the forward strand.
CATGGTCTTATATTTGGATAAAAGCGAGCGGCGCATCCCGCGGGAAGGGATCTACCTCTGTTTACGGGAGGATAAGGAGAGTGCGCTGACGGCTGAGGACAGAACGATGGTAAAAGAAGCTTTGGCAAAAGAGTACGGCGAGCTGCATTCCTTTACCACGACGGTCGGCCGGAGGGTCAGCCGCCATACACGTGAAAAGGAGCTGGAAGAGCTTTGGAATACGCTGAAAGGCGCGGAAGCCGTCGTCACTGACAGGCTTCACGGGATGATTTTTTGTGCGCTGACGAAAACGCCTTGTGTCGTCATTCGTTCGTTTGATCATAAAGTGATGGAAGGCTATCAATGGCTGAAAAACATACCGAACATGACATTGCTTGAACGTCCAGACCCTGAAGCCGTAACGGCCGCCGTAAACCGGCTGCTCAGCGGCAAGCATGAGGAAGGCGGTTCTTTGCGCAGTGTTTATTTTGCCGGGCTGCGCTCGAAAATCAGCGGTGATGCCCAATGACCGCGCCGCTTGTGAGCGTGATCGTGCCGATGTATAAGACAGAGCCTTTTATGAAAAAATGCGCGGTTTCTTTAACAAAACAGACGCTGAGAGACATCGAAATCATTTTCGTCAATGACGGTTCACCGGATCGGTCAGGCCGGATTGCTGAACAATTCGCCGCAGAAGATGCGAGAATCCGGGTGATTCATAAAGAAAACGGCGGCCTCAGCTCGGCCCGCAATGCCGGAATAAAAGCCGCCCGCGGCCGTTATATCGGTTTTGTGGACGGCGATGACTATGTGACGGAAACGATGTTCGAGCGGCTTTATGAAGAAGCGGAGAAGAACCGGCTGGATATCGCCGGATGCGGCTATTATAAGGAAACGCCGTCTAAGAAAAGAACATATATGCCGCCGTCCCTTCCGCCGGGTCGCGTCTTCACAGCGGATGAAATGACTGCATTGCTGACCCGTGCGCACGAACATCGGTTTATTTGGTATGTGTGGCGCTATATATACCGGCGAGAATCATTGCAAGGGCTGTTGTTCCATGAAGATATCCGGTTTGCCGAAGACTCTCCGTTTAATTTGGCAGCGTTCCGCCAAGCCGCGCGTATCAAAGTGATAGACGAAGGGCTGTATATCTACCGGGAAAATCCGCAAAGTCTTACAGAAACACCGTTTAAGCCCCACTTAGATCACGAACTGCAAAAGCAATATAAAGCGAAAATGGCTTTTTATGAGGAAAACGGGCTGACGGACGCCTGCCGGAGCGATATCAATACATATTTGTGCAAGCATCAGATTCCGATGCTGATCGCCAACGCATGCGCCGCCCCGCAGCCGTCACATCAGATTACGGCGCACATCGGCAGAATCTTAACGTATGACATGGTAAAAACGGCGGTGCGCAGGACGCCGTGCCGCCATAAACAGCTGCTGGCGGGGGAGCGCGTGGTGCTCGGCCTGTGCAAAATGCGCCTTCCTCTTCTTCTGCATGCGTTTTTCGAACGGAAATCGAAAGAGAAAGGCAGTGCGGAAGGAGCATGAAATTTGCCATTAATTTCGGCGCCAATGTGACGGCGTTTTTACTATCGGTGTTTTTATCAGTGTGGATGACGCCCTTTATTGTGAAAACATTAGGTGTGGAGGCTTTTGGATTTGTCCATCTGACACAGAATATCATTAACTATTTCTCTATTATTACCGTTGCGCTGAGCTCTGTCGTTGTGAGGTTTTTCTCCGTCGCCGCCCACAGGGGGAACAGGGATGAGGCCAATGCGTATGTAAGCAATTATTTAGCCGCGTCTGTCGTGATATCTCTATTACTCGCTGTGCCGCTCGCCGGGACTGCTTTTTTTATTGACAAGATTATGAATGTGCCGGCCGGGCTCTTAACGGATGTGAGGCTCTCTATCGTGATCGGCAGCGTGCTGTTTATGCTGACGTTTTTTATGGCGGGGTTCGCAACGGGGCCGTTTTTTGCCAACAAGCTTTATATCACAAGTTCCATTCAGGCCGTGCAAATGCTGGTCAGGGTGCTGTGTGTGCTCGCTCTGTTTACGTGCCTGCCGCCGAAAATCTGGCAGATCCAGCTTTCGGCATTAGCGGGAGCCGTCTGTGCGGCCGTGCTGACTTTTTTCTTCTTTAAGAAATTGATTCCGTGGTTTTCTTTCAGCCGTAAAACCTTGTCATTACAGACGAGCAAAGTACTGTTTTCGGCCGGTGCCTGGAGTTCTGTCAACCAGATCGGCGTGCTGCTGTTTCTGCAGATTGACCTCATGACGGCCAACCTCGTTCTGGGGCCGTCTGAGGCGGGTGTCTATGCGGCGATTATTCAATTCCCGCTTCTGCTCAGAAGTCTTGCAGGGACGCTTGCTTCACTGTTTGCGCCGGTTTTGACTTCCTATTACTCAAAAGGGGATATGGAAGGTCTCCTGTCTTACGCCAATAAGGCTGTGCGGATGAACGGGCTTCTGCTCGCGCTTCCCGCCGCATTATTAGGAGGGCTTGCCGAACCGTTTCTGGCGATTTGGCTGGGCCCGTCGTTTGTGCAGACGGCGCCGCTTTTATACATTCACGCCGGGTATTTGGCGGTCAGTCTCTCTGTCATGCCGCTTTTTTACGTATGGACGGCTTTTAATAAACAAAAAACGCCCGCCGTCGTTACTTTATGTTTAGGCGGACTGAATGTCATATTGGCCGTGGTTCTCAGCGGACCGGCACATCTCGGGCTGTACGGCATCACCATCGCCGGTGCAGTCTCTCTCATTTTGAAAAATGCCGTCTTCACGCCGCTGTATGTTTCGCATATTACCGGTTTTCAGAAAACCGCGTTTTACAAAGGAATGTTCGGCCCGTTGGCGGCGGCCGTATTTGCCTGGGCTGTCTGCCGGGGTATCCGGCTGTTTTCACCGCTTGACAGCTGGGCCGGTCTGATCGCCGCGGGGCTTGCCGTATGCATGAGCTATGCCGCATTCGCTTTTTTCTTCATTTGTACGAAAGAAGAAAGGCGGCTTGCTTTACAGAAATGCCGAAAAGTGAAAGGAGCTGTTCAGATTTGAAGGCGAAACGTGTATTTGATATAGCGGCCGCGATGTTGTTATTGTGCGGCGCGAGCGTCATCCTTCTCTTCGCCATGGCAGCCGTCAGATGCGCCATCGGGTCTCCGGTATTGTTCAAACAGACGAGACCGGGGCATAACGGGCGTCCGTTTACGTTGTATAAACTCAGAACGATGACGGATGCGCGTGATGAAAACGGTGTGCTGCTTCCGGATCATCTCCGTCTGACCAAAACGGGAAGGCTGATCAGAAAACTGAGCATCGATGAGCTTCCCCAGCTTTTTAATGTGCTCAAAGGAGATATCAGTCTTGTCGGCCCCCGCCCTTTGCTGATGGATTATCTGCCGCTTTACACGGCGGAGCAGGCGCGGCGCCACGAGGTGAAGCCGGGGATTACGGGCTGGGCGCAGATTAACGGGAGAAACGCGATTTCATGGGAGGAAAAATTCAAGCTCGACGTGTGGTACGTCGACAACCGCACATTTCTTCTCGACTTAAAGATTCTGCTTTTAACAGTGAAAAAAGTTCTCGTGTCAGAAGGCATACATCAAGCCGGCCATGTGACGGCAAAACGCTTCACAGGCAGCGGAGGTATGTCATCGTGAAAAAGGTCGTGCTGATCGGAAACGGCGGACACGGAAAAGTCGTGAAGGAAATCGTGCAGGCCCGTTCCGATATGGAGCTTGCGGGCGTATTGGATGACGAATTCAGCGGTTTTGCCGTTCGGAACGGTTTATATACGGGCCGGACGAAAGACGTGCACATGCTTCGGAAACTCGTCCCCGAGGCCGTATTCACGATATGCATCGGCCGCAACGGCGTCAGAAAGCAGTTCGCTGAAACGCTTGGGCTTGAAGATGACGATTATGCCGCACTCATTCACCCCGGGGCGATCGTCAGTGAAACGGCTTCCGTCGGACACGGAACGGTTGTGATGGCGGGAGCCGTCATTCAGGCGGGCGCTGACATCGGCGCCCATTGCATCATCAATACGGGGGCGGTTGCCGATCATGACAATACAATCGGAGATTACGTCCATCTTTCACCGCGCGCGGCGCTTGCCGGCGGAGTGAAAGTCGGGGAAGGAACGCACCTCGGAATCGGCGCGTCCGTCATACCGCAGATTGACATCGGCCCTTGGTCCGTTATCGGCGCGGGGGCTGCGGTCATCAGCCGGCTTCCCGGCCATGTGACGGCGGTCGGCGTTCCGGCCCGCGTCATCTCCCCTATCCATAACGAAAAAGGATGATTTCATGCAAACAAACAAACGGATTTATTTGTCTCCGCCTCATATGAGCGGAAAAGAACAGGAATACATCGCAGAAGCCTTCCGTTCCAATTGGATTGCCCCGCTCGGTCCGCTCGTCAATTCGTTTGAAGCGCGGCTCGCGGAATATGCGGGAGTGAAAAGCGCGGCGGCCGTAAGCTCGGGAACGGCCGCCATCCATCTTGCCCTGCGGCTTGCGGGTGTGAAAAAAGGAGACGTTGTATTTTGTCCTTCCTTTACGTTTGTCGCCACGGCGAATCCGATTGTGTATGAGCAGGCTGAGCCCGTTTTTATTGATTCGGAATGGGAGACGTGGAATATGTCGCCCGATGCGCTTGAGCGGGCGCTGCGGGATGCAAAGCGGCGCGGCAGACTCCCGAAAGCGGTGATCGCCGTCAATCTTTACGGCCAAAGCGCGAAAATGGATGAATTAATGAGCCTTTGTGACGCATACGGCGTGTGTCTGATTGAAGACGCTGCCGAGTCCTTAGGATCAACATATAAAGGCAGGCAGAGCGGCACGTTCGGCCGTTTCGGCATTTATTCCTTTAACGGCAACAAAATCATTACAACATCGGGAGGCGGCATGCTCGTGTCTGACGATGAAGCCGCGATTGAAAAAGCGAGGTTTCTTGCGTCCCAGGCGAGAGATGCCGCCGTTCATTACCAGCACAGCGAGCTCGGGTATAACTACAGGCTCAGCAACATTCTCGCGGGCGTGGGGATATCGCAGCTGGAAGTGCTCGAAGATCGCGTTCGGGCGAGGAGAGAAATCTTTCACAGGTATCGGGAAGCGCTGGAAACGTATCCGGGCATCCGCATGATGCCGGAGCTTGAAGGAACGGTTTCAAACCGCTGGCTGACGGCTCTGACGCTTGATAACGGCGTGACGCCGGAAGAAGCCGTCGCCTGTCTTGCGGAACAGAACATTGAGGCCCGGCCGCTGTGGAAACCGCTGCATACGCAGCCGCTTTTCTCATCTTCCGTCTTTTATCCTCACAGCGAACATGAGCGTGTCTCTGAGAACCTTTTCAGCCGGGGCATCTGTCTGCCGTCCGGGTCTGACTTGTCTTCTGAGGAGCAGCAGCGTGTCATTGACGCACTTGCGCAACTGTTTGAAACGAAAGGGGAGAAAACATGGACAGCCGCCATGTTATGAGCCGATTAAAAGAAACGCTGACGGGTCTGCTCAGCGTTATACCGCCGCAATCTGACATCATATATGCCGACTATCCCCTCTATGGAAATGTAGGGGATTTATTGATAATGAAAGGGACGGAGGCGTTTTTTAAAGCGCACGGCATCCGCGTGAAACAGCGCTGGAATCCCGACAATTTTCCATTCGGGCGCCGGGCGGACAAAAAGACGATCATCGTCTGTCAGGGTGGCGGAAATTTCGGGGATCTCTATCCGTACTATCAGACGTTCAGGGAAAAAATCGTCAAATCCTTTCCGGAAAACAGGATCGTCATCCTGCCGCAATCGATCTATTATCAGGATGAGACACGGCTTGAGAAGACATCGGCGCTTTTTGCGGAGCACAAGGATCTCCACCTGTTTACGAGAGATCATGTGTCATACGAAACTGCAAAACACTTCTTTTCGGCGAATCATATCGGGCTTATGCCTGACATGGCCCATCAGCTGTATCCGATGGCGGCGTCAGCGGCTCCGTCACGCGGCAGGCTTCATTTTATCCGCACGGATGGGGAAATCAATCCGAAGCTGCAAAACAATTCTTCCGTTAAAAGCTGCGACTGGCAGGATGTGCTGTCAGCAAGCGACCGCAGGGGAATCGCTTTTTTCCAAACGCTGAATGTTTTGAATAAAAAAGCGGGAAACCCGCTGCCGATTGCGCGGTTTTGGAAACGCTATTCCGATTTCTTAACGAAGAAAGCGGTCCTGTTTTTCAGCAGGTACGAATCGGTGGAAACGTCAAGGCTTCACGGCCACATTCTGTCCTCACTTCTCGGGAAACCGAATACCGTCATTGATAATTCATACGGGAAAAACGCCAACTATTATTACACCTGGATGCACGAAGCGCCGGATGTCCGTCTGATCGGGGAAACCGCCGGCACGAAGGAAAACCTTCCGCTTTGAATGAGCGGAAGGTTTATTTTGTTTCTCCGCGTTTTACTTTGTTGTACGCCTCATCCAAATGCTGAATTCTTTTGAGCACAACCGAGTTTTTCGTCAGCTGATCCTGAACAAGGGTTGAAACGACGGAACGGTAATAGCTGTTCATCGCATGAATTCGGTCTTCATTCGGATTCATTTCAATGTGCTGTGTAAAGTTTTCAATAAAATAAGGAACAGAAAAAAGTTCTGACATCTATAAAGCAACTCCTTTTAATAAGTATATACGGTATGAAACCAATCATGTACAATGAAAAAAGGGGAGTGAGCATGATGGATATCAAACTTCAGCAAACACAAATGTTAAAGCCTCAATTAACGCAAGAGCTTAAACAGGCTATCACATTACTCGGATACAATTCCGCGGAACTGGCCGGATATATTGATGAGCTCTCACTGGAAAACCCTCTGATTGAACGAAAGGAAACAGACACGCCGCCACTATCTTACCATAAAACAAGTAAAAACAGGATGAAAGAACGGGACGGAAGCCAGCAGATCAGACTTACCCGCAAAACACTGCAGGATTCGCTCAAACAGCAAGCCTTAGATATGAAGCTGTCCGATGATGAGAAAAAGATTTTCAATTATCTGATACATTCATTGGACTCAAACGGATATTTAAAAGAGGACATACCAGCTGCCGCCGACCATGTATCCGCTTCACAAGAGGAGACGGAAGCGGTTCTGAAAAAGCTTCAATCCCTTGAGCCCGCGGGAATCGGCGCCAGGTCTTTGCAGGAATGCATCCTTCTTCAGCTCCGCCGTCTTCCCGAGCGGAACGAACAGGCGGAATGGATTGCCGACGCCTATTTTGAGCTATTTGCAAGAAAGAACTGGAAAGCGCTTACACTAAAAACGGGCATTCCGCTTAAAGACATTCAGGACATCGCTGACATGATCAGCGCCCTTGATCCGAGGCCGGGGCTCCGTTATGCGCATGAGGAGCCGGGTTTTTACGTGGAACCGGATATTTTCATCACGGTGAAAAACGGCATCATTCAAGCGCGGCTCAACAGCCGTTCGTTTCCTGACATCCAGCTTCATACCCATTATCAGCCGCTCTTGTCAGCTGCCGGGTGCCGTGACACGAAAAATTATCTGTCGGCAAAATATCAGGAATGGCGCTGGCTGAACCGGGCTTTGTCGCAAAGAAAACAAACGATCACGAGAATTATCGGCGTCCTGACTGAACGGCAGGAATCCTTTTTTCTCACAGGAAAAAGCGGAATGCAGCCGCTGACCTTAAGAGAGGTGGCGGAAACGCTGGAGCTCCACGAATCAACGATCAGCCGGGCCATCAAAGGGAAGTACGTTCAGACGCCGTACGGACTGTATGAAATGAAAACATTTTTCTCGGCGAAAGCTGAATCGTCGGGGGACGGCGGCGCCTCCAATTATGCCGTAAAAGCGCATCTGGAGGCATTGGTCGGTAAAGAAGATAAAAAGAAACCTTTTTCAGACCAAAAGCTTGCCGATCTGCTGCATGAACAATATGACATCCGAATCTCAAGGCGCACCGTCGCCAAGTACCGTGACCAATTAAATATTCCGCCGTCATCGGCGAGAAAACGGTACAGCTGAAACCTCCCCGAGCCAAACCCCGGGGAGGTTCTCCGTGTTACGGGATCATCCATGAAAACAGATGATGCTGTAAAAATGTAATGAGACAGACGAGCAGAAGCAAAAACAGACTGTGCTTAATCGTAAAACGGAAAAGGTCGGCCTCCTTGCCCGCCAGACCGACAGCGGCACAGGCAACCGCAATGGATTGCGGAGAAATCATTTTTCCGGTGACACCGCCCGATGAATTGGCGGCAACGGAGAGAACCGGGTCCATCCCGACAGAGAGCGCCGTCACCTTTTGCAATCCGCCGAACAATAGATTGGCGGACGTATCAGAGCCGGTAATAAACACGCCGAGCCAGCCGAGCACTGGCGAAAAAAAGGTAAACATCGCGCCCGTCATGGCAAGCGCAAGACCGAGTGTCGTGCTCATGCCGGAAGCATTCGTCACATAAGCAAAGCCGACAACAGAAACAATGGTCACGACCGGAAGCGTTAACTCTTTCACCGTTTCTATAAACGCTTCGCCCCATGTCTTCCACGACATGCCGAGGGCGAACTTGGAGATGACGGCGGCAATCAGAATCGCCGTCCCCGCTGAACCGAAAAGCTCAAGTTTGTACACGGCTTCAATCGGCGTGCCGTCCGCCTGAAGAATCTGCTGATTTACAAATGGGACGGGAGGCGTGAAGGTCAATGCACGCCCGGCTGCATTCAGCCAGGAAAGCCACATTGACGTTCCTTCATAATGACCGGTTAGGGCAGCCTTCACGCCGGGAATCCCCCAGACGGATATCATGGCCGTCAGAAGAAGGAAAGGAGACCACGCTTTAAACACCGCGGCGCCCCCGTACTTGATCGGCGCCCGGTCAGCGGCCGCTGCTGATTCCCGTTCTGCCGCGAAACGAAAGGCCGTTTTCGGTTTCCAAAATTTCAAAAACAGAGCGAGCGCGGCCATGGAAACAAGCGCCGACAGCACATCCGGAAGCTCAGGCCCTAAAAAATTCGAGCTTGCGTACTGCACGGCCGCAAAGGAGACGCCGGAAACAAGAATGGCCGGCCATACCTCAAAAGCTTTTTTAAACCCGCTCATCAAAATGATTAAGTACAGCGGAATAAAGACGGATAAAAACGGAAGCTGCCGGCCGACCATTTGAGAAATTTCCATTGCCGGTATCCCGGTCGGACCTTCGACGGCGGTAATCGGAATGCCGATCGCGCCGAAGGCAACGGGTGCCGTATTGGCAATCAGGCAAATTCCCGCCGCATACAGCGGCTGAAAACCAAGTCCGACGAGCAAAGCGGCCGAGATCGCGACGGGAGCGCCGAAACCGGCGGCGCCTTCTAAAAACGCCCCGAATGAAAAGGCGATGAGCAGCGCCTGCAAACGCCGGTCATCTGTAATTGAGAGCACCGAACTCCGGATAATCTCAAACTGTCCCGTTTTCACGGTGATTTTATACAGAAAGACCGATGTGACGATAATCCAGCCGATCGGAAGCAGCCCGTACACCGCTCCCTGAGAAGCGGACATCACCGCTTTTTCCGCCGGCATGCCGTAAACAAATACAGCGATTAAAAGTGAAACGGCTAACGTTAAAAGCCCCGCGATGTACCCCTTCATCCGTTTCACCGCAAGCGCCCAAAAAAAGAAGATAATCGGCACGAGCGCGCAAGCTGCCGATAAAAGCAAATTTCCCCCTAAAGGAGCGTACCCCTGTGTCCATTGCATCCCTAAAAAACCCCTCCTTATGTCATGTAAGCGATTACTTTTTATGATAAGGTCATCTGATGACCGGGTTAATTAGCATTATATTTTGAAAGTTTTGAAAGTACAATACTTTTCTTGAACAAATTGTCTGAACCTGTCGGCGGTGCGAAAAAAGAAGTATAATAGACGATAAACATCAAGATTCACAAGTGACGGGGTGATCGCGTTGAAATATAAACAAATTAAAACGAAAAAAATCTACGAGGAAGTCGCTGACGCATTGCTGGAGAAGATAAAAGCGGGCGAGCTTAAGCCGGGTGAAAAGCTTGATTCCGTTCAGGCGCTTTCTGAGAGTTTTCAGGTCAGCCGCTCGGCGGTCAGAGAAGCGCTGTCGGCTTTGAAAGCGATGGGGCTCGTCGACATGAAGCAGGGAGAAGGCACATACATAAGAGAATTTGAGCCGTCTCATGTTTCCCAGCCGCTTTCTTCCGCCCTTTTGATGAAAAAAGAGGACGTCAAACAGCTGCTCGAAGTCAGAAAGCTGCTTGAACTCGGCGTCGCCGCCATGGCCGCTGAAAAACGCACCGAAGACGATTTACAAAAAATCCGCCAAGCTCTCCTGGAGATGAAAGACATTGACGGAGACGAAGAATTGGGCGAAAAAGCGGATTTCTCCTTTCACATGGCGCTGGCAGAAGCATCACAAAACGGGCTGCTCAAGCATCTCATGAATCATGTCTCCGCGCTCCTTTTGGAAACGATGAGAGAAACGAGAAAAATTTGGCTGTTTTCTAAACGAACGAGCGTGCAGCGATTGTATGAAGAGCATGAACGCATTTACAGCGCCGTCGCCGCCAAAGACGCGGATGAAGCGGAAGCCGCGATGACGGCGCACCTGACGAATGTGGAAGACGTGCTGGGGGCTTATTTTGAAGAAAATGTATAGAAGCTGACTTGTGAAAGGGGATAACATCACATGCAGGCCGAATCTTTTTTTTCCGACCATGTAAAGAAAGCTCTGACAAACGATCCTCCCGGGGAATGGATGCCGGCAGTTCCGAAAGCGTGCATCCCCCTGCATTCCGGCTATCCCGATCCCGCACTCGTTCCTGACAAGGAGCTGAAAGAAGCCGCCGCCCGCCTTCTGGATGAGGAGCGCGATCTGCCGCTGCATTATATGGGAAGCCCGAGGACGGCCGTTTTAAAAAAGCAGATTCAAGAACGGTTAGCCATCCGCGGCATTCACTGTCGGGACGATGAGCTGCTCGTGACGTCAGGCGCCTGTCAGGCGATAGATCTGGCTGCACGTGTTTTCCTCGATGAACAAACCGCCGCTGCCGTTGAAGCTCCGGTCTACATGGAAGCGCTCGAGATTTTTAAAAATTACACACCGCATATCATGAGCATTCCGACAGATCAAGAGGGCCTGCAAACAGAAACATTAGCGTTCATGCTTGAGGAAAGAAAACGAAAAGGGCTTCTGCTTCCCCGTCTTCTCTACACGATACCCGCTTTTCAGAATCCTGCGGGAACCGTAATGTCAGCGAAGCGGAGAACCCGCCTGCTTCAGCTTGCCGAAACGTATGATTTTCTCATCGTGGAGGATGATGCATACGGCGAGCTCGGATTCACCGATATTCCGCCGCCCTTGAAAGCCATGGATCAAAACGGCCGGGTGCTGTACGCCGGTTCATTATCAAAAGTCATCGCCCCGGGTATGAGGATCGGCTGGATTGCAGGGGACGCCGCATTCATCACGGCATTGTCATGGTTAAAAAAAGACTTAGGCCACCCGTTTTCCCAAGCGGTGACTGCCGTCTATCTGGAACAAACGAATGTTGAAAAACGGCTCGCCGCCTTGCGGGAAGCATATCAAAGCAAACGTGACGTTTTGCTCGCCGCATCAGCGCGATATCTTCCGGAATCCGCATCCTGGCACGTGCCGGAAGGCGGTTACTTTGTATGGGTGAAAGCGCCGGGAGCGGATACATCCGCAATGCTGGCGAGGGCTCTTTCTCACGGCGTTTCCTATGTCCCCGGTAAATATTTTTTTCTGCATCAGGAAGACGGTGCGGAATATCTTCGCCTGTCGTTCAGTTATGCCGGTAAAGCCGCGATAAAAGAGGGTGTGCAAAAACTGGGACGTCTACTGGAAAACGGGATGTAGAGCAGCTTGAGGAGCTTTCGGGCTTCTCTTTTTTTGTCCCCTTCAGCGCATCGGACGAAAGGATTTTTCAGAAAAACCTTCCAATCCATATTCAGAATAGTGTAGGATATTCATAGAGCTTTCCCAAAAACAGGTCATCAGATGACCGGATCACATATTGAGGATGAAAGAGGGGTTCATCATGAAAGTCTCATTATTTGTCACGTGCCTTGTGGATATGTTCCAGACCAATGTCGGAAAGGCGACGGTTGAGGTGCTGGAACGGCTCGGGTGTGAGGTGGATTTTCCCGAGGGGCAGATTTGCTGCGGGCAGCCCGCATACAACAGCGGGTATGTGACGGATGCGAAAAAAGCGATGAAGCGGATGATTGCCGCGTTTGAAGAAGCGGAGTACGTCGTCAGTCCGTCAGGTTCCTGTACGACGATGTTCCGTGAATATCCGCATCTGTTTCAGGACGATCCGAAGTGGGCGGCAAAAGCGCAGCAGCTTGCGGACAAAACATATGAGTTAACGGATTTTATCGTCAACGTTCTCGGGGTGGAGGATGTCGGGGCGGTGCTGCATAAAAAAGCGACAGTCCATACATCGTGCCACATGACGAGGCTGCTCGGCGTGTCGGAGGAGCCGATGAAGCTTTTGCGCCATGTCAAGGGGCTCGAGCTGACCGCGCTTCCCGGAAAGCACCAATGCTGCGGATTCGGAGGAACATTTTCTGTGAAAATGGCTCAAATCTCTGAACAAATGGTGGATGAGAAGGTCGCCTGCGTGGAAGACACGGAGGCCGAAGTGCTGATCGGGGCGGATTGCGGCTGTCTGATGAATATCGGCGGGCGTCTTGACCGTAAGGATAAAAACGTCAGAGTCATGCACATCGCCGAAGTGCTGAACAGCAGATAACACGAGAAACAACAAGGGGGGAAAATCATGGCGATGAAAATCGGTACCGCCGCTTTTAAAGAGCGGGTATCAGAAGGAATAGATAATGAGTTTATGAGAGGAGCCGTCTCCGGAGCGCAGGAACGGCTCAGGACAAGAAGGCTGCAGGCGGCCGAAGAATTGGGAAACTGGGAGGATTGGCGTTCACATGCGGAAGAAATCAGACAGCATGTGCTGGACAATCTTGATTTCTATTTGGAACAGCTCGCCGAAAATGTCGCCAACAGAGGCGGACACGTCTTTTTCGCCGAAACGGCGGAAGAAGCGTCCTCCTATATCCGCGATGTCATCCGGCAGAAAAACGCCAAAAAAATCGTGAAATCCAAATCCATGGTGACAGAAGAAATCAATATGAACGAAGTGCTTGAGGAAGAGGGCTGTGAAGTCACAGAAACGGATCTCGGCGAATACATTCTCCAGATTGACGATCACGATCCGCCGTCACATATCGTTGCTCCCGCTCTTCATAAAAACAAAGAGCAGATCCGTGACGTGTTTAAAGAGAGACTCGAATACAAACAGACGGAAAAACCGGAAGAGCTCGTCATGCACGCGCGCAGCGTTCTCCGGAAAAAATTTCTCGAAGCGGATGTCGGCATTACAGGCTGCAACTTTGCGATCGCGGATACCGGATCGGTCAGTCTCGTGACGAACGAAGGAAACGGCCGCCTTGTGTCCGCGCTGCCGAAGACGCAGATCACCGTGATGGGAATGGAGCGGATCGTTCCGTCATTTTCTGAGTTTGAAGTGCTTGTCAGCATGCTGACGAGAAGCGCGGTCGGCCAGCGGCTTACAAGTTACATTACGGCGCTGACGGGACCTCGGCAGCAAGGAGAAGCGGACGGGCCTGAGGAATTCCACCTCGTGGTTGTGGACAACGGGCGTTCCCGCATACTCGGCACGGAATTTCAATCAGTGCTGCAATGTATCCGCTGCGCCGCCTGCATCAACGTCTGTCCCGTGTACCGGCATGTCGGCGGACACTCGTACGGGTCCATCTATTCGGGTCCGATCGGCGCCGTCTTATCGCCTCTTCTCGGCGGATATGACGAATACAAGGAGCTCCCGTACGCATCTTCCTTATGCGCGGCCTGTACGGAAGCATGTCCCGTTAAAATTCCGTTGCACGAGCTGCTGCTCAAGCATCGGCAGAACATCGTGGAAAAAGAGGGCAAAGCGCCGATCAGCGAAAAACTGGCGATGAAAGCCTTCGGGCTCGGCTCGTCATCCCCGTCCCTTTATAAAATGGGATCGAAATGGGCGCCTGCCGCCATGACGCCGTTTACGGAAGATGACAAAATATCAAAAGGGCCGGGGCCGTTAAAAGAATGGACGGCAATACGGGACTTCCCGGCGCCGCATAAATCGAGATTCAGAGATTGGTTTAAAGACCGGGAAAAACAAAAGGGGGAAGAATGATGATGAAAGGGACGGTTACACATCAGGAATCCTTTTTAAACCGGATCGCCGAAAGTCTGGGCAGAGAGCGCAGGAAATCAGGCGTGTCCCTGCCTGAATGGAAGTATCAGCCTCAATATCAAACGCATGCGGGCTGTACGGAAGACGATCTTGTCACGATGCTGAAAGACCACTGCGTCAACATTCATACCGAACTGATCGAAACGGATGCAGCCGGGCTTTACGACGCTTTGCGCACGCAGGTGAACCGCTTTGAAGGAGGGCCTGTCATCATTCCGAAGGACAGCCGGTTTGAAACGTACGGCTTGCAGACCCTTATGACAGAAGAGTGGCCGGATGAAGGGGTTCCCGTTTGGGAATGGGACGCGGAACAAGGAGCGAAAAATATTGAAAAAGCGGAACAAGCGAATGTGGGCATCACATTCAGCGAGATCACGCTTGCGGAATCAGCCACCGTTGTTTTGTATGCGTCAGAGCATGCCGGCCGTTCTGTCAGCCTGCTTCCGACCACCTATATCGCAATCATCCCGAAATCTTCCATTGTGCCGAGAATGACACAGGCCAGCGATATACTGAAACAGCAGATCAGAGACGGCGTCACCGTTCCTTCCTGCATCAACTATATTACTGGACCGAGCAACTCGGCCGATATCGAAATGGATTTGGTTGTCGGCGTCCACGGACCCGTTAAAGCCGCTTATATCCTCGTGAATGACCGATAAAAAAACAACCCCCGGTTTGCGGCCGGGGTTTGTTTTTATATAAACGCGTTAATGATCATGATAAAACAGATTGCACTGACAGAAATAATCGTTTCCATCGCCGTCCATGTCAGGAACGTTTCTTTGACCGTCATTCCGAAATACTCTTTAATGAGCCAGAAACCGGAGTCATTGACATGTGACAGAATCAAAGAGCCCGCTCCCGTTGCCAATACGAGAAGCTCACTGCTGACGCCCGGCATGACAGATGCAATCGGTGCAACAATGCCGGCCGCCGTCATCATGGCGACAGTCGCTGAACCTGTGGCGACACGGATGACCGCCGCGATCGTCCAGCTTAAAAGAACGGGAGAGAAGCTTGAATGCTTCGCCATGTCAGCGATATACGTGCCGACGCCTGAATCAATCAGGACGTTGTTAAAAGCGCCGCCGGCTCCGATCACAAGCAGAATGGAAGCAATCGGTCCCAGACAGTCATTGCTGAATTTTAAAATGCTTTCTCTGTCAAAGCCCTGATAAAAACCAAGGCTGAAAAAGGAGTAAACCGTGGCGATCAAAAGCGCCGTGACAGGGTCGCCGATAAATTTAAAAGTTTCATAGAGCGTGCTTTTTTCCGGAAGCGCAATTTCGGCAAGCGTTGCCATAAGCATCAGGATCACCGGTACCAATATCGTAAACAATGTATTTGCGAATCCCGGAAGCTTGCGTTTTTCATTCCGTTCAATAAATTGTTTTTTCAACAGTTCGGGAACGGGTTTATGAATGCGCTTACCAATCCATTTTCCGTAAAGCGGCCCCGCGATGATGGCAGTCGGAATCCCAACGATTAAAGAAAACAAAATCGTTTTTCCGACATTGGCGTGATAAATGCCGACAGCCGCCATCGCCGCCGGGTGGGGCGGAACCAATCCGTGCACGACGGAAAGTCCCGCAAGGAGCGGAATTCCGATCGTCACTAATGAAACCCCGGTTTCAATCGCAATCGTAAACAAAAGCGGCACGAGCAGGACGAAGCCGACCTGGAAAAAGACCGGGATGCCGACAATAAAAGCGACGGCCATCATCGCCCAATGCACTTTCTTTTTGCCGAAGCGGCCGATCAGGGTGTGGGCGATACGCTCCGCACCGCCTGATTCAGCCATCATTTTTCCGAGCATCGTACCGAGGGCCAGCACGATCGCAAGCAGCGACAGCGTATTGCCGAGCCCGGTTTTCATCGAAGCGATAATGTCCGGCAGATTCATGCCCGTTGCGAAACCGACAAGGATGGATGTAATCAAAAGACTGATAAACGGATTTAATTTAGCGACCGTAATCAATAAGAGTAAAACGATAATAGCGGCAATGACAATAAACAGTAACATGACCTTTTCACCCTTTCAAAGAAGAATTAACGGCTTTGTTTGAGCTGAAATTCACTGATGACGTCAAATTCATCTTTGAGCTTGTCATACAGCCGCTCGTATAAGTAAAACAGCTCAATATATGTTTCGCTGTTTTTGACGTTCGGTTCATGGCGGTGAGAAATTCTGATCCAGTCCTGAACATCCTCGATCCGTTCCATTTCGCCAAGGCTGTGCAAAGCGAGAACGGCCGCTCCGAGCGCCGAGGCTTCGTAACTTTCCGGAACGAGGACTTCCCGTCCCATCGTATCGGACAAAATCTGCCTCCACAGCGGCGATCTCGCAAATCCTCCCGAAGCCCGCACGTCTTTTGCGGGGCCCGCCAAATCTCTCAGTGCGACACCGATTGAAAAGACGCTCATGATGACGCCTTCCAGCACCGCTCTGATAAAATGCTCCCGTTTATGGCGGAGGCTGATGCCGAAAAACGTTCCGCGGGCATTCGGATTCCAAAACGGCGCGCGCTCCCCTGATAAAAACGGCAGAAACAGCAATCCCTCAGAGCCTGCGGGCACTTTATCAGCGATATCAATCATTAAATCATACGGATCAATGCCGAGCCGCTTCGCCGTTTCGACTTCCGGAGAAGCGAATTCGTCTCGAAGCCAGCGCAGCATAATGCCTCCGTTATTCGTCGGGCCTCCGATGACCCAATGCTTGTCAGTCAGCGCGTAACAGAATGTCCGCGCTTTTTCATCCGTAATCGGCGCATCCGTCACCGAACGCACGGCTCCGCTTGTTCCGATCGTAACGGCCACTTCGCCTTTGCCGATCGCGCCGACTCCAAGGTTGGCGAGCACGCCGTCATTTGCGCCGATAATAAACGGTGTATCCGCATGAATGCCCATCCGTGCAGCGATTTCCGGCGCAAGGCCG
This sequence comes from Bacillus sp. L75, assembly GCF_003676355.1. Lineage (NCBI taxonomy): Bacteria > Bacillati > Bacillota > Bacilli > Caryophanales > Bacillaceae > Bacillus > Bacillus sp. L75. Next base: position 374,598 of record NZ_ML064901.1, read on the forward strand.
CGCAGCTGATGAGTGGTCGGCACGATGTCCGACAGCTGATCTTCCCGGATTCCGGCAATCCGGAGCGCTTCTTCATCCCAGGAAAGCGTATCTAAACGGAACAGCCCCGTTGCCGAAGCGATCGAATAATCGACGACATAAGTTCCGAAAAACTCGTGCAGAATATATTCTTTAATACTGATGAATTTGGCGGTTTTCGCGAATGTCTCCTTGTCCTGTTCTTTCATCCACACAATTTTGGAAAGCGGAGACATCGGGTGAATCGGCGTACCCGTTCTTTTATAAATATCAAAACCGTTCATCTCTTTTAAAATACGTTTTGATTGCTCGGCGCTGCGGTTGTCCGCCCAAATGATGCTTTTGGTCAGCAGGCCGCCGTTTTGATCGACAGCTATCAATGAGTGCATGGCGGTGCTGATGCCGATTGCAAGCAGATTGTCAGGGCTCAGTCCGGCCTTTGTGACGGCGCCTCTGATGCTTCCGATAACCGCTTCCAGAATGTGCTCAGGATCCTGCTCGGCCCATGCCGGCTTTGGCTGTATTAAATCATAGTGAACCGAATGCTTGGCTAACACTTTGCCTCTTGGTCCGAACAGAACGGCTTTCGTACTGGTCGTGCCGATATCCAGACCGATAACAGCTTGGGTTTCCTTCATAATATATCCCGCCTAATCTGATTGAATAATAAGATAGATTGATAATGTATGCCCTTACAAAGTCAATTATAGGAATAATTTTTTTATAAATCAACGATGAAGAAGAAAATTTTTTTCATAAAATTGCCTCAATTCCCGCTGTATCGGCATTCTCTCTTTTGAAAAATAAATATTACAAACGTTTGTGCGCGATCATTTTTCTGATTTGCTGCAAGTTGGCGAGCGTTTTCTCCTGCCGCAGCCGGGCCGTGGCGAAATACAGTGTATCAATGACCGACAGCTGGGCAAGCCTTGCGGACATTGCTTCCGTTCTGAAAGCCGTCTCCCTTGTTGATGTATACAGCACCACGTCGGAAATCTGGGTGAGCGGCGACTTTTGGTAGCTTGTAATGCCGATCGTGCCGGCGCCGAGCGATTTGGCCGTTTTCACCGCGTCGAGCACGTCCTTGTTGCTTCCCGAATGAGAAATACCGATGACTGCGCTTTCAGGACCGAGAAGACCCGCTGACATCGCCTGAAAGTGAGAATCCGTGTGCGCGATGCAATTTATACCCGTACGCATAAATTTATGATACGCGTCTATGGCGATCAGCCCGGAACCGCCGTTTCCGTAAAATTCGATTCTGTCTGCGCGGTGAATCATTTCTACCGCTTTTTCAACGTCGGCCGGGTCTAATAAATGAAAGGTATCGGTCAGACCGGAAATGTTTGTGCGGAAAACTTTCCGGATGATGACTTCGATATCGTCGTCGGGGCTCATTTCTTCATGAATGTGCTGCACCGGCTCCTGAACGATCTCCTGAGCCAGCGTGATTTTTAAATCCTGATAGCCGGAAAAACCGAGCCGTTTGCACAGCCTGAAAATCGTCGCTTCAGAGCTTTTCGTTTTTTCCGCCAGCTGAATGATGGAAAGGTGAACCACGTCTTTCGGTTCCTTCACGATATGGTCTGCAATCGCTCTCAATTTTGGCGACAAACCTTTGCTGGCCGCCTGAATCTTCCCGATGCTGCTTGAATTCACAGGGGTCATGCTATAACCTCCCTACTCGAATGTAAACGCATACTTTTATGATAAAGCAAGTTTCAATATAAGGAAAACAGAATTTTAAAATTGTTTTTTCAATTTGGCGTATAAAAAAAGAGAAAAAGCCGCCGATGATAGAAAGTGAGGAGGCATCTGGATGAAAAAAGCATGGATTCTCGTCATATCATTCGGCATTGCGCTTGCGCTGTTTTTATACGCAAACACAAAGGTGAAAGCGGAAAGCGCGGCGCCCGGAAAGCAAAGCCTTGTGTCCGGATTTCAGCTGAGACTTTCGAATGACCGGGAAGGACAATAGACGGCAAAAATTAGTATTGACTTTGAAAATAGAAGACTGTATATTATGTTACTATATTCAGAAAATAAAAACTCAAAAGATTCATTTAACATAAAACACTGTGAACGGGAGCAGTAAAAGAATCCAATCAGAAAAAGAGAGCCGCGGGTTGGTGCAACGCGGACTGATTGTTCTTTGAACTCGCCCGGAAGTGGCAGGGCGGAACGGAATTATCGGAATATTCCCTATGTCCTAACGGCTGACCTTCGTTAAAAGGTTTTTAAGCTGGATTCCGGATATTCGGGATCAACAAGAGTGGTACCGCGGCTGCCTGAGGCACGCCGTCTCTTTTCTAAAAAGAGGCGGCGTGCTTTTTTATGTGATGAACACTTTTTGCGAGAGGGCGTGTGATAGATGGAAAAGGACAAGCAAACGTTAAAACGGACGATGTCGTCCAGACACATTATGATGATGGCGCTTGGAGGCGCAATCGGGGCCGGGCTCTTTAAAGGCAGCAGCACGGCGATTGATGAAGCGGGGCCGTCCGTGTTATTGGCCTACCTCCTCGGCGGAATCATTCTGCTGTTTATTATGCAGGGGCTGGCCGAAATGGCTGTCAGAAACAAACATGCAAGGACGTTCCGTGATTTGGTTCAGCAGTCTCTCGGGTCGTACGCTGCATACTTTTTAGACTGGATCTATTGGAAAATGTGGGTGCTCAATATTGCCGCTGAGGCGGTCGTAGCCGCCATTTTCATTCAATATTGGCTGCCGGAATGTCCGATATGGATATTGGCTTTGATCATTTCCATCGTGGTGACGGTCGTAAACATGCTTTCTGTGAAACTGTTTGCCGAGACGGAGTACTGGCTCGCGCTCATTAAAATTACAGTGATTGTCATCTTTATTTTATGCGGGATTCTGCTTTTATTTTTCTCATTCGGCAATCACACGGCGCCGGGGCTGTCTCATTTAACGGATCACGGAGGGTTTTTCCCGCATGGAGCGGGGGGTGTCATTACGGCGATGCTCGTCGTGATCTACTCATACGGCGGAACGGAAATCATCGGCGTCACGCTGGCGGAGACAAAAAACCCCGAAAAGGTGATCCCGAAAGCTGTCCGTAGCACGTTAACGCGGATTGTCGCTTTTTACTTGCTGCCGTTTTTCATCATCGTCAGCCTGATTCCTTGGAATCAAGTCAACAGCGTTCCCGAAAGCCCGTTTGTCATAGTATTTAAGATGATCGGAATTCCGGGTGCCGACCATATTATGAATGCCGTCATTCTTCTTGCGATTATCTCGTCTATGAACTCGGGACTGTACGGATCATCCCGCGTCTTGTTTACGCAGGCTTCTGACGGCCGGCTGCCGAAAATCTTTTCAAAACTATCGAAGAAAAAGGTTCCCGTCTATGCGATTCTGACTTGTACGTCATTTTTATATGTAGGCGTCCTGATTTCTTTATTCGCGGGAAGCCAGACGTTTAATTATTTGATGGGTTCCCTCGGCTATACCGTGCTGTTCATCTGGCTGATTATCGGATTCGCCCATTTGAAATCAAGAAAACATTCAACAGAACAGCCGGCTTATTACGTCAAATGGTTCCCGTACACGACATGGTTTGCGGTGCTTGCGCTTTTGGCCATCCTGATCGGCGTAATTGCGACGACATCCATCGTCATCACATGCATCACTGCGGCCATCTATCTCCTCATTACGGCTGCGTATCTCGTGAAAGGGAGACGTCAATAAATAAAAAACTCTTGCCCCGCGGCAAGAGTTTTTTTAATGAACGGCCTTTTTTTCTGCGGCCAGAGCAGGTGTTTTCAGTTTCTTCGGTGTTATATTCACAAAACAAATGCTTGTGACGATCAGAAGCAGTCCGGCTAAAAGGCTGACGGTCAGCGGCTCATGCAGGAATATCGAGCTGACGACAATGGATATGAGCGGGATCAGGAAGGTGTAAGAGGCAACCTTGCTTGCTTCCCCTGAACCGACAAGCGTAAAAAAGGCGAGCCAGCCGAGCGCGATAACAAAAACTGAAATGAACAGAAGGCTGAGAATGAACGGAGCTTTCCATTGAATCGCTGAAAAGCTTTCTGAAAAATGGCCGGAGCTGACAAGCAGCACGCCGCCGATCAGAAGCTGAAGAGCGACCATCCAGATAGAGTCCGCGCGTCCGCCCGTTCTTTTCACATATACCGTGCCGAGCGCCCAGCTGACCGCGGAGCCTAAGGCCAAAAGAATGCCGGCGATGGAAATATGGCCTCCGAAACCGGCTGCGCTGATGACGGCGACACCGGCAAAGCCCAGAATAAGACCGGCTATTTTTAAAGGATACATCGATTCCCCGAGCCACAGCCAAGAAAAAACGCCCATTAAAACCGGCTGGAAAAACACGATGGCTGAAAATAAGCCGGCAGGCAGGTAATTCAAGCCGACCGTTTGCAGGCCGTAAAATAAAGTAATATTTAAAATGGCAGAAATAAGATAGATCGGCCACGTTTCTTTAAAACGCAGCTTTTTAAAACGGGGCAGCGCCACCATTAATAATAGAAGTCCGCCGATCAGCGTGCGGATTCCGGCAAACAGAAGAGGCGGCGAATAGGCAAGCGCGGCCTTTGTCAGCGGCCAGTTAATTCCCCACACCGTGACTAGAAACGCCAGCATAAGAGCCGTCTGTATTTTCGAAAGCTGTTTCACGTCGTTCACTCCTTGTAGAACAATTCCATCATATGATACGGTAATCAGTAAGATAAATAAAATGAATCTTTTTTATAAGGAGCATAAGTAAAACGTTATGACGATTACACAACTGCGGGTTTTTGTTCAAATCGCTGAAACGGGAAGCTTTACAAAAGCGGGGCAGGCGCTGAATATGACGCAGCCCGCTGTCAGCCATGCCATCTCTGCGCTTGAGTCAGAGCTCGGCATCAAGCTGATCATCCGCGAGCGCCGCAACGGCGTAAGGCTCACGGACACGGGCGGAAAAATTCTCGTCCATATCAGAGAGGTGCTCAAAGGCATAGAAAAAGCCGAGCAGCTGGCGGCCGCGGAAAGAGGGCTTGAACAGGGAACGATTCACATCGGCACATTTCCGGCCGCTTCCGCTTATTTCATTCCAAAGCTGATCAGCGTGTTTAAAAAACGGTATCCGAAGCTTGAGTTGGTGCTTCATGAAGGAACGGTTAACGAAGTAAAGGAATGGCTCCGCTCCCGGGTAATAGATGTGGGTATCACTCTTTTTCCTACGGAAGACATGGAATATCTGCCGCTGAAAAAAGATAAAATGGCAGTCGTGCTTAGAAATGATCATCCGCTTTGCAGCTGTGAGTCAATCACTCTGAAAGATCTTGACCGCCAGCCGATGATCATCTGTGACGGAGGATACGAATCACCGTTTATTGATATGTTTAAGGAGGCAGGATCTGTGCTGACTGCCGCATTCACTGTTTACAACGTCAATACGTCCATCAGCATGATCAAAGAGGGGCTGGGAATTGCGATATTATCACAAATGTCTATGTCGGGAATATCGCTGCCGGAAAATGTCGTGACAAGAGAACTCAATCGTGCGGTGTACCGAGATGTTCTGCTTGCCGTTCCGTCCGTAAAGGAGGCTTCATTGGCGGCAAAACTTTTTATTCAAATCGCACAGGAACTCACAAAGAACGAATAAAAAAAGACCCTAATAATCATAGGGCCCTGAATCTTATCGGTTAATTTTAAAAGAATTTGTCGTATTGACAAGTTTTGAACCGCTGAACGTGGCTTTGACACGATAATAACCTGTCTTGCATCCTTTTAAAGAGAATGACTTAGTCACCCTTACTGAGAAAGAAAAGGTTGTTTTTTTACAAGTCGTCCATTTCTTTCCGGACTTTCGCTGTAAGTATAGGTTTCCTTTAAAAGTTCGATCTGACGGATACGCTGTACTGAGAGTAAAATCGACACTTTTCGCTTTTTTCGTGTAGTAGGAGGCATCGGTAAATCCGCTTACATTTAAATGCTGCTGAGTGCCGGAGTAAAAGTCTGCGGCATATGCCTTATCGGTGTTTCCTGTAAAGAAGATTGCTGCCAGTAAAGCTGTTGTGAGTGCCATTAAGATTTTTTTACGCATATAGACAATGACTTCCTTCCTATTCAATATCATACATATCTTAACATTATTGGGTTTGTTCTTTCAACGATAGATTTTCACTTTTATAGGATGAAAAGCTCATCATATCTGAATGTAATAGATTCATTCATACAGAGTTCACTAGTGACGACCGCTGACTGATTGTTCGAAGATCATCGAATCAAATTGTTTAACTCACGGGAAAAGCTGTGGTAAGGTGTGTGGTAGAGACCTTGTTTAAGATCTGCTTACACTAAACCGCAAAGGAGAAAACGATGGCTGAACATACATTGAAAGATACTGCGTTTTCCGTATTGAATTTATCGCCGGTCGTACAGGGGGGAACGGTTGCTGAATCGTTCCGCAACAGCATGGATTTAGCGCGCCGCGCCGAGGAGTGGGGCTATAACCGCTATTGGCTTGCGGAGCATCATAATATAGAAGGAGTTGCCAGCTCGGCAACGGCGGTGCTGATCGGCCACATCGCCGGCGGCACGAAAAAAATCCGCGTCGGTTCTGGGGGTATTATGCTGCCGAATCATTCTTCACTTGTGATCGCGGAGCAATTCGGAACCCTTGAAACGTTATATCCGGGGCGGATTGACCTGGGGCTCGGACGCGCGCCGGGGACCGACCAATTAACGGCCAGAGCCTTACGAAGAAACATAAACAGCGGGGAAGATTTTCCGGAGCAGCTTGAAGAATTGAGAAATTACTTCAAACCGACAGGCAATGTGCGCAATCAAGTCCGCGCCATTCCGGGCGAAGGGCTGGACGTGCCGATCTGGCTTCTGGGCTCAAGCGGATTCAGCGCGCGTCTTGCGGGAGAGCTCGGGCTTCCGTTCGCCTTTGCGGCTCACTTTTCACCGAAAAACACCGTGCCCGCCCTTGAGCTGTACCGCAGCTCCTTCCGTCCGTCAGACGTACTGGATCAACCGTACGCGATGGTCGGCGTCACCGTCATTGCCGCCGATACGGACGAAAAGGCGGAGCATCTGGCAACATCGCATTATCAAAGATTTTTAGACCTCGTCCGCGGCACGCCGAACCAGCTGAAGCCTCCTGTTGAAGACATGGATCAAATCTGGTCGCCGTATGAAAAAGCGATGGTCAATGAACAGCTCAGTTCAACGATCGTCGGCGGACCGGAGCGTGTGAAGGAAAAGCTGGAAAGCTTCATCCGGACAACACAGGCGGATGAAATCATGGTGAATTCAGAAAGCTTTGAGCATGCCGACAGAATGAGATCATTTGAGATCATCGCCGAATTAAAAAACAGCTGAGCAAAAAAAGCAATGTGCCGCGCACATTGCTTTTTTTATTCGCCGATCCGCCTGACTGAATTCCGGATGACGAGTTCCGGTTCATACACGACGTCATCCTTCTTCGGTTTTTTATGCTCTAAGCAGTCGATGACGTATTTTGCCGCCGCTTTCCCCATAATGGATTTCGGATGCTTGACAGAGGTGAGCTTCACCTCGGAAATCTGGGCGAAATGTGAATCGTCATAGCCCATGACCGATACGTCATCAGGCACCTTTAACCCGAATTCCCTGAGAAGATTAATCGTCTTCAGCGCAATTTCGTCATTGTAGCAAAGAATGGCCGTCGGGTGTGATCCGCTGTTTTGCTCAAGGGTATGCTTAATTTTTTGGAGAAGCACGGTTTCTTTTTCTTCAGTCGTGTAAGTGACGATCATGTCCGGAGACGGGAAAATCCCGCGCTCCCGATGCGCCTGCAGATAGCCGTTCATCCGTTTGACGCCCTGCGTGTCATCCGCTTTAAAGATTCCCATAATGTGCGTGTGGCCGAGGGACATGACGTATTCGCAAGCCATCATGCCGCCTTTGACATCATTGACGGAAAAGCTTGGTGCGGCCAGCTCCGCATAAGAGGCGTTAATCATGGCAAACGGAATGCCGTTTTTCTCCAGATTGAGATAGTAGCCGATGTTGGGCGTCTGCAGCGCGCTTTTCGTAGGCTCGACAATCAGCCCGTCTATATTTTTGGACAGCAGGTTTTCAAGGCCGCGCCGCTCACTTTCTGTATTGTTGTTGGTGCTCGTCAGCAGCATGGAATAGCCCTGTTCGCTTAAATAAGATTCGATTCCCCTGATGATGCTCGGAAAAATATAGTCTGATATGTACGTTGTAATGACGCCGATCGTTTTGTTTGAATGCATGGCTGATTTCGCCGTGCGTGAAGCGACAAAGGTGCCTCCGCCCTGAACGCTGTACAGCAGCCCCTGCGAGACCAAATCTCCGATCGCCTTTCTGATGGTATGGCGGCTGACGCCGAACTGCTGCATCAGCTCATTTTCCGTAGGCAGCTTTTCGTCCGGCTGTATTTTTCCTTGATTCAGCCATGAACAAATTTCTTCTTTTACTTGAGCATATTTCGGTAGCATATCAATTCCTCCAAAATGTATACGGACAAATTCCAGTATAACATAGTAAGCCCTTTCATCAAGCTGTAAAAATAATTGACAGATTATGAAAAACTGCTTATTCTTTATTTGTACGTACTAATTTCCCTTATTTTTAGATAAAATTCTTTATAAGTACGTACAAATGTGGCGGTTCTGAAGAAAACAAAGCAACATCAAGCGCCGCACTCAGATTTGTAAGCGTTTTTATTCTATTATTCGCGGGAGGGTAAAATTCATGAAGAATCACCCGGCACCAATTGGCTCAAATGTACCTGTCACTCGGCAGCATTCCAAGTGGTTTGTCATTCTCATCTCATGCGCGGCCGGACTGGGAGGGCTTTTGTACGGTTATGACACGGCGGTGATTTCCGGCGCTATCGGTTTCCTGAAAGATTTGTACCGCTTAAGTCCTTTTATGGAAGGGCTCGTGATTTCAAGCATTATGATCGGCGGTGTTTTCGGCGTCGGGATTTCCGGATTTTTGAGTGACCGTTTCGGACGGAGAAAGATTTTGATGGCAGCGGCGCTGTTGTTTGCGGTGTCAGCGGTTGTCTCTGCGCTTTCTCAAAGTGTGTCTTCCTTAGTGATCGCCAGAGTCATCGGCGGTCTGGGAATCGGCATGGGCTCCTCGCTTTCTGTCACGTATATTACCGAAGCCGCTCCGCCGGCCATACGCGGCAGTCTGTCTTCACTGTATCAGCTGTTTACGATATTAGGGATATCCGGCACTTATTTTATTAACCTCGCCGTCCAGCAGTCCGGCTCGTATGAATGGGGAGTGCACACCGGCTGGCGGTGGATGCTCGCTTACGGCATGATTCCGTCCGTCATCTTTTTTATCGTGCTGCTTATCGTGCCGGAAAGTCCGCGCTGGCTTGCGAAAGCAGGGCGCCAGAATGAAGCCCTCGCCGTGCTGACGCGCATTAACGGCGAGCAGACCGCGAAAGAAGAAATCAAACAAATCGAAACGTCTTTACAATTAGAAAAAATGGGTTCATTGTCTCAGCTGTTTAAGCCGGGGCTGAGAAAAGCGCTTGTGATCGGGATTCTGCTGGCTTTATTCAATCAGGTCATCGGCATGAACGCAATTACGTATTACGGGCCGGAAATTTTCAAAATGATGGGCTTCGGACAGAATGCGGGGTTTATCACGACATGCATCGTCGGTGTCGTCGAAGTGATTTTCACCATTATCGCGGTTCTTTTAGTCGATAAGGTAGGCCGGAAAAAGCTGATGGGGGTCGGATCTGCCTTTATGGCGCTGTTCATGATCTTAATCGGGGCATCCTTTTATTTTCAGCTTGCAAGCGGGCCGGCTTTAGTCGTCATTATATTGGGATTCGTCGCCGCTTTCTGCGTTTCAGTCGGGCCGATTACGTGGATCATGATTTCAGAAATCTTTCCGAACCACCTCCGCGCACGCGCCGCCGGTATCGCGACGATATTCCTGTGGGGGGCGAACTGGGCGATCGGCCAGTTCGTGCCGATGATGATCAGCGGGTTAGGGCTCGCGTACACCTTCTGGATATTCGCCGTCATTAATATTCTCTGTTTCTTGTTTGTCGTGACGATCTGCCCTGAGACGAAAAATAAATCATTAGAAGAAATAGAAAAACTCTGGATAAAATGAAAGCGTTTTACGACAAAAGTCCGCTCCGGCGGGCTTTTGTCTGTCACCTTCATTCCGTTTCTGTATATAATGACTGTATCAAGGAGATACTGGAAAATCCTGCGAAGAATGTCGAGGAATTGACCTTTAACAGTTGAATTAACAATGTCATCCTGTTAAAATAATTAAAGAAAGCAGACATAATTTTTTTTGGCTATGATGGGACGTTTTTTGTCATAGCGGGACATTTTCTGTCCAGTATGAATAGGAAGGAACGTTTGAGTCATGAACCAGTTAATACAAGCTCAAAAAAAATTATTGCCTGATCTTTTGCTTGTGATGCAGAAAAGATTTGAAATCTTGCAGTATATCAGGCTTACCGAACCGATCGGCCGCAGAAGTCTTGCTGCCAGTCTCGGATTGACCGAGCGCGTTCTCAGAAGCGAGGTTCAGTTTTTGAAAGAACAGAATCTCATCGATATTAAAACAAACGGCATGACAATGACGGAAGAGGGCTATTCACTGCTTTCGATTCTGGAAGATACGATGAAGGATGTTTTAGGATTGACGCTTCTGGAAAAGACATTAAAAGAGCGGCTTAATCTGAAAGACGCCATTATCGTTTCCGGAGACAGCGACCAATCTCCTTGGGTCAAAAAAGAATTAGGGAGAGCGGCCGTTGCATGTATGAAAAAGAGATTTTCAGGCAAAAATATCGTCGCTGTAACCGGCGGTACGACAATTGAAGCCGTCGCCGATATGATGACGCCGGATTCAAAAAACCGCGAACTCCTGTTTGTGCCCGCAAGAGGCGGTTTAGGCGAAGATGTGAAAAACCAGGCGAACACCATATGCGCGCATATGGCGGAAAAGGCTTCAGGCACTTACCGGCTTTTGTTCGTTCCCGGGCAGCTGTCACAAGGCGCCTACTCATCTATTATTGAAGAGCCTTCCGTAAAAGAGGTGCTTCACACGATTAAATCAGCGAGTATGCTCGTTCACGGAATCGGCGAAGCTAGAACAATGGCGGAGCGAAGAAACACGCCTTTGGAAGATTTGAAGAAAATAGATGACAATCATGCGGTGACAGAGGCATTCGGCTACTACTTTAATGCGGACGGAGAAGTCGTTCACAAGGTGCATTCAGTCGGAATGCAGCTTGATGACCTCGATGCCATTCCCGACATTATCGCGGTAGCGGGCGGATCATCAAAAGCAGAAGCAATCGAAGCTTATTTTAAAAAGCAGCGAAACACGGTTCTCGTCACGGACGAAGGAGCCGCAAAGAAGTTATTAAGGGATAACAGTCCCTCAATATAAATATCTCTCACTTATTTAAAGGAGGAAATAATCATGGCAGTAAAAGTCGGTATTAACGGTTTTGGTCGTATTGGACGTAACGTATTCCGCGCAGCATTAAACAATCCTGAAGTTGAGGTAGTAGCGGTTAACGATTTAACAGACGCTAACATGCTTGCTCATCTTTTACAATATGATTCCGTACACGGAAAATTAGATGCAGAAGTTAAAGTTGACGGCAGCAACCTTGTTGTTAACGGCAAAACAATCGAAGTTTCTGCTGAGCGCGATCCTGCGAAACTCAGCTGGGGCAAACAAGGCGTTGAAATCGTAGTTGAATCTACTGGTTTCTTCACAAAACGCGCAGACGCTGCGAAACATTTAGAAGCAGGCGCGAAAAAAGTTATCATCTCTGCACCTGCTAACGAAGAAGATATCACAATCGTTATGGGTGTTAACGAAGACAAATACGATGCGGCTAACCACCATGTTATCTCTAACGCATCTTGCACAACAAACTGCCTTGCGCCGTTTGCAAAAGTACTTAACGACAAATTCGGCATCAAACGCGGTATGATGACAACTGTTCACTCTTACACAAACGATCAGCAAATTCTTGATCTTCCGCACAAAGACTACCGTCGTGCGCGTGCAGCAGCTGAAAACATCATTCCTACATCAACTGGTGCTGCTAAAGCAGTTTCCCTTGTTCTTCCTGAACTGAAAGGCAAACTGAACGGCGGAGCTATGCGTGTGCCGACTCCAAACGTTTCTCTTGTTGACCTAGTTGCTGAACTGAACAAAGACGTAACGGCTGAAGATGTAAACGCAGCTCTTAAAGAAGCGGCTGAAGGCGATCTTAAAGGAATCCTTGGCTACAGCGAAGAGCCATTAGTATCCGGAGACTACAACGGCAATGCTAACTCTTCTACAATCGATGCTCTTTCTACAATGGTTATGGAAGGCAGCATGGTAAAAGTAATCTCTTGGTACGATAACGAAAGCGGCTACTCTAACCGCGTTGTTGACCTTGCAGCTTACATCGCAAAACAAGGTCTTTAATTCATAGCTCCCGGAAAGGGCCGGACTTGGTTCTTTCGGACAGAAACGCTATAATGAAAGCGGACAAGGGAAGGGGACGGACTCCCTTTCCCTTTTTCCATGAGAACCGGCTTTCAGAAAGCGCCGGATTGCTGCAGAACGTCCGCGTTTTGAAGTTTCCGCGGCACTTTCGTTTTCTGAGCCGCCTGCCCTGGCTCAGAAGACGATCTGCCCCGTGCCCGGAAGCTGCAATCTGCCCCGCGGCGGAAGCATCATGAGGCGGTTTCACGTTTCACGTTTTTCGTGCTATGCAAACCATTTTGAAGGAGGATCTCCTAAGGCATGAATAAAAAAACAGTAAAAGACATCGACGTAAAAGGCAAAGTCGTATTCTGCCGCGTTGACTTTAACGTTCCAATGAAAGACGGGGAAGTAACAGACGATACTCGTATCCGCGCTGCGCTTCCAACAATCAAACACCTTGCAGACCAAGGCGCGAAAGTCCTTCTTGCGAGCCACTTAGGCCGCCCGAAAGGCGAAGTGGTTGAGGAGCTTCGTTTAACTCCTGTCGCTGCACGCTTAGGCGAACTGCTCGGCAAAGAAGTGAAAAAAGCGGATGAAGCTTACGGCGATGCTGTAAAAGCACAAATTTCTGATATGAAGGACGGAGACGTTCTTGTATTGGAAAACGTACGTTTCTACCCTGGTGAAGAGAAAAACGATCCTGAGCTTGCTAAAGCATTTGCTGAGCTTGCGGATGTATATGTCAATGACGCATTTGGTGCTGCCCACCGTGCTCACGCATCTACAGCCGGAATTGCCGAGCAGCTGCCGGCGGTTGCAGGATTCCTGATGGAAAAAGAGCTTGACGTTCTCGGCAAAGCCGTGACAAATCCTGAGCGCCCGTTTACGGCAATCATCGGCGGCGCGAAAGTAAAAGACAAAATCGGTGTAATCGAAAGTCTGCTTGATAAAGTGGACAACCTGATCATCGGCGGAGGTCTTGCTTACACATTCGTAAAAGCGCTTGGCTATGAAGTCGGTAAATCTTTGCTTGAAGAAGATAAAATCGAACTTGCAAAATCATTCATGGACCGCGCGAAAGAAAAAGGCGTTAAATTCTATATGCCGGAAGACGTTCTCGTTGCTGATGATTTCTCTAACGATGCAAACGTCCAAATCGTGCCGATCTCTGAGATCCCAAGTGATTTAGAAGCGATCGACATCGGAACGAAAACCCGCGAAACGTACGCTGAAGTTATCAAAAACAGCAAACTTGTCGTGTGGAACGGACCGATGGGCGTATTCGAAATCGACTTGTTCGCTCAAGGCACAAAAGCGGTTGCAGAAGCATTGGCAGAGGCTAATGATACATACTCTGTCATCGGCGGAGGAGACTCTGCGGCAGCCGTTGAAAAATTCGGCCTTGCTGACAAAATGAGCCATATCTCAACAGGCGGCGGCGCATCCCTTGAATTCATGGAAGGCAAAGAGCTTCCAGGTGTAGCTGCGCTGAACGATAAATAAAAACTGCTATAAGGAAGTGGAACAGATGAGAAAACCAATTATAGCCGGTAACTGGAAAATGAACAAAACACTCGGCGAGGCTGTCAGCTTCGTTGAAGAAGTGAAATCTTCCATTCCAGCAGCAGACAAAGCGGAAGCCGTTGTTTGCGCACCAGCTCTTTTCTTAGAAAAGCTGACTTCTGCTGTTAAAGGAACTGACCTGAAAGTCGGCGCCCAAAACATGCATTTTGAAGAAAACGGTGCGTTCACAGGTGAAATCAGCCCGGTCGCTCTGAAAGACCTTGGCGTGGATTACTGCGTCATCGGCCACTCTGAGCGCCGTGAAATGTTCGCTGAAACTGATGAAACAGTTAACAAAAAAGCGCATGCCGCTTTCAAACACGGCATTGTGCCGATCATTTGCGTAGGTGAAACGCTTGAAGAGCGCGAAGCCGGAAAAACAAATGATCTTGTTGCCGATCAAGTGAAAAAAGGTCTTGCGGGTCTTTCTGAAGAGCAAGTTGCCGCTTCCGTTATTGCGTACGAGCCAATCTGGGCAATCGGAACAGGCAAATCTTCTACAGCGAAAGATGCTAACGACGTCTGCGCGCATATCCGTAAAGTCGTTGCTGAAAGCTTCAGCCAGGAAACTGCTGACAAGCTCCGCATTCAATACGGCGGCAGCGTAAAACCTGCAAATATTAAAGAATATATGGCAGAGTCCGATATTGACGGTGCTTTGGTCGGCGGCGCAAGCCTTGAACCGCAGTCATTCGTTCAATTATTGGAGGAAGGTCAATATGAGTAAAAAACCAGCTGCACTCATCATTCTTGATGGGTTCGGATTACGCAATGAAACAGTCGGAAACGCAGTCGCACAAGCGAAAAAACCGAATTTCGACCGTTATTGGAACCAATACCCTCATCAGACGCTGACGGCATCAGGCGAAGCAGTCGGACTGCCTGAAGGACAGATGGGGAACTCTGAAGTCGGTCATTTGAATATCGGCGCAGGACGTATTGTGTACCAAAGCTTAACACGCGTGAACGTTGCCATCCGCGAAGGCGAATTCGAACGCAATCAAACGTTCCTTGACGCCATCAAAAACGCGAAAGACAACGACAAAGCGCTGCACCTGTTCGGCCTTCTTTCTGACGGAGGCGTACACAGTCATATCAATCATTTATTCGCGCTGCTGAAGCTTGCGAAAAGTGAAGGACTGACGAAGGTGTATATTCACGGTTTCCTCGACGGCCGCGATGTAGGTCCGCAAACGGCGAAAACTTACATTCAGCAGCTGAATGAGCAGATCGAAGAAATCGGTGTCGGCGAAATCGCCAGCATTTCCGGACGCTACTACTCCATGGACCGCGACAAACGCTGGGACCGTGTGGAAAAAGCGTACCGCGCAATGGCTTACGGCGAAGGCCCGTCTTACCGCAGCGCGATGGATGTAGTCGACGATTCTTATGCGAACGGCATTCATGATGAATTCGTCATTCCGTCCGTCATCACAAAAGAAAACGGTGAACCCGTTGCGAAAATTCATGACGGCGATTCTGTGATTTTCTATAATTTCAGACCAGACCGCGCCATCCAGATTTCAAACACGTTTACCAACAAAGATTTCCGCGATTTCGACCGCGGTGAAAATCATCCGAAAAACCTGTATTTCGTCTGCCTGACTCACTTCAGTGAATCTGTTGACGGATATGTGGCTTTTAAACCGGTAAACCTTGACAATACAGTCGGTGAAGTATTGGCACAGCACGGGTTAAAACAGCTTCGCATTGCAGAAACTGAAAAGTATCCGCACGTTACGTTCTTTATGAGCGGCGGCCGCGAAGAAGAATTCCCGGGCGAAGAGCGCATCCTCATTAACTCGCCGAAGGTCGCGACATATGACCTGAAGCCTGAAATGAGCGCGTATGAAGTGAAGGATGCTCTTGTAAAAGAAATCGCGGCTGACAAGCACGACGCGATCATCCTGAATTTTGCAAACCCTGACATGGTCGGCCACTCCGGAATGGTCGAACCGACGATTAAAGCAATTGAAGCAGTGGATGAATGCTTAGGCGAAGTGGTTGACGCCATCATCGCTAAAGGCGGACATGCCATCATTACCGCTGATCACGGTAATGCGGACATTCTGATTACAGAAACAGGCGAACCGCACACTGCCCATACGACAAACCCAGTCCCTGTCATTGTGACGAAAGAAGGCGTGACGCTGCGCGAAGGCGGAATCCTAGGCGACCTCGCACCAACGTTATTAGACCTTCTCGGTGTTGAAAAACCGAAAGAAATGACCGGAACATCTTTAATTCAAAAATAAGCGTAAATCAAAAGGAGAGACAAACTCATGCCATACATTGTTGATGTTTATGCACGCGAAGTCCTTGACTCCCGCGGCAACCCAACAGTTGAAGTTGAAGTATATACAGAAACAGGAGCTTTCGGCCGCGCATTAGTGCCAAGCGGAGCTTCTACAGGTGAATACGAAGCGGTTGAGCTTCGTGACGGCGACAAAGACCGTTACCTTGGAAAAGGCGTGTTAACTGCTGTTAACAACGTAAACGAAATCATTTCTCCAGAGCTTCTCGGCTTTGACGTAACTGAACAAAACGCAATCGATCAGCTTTTAATCGAGCTTGACGGAACTGAAAACAAAGGCAAACTCGGTGCGAACGCAATCCTTGGCGTATCTATGGCTTGTGCGCGCGCAGCTGCTGATTTTTTACAGATTCCTCTTTACCAATACCTTGGAGGATTCAACTCAAAAACGCTTCCTGTACCGATGATGAACATCGTAAACGGCGGAGAGCATGCTGACAACAACGTAGACATTCAAGAATTCATGATCATGCCTGTAGGCGCGCCTAACTTCCGTGAAGCGCTTCGCATGGGCGCTCAAATCTTCCACAGCCTGAAATCAGTTCTTTCTGCTAAAGGAATGAACACAGCTGTAGGTGACGAAGGCGGATTCGCTCCGAACCTTGGTTCTAACGAAGAAGCGCTTCAAACAATCGTTGAAGCAATCGAAAAAGCCGGCTTCAAACCTGGCGAAGAAGTGAAACTTGCGATGGATGCTGCATCTTCTGAGTTCTACAACAAAGAAGACGGCAAATACCATCTGTCTGGCGAAGGCGTTGTGAAAACATCTGCTGAAATGGTTGACTGGTACGAAGAAATGGTTTCTAAATACCCAATCATCTCTATCGAAGACGGACTTGACGAGAACGACTGGGAAGGCCACAAACTTCTTACAGAGCGTCTTGGCAAAAAAGTTCAGCTTGTCGGAGACGACCTTTTCGTTACAAACACGAAAAAGCTTGCTGAAGGTATCAAAAACGGCGTAGGCAACTCTATCCTGATCAAAGTAAACCAAATCGGTACATTGACTGAAACGTTCGATGCGATCGAAATGGCGAAACGCGCGGGCTACACTGCCGTTATCTCTCACCGTTCAGGTGAAACTGAAGACAGCACAATCGCTGACATCGCTGTGGCAACTAATGCAGGACAAATCAAAACAGGTGCTCCGTCCCGTACGGACCGTGTTGCGAAATACAACCAGCTTCTTCGCATCGAAGATCAGTTGGCTGAAACTGCTCAATACCACGGTATCAACTCTTTCTATAACTTGAATAAGTAATGGAATGGACGCCGGGAGATATTCTCCCGGCGTTTTTTTATGCTCCCGGGCTTTTCCCTCCTTTTTCATCATCTTCATTTGGTCAATAATATTCATTTTTCCCCTTTTTAAAGGAATCAGTGTTCTTCAATCGAAAGGGAAGAGGTGTTAATAAGAGGAGGGATTATGATGAAATTTTCATTTATGTCAGCCGCGGTGGCAGCAAGCGTCATATGGGGCGCGTCTGCCGGGCCGCTGTCCGAAACTCATGCTTATTCAGCCGTGGCCGCGCCGGTTTTTGATGCTGATGAGGCATTGGACACGATGCATGATCTGAGTGAAACCATCGGACCGCGGGAAACCGGAACTGCGAAAGAAAAGGAAGCGGCTGAATACATATCGAATCGCCTGCGGGCTCAGGGCGCCAGTGTCAAAGTACAGTCATTTCCATTGAAAAAGTACTTTTCAGGTTCAGTCACAGCGGGAGATCATGAATTCCCGCTCCGCTCCGCTGATCAATCCGCTGTTGAAAAAGAGCTGAGAATTGAGGGAGGGATTTTTGACGGCGGCTGCGGATCACGCGATGACGTAACAGGAGCCAAAGGAAAGATTGCAGTGATACGCGAAGGAAAGATCCCCGTTTCTCAAAAGATCAAACATGCCGAACAAGCGGGAGCCAAAGCAGTCATTATTTATAATCAGACAACAAAACCGCTCGCCGTCCGTCCGCATACCGATAAAGGAATCACGATACCGGCGGCGGGTATGAAAAAAGAAGACGGTGAAGCACTGCTGCAGGAAAAGCAGGCAGTCATTCAATTTAAAAACTATAAAAACCGCACCTCACAAAATATTATAGGAACGCGCAAAGCGGCACAGGCCAACTCTTCTGATGCTGATATTATTTATGTCACAGCGCATTATGACAGCGTAAAAGGCGCGCCCGGAGCGGATGATAACGCCTCAGGCACATCTGCCGTTCTGGAAATCAGCAAGCAACTCAAACACATACCGAAAGACAAAGAGATCCGCTTTATCCTGTTCGGTGCAGAAGAATTATGGTCTGCGGGTTCATCTTATTACGTCAGTACACTCACGAACAATGAAAGAAAGCACAGCCAGGCCAATTTTAATGCCGATATGATTGCGACTGACTGGGAAGAAGCGAGTCAAATGTGTGTCACGACTCCTGACGGCAAGGAAAACCCGAGCGTCCGGTATGCTGAAAAAGCCGCTGAAAAATCCCGGTTGGTCAAGCCAAACCTGATTCAGCTCGGTTACTCAGACCATGTCTCTTTTTATGAAGCAGGGATTCCGTCGGCTAACTGGATTTGGCTCAGCCCCGATACACAGGAGCCGGGGCCCTGGTATCACACTGAGAATGATAATATGAAACACATCAGCAAAGAACGATTAGAGAAAGCGGGATCACTCGTTTCTGCGGCTGTAACTGAGGCAGTGAAAGAATAAAAAACAGGCTTCGGCCTGTTTTTTTATTATTTTCTGTATATTCTCTCAATTAAGGGAGATTTTCTCACTCGTTACCAGATATATACCATTTGACAGGATTTTATTTTACAAATAAAAGAAAAATAAATAGATAATACCTAATTTATAAAAGGATGTAAAACTCATTTATCAAATTTTAACTTTTGTTATAATTGCGATATCGATCGATATTTGTTTTAAATTGTAAAAAACAATACTCTTTTCTATCTATTAGGGGGCGAAAAATGAATACTGTCACAAAAGAAGCCAGCAACCTTGGTCAAAAACGGCTGTTACATCTGATTGAAACGAAGCAGGCGATTGTAGGCGTGTTAGGCATGGGATATGTGGGATTCCCTCTTGCGCTGGAATGTGTCGATAAAGGATACAATGTTATCGGATTCGACAAAAACAGTGAAAAGGTTTCCTTGTTAGCCGCCGGAAGCAGCCATATTCAAGATATAGAGGACGACAGACTGAACTCGGCTTTACAAACAAAACGCTTTCAAATCAGCGCCGACATGTCGCTCATCCAACAATGCGACATCATTGTGATATGTGTGCCGACACCCCTGAACAAAAAAGACAAGATCCCCGATTTAACCTACATCGACAGTGCAGTTGACAGCATGATTGCTTATGGAAGGCAGCATCAGCTTTTAATTTTAGAAAGCACCACCTATCCCGGAACAACGAAAAAAAAGATTGCCGACAGAATGGCATCAAGCCGCGGCATGAAAATAGGAACAGACTTTTTTACGGCTTATTCTCCGGAAAGAATCGATCCGGGCAACAGGCAATATGAAGTTTCAGATATTCCTAAAGTAGTCGGCGGAACCACACAGACTTGCACAGAACTTGCCTCAGCGTTTTACAGCACCATTGTTACAAGCATTCACCCGGTCACCTCACCCGAAGTAGCTGAAACAGCTAAACTCCTAGAGAATACTTATCGTTATGTCAATATAGCTCTTATCAATGAAATGGCGCTTAATTGCCGTGAACTTGATATTGATATATGGGAAGTCATCTGCGCGGCGGACACGAAGCCGTTCGGCTTTCAAAAATTTATCCCGGGCCCCGGAGTCGGAGGCCATTGTATCCCGATTGATCCTTTTTACTTCAAATGGATCGCGAATGAAAAAGGGCTGCAGACAAAATTAATTGATCTCGCGGACGAAATCAATTCCAACATGCCGATTTCTGTCTCTGACTATGCTTTGAAACTGGCGGGCAAAGACAAATGCAGCATCTTAATAATAGGGGCCGCTTATAAAAAAAATACAAATGACCCGCGTGAATCCTCAGTGTTTACGATAATGGAAGAATTGATGGACAAGGGATGCGCGATTGATTATCATGATCCGTTTATCAGCGAGATCCGCTTGAATGACGGAAGCCGCAAACAATCTGTCCCTTTCACAAAAGAACAAATCAATCAGTACGACGTCATCATCATTCATACAGATCACGATGTCATCGACTACAGTATTTTGAAGGATGCCTCACCGATTATCTTTGACACAAGAAATGTATGCAAGGAAAAATCAGCCGACAATTGCAGAGTTGTCACTTTATAGGAGGGAACGGTCATTAGTAATCGATTTATCTCTTTTCACAGACCTGATATGACAAACGAAGAAATCGCAAGCGTAACCGAAACGATTCAATCGGGCTGGATTTCGAAAGGCCCGAAGGTAATCGATTTTGAAAAAAAGCTGGGAGAATGTATAGGAGCCGAACACGTCATCAGCTGTAATTCAGGCACCGCTGCATTACATATGGCTTTATTGGCGCTCGGGGTGGGAGAAGGCGATGAAGTCATCGTGCCGAGCTTCACGTTCTGTTCCAGTGTCAATGTCATCCTGCACGCCGGAGCCGTTCCGGTGTTTGCGGATATATGCGAGAAAAGTCTATGTGCCGATCCTGAAGATGTCAGGAAGAAAATAACGCCGCGCACAAAAGCGGTAATTGCGGTTCATTTTGCCGGCTATCCGGCTGATCTGGAAAACTTGCAATCCATTTGTAAAGAAAACGGATTGTATCTGATTGAAGACGCCGCTCATGCGCTCGGTACAAAATATAACGGAAGCATGATCGGCACTCACGGCGATGCCGTGTGCTTCAGCTTTTATGCCACCAAAAATATTACAACGGGGGAAGGCGGAGCCCTCGTTATGAAAGACGAACAGGCCGCAGAAAGAGCGAGGCTGTACGGATGGCACGGCATCACAAAAAATGCCTGGAACCGGTACGGTGAAAAAGGCAGCTGGAGATACGACGTTTTACTGCCGGGCTTTAAATATAATATGACGGATATTCAGGCCGCGCTCGGTCTGGTTCAATTGAAGCGCGCAAACGACATTCAAGAAAAACGGGAACAGATCGCTCAATTTTATGTACGTGAACTGTCAGGTCAATCTGACAAAGCGGCGCTTCCGCTTTCTGACATTCCAAGCGGCATAACGCACTCATGGCATTTATTTATTTTGCGGATTCGAGAAAACGGCGGTATGGACAGAGATCTGTTTATTGAGAAAATGAAAGAAAAACAAATCGGGCTGAGCGTGCACTTTATTCCCGTGCATTTGCATCCTTACTATAAAAAACATTTTCCTGCCGAGCTTCCGGTAACTGAACGTGTTTTCCGGGAGATCGTATCACTGCCTCTTTACAGCCAGTTATCAGATGAGGATTGCAGCTATATTGTCAAGTCTATAAAAGAAGTTTTGACTATCAGCCAGGAGGTAGGATCATGAAACATATTGCGATTATCGGAGGGGCCGGTTTTATCGGAAGCGAACTGGCGGCATTATTACAGGCTAAAGGTTATCACACCATCATTGCAGACCAAAAGAAGCCGGCTTTTGACACTGAATACCGCCAAACGGATATCCTTGACCGGACGTCCCTCCGCGAATCACTGCGGGGAGCGGATGCGGTTGTCCATTTGGCGGCAATGGTCGGAGTGGACAGCTGCCGAAGCAATGAAGAAGACGTCATACGGGTCAATTTTGAAGGAACGAAAAACGTCACTGAGGTATGCGGTGAATTGGGAATCAGCACACTTCTTTTCTCATCGAGTTCAGAAGTGTTCGGAGATTCACCGGATTTTCCTTATACCGAGACAAGCAGAAAGCTTCCGAAATCGGCTTACGGAAAAGCCAAACTGCAATCAGAGGAATATTTGAGAGAACAGGCTTCCGACGAACTTCATATTCGGGTCGTCCGGTACTTTAATGTATACGGGCCGAAACAGCGCGAGGATTTTGTCATCAACAAGTTTTTCAGCCTGGCCGAGAATGGCTCTGAGCTGCCTCTTTACGGGGACGGCGGACAAATACGCTGCTTCAGCTACATCAGTGATATCATCACCGGAACTTATCTCGCTCTCATTCATGAAGGAGCCGTCTTTGAAGACTTCAATATCGGGAACGACCAGCCGATCACGATAAAAGAACTGGCTGAAAAAGTCAATGTGCTCTCAGGCAGAGAGAAGGATAACTATCTGTTTAAAAAGCTGGGCGAAGACGGCGTGAGGGGAAAAGACATCGAGATTTTTAAACGGGCGCCGTCAATCGAGAAGGCGAAACGTTTGCTCGGTTACGCTCCGAAAGTAAGTCTGAATGAAGGCCTGGAGATCATAAAAGATGAAAGACAAAAGCACAAACTTTCACTTTCCTAAAAACCCGGAAGTGGTCAAATATCCCGTTTATCCCGGACAGTTTTCCGTCAGCGGCCGTCTGCGCGCAGTGAAACACTTGCTTACTGCCGGACAAAGCGGACTGACTGAAAAACTGGAAAAACGTTACGGGAAAGGGGTTGTGCTGACCTCCAGCGGCAGTGCGGCACTGGTGCTCGCATTAACTTATTCGGGGGCCGGGCCGGGGAAAGAAGTGATTTTCTCATCCTTCAGCTGCCCGAATGTCATTGATGCCGTACTGCAATCCGGTGCGACGCCTGTGTTTGCGCAGCTGGATGAGCATCTATTCTTATCTTTTGAGGATGTCAAAAAAAAAGTGACGAGGCGTACGTGTGCGGTTATCCTCACACATGTATACGGCCGGAGAGAAAATACCGCCATCATTGACTGGGCGAAGGAAAACGGAATTGCTGTCATTGATGATGCCGCTCAAGCCATGTTTACAAAACAAGCCGATACATTTGCCGGCGGTTTGGGCGATTTCGGCATTTTAAGCTTCGGCCCCTCAAAGCCGCTTGCGAGTATCGGAGGCGGCGCGTTAATCGCGCCGAAAGAATGGCTTCGGCAAAAAGCAAATCTCCCGATGGAACAGCGCAGCCAAGTGGCAGCTGACTATCGAATCTATATCAGAAATCAAAGAATCCAAGCTGTAATGAAACGGAAACGGCATCATCCTATTTCATATATGTTTAGAAAAGCGGGCGCCATGCCTTCCATGAAAGCCACAAAGCTCGAAGCTCTGCCGGATAAACCGGCTGTTGTACCCGTGCTTCGTATGCATCCGGCAAGGGAAGCCATTATTGATGATCAGCTTTCACGTATAGATCAGCTTGTAACAGCTTCGCTCCGAAACTTAGAGACGGCGGGAGAAATCTTTGCAAAGGCGGAAGAAACAAACGGCATAAGAATGATCCAGCCCCAAGAAGGAGAACATCTGAATTATTTAACAATTGTATTTCCCCGGGATGAAGAGCGGTACGGGTGTTCCGTTTATTTAGCTGAAAGAGGCATCCAAACATGCTGGAACTATCTTCCCCTCGGACGTATTCCGATTTATGAAACATACGCGGGGGAAGGCGGGGAAGACCCGCTTTGGAAGAGAGTTCTTTCCCTGCCGTTTAAACCTCCTCTTCAAAAGGAGCAAGTCAGATATATAGCCGAATCCGTTTTATCATATTGTGAGCAACAGAATAAGACTGAATAGTGGTGATAACTATGCAAAAAACAGCAGTATGCACGACCCGCCAGGCATGGGATCGGGCCGCTGACATGTATCAGGCGGGATTGTTTCAAAGCTATGATTGGGGAATCCTCATGGAAGAGCTTCCCGGCACGTCATTTCACCCTGTCAGACTGACAACGGACGGAGGACAAGTCATCTATCTTCCGCTTTTTGAACAGAAGGGCGTATTATCCGGCAACATGATCGGATACGGCGGCGTTATTTCAGATCGCCCCATCTCATTTGAATGGCTTCAAAGTGAAATCCAGGCCATATTCGGTCGGAACATATCCCGGATGCTGCTGCCGTACGGTCAGACTTCTTTTACAGAAGAAATCAGGGAAGGATGGACGGAAAAGGCAACGCGGATTCTTTCGCTTCCGGACACGTTTGACGAGCTTTGGACGGGCATTTCCGGAAAAGCCCGGACGGCAGTCAGATACGCTGAAAAAGAGAATATTGTCACCCGGCTGATCGGGCGAAAAGAACTTGGCGCGTTTTATGACCTCTACAAAGAGCATACAGCGTCAATCGGCGCAGCTTATGTGCTGAGCCAGGGCTTTTTCCAAAAGCTGCTTGACACGTTTGCGGACCGGATGTTTTGGATCGGAGCATATCAGGATGAGACGCTGATCAGCAGCAGTATTTTTCTCTATGACCGCTCTCATTTCTATTATTGGCAGAATGTAAACAGCCTGGCGGGAAAAAAAGCGCAGGCCTCTTACTTATTGATGCGTGACGCCCTGCAATTCGCCATTTGCCGCAAGCTTCAATGGGCTGATTTTGGCTATTCACACAGTAAAGAAATCGCGAGACCGAAACGATATTGGGGAGCTGAAGAAAAACAATGCCGACTTTTTACGAAACCGGAATGAAAACAATAAGCGGCCATCAATCCAGTTATCTGCCGTGGTACGGTTTTTTTGAAAAAATGTATAAGTCGGATCTGTTTGCCATTCATGACACAGCCCAATTTGAGAAAAAAGGATTCCTCAACCGCAACAGAATCAAAACGCCGCAAGGCCCCAGATGGCTGACAGTGCCTTTGCAGATGAAACAATATAAAGACATAGAGCTTCGGCATATGAAAATCGACCAGACACAGGATTGGCGGAAAAAACATTGGATGGCGATTAAAATGAACTATGCGAAAGCTCCCTATTTTGAGCGATACCAGCATTTTTTTCAAGATGTCTATCAGCGGGAGTGGGAATATCTCCATGATTTGAATATGCACATCATTGAATTTTTCCGAAAAGAGCTCCGAATTGAAACGCCGCTCTGTTATGTCTCTGAGCTTGAATGCCGGAAGGAGAAAAAAAGCGATTTTGTTTTAGCGCTTTGTCAGGAGCTGGGGGCGGACCGTTATTATTCAGGCAGTCAGGGTTCCGACTATTTAATAGAAAGCGATTTTGAAAGAAACGGAATTGTCATTGAGTATCAGCAGATCCGACATTTTGGCTATCCTCAATTATTCGGGGAGCATATCCCTCACCTCTCCATGCTCGATATGCTGATGAACTGCGGAGCGGATACAGCTGAAATGTTAGTTAAAGGAGGGCAATATGATGAAAGTAATGGTATTTGCAGCGCATCCCGACGATGAAATTATCGGCGTCGGCGGCACGCTCGCCAAACATGTCCGCCAAGGTGACAGCGTGTCGGCAGTCATTATGGCGGAAGGCAAGTCATCAAGAAAAACGGATTACAAAAAGCCTGAAGATTCCGTTATGGAGCATTCTAATCAAGAAACGGAGCAGGCGCTCAGCACTTTGGGCATCCATGATTTTGTCAGGCTGAACCTTCCTGATAACAGAATGGATTCAATGGATTTGCTGGATGTCGTGAAGGAAGCGGAGAAACAAATCAATCGTTTTCAGCCTGACATTGTGTATACCCAGTACGGCGGTGACATTAATATTGACCACTCTGTCGTATTCAGAGCGGTCATGACGGCAACCCGTCCGCTTCCCGGTCATACGGTAAAACGGGTTTTTGCCTATGAAACATTGTCTTCGACGGAATGGAATTACTGTCAGAAGGATCAGTTTCATGCCAATTTCTTCGTTAATATTGAAGACGAGCTTGAAACGAAATTGAAATCGATGGCGTGTTACGGCTCCGAGCTCAGAGACTTCCCTCATCCCCGCTCTTTGCAGGCGATCGAACATAATGCCCATGTGTGGGGAGCAAAAGCGGGTTTTTCGGCTGCGGAAGCGTTTATGCTGGTGAGAGGAACATGGTGACTGTCCTATGATTGCTCAAATTCCGTTTTTCGGACTTGATCCGAAGCAAATCGATGAGAAATGGGTGGAAGCGGGATACGGTCTGGAAGCGAATATTTTTGACGGCCATTCCTTTGAGGAAGCGGATTATATCAAAACATTTAATCAGACGCTGGAATATGCGAAACAGCTTGATCCTTCATTATTAACGCTGCATTTCCCGACAGATCATGCCGATTATGTGAATGAAGATCACATCAAAAAACAGCTTTATCACTTTGCGGAGCTCGCTGTGAAATACGGCGCCAAAGGCATAACCGTTCATGCGAATCAATTTATGACGGTTGAGGAATTTCAAGTCTACGACCTGGAAGGAAACCGTAAAAAAATCGTTGAGTTTTTCGCGGAGTTTGATGAGCGGCTGAAAGGGACGGACATTTGGATCGGTGTGGAAAACCTTCCGATCATCGGGAATCTGGGAGAGGATTTTGATCCGATTTTCATTTATCCTGAGGATTTTACAGAGCTGGTGCAGATGGATCTGAAGCATGTCGGTATTACGTGGGATCTGTGCCATTGGGCGATTACCTATCAGACTCACTTGTCTTCCGCCCTTATGTTCAGAAATGATCAGCTGAAATATCCCGATTTCTTTCAGTTTCTTTCGATAAAAGAGAGCATTAAGCATTATCACTTCAGCTCATTTCGCCAGCTTGCGTTCCCGCATGGCGGCGTCCGCTGTTTTGAGGGCCGCCATCCGAGTGAAGGGACAATCGCTGAGGAGCTGCTGAGACGTGCTGCAGATACTTTGCAGGAGCTTTATCGGACTCAAGATACCGGCATTGTATTTGAGGTGATGGAAGAGGATTATACGGAAAGACGGGAATCATGGAGAACGCTGGAATGGTTCGGCGGTGTTTCTGATGACGAGGATCAAAAAAGGGTCTGATATGACATATCGAACACCGAACTATGCAAAGCTTTGGTGTGCACAGGTGTTTTCTTCAGCAGCGGATGGGGTCTGGCTCATTGCTTTGCCGCTGTTAGTGTTAGAATTGACCGGCAGCAAAATTCTAGTCGGCGTTATTTCTTTTATCGAACTCGTGCCCTTGACATTTGGCGTGCTGGCGGGGCCGCTGATTGATTTATTCCGAAAAAAGTCGATCTTGTATTTGTGCAATACGGGCCGGGCCGCCATTATGATCCTCTTGGCGGTGCTCAGCGCGAACGATTTATTAACCGTGTGGATAGCCGGGGTGTGCGCCTTTTGTCTATCTCTGCAATCGATGCTGTTTGCGCCGGCGAAAGTCGCGATCATTCCGCTGCTCGTCCGCAAACAGCATCTTGATCAGGCGACATCTCTGATCAATACGAGTGACTTGATCGGACTCATCGTCGGAAAATTGATCAGCGGGATCATGATTGCGGCTATTCCGTTCGGGATGCTGTTTGCCATAAACGGAACTGCTTTTTTGATCTCCGCGGCATTTATCGCGTTCATTCGTATTTCAGAACAGCCCGATGAAAAAAGCAACGGAACTGAAGATGTAAAAGCCGGTTACAGAATGCTGAAAGGAAATGCGGCATGGCTGACATCGGTCGGATACTTTTTCGTCGTAAATCTCGTCATTGCCGGCCTTATTTCAGTAATGGGGCCGATTCTTGCTGTGGAGCGTTTTCAGCAGAACTATTCTGTATGGTTTGCCGTCATGTATTCAATGTTTCAGGCGGGGATGCTTTTGGGCAATCTGGCCGTATTTTTCAAATGGAATACAAAACGCTTGAACCGGCTGTACCCGCGGACGTTAACGGCAGCGGGACTGCTCATTATGCTCCTGTTTTTTCCCCTTCATGGGTTTGAGTGCATCATCTTCCTGGTGCTTGGCATCATCATCTCGTATATTGATGTGCAAACGGTGCTGTATTTCCAAAAGACGGTTCCGGCCGCATATTTCGGAAGGGTCTTTGCACTGATTTTTTCCATTGTCAAAATGGGTGAACCGCTGTCGGCCGCTGTCTACACAGGGCTTCTGCTGTTGATGAATGCGGATTATATTTTCGCGGCGGTCGGACTGACCCTTACGATCGTTTTTGCTGTTTTTTCAGTCAGACAAGGGAGTCAAAGAAATACAGAGAAACAAGCGGATCAATCCGTCTGAATGGTAAACGAAGGGGCGCCGATGTCAGCCGGCGCCCTTTTTATCATAAATCCAAATAAAGCCGTATCATATCCCGGCATTGAATGCCGTTTTCAAAAATGTCTTCATCATAATGTCTGATAAAAAAATCATGGTCGACAGCCTGAATGCGGAATCCGCATTTTTGATAGAGTGACAGCTGATGAATACTGGAATTTCCGGTGCCGATTTCAATCGTGTCAGCTCCCGATTGTCTCGCTTTTTCAATGGCATCCCGCACCAGCTGTTTTCCGAATCCCCTGTTCTGCAGCGATTCTTTTACCGCGATGTTTACGATTTCTATCGTTTTAGGCCTTGTTTGCAATAAAACGTAAACCCCTGCAAGCTCGTCTGACGTCCAAGCCGTATAGCATTCTCCTCTTACAAGATAATCATCGACAATCTCTTTCGACGGATCGGCCAGCAGCAATAGTTCATACAGCGCTTCATCCGGCTCCGCGGCTTTTCGGATGCTCAGTTTTTGCATGTCTGTTTCTCCTCCTCCGTTATGATCGACAGCTATTTTTCAAAATAACTCCAAAATCATTCTACTTTATTATAAAATATGAAACATAGGAAAAGTTATACAAGTTTTGCAGATTGAATAGGAGGAAAGTCATGTTTTTTTGTAAGCATTGCGGCCAGCAGAACAATGAAGAAGCGCATTTCTGTAAAGAATGCGGAAAACCGATCGGGAAAGGAAGCCGGCTGGAGCGGCAGGCGGCTGTAAAAGCGGCTGAATCTGCTTCACAAATGAGAAAGCCGATCCCTAAAAAAACGCTCTTCATGTGGGGCGGCATTGCCGCAGCGCTGATCTTATTGATTGCCGCATATAAAACCGGAGCCTGGCTGACATCTGAAAAAAGGCTCACGGATCAATTCGAACAGGCGGTTCATGACGGGGACACGAAAAAGCTCGCAGCCCTGCTCACTCCTTCAGACAAAAAACTGAAGCTGAATGAGACCAATGTCAAACCGCTCCTTGCATACGCAAAGAAACACGATGAACTGCTGGCAGCGCTTCGCGGCAATTCATCAGAAACAGATGCGGTATATGTCAAAAAAGAGGGAAAAACCCTTCTTTTGTTTGACCATTACGAACTGAAAGTCGATCCGGTTTATTTCCGCGTCACAAGCAATTATAAAGGCGCCGATCTTTATATCAACAGCGAGAAAACAGGTACGGTCAAAAAAGCCGATGAAACCCAAATCTTCGGCCCGTATGCACCTGGTGTCTACACGGCGGAAGCCAAGCTTAAAAATGAGACGGTTGACGTTGTCAAAAAGCAAGAGGCAGAGGCGGCCGGAAGCCGGAATGTTGAGTTTGACCTGCCGTTAGACGCCGAGGATGTGACATTCACTCCGGCAGATAGCTTCAAAAGCGCGAAAGGCGATCTGCTGATAAACGGCAAGTCCGTCCATAAAGATCCGTTTACATCCGTTACATATGGTCCGCTCTTAACTGACGGTTCCATGACAGCCGCCGTGGAGGCTGATTTTCCTTGGGGGAAAATGAAAACTGCCGATGTCCCGATCAACAGTACTGATGTGGACTTAACGCTTATCCCGGATCAAGATACACAGCAAACAATCATGGACACGATTGTCAAAACAACGAAGCAGTATACAAAAGCGATGGCAGACGGAAATACCGATCAGATGACCGAGGCTGGTTCCGCCTGGAAAGAGCAGACGAAAGAAGTGGTATCCGGCATGAAGAGTTCCGGCACCTTTTTGAAGGATCAGTATAAAGAGACAAGCTTTGATCTGGATTCATTTGCGATTTCTCAAGAGAACGGCCGCTGGCAAGTAACTGTTACGGGTAAAGAGCTTCATGAGTCTGCTTATTTCGACGGGAATACGAAGCCTGATATGGAAGAGGCTGAGCCGAGCTTTCACTATGTACTCTCATATGATACAAAACATAAAAAATGGGTTTTCGAAAAAGCTGACCCTGCCTCAGATTCTTCTGGGACAAATGTAAAAAAAATAAAAAACGACCAGCCGAAAACCTATACATCCGCATGGGCATCTTCCAAAGGAAACACAGCTTCAGGCAGCGTGACAAACGAGCAAGTCACATCGTTTATGACTGATTACCTGACAAATCAATCAAGCGCCGTCAGCCTTAACAATTTTGCCATCATGGCGGGTAATTTAGAAGAGGGAAGCCCTTTGTATGCTGATCAGCAGAAACTGGTCAAAAAACTGCACAGCGAGGGGACGACCGAAGTATTTAATGAAGTGAATGTCAAAAGCTTTTCACAGAAAGGCTCTCATCTGACGATTCACACGTACGAGGAGTTTTATATTACGAAAGCCGGCGGCAGTCCGAAGCTCAGAACATACAATTGGACGTATGGCGGCGTTGTTAAAGACGGAAGAATTTATTTAACATCCATTCAATAAAAAAACCCCCGCGCCAATCAGGCGGCGGGGGTTTCCGTTTTTAAAAGAAGAAATAATTCATGAGTTCTTTTATATAATGCTTGATCGTGAATTGAAACGTTACGCAAATGATCAAATAGATGACGATAACAGAATAAATGATATCCGCCTTAGTAGTGAGCTGATGCTGATAGCTCGCCAGCATGAGCGGAGGCACGGCAAACGCCGCTCCTAAAAGACCGACAGCCAGAATGGTGAAGCAAACGGTTGTATGAAGCAGCATAAAAATGAGGGCAAGAAGCAAAATAGCTGTAAACGGAATCAAAAATGCCCCGAATCTGGACAGCGAATCTTTAAATGACACCTGGGCGCCGCCGGCCTTCAAAGCGATAAAAATCAAGAGATACAGGCAAAAAACGCATAATGCAAAGGTAAGCGCCGGCTTGATCACAACCGCGGTAAAACTGACGTCACGAAAGCCGTCTGATAAGAGAATATAAAACATAACCGGCGTCACCAGGCAGAAAAGCACCATGTTGATGATGCTGCTGACAAGCTGTTCGCCGCCTGTCGTTTTACATGTTTGATACGGTCGCTTTAACACATCAAGCACGAATAAGGCAAATTGCTTTGAAGCCTGCTTAGCCGCGGCGCCGGCCTGAGCGGCCTGGCCTTGCGTTTGACCTGCGCCTCCCTGCCCGGGCTGGGGCGCCCCGCACTTTTCACAAAATTTTCCGCCATCAGTATGATGGCCGCATTGAGAACAATACATTCTAAAACTCCTTTTACAAGTAATATAGGGATTTTGTTCAATATTTACATTATAAAAGAAAATAGGACGGATGTAACGGAGTTTTCTAAAGATATACAAATCACCTTCTCTATGAATTGATAATAGAGAAAAAGTACCCTTTATGGTAGAATTTTATTGGAGCTGATAGATATCATGTCTCTCGGCGCATTGATTCAGAGTGAAAAAGGAAATTAACGCATGCTAAAAAAATTGAAAATGCTTTATCGGCTGTTAAAATTCGGAAAAGGCTTATGGAGATAGCAAACAGAAAAAACCGTCCTTACAAGGACGGTTTTTTTCTGTTTCCGGATCGTCCGGCTGAGGTTATAAAAAGCAGACCCCGGGGTAAAAACCATGCATAAGAAACAGCGGAGAACAAAACATAACTCAATAACGGCAAGTCATAAGGAGGTACGCATGTTTTCATTCATCATTCATGTCTTCATTTCACTGTTTGCAGTCTCCAATCCCATCGGAAACGTGCCGATTTTCCTTTCACTGACGGAAGGGTACTCGGAGAAAGAACGGACAGCGATCGCGCGCAAGGCTTCCGTGCTGTCGTTTATCATCTTGGCGGCTTTTTTAATCTTCGGCCATCTGATCTTTAAACTGTTTGACATTAACATTCATGCCTTACGTATCGCGGGCGGCATTTTTATTTTCGGCATCGCTTATAATCTTCTGAACGCGAAGAAATCTCATGTACAGTCTCTCCATCATGAAGAGAAAGGGGAGAGCAAGGAGAAAGCCGATATATCTGTGACGCCTTTGTCGATTCCGATTATCGCCGGACCCGGTACGATCGCGACGGTGATGAGTCTGTCGGCCGGCCATGGCGGCATCTTCCATTACATCAGCGTGCTTATCGGCATTGCGGCCGTCATCGCGATGACGTTCATCTTCTTTCACTATTCATCTTTCATCAGCAATAAGCTCGGGAAAACCGAAATGAACGTCATTACCCGACTGATGGGGCTGATTTTGGCGGTGGTGGCCATCGGCATGATCGGCGCCGGTCTGAAAGGCATGTTCCCGATATTGGTTTCCTGACTTAAAAAAGCAGCGCCCGGTTATCTTCGGGTGCTGCTTTTTTCTATTTTCGGCACATGCTGAAACACTTCTTCACTCTCAAAAAATTCTATCAAACGGCTCAGCCAGTCATAATAATGGAGCCAATCCGTCAGTTCATCCAAAAGCTGACGGGCTTTTTCTTCAATATCGGGACTGAGATTTTCCGATTCCAGAAGCTCAGTCAGCTCGCGGTTCAGCTTTTTATAGAGCATTTTGTTTTTGCTGACCGCCTTTGTCCAATTTGCCGTAAACAGGGAGATAAACGTCTGGTAATAATCACGCTCCACGTCATAAAGGTCTTTCCGAACGCCTTTTTCAAACACTTTTTCAGCCAGATTGACATCGGTCATTTCGCGGACCACCTGGCTCATCCTCGTTTTGCTCATCCCGGTCGCCTCTGACAGCTCATTTAACGTCATCGGCTTGCGGTTCATATAAATAATACCGAGCACACGTCCCAGTGTGGCCGGCATTCCGAATGTATGCATATTCTCGGCGATTCTCTCAATGAGATGCTCTTCAGCATGCCCGATGATATCAAGAGCGTTTTTTTCCACGGCTGATCATCCCTTCACTGGCTTTTCATGCTGACAATATATCATATTTTTTACAGTTGATGAAAAAGATGATGCGGCAGGATATGCGAGCTATCGGGAGCGATTGTAAGAACATCCGCATTGTCAGCGGGATAACATGAAAAAATACGTATATTGTATATAATTTCAACACATTGTAAACTTTTTATTTTACAAATTTCATCTTATAATAAAGATTATACTTTTCAGAAAAATAACGGAACCCTTCGGAGGTGCACGGATTGCTGAGATTAGAAAATGTATCAAAAGTCTATAAAGGCGGAAAAAAAGCTGTCAACAGCATTGATTTAAATATCGAAAAAGGCGAATTTATTTGTTTTATCGGGCCGAGCGGCTGCGGAAAAACGACGACGATGAAAATGATTAACAGACTGATTGAGCCGTCATCCGGAAAGATTTTTATCGATGGCGAAAACATTATGGAGCAGGACCCGGTGGAGCTGAGACGGAAAATCGGCTACGTCATTCAGCAGATCGGACTTTTCCCTCATATGACCATTCAGCAGAACATTTCCCTCGTGCCGAAACTGCTGAAATGGCCGGAACAAAAGCGGAAGGAACGGGCGCGGGAGCTTTTGAAGCTCGTCGATATGGGCCCGGAATATTTAGACCGCTATCCTCACGAGCTGAGCGGGGGACAGCAGCAGAGAATCGGCGTGCTGCGCGCCCTTGCAGCGGAACCGCCTCTTATTCTTATGGATGAACCGTTCGGAGCGCTTGATCCGATTACGCGGGATTCCCTTCAAGAAGAATTCAAAAAACTGCAAAGAACATTGAATAAAACGATTGTCTTTGTAACCCACGATATGGATGAAGCCATTAAGCTGGCTGACCGGATCGTCATTTTAAAAGCGGGAGAGATCGTTCAGGCCGGCACTCCTGATGACATTCTCCGGAATCCGGCTAATGAGTTTGTCGAAGAATTTATCGGCAAAGAACGGTTATTGCAATCAAGACCGGATATTGAACGCGTCGAGCAGATGATGAACAAAAAGCCTGTCACCGTTACGGCGGACAAAACGCTTTCGCAGGCGATACAGGTGATGCGGGAACACCGTGTCGATTCCCTGCTTGTCGTTGATGACCTGAATGTGCTGCAAGGATATGTTGATGTCGAAATCATTGATCAGAACCGGAAAAAAGCGAGCCTTGTCGGCGACGTGCTCCGCTCTGATCTGTATACAGTCGAGCAGGGGACACTGCTGCGCGATACCGTACGCAAAATTTTAAAGCGCGGAATGAAATATGTACCCGTCGTTGATGAACAAAGGCATTTAGTCGGAATTGTCACGAGAGCGAGCCTTGTCGACATCGTTTACGATTCAATCTGGGGTGAGGAAGACCAGCTGGTGACAGGCTGACAAGGGGAGGAACGCTTACAATGAATGAAATGATCAAGTTTTTGCAGACGAACGGCGGAGAACTGTTATATAAAACGTGGGAGCATTTATACATTTCGATCATCGCCGTCATATTAGGCATTGTCGTCGCCGTTCCGCTCGGAGTGGCGCTTACGAGAATGAAAAAGGGCGCAGGCGCCGTCATCGGCGCCGTCAACATTGTGCAGACCTTGCCGAGTCTCGCGATACTGGCGTTTTTTATCCCGCTGTTAGGCGTGGGAAAGGTGCCCGCGATCGTCGCGCTGTTTTTCTATTCGGTGCTGCCGATTCTCCGGAACACGTATACCGGCATTCAAGGCGTAAACAAAAATCTGCTGGAATCGGGAAAAGGCATCGGCATGACGGTCTGGGAGCAGATCAGGCTTGTGGAACTGCCGCTTG
The DNA here is from genome assembly GCF_003676355.1 of Bacillus sp. L75. Lineage (NCBI taxonomy): Bacteria > Bacillati > Bacillota > Bacilli > Caryophanales > Bacillaceae > Bacillus > Bacillus sp. L75. Next base: position 409,658 of record NZ_ML064901.1, read on the forward strand.
CGGTTCCGGTGATCATGGCGGGCATCCGCACATCCACCATTTATCTGATCGGCTGGGCGACGCTTGCTTCCTTTATCGGGGGCGGCGGGCTCGGAGACTATATTTTTATCGGCCTGAATCTCTATCAGCCTGAATATATTATCGGCGGCGCCGTGCCGGTCACCATTTTAGCCATTATCATTGATTATCTGCTAGCGGCGACGGAACGGAAGGTGACGCCGAAAGGGCTGAAAGGACTGAAGGAAGTATCATAAGGAGTTGGCTGTTTTGAAAAGAAACCAAAAGAGATGGATGTGCGCACTGGCGCTGTCAGCTGCTCTGCTTCTAGGCGGCTGTTCCCTTCCCGGCCTGAGCGGGGCTTCCGATGATACGATCAAAATCGGGGCGCAAAGCATGACGGAATCAGAAATTATCGCCAATATGATCGCACAGATGATTGAGCACAATACAGACTTGAATACGGCATTAATTAAAAACCTCGGATCGAACTATGTCCAGCAGCAAGCGATGCTCGGCGGTGAAATCGATATCGCCGCGACGCGCTACTCGGGAACGGATTTAACGAGCACCCTCGGCATGGAAGCGGAAAAAGACCCGAAAAAAGCATTATCCATCGTACAGAAAGAATTTGAGAAACGCTTCCATTACAAATGGTTTGATTCTTACGGATTTGAGAACACATACGCTTTTACCGTCACGAAAGAGCTTGCGGAAAAAGACCATTTAGACAAAGTGTCCGATATTAAGAAGCATGCGGATCAATTTAAGCTCGGTGTAGACAATGCGTGGCTGAAAAGAAAAGGTGACGGCTATAAAGGCTTTACCGACACGTACGGCTTTGAATTCGGCACAACCTATCCGATGCAGATCGGACTTGTATACGATGCCGTGAAAAACGGGAAAATGGACGCCGTCCTCGCTTATTCAACGGACGGACGGATCAAAGCGTACGATCTAAAAATTTTAAAAGACGACAAGCAGTTTTTCCCGCCGTATGACTGTTCGCCGGTCATTCCCGACAGCGTGCTGAAGCAGCATCCTGAACTGAAGGGCATTGTGAATAAACTGATCGGCAAAATCGATACGGAAACGATGCAGGAATTGAATTACGAGGTGGACGGCAAGCTGAAAGAACCGTCCGTCGTCGCTAAAGAATTTTTGGAGAAACATCATTATTTTGAATAAGAAATGAGGTGGGGCAAATGGAAGTGCTGCAGCAGCTCGGCACTTATTATTCTCAAAACGGCGCCTATGTGCTTCAGGAGTTTTACCGCCATTTTCTCATGTCGGTATACGGCGTTTTATTTGCGGCGATCGTCGGGGTTCCGCTCGGCATCTTCATTGCCAGGCACAGAACATTAAGCGGCTGGGTATTCGCGGTGACAAACGTGATTCAGACCGTGCCGGCGCTTGCGATGCTTGCGGTGCTGATGCTCGTCATGGGGCTCGGCGCCAATACGGTGATATTGTCGCTGTTTTTATATTCGCTTCTTCCGATCATCCGGAATACGTACACGGGCATCGCCAGCATTGAACACGCTTATCTTGAATCGGGAAAAGCGATGGGCATGACCAAATTTCAGGTGCTCCGCATGGTGGAGCTGCCGCTTGCGCTTTCCGTCATCATGGCGGGGCTGCGGACGGCGCTCGTCATCGCGATCGGCATTACGGCAATCGGTACGTTTGTCGGCGCGGGCGGACTCGGTGACATTATTGTCAGGGGCTCAAACGCCACGAACGGAACCGCGATTATTTTGGCCGGCGCCATTCCGACAGCGCTGATGGCCGTTATCGCAGATCTTGTGATGGCATGGCTGGAGCGGGCGCTGAGTCCGGTGAGAAAGAAAAAACGAACCAAAGCGCCGAATGCGGCATGAAAAAAACGCCTTGCGGGTCAGGGCGTTTTTTTCTTATGGCTTCGGAACATGCTTGAAAATTTCTTCGCTTTCAAAAAACTCGATCAGACGGCTGATCCAATTGTAGTAATCTAGCCAATCCTTTAATTCTTTCAGCAGTTCGTTGATTTTTTCCTCAGCTTCTTCCGGCACGCCGTTTTCAAGGACGGCTGTCAGTTCGCGGTTCAGCTTTTTATGCATCATTTTATTTTTGCTGACGACCTTGCTCCATGTGGCCGTAAACAGCGTAATAAAGGTTTGGTAATAATCCTGCTCGACGTCGTATAAATCTTTGCGGACGCCTTTTTCAAACACTTTTTCCGCCAGATTGACGTCAAGCATTTCACGGACCGCCTGACTCATTCTCGTCTTGCTCATGCCGGTCGCTTCTGATAATTCAGTTAAGGTCATCGGCTTGCGGTTCATATAAATAATGCCTAAAATGCGCCCCACCGTCGCGGGCATTCCGAATGTATGCATATTTTCAGCGATTCGTTCTATCAAATGATCTTCAGCTTGTTCGATTACGTGTAACGGATCTTTCTCCAACAGTTTCAATCCTTTCAGTCAGCAATTCCGATGTCAATATACCACATTTTTAAACCGGCGGAAATGCTCTTCCGAGAGAATTTGGCAGTAATCCGGAGCAATAAGAAGAACTTTGCCGGTCAATACGGGTTAATCAGTGCTTACACAACCTTTATATATAATATGGACAAATTGTAAACTTTTTAATTTACAAAGTTTAATTTATAATGGAAAACGTTCAATTGTCTGAAAAGTTAAATTTGAATTTAACGAATTGAATAAACTTAATCGTGGAGGTGTGAGTGTTTGCTGACATTAGAAAATGTCTCGAAAATGTATAAAGGCGGGAAAAAAGCCGTCAACAGCATCAACCTGAATATCGCCAAAGGCGAATTTATTTGTTTTATCGGGCCGAGCGGCTGCGGCAAAACGACGACGATGAAAATGATCAACCGCTTAATTGAACCGACAGAAGGCAGAATCCTGATAGAGGGCCGAAACATTATGGAACAAGACCCGGTGGAACTCAGAAGAAGCATCGGCTATGTCATCCAGCAGATCGGGCTGTTTCCGCATATGACCATTCAGCAGAACATTACGCTCGTTCCGAAGCTTTTAAAGCATCCTGCCGAAAAACGGAAGGAACGGGCGCGGGAGCTTTTAAAGCTCGTTGATATGGGGCCTGAATATTTAGACCGTTACCCTCATGAACTGAGCGGAGGACAGCAGCAGCGAATAGGTGTATTACGGGCACTTGCCGCAGAGCCGCCGCTCATCTTAATGGATGAACCGTTCGGGGCACTTGACCCGATTACGAGAGATTCCCTTCAGGAAGAATTTAAAAAACTGCAAAAAACCTTACATAAAACCATCGTATTTGTTACCCATGATATGGACGAAGCCATCAAGCTTGCGGACAGAATCGTCATTCTGAAGGCGGGAGAAATCGTCCAGGCCGGAACGCCTGATGAGATTCTCAGATTTCCGGCGAATGAATTTGTTGAGGAGTTTATCGGCAAGGAACGGCTGATCCAATCATCCAGCCCTGATATTGAACGGGTGGAACAGATCATGAATCCCGATCCCGTGACGGTAACACCTGAGAAAACACTGTCAGCCGCCATTCAGCTGATGCGTGCCGAGCGGGTGGATTCGCTGCTCGTCATTGATGAAAAGAACGTTCTCCAAGGTTATGTCGATGTGGAGATGATTGACCGCAAACGAAGACAAGCGGTAACCGTCGCGGAAGTGCTTGAGCGGGATCTGTACACGGTCAGAAGCGGCACTCTGCTTCGCGACGCCGTCCATAAAATTTTAAAAAGAGGCATAAAATTTGTGCCGGTCCTTGATGAAGCCGGCCGGCTAACGGGAATCGTGACAAGGACAAGCCTCGTTGACATCGTCTATGACTCCATCTGGGGAGAAGAGAATCAGCTCGCGGTGATGTCATGAGGAGGCTTCAATTGATATGAATCAGACCGTGCAATTTTTACAGGCAAATGGAGGAGAGATGCTTTATAAAACATGGGAGCATCTGTACATCTCATTAATCGCCGTCATGGCGGGCATTCTCGCCGCCGTTCCGCTCGGCGTCCTGCTGACGAGGATGAAAAGAGGAGCCGGCGCCGTCATCGGCATCGTCAACATCATTCAAACCTTGCCGAGCCTTGCCATTCTTGCGTTTTTTATTCCGCTTTTAGGCGTAGGAAAGATCCCGGCCGTTGCGGCGCTGTTTTTCTATTCCATGCTGCCGATTCTCAGAAACACGTATACGGGGATTCTCGGCGTCAATCGGCATCTTCTGGAATCGGGAAAAGGAATCGGCATGACGGCATGGGAGCAGATCAGGCTTGTAGAACTCCCGCTTGCCGCTCCTGTCATCATGGCGGGCATCAGGACGTCTTCGATTTATTTAATCGGCTGGGCGACGCTCGCCTCCTTTATCGGCGGAGGCGGGCTGGGAGATTACATTTTTATCGGCTTGAACCTTTATCAGCCGGAGTATATTATCGCAGGCGCCGTTCCGGTCACAGTGCTGGCGGCAGCCGTCGATTACATGCTGGGGATGACAGAACGGAAAGTCACGCCTGACGGGCTGAAAAGCATAAAGGACGCTTCATAAGGAGGAGGTCTCTCATGGGGAATAGATGCAAAAAACGGCTGCTCGCAATCGCCTGTATCGGCATGCTGCTCCTTGGCGGATGCTCGCTCCCGGGATTGAGCGCCGCATCGGAGGACACCATTAAAATCGGCGCGCAAAGCATGACCGAATCAGAAATCATCGCGAGCATGCTCGGACAGATGATCGAACATCACAGCGGGTTGAAGACAACGGTTATTAAAAATCTCGGCTCCAATGCCGTACAGCAGCAGTCCTTGATCAACGCTGATATTGATATCGCCGCGACGCGCTATACAGGAGACGCGCTGACGGGCACGCTTCGCATGGAGCCGGAAAAAGACCCGGACAAAGCGCTGCGGCTCGTTCAGCGTGAATTTCAAAACAGATATGACATGAAATGGTTTGATTCTTACGGCTTTGATAATACATACGTCTTTACCGTTTCCGGACAGCTTGCCCGCAAGTATCATTTAGAATCGGTATCCGATGTCAAAAAAGAAGCGTCTCATCTGAAATTCGGCGTCGATAACTACTGGATGAAGCTGAGAGGCAACGGATATCAGGATTTTATGAACACATACGGAATGTCATTTGAAGGCACGTATCCGATGCAGATCGGCCTTGTTTACGACGCCCTGAAAAGCAGAAAGATGGATATCGCGCTCGCTTATTCCACCGACGGAAGAATCATCGCTTACGGACTGAAAACGCTGAAGGATGATAAGCGGTTCTTTCCTCCGTATGACTGTTCACCCGTCGTTCCGGATCAAGTATTAAAAGAGCATCCCGAACTGGAGGGCGTGATCAATAAAATGATCGGCGCGATTGATACAAAGATGATGCAGAAAATGAATTACGAAGTTGACGGCCGATTAAAAGAGCCGTCCGTCGTGGCCAAGGAATATTTAGAAAAACATCATTACTTTGAATAACGGAAAGGAGATGTGCGGATGGACACGATGAAGGAGCTGTTTACGTATTATGCTCAAAACGGCAGTTATGTTCTGTATGAGTGCTGGCGGCACTTTCTCATGTCGGCGTACGGCGTCGTTTTCGCCGCCATTTTCGCCATTCCGGCCGGAATTGTGACAGCAAGGCACGGGCGTCTCGCCGGCTGGGTGTTTGCTGTGGCGAACGTGATTCAAACCGTTCCGGCGCTTGCGATGCTCGCCGTCCTGATGCTCGTCATGGGACTCGGCGCCAATACGGTCATCACGGCTTTGTTTTTGTATTCACTGCTGCCGATTCTCAGAAATACGCACACGGGCATTATCAATATCGAGCACGCTTATCTCGAGTCGGGAAAAGCGATGGGCATGACGAAATACCAAATCCTTCGTATGGTGGAGCTGCCGCTTGCGCTTTCCGTCATTATGGCGGGTCTCCGAACGGCGCTCGTCATTGCGATCGGCATCACGGCGATCGGCACCTTCGTCGGGGCGGGCGGCCTCGGCGATATGATCGTCAGAGGGTCGAACGCGACAAACGGAACCGCCATTATTTTGGCGGGCGCCATCCCGACCGCGCTGATGGCGGTAGCCGCAGACCTGCTGATGGCGTGGCTGGAACGAGCCCTCAGCCCGGTGAAAAAACAAAAAAGAAAGCTGATCGTACGCTCAGCCTCATGAAAAAAAGCATTCTTCCGCGTGAAGGATGCTTTTTTTTGATTTCTTGATTAAATTTTGATAACTGCGCTGTAAAGTCTTACTTATCAAATAACAAAGCAGAGGGGTAATCAAATGAGCAACATCATAGAAACGAGACAGCTGCAAAAATCATTCGGCAGACAACAGGCAGTGGCTGATGTGTCTCTATCAGTAAAACGCAACAGTATATACGGCCTGCTCGGTCCGAACGGCGCGGGAAAATCAACGACACTTAAAATATTGACCGGCATGCTGCAGCAAACATCCGGCGAGGTTCTGTTCGACGGACATACATGGAAGCGCGAAGATTTGAAAAGCATCGGTTCCCTGATTGAAGCGCCGCCGCTTTACAGCAACCTGACAGCCGCTGAAAATCTGAAAGTCCGCTGCGTGATGCTCGGACTGCCTGATTCAAGAATTGCGGAAGTGCTGGAAATCACGGGATTAACGGGAACCGGAAAAAAGCGCGCCGGACAATTTTCTATGGGAATGAAGCAGCGTCTCGGCATTGCGTTAGCATTATTAAACCGTCCGTCGCTCTTAATTCTTGATGAGCCGACAAACGGATTGGACCCGATGGGAATTCAGGATTTGCGGGAATTTATCCGCTCTCTGCCCGGACAGGGAATGACGGTTATTTTATCTAGCCACCTGTTATCAGAAGTCGAGCAGATCGCAGACCATATCGGAATCATCAGTGACGGCGTTTTAGGATATCAGGGAGAAATCAGCCGGGAAGACGATCTGGAGCGGCTGTTTCTGGAGGTTGTCAAATCAACACGGGAGAAAGCGGGGACTGGGAAATGATTCAGTACATGCAGGCGGAACATCTTACATCTAAAAGAACATTTATCAGAAAGCTGATCATTCTTATCCCGCTTCTGAACACGGCTTTTTCTTTTCTGCTGAATGCCGCCTATTTTATGACGGGCACGTTCAATTGGTGGGCGGTTATTTTCATGCCGCTCATGATTGCTCTAATGTGCGGTTTATCTGTTAAAAAAGAGAAAAAATCAGCGAATGACCGTGCGGTGTACTCACTGCCGGCTGACTTGAAGAGCATATGGTTCTCAAAAATAAGCTTGATCGCGCTGTATTCACTCCTGTCGCAAATCGTCTTTTTAGTCATCATGTTTTTTCTTGGCCTTGTGTTTCCGGCAATTGCTGCGGTTCAGCTGAAAGGTATTGAAGCAAGCTCCCTTCTGTGGCTGTCTACGCTTTGGGAAATTCCGTTCTGCTTATGGATTGCCAGACAGTTCGGGTTTACGGCAGTGATCCTCATGAATATGATCGCCGCCTTTGTTTTAGGCATTGTGCCGGCGTCAGGCTCATTGTGGTGGCTGAGTCCATGGAGCTGGTCAGTCCGGCTGATGTCACCGATTCTCGGGATCCATCCGAACGGAATTCCGCTTCCTGCAAACAGCGGCTTATTAAACGGAAACGTGATCATTCCGGCTATTATTCTTTCTATTCTTTCTTTTATCGCGGTAAGTTTTGTTTCCGCCGTGTCTTTTTCAAAAGGGGGAAACCGGTCATGACCGTGCTTTTACGATATATGTGGGCCGATGTATTAAAAATGAAGCGTACGCCGCTCATATGGATGCATGCTGCGGCGCCGGTTTTATGCGCGGGATTTTTCCTGTTGTATATGTATGGAAGGGTTCAGGAGCCTTATATGCTGTACAGTGTGTTTTTCAGTGCGATTGCCGTTTTATACCCTTTAATCATCAGTATTGTCTGCGGCATGTCTGCCTCGGTTGAGGAACAGGCGGGCCATTTTCAGATGATGCTGGCGGTTCCGCATTCTAAAATCATCAGTTTTGCGGGCAAGCTGCTTTTGCTGCTCCTATTGAATGTGTTATCGGCAGGTCTCGCCATCTGTCTTTATTTGGCGGGGATGAAATTTGTTCTTCACATCAATGATCTCCCGTATCTTCTCTTTTTAAAAGGAGGGGCGTGGCTGATTGCCGGCAGTATTCCGCTTTATATGATGTCTTTTTTTGTCGGCATAAAGTACGGCATGGGACCGTCCGGGCTTTTGGGGGGTGCGGGATTATTAATGGCGGCGCTCATGAATACGGGACTTGGCGATACCATCTGGCGTTTTTTTCCGTGGGCATGGAGCGTGCGGCTTTCAGGCCTTGCAGGACTGCTGCATTTTGACAAAGTCAAAAAAGAGTTCCTCCCTTATGTAAGATACGATATGAGATTCGGAGAAATAATGTTATATTTTTCTATAGTGATATTATGTCTGGCCGGCCTCTATTGGTGCAGAAGATGGGAAGGGCGGCGTTCATATGAATAAAGGCAAGGAGCGATTCGGCCGGTGGCAAACATTTTAGCAATTGATGATGAAAAAGATATTCTCGTTCTGATCAGAAACATTTTACAGCGTGATCAGCATACAGTAACGATTCTGGAAAAAGCGGAGGATCAGTCATTGGATTTTTTTCAAGGCTATGATTTGATTCTTCTTGATGTCATGATGCCCGGAACGGACGGGATTGAACTCTGCCGGCGGATTCGGCCGCTGGTGGACAGCCCGATCCTGTTTTTAACGGCAAAGTCTGACGAAGAATCCATTGTGAAAGGCCTCATGACAGGCGCTGATGATTACATCACAAAGCCGTTCGGCGTACAGGAATTGATGGCAAGGGTAAACGCGCATGTCAGAAGGGAACGGCGGGAAAAGCATCAGACGAAACGGCTGATATCAGGCTTCATGTTTGATTTTGACAATAAAGAAGTATGGATTGATGACCGGAAACTGCCTCTTACGAAAAACGAATATAAAATCGTTGAATGTCTGGCACAGCATAAAAACAGAACATTCTCACGGGAGCAGATTTACGAGGAAGTGTACGGCTTGGACGGCGATGCGCTCTATTCAACCATTACGGAGTTTATCAGAACCATCCGGAAAAAATGTAAAGAACACGGGGCTGATCCGATCAAAACGGTGTGGGGTGTCGGATACAAATGGGAATAGCAAAAGGAAAATCCAGCATCCGCAAAGAGCTTGTCAAATTTACGATCACACTGTGTCTGAGCACGATGGGGGTGGCGGCATTATGTGTCGCCTTAAATGCCATTGCTATGAATGCCGGAGCGATCCTGCCCGCAAACTACAGCGAGCATGAGGCGGAACAGATCAAACCCCGCCTGAAATCAGCGGAAAAGATAACAGAAGACATGATCCCCGCAGGTATGACATACGCCGTTTTTGATAAAAAAACAAAGCGGATGACAAAAGGAACGATGACGGAACAAGATGCGGCCAACGCGAGAAAAAAGATTCAGCATCAGCCGTATTTTAATTATGCTCAAAAAGGATTCATGGTGATAAATCGGAAAGATGAATACGGCGTTCTCCAATATTCACTCAGGTCGGAATTTCAGTCGCCGCTGTTAAGGCGCTATCTGCCGAATTATGAATGGACGGGTCTTACGATTCTGATCACTTTGCTTCTTTTGACCGTTTTTATTGTGACGACGCGTTTCGCCAATCAGCTGAGACGGCATTTCAGCACACTCAGCTCCATTACGGCAAGCATTCAAAAACAGAATTTAAATATCAATCCAAAAAGGTCGCGTATAAAAGAATTTGACGATGTCATTGACTCTCTGCTGAAAATGAAAGACGCGCTTCAGGCATCTCTGGCGGCGCAATGGGAGGCGGAGCGGATAAAGAAAGAACAAATCGGCGCGCTTGCGCATGATATTAAAATTCCGGCAACGATCATTAAAGGAAATGCCGAACTGCTTCAGTTAACAGAGCCTGATGAGGAGCAGGCGGAATATGCGCAGTATATTCTGGATGCCGGAAACAAAATCGAGCATTATGTCGGACAGCTGATCCAGCTTTCTAAAGCGGAGGAGGCAGTTGCCGTTCATGTGGAATATACCGACCTCAAAGAGTGGATTCAAAACATATATCGTGACGCGGCGGCGCTTGCGGGGCCGAAACAGATTGATCTCGTCCTCAGCGAACGGGGAATTGACAGAAAAGAAGCGCCGATCGATCATGAGCTGCTCCACAGGGCGGTCATGAATATCGCGGCAAATGCCGTCGACTATACGCCGGAAGGAGGGGAAATCCGTGTGGACGTCCTGTGCACCGATTCCGCCCTCCATCTCGCCGTATCCGACAGCGGAAGCGGGTTCTCGCCGGAAGCGCTGAAAAGAGCGACACAGCTTTTTTACACGGAGGATAAAAGCAGACATTCGGCGGGGCATCACGGCATGGGGCTTACATTCGCCCATCATGTCGTACATCTTCACCACGGCGAATTAATACTTGAAAATCAGGAGTCTGGAGGAGCCCGGGCGGAGATTCGAATTCCGCTGGAAGGCGTCAGACAAAAACAAGCCCTGCACGCCTGAGGGCTTGTTTTTCTGTTTAAGAAAAGCAAAAATAAAAACGGCTGTCCGTTTGAGAGATCAGCCGCTTATGCGGAAAAGAGTTTATCAGGAAGGATCAATCCATGTTGAAGACCACTTGGAAATTTCCTCTAAAATAGGGGCTAATGCGCAGCCTTTTTCCGTTAAAGAATACTCAATGCGGACAGGCGTTTCGGGGATAACATCCCGTTTGATGACACCTTCTGTTTCAAGTTCTTTCAGACGTTCTGACAAGACTCTTCCGCTTAAATTCGGAAGCGCCGCTTCAATTTCGCTAAATCGCTGCTGTCCGTTCAATAACTGAAAGACGATTAGAGCCACCCAGCGTTTACTTAGGATGTCGACCGCTTTTTCGAATCTGGGGCACATTTCTGATTGGTTCATGCTTTTTCACCTCGTCTTCTGCTATTATACCGCAAAATCGGAGGGAACGTACGTCTGGCGCTTGTTAAGTTGAGGAGAGGATCAAAAAGAGGATGAGGAATCCGGGGAGCGCTTTTTCGCTTCAGCCGCGATAAAATCAAAGTATTTGCTGACGCTTTCAATATCTTCTTTTGTGAAGTGCTGCCACTTTTTGCTGTCAAACAGCGGCAGATGCTCCGCGCCTCTGTCAACGGCGGTCTGATAGATGGCGCAGATGGATTGATAGCTTTCGGAGGTTTCGCGGATTTCTTCCTGAAATGCCTTGATGTGTCCGGCCCGCGCCATTAACTCCTCGTACGGAATTTTTAATGTGTCCGCCAATTTTCGGATGGTCGCGGGTTTAGGAATGCCGCGGTGCCCGTTTTCAATTCTGGAAATGGTCGCCGAGCTGACGCCGGAATAGACGGCAAGCTGATTGACGGTAAGCTTCCGGGCGCGGCGCAGCTCTCTTAATTGCTTTCCGAATGTGTTCAATAAGATCGCCTCACATGTGCAAAGTCATGAGTCTTCATTTGTTCTTTTTTTGGCTTCAGCCGATAAGAACGCAAAGTATTTATCAAGCAGAACCAAGTCTTCTTTCGACAGGTGCCGCCAGTTCTCCCGCTCCAATAGGGATAAATCATGCAGCTCATACGTTTCGGCTTTTTCCAGCAAGGTGCAGCCCGTGTCGTACGGGGCTCTCGTTTCCTGGACGGTCTCTATGTATCCCGCCGTCTTCATCAGTTCCTCATACGGGATTTTTAACGCATCTGCGAGCTTTTTAATGGTTGCAGGTTTCGGCACCCCGCGTTTGCCGTTTTCAATCCGCGAGATTCCCGCGGCGCTGACGCCTGAATACGTTGCAAGCTGGTTCACTGTCAGATGCCTTTTTTCCCGCAATGTCCGCAATTGTTTCCCGAAGCTTTCCACAGTCTCTCCCCCTCCCGCGGTCTATTTATATTCTAGTATGTTTATTGACTAAAGGGAATAGCCAGGCTGGAAAAGTATTGACAAAAGTTAACAAAAGCCGTATCTTATGTATAAGAAAGAAAGTATTTGACAGAACGGAAGGTGAAGAAAGTGGTCGAAAAGATACAGATCAGAAGAGATTATGTGCTGCAGTATATGGTCAATAATGACTACTCGTTAAACCAGCTCGCCCTGGAGATCGGAATATCTCCCGCCACACTGAGCCGTGTACTGAATGGAGAGCGGAGGCCGGGCCAGCTGGTCATCGGAAAAATGCTCTATTACTTTGACATGAAATTTGAAGATCTTTTTTACTACGACTTTGTTGACAAAAGTCAATGATGATGGAAGATTCAAACGCATTTCCGTTTTTCTGACATGATGTGCACCGATACGGCGTGACATGCCTTTGTTTTTCATGTAAAATAGAAGCAATGTAGGCCAGTCAGTCTGGAGGTGTATGGGATGCACACATTATTGATTACCTTATTGGTCATCGTCAGTATTGCACTTATTATTGTCGTATTGCTTCAAACCAGCAAAAGCGCCGGTTTATCGGGTGCAATTTCAGGCGGGGCGGAGCAGCTTTTCGGAAAACAGAAAGCAAGGGGCCTTGATCTGATTCTTCACCGCACAACCGTTGTGCTGGCAGTCTTGTTTTTCGTGTTGACGATTTCGCTGGCGTATATCGTATAAGGCAATGTTTGTATAAGGTCTGATTTAATATCAGGCCTTTTTCTTGTTGAGAGACGGCGTTTGTTTCTCGCAAAACTGTGGAAAACTAAATTGAATGTGCAAAAAAGGGGTTATGAGCATGAAAATTGTGACACCAAAACCATTTACATTTAAAGGCGGAGACAAAGCGGTGCTTCTGCTGCACGGATTTACGGGAAATACGGCAGACGTCAGAATGCTCGGCCGCTACTTGAATGAGCGCGGCTACACTTGTCACGCGCCTCAATATAAAGGGCACGGCGTTCCGCCGGAAGAACTGGTACATACGGGGCCTGAAGATTGGTGGAAAGACGTCATGGACGGTTATGAATATTTACGGTCTGAAGGCTATGAAAACATTGCGGCCTGCGGACTGTCGCTTGGCGGGGTTTTTTCATTGAAATTGGGTTACACTGTACCCATAAAGGGAATTGTTCCTATGTGTGCGCCGATGCACATTAAAAGTGAAGAGGTTATGTACGAAGGAGTTCTCTCCTACGCGCGCAATTATAAAAAATTCGAAGGAAAACAGCCGGAGCAGATTGAAAAGGAAATGAAGGAGTTTGAAAAAACACCGATGAATACGCTCAAATCGCTTCAGGAGCTGATTGCCGATGTGCGCAAAAACGTCGACATGATCTATTCCCCGACATTTGTGGTTCAGGCACGGCATGACCATATGATTAATACAGAAAGTGCGAACATCATTTACAACGAGGTGGAAACGGACGACAAACAGCTGAAATGGTATGAAGAATCAGGTCATGTCATTACGCTCGATAAAGAACGGGACCTCGTTCATCAGGATGTGTACGAATTTTTAGAGAAACTCGATTGGTAACAAACAGGAGGTCGAATAATGGAAAAAGAAGCGTTTATGGACCGTCTTCTCGCGTTTATGAAGGAAGAGGCGTACAAGCCCCTTACCGTTCAGGAACTCGAGGAGATGCTGAACATCACGGAAGCAGATGAATTTAAAGAGCTGGTAAAAGCGCTGGTGGCGCTCGAGGAGACGGGACAGATCGTCCGCACCAGAAGCAACCGCTACGGGCTTCCGGAAAAAATGAATTTAGTAAAAGGAAAAATTTCCGCGCATGCAAAGGGATTCGCGTTTCTATTGCCGGAGGATACCTCTTTAAGCGATGTGTTTATTCCGCCGAATGAGCTGAATACGGCCATGAACGGCGATATCGTCATGGTGCGGCTCAATTCCCAGTCAAGCGGATCGAGACAGGAAGGCACGGTCATCCGCATCTTGGAAAGAAGCATCGACCGCGTCGTGGGCACATACACAGAAACGAAAAGCTTCGGCTTTGTCATCCCGGATGATAAGAAAATCACGAGTGATATTTTTATTCCGAAACATGCCAATAACGGCGCTGCGGAAGGCCATAAAGTCGTCGTCAAACTGACAAGCTACCCTGAAGGCAGAATGAACGCCGAAGGAGAAATCGTTGAAATACTCGGCCATAAAAATGATCCGGGCATCGATATTTTATCAATTATCCATAAGCACGGCCTGCCGGGAGATTTTCCGGCTGAAGCGATGGAGCAGGCAACAAGCACGCCCGATACCATCGATGAAAAAGACATCAAAGACCGCCGTGATCTCCGCGATCAGGTCATTGTCACCATTGACGGCGCGGATGCGAAGGATCTGGATGACGCGGTCACCGTGACAAAGCTTGATAACGGCAGCTACAAGCTCGGCGTCCATATTGCCGACGTCAGCCATTACGTCACGGAGAATTCCCCGATTGACAAAGAAGCGCTGGAAAGAGGGACAAGCGTGTACTTGGTTGACCGGGTCATTCCGATGATTCCGCACAGACTGTCTAACGGAATCTGTTCTTTAAATCCGAAGGTCGACCGGCTGACGCTTTCCTGCGAAATGACAATCAACCAGCAGGGCCAGGTGACAGAGCACGAGATCTTCCAAAGCGTCATTAAAACGACGGAAAGAATGACCTATTCAGATGTCAACCAGATCCTCACAGAAGACGACGCCGAGCTGAAAGAAAGATATGAGCCGCTCGTCCCGATGTTTAAAGACATGGAACGTCTGGCCGAAATTCTCCGGGCGAAACGGATGGACCGCGGCGCCGTGGATTTTGATTTCAAAGAGGCGAAAGTGCTCGTCGATGAGGAAGGCGCCGTTAAAGACGTCGTCATCAGAGAGCGCTCAGTAGCGGAAAAGCTGATTGAAGAATTCATGCTTGTCGCAAACGAAACGGTGGCCGAGCACTTCCATTGGATGAACGTGCCGTTTATTTACCGGATTCACGAAGAGCCGAACGCCGAAAAACTGCAAAAGTTCTTGGAGTTCGTCACGACATTCGGTTATATCGTCAAAGGAAAAGCCGGAGACATTCATCCGCGCGCGCTGCAAAGCATTCTTGATGAAGTGCGGGACCGTCCGGAAGAAACGGTGATTTCAACCGTCATGCTCCGTTCCATGAAGCAGGCGAAATACGACCCGCAAAGCCTGGGCCATTTCGGGCTGGCGACTGAATTTTATACGCACTTCACATCGCCGATCCGCCGTTATCCTGACTTAATCGTTCACAGGCTGATCAGAACGTATTTGATCAACGGACAATCGGACGAAGCGACTCAAGAAAAGTGGGCCGAACGCCTTCCGGAAATCGCTGACCATACGTCAACGATGGAACGGCGCGCCGTTGATGCAGAGCGGGAAACGGACGATCTGAAAAAAGCGGAATATATGCTTGATAAAATCGGCGAGGAATTTGACGGCATGATCAGTTCCGTCACGAATTTCGGAATGTTTGTCGAGCTGCCGAATACGATTGAAGGTCTTGTGCACGTCAGCTTTATGACGGATGATTATTACCGTTTTGACGAGCAGCATTTCGCCATGATCGGCGAACGCACGGGCAACGTTTACCGGATCGGAGACGAAATCACGGTCAAAGTCGTCGACGTCAATAAAGATGAGAGAAACATCGACTTTGAAATTGTCGGCATGAAAGGCACCCGCCGTCCGAGAGAAACGACAGGCGACCGCAGAAAACGCGGCAGACCGGCGCGGAAACGCGTGTTAAACAGCAATACCCCGGCTTCACCGCCGAAATCGGAGGAAAAAGGAGAATGGTTTACAAAACCAAAGAAGAAAAAGAAAAAACGCGGTTTCCAAAACGCGCCGAAACAAAAACGCAAAAAGAAGAAGTAAATGCGAAAAGCAAATGGGGCAAAATGCTCTGTTTGCTTTCTTTCGCAAGCCGCATTTTCATTGTCGCGGAACGCTCCATTTGCTAAAATAAAGCGTATCGCACACATGAACGGTTTTTGCGGAGAGAGGAGGATAAGGCATGCCAAAAGGATCAGGCAAAGTATTATCGCAAAACAAAAAAGCAAACCATGATTACTTTATAGAAGAAACCTATGAAACAGGCATCGTGCTGCAGGGAACAGAGATTAAGTCCATCCGCGCCGGCCGCGTAAACATGAAGGATTCCTTTGCGAAAATCGAGCGCGGCGAAGTGTTCCTCCACAACATGCACATCAGCCCGTACGAGCAGGGAAACCGCTATAACCACGACCCGCTCCGGACGAGAAAGCTTTTGATGCACAGGAAAGAAATCAATAAGCTGATCGGCCTGACAAAAGAGAAAGGCTATTCCCTCGTGCCGCTGAAGCTGTATTTGAAAAACGGCTTTGCCAAAGTGCTAATCGGCCTCGGAAAAGGGAAGAAAACATACGATAAACGTGAAGATTTAAAACGAAAAGACGCCAAAAGAGAAATCGAAAGAGCGTTCAGAGACAGACAAAAAGGCTTCTGATGCCTGAGCCTTGATGTGATAACTGCCGTATGCTATACTGTTCACACATCAAATTCACAGGCTGTTTATTGAAGACATTCCCAATTGAATTTGTCTGTGATCATGATATAATAACAGTACAGCCAGTTAAGCAAGAGCTTGATAGATCTCCCGTATACCCTTAACAAGGGGACGTTACGGATTCGACAGGGATGGATCGAGCTTGAGCTGCGAGCCGAGAGGCGATCTCGTTAACACGCACCTAAATATAACTGGCAAAACTAAAAGTTTTAACCAAAACTTAGCACTAGCTGCCTAATAAACGCAGCGAGCTCTTCCTGACATTGCCTATGTGTCCGTGAAGAGCACATCCAAGTAGGCTACGCTTGCGTTCCCGTCTGAGAACGTAAGAAGAGACTGACAGACTAGCTCTCGGAAGGCCCGCCCGCAGGCACGAAGACGAGTGAAACACGAAATATGCAGGCTACGCTCGTAGACGCTTAAGTAATCGATGTTTCTGGACGTGGGTTCGACTCCCACCGTCTCCATACATAACAGAGGAACCGCAGTGCCGTCACTTGACCGCACTGCGGTTTTTTCATACCGAAAAAAAGGAGTGAATGTAAATGGAAATCGTCATCATAGACGGAAAAGATGTTACAAGCACAGAAGCTTTACACCGAATCTTAAAAGATCAATTAGATTTCCCGGACTTTTATGGTGAAAATCTGAATGCCTTATGGGATTGTCTGACAGGCTGGATCGAACTTCCGCTGACTTTGGTGTGGAAGAATTTTGAGGCCAGTCAAAAGGCATTGGGCTCGGATGCTGATGATGTCTTGGAGCTGTTTCAAGAGGCTCAAGAAGAGTTAGGGAATCGGTTTGTCATTCAAATCGATCAGCCGTCAGCCGGGACAACGGACAGGCACTAAAAAGTGCGTACTTCCCCTCATCCATTTTTCTATCCGATAATAGGGACGGAGGGTTTCAGGCTTTCGATTTCAGTCCATATATAAGAAGAGACTTGCGATAGGGAGGAATGGATGATGGATTTGCAGTTGAAAGGGAAGACGGCGCTTGTGACGGGATCTACGTCAGGCATCGGGAAGGCGATCGCGGCTTCGCTGATTGCAGAAGGCGCGGCTGTGATCATTAACGGACGCCGTGAAGAAAAGGTGAACGAAACGATCCGGGAACTAGAGAAACAGACGCCGGATGCCCGTCTCTATCCGGCCGCATTTGATTTAGGCACGGCGGAAGGATGCGGGGCGATTTTTCAGCAGTACCCTGATGTGGATATTCTCGTCAACAATTTAGGAATCTTTGAACCTGCGGAATACTTTGATATTCCTGACGAGGAGTGGCTCCGGTTTTTCGAGGTGAATATCATGAGCGGCGTGAGGCTGACACGCCGGTATGCAAAGCGGATGATTGAACGGAAGGAAGGGCGGGTGATTTTTATCGCGAGTGAAGCGGCCGTCATGCCTTCTCAGGAAATGGCCCACTACAGCGCCACGAAAACGACGCAACTGTCGCTGTCACGCAGTCTGGCCGAGCTCACGGAAGGGACGAATGTGACGGTGAATACGGTCATGCCGGGCTCCACGAAAACAGAGGGCGTCGAAACAATGCTGGAGTCGCTTTATCCCGGTGAAAACCTGACAGCGGCTGAAGCGGAGAGACGATTTATGAAGGAAAATCGTCCGACGTCGATCATTCAGCGATTGATCCGTCCGGAAGAAATCGCCCACTTTGTCGCCTTTTTAAGCAGCCCGCTGTCGTCTGCCATTAACGGATCTGCATTGCGGATCGACGGCGGCTTGGTGCGGAGCATTATATAATATGAACGTAAAAAAACCCCCGTAAAGCGGGGGTTTTTTTAATGCGGATCACGCTGAAACCGGCTGATGATCCTGCTGATTAAATCTTTTGTGGCGGAGTCAAAATGCTCTTCTTTTTGGTTTGTCAACAGCCCGACCGGCGGTGAAATTGTTAAGTTATGGATCGGAATGACCTTCGTGCCCTCGATCGGTTCTGAGTGCGCCGTCGCTGTAAAGATTGAGACGCCGATATTTTCCCTGACATAGTATTGGTGAGCCATGCTGCTGGTCAGCTCCATTTTTCGATAGCGGCTGCCGATGGCCCGCTGCAGGTGCTGTTCAATTTGAATCCGGATCGGGCAATTGGCGGGCGTAAAAATCAGGCATTCATTTTCTAAATCCTCGAGATTGACGCTTGCTTTGGCGGCAAGGGGATGTCTGTCTGACACGATGACATTGAGCGAGTCATGGAAAAACGGATCGAAGTAATTTTCCAGAATCAGCTCCGGCTCGCCGCATACGGCAAAATCAATGGCGCCCTCCAGCAGTTTGCGGCTGCATGTATTGGCATCATCCACGCTGACATTGACCGACATGTCAGGATAATCATTTAAGAACCCCCGCAGTACGGCAGGGAAGATCAGGCTTGCCGTCGGTTCGGATATGCCGATGTGAATAAGGCCGGCCTGGCCCTGTCTGATATCGGCCAGAGTATGGTCAAGCACCTCGTATTGCGCGAGAAGCTGCCCGGCCCGCTCATGAAACAGCCGCCCCGCCCTTGTCAGCTTCAGCTTCTTTCCCCGTTCAAACAGCTGCGCGCCTACATCCTGTTCCAGCTGTTTAATCCGCATTGAAATCGTCGGCTGTGAGTAGTTCAGAATTTCGGCGGCTTTATAAAAGCTGCCTGACTGTACGATCGTATGGAACGTTTTAATGGTGCGTAATTCCAACGAAATCCCCTCCCGGCTGTTCATTAATTTTCTTGAACCTTTCCTTTACTTTTTTTGATTAGTCAAATAAATCAGTTTGCTTTATAGTATAAACAATCAAAGCTTAGTAAACAAATTGGAATTATATATTTTTGCGGGGAGAGTGACCGGAATGAGTGAAGACATATTTCGATTGGCTGAGAAAAAGGATGCGCCGGAGTTTTTAGAGCTGCTGTACAGCGCGTTTCAGCCGATCCGCAATTTGGAGATTGACTGGCCGTCGGCGCGGGCCGACATCGATATGGTAACAGAAAATATTGAAAATCATTCAGCCGTCGTGCTCGAACGGGACGGACGGCTTCTTTCAACCATTACGATCCGTTTTCCGTGGGAGAGTGACACGCCTCCGTCAAAATATCCGTTCGTCTGGTGGTTTGCGACGCTTCCTGAGCTGAAGGGGCAGGGCATCGGCAGCAAACTTTTGACTTATGTGGAGGAACACGTGCTGCGGGATACGCTGAAGGCCCCGGCCATCACGCTCGGCACTTCGGCGCGCAAGCATCCCTGGCTTGTAGATATGTACAGACGGAGGGGGTATGAAGTGTATTTTGAGCAGGAGAAAGACGGAGACATCGGAGTCATGATGAGAAAGGTGCTCATACCGGAGCGGTTTGACGCGTCGCTGTTAGGCACACCGAGCTGGGCGCAATGATAAAAAAACGGATCAGAGCCGGCTGTCTGCTTCTGCTGCTCGGCGTGCTGGCCGGGTGCGGGCAAGGAGAAAGCACAAAAGCGGGGAGCGGCGTGCAGACCGTCATTGTCGGCACGGGAACTGATTTTCCGAACATTGCTTTTATGGATGAAAAAGGCGAGCTGACCGGCTATGACATTGAAGTGATGAAAGCCATTGATAAACAGCTGCCGCAATACAAATTTGTCTTTAAGACGATGGATTTTTCGAATCTGCTTACAAGTCTCGGAAACCGGAAAATTGACGTGATCGCGCACAATATGGCGAAAAATAAGGAACGGGAGAAACGCTTTTTGTATCACAAGATCCCGTATAACTACTCGCCGATGTACATCACGGTGAAGGCGGATAATGACGCGATACACACGCTCCGGGATTTAAAAGGGAAAACCGTCATCGTCGGCGCGACGTCAAACGCGGCGGATTATATGACGGCATACAACAAAACCCACGGCAGCCCGATACATTTGAAATACGCCGGGCAGGGAGGCAATGATACAGCAAACCAAATGGAAACGGGACGCGCTGACGCCACCGTATCCACGCCGTTTGCCGTCGATTTTCAAAATAAGACGCACGCGTTCAAACAAAAGACGGTCGGTGATGTGCTGCTGGATACCGAGGTGTATTTTATGTTCAATAAAAACAGCCAAACCCTGGCGGACGATACGGATCGGGCGATTCAAAAGCTTGAGAAGGACGGCACATTGAAAAGACTGAGTGAAAAATGGCTCGGCGCGGATTATTCAAAATCAAGTTTCACGAAATAATTGAAGCAGAAAACGGGGCGATCACATGAAAATAAGATTGGCGGTCATGTCATTAACAATTGCCGCAACGGCGGCGTTATCAGCCTGCGGCGCGGGCGGGGAGGCGGCATCAGGAAATCAGAAAAACGTGAAGAACATTACGGTCGGCACCGGCACTCAATTTCCGAATATTTGCTTTATTGATGATAAAGGCAAATTGACGGGCTACGACGTTGAGCTGGTGAAAGAGCTTGACAGGCGCCTGCCGGACTATCGTTTCACTTTTAAAACGATGGATTTCTCCAACCTGCTTGTCAGCCTCGGCCAGCATAAAGTCGATATCGTAGCCCATCAAATGGAGAAAAGCGCCGAACGGGAGAAAAAATTTCTGTTCAATCAAGTCGCGTATAACAACTTCCCGCTGAAAATCACGGTGCTTCAAGATAACGGGAACATTCACGGCATTGAGGACTTGAAAGGAAAGCGGGTCATTACAAGTCCGACGTCAAACGGCGCGCTTGTGCTGAAAAAATGGAATGAAAAACACGGCAGTCCGTTTGAAATTGCTTATGCCGGCCAAGGCTCCAACGATGCGGCCAATCAGCTGAAATCCGGCCGCGCCGATGCGACGATTTCTACGCCGTTTGCCGTCGATTTCCAAAACAAAACGAGCGCGATCAAAGAAAAAACGGTCGGCGGGGTGCTGTCAAATGCCAAAGTGTTCTTTATGTTTAACAAAAATGAACAAACGCTGAGCGATGACATTGATAAAGCCCTGCAGGAAATCATTGATGACGGCACGCTTAAAAAGCTGAGTGAAAAGTGGCTCGGCGCGGATTATTCAAAGGAGCAATATTAAGTGAAAAAGAGAGGGATCGGCAATGGAAAAAGCGTTTGATATCAGTATGATCGCGTCCTTTGTGCCGACATTGCTCGGGTATTTGCCCGTCACGCTGTATATATTGGCGGTGTCTTTGCTGTTCGGCTTTCTATTGGGGATGCTTTTGGCGCTGCCCCGCATCTATCGCATTCCCGTTTTGAATCAGTTTGCGAAGCTGTATATCTCTTTTTTCAGAGGAACGCCCATCATGGTGCAGCTGTTCATTGTATTTTACGGTATTCCGGCGCTCACGGCGCTCGCCGGGATTGATACCTCCAAAATGGACCCTTTGTATGCGGCCATCGCCACGTATGCGCTGAGCAGCGCGGCAAGAGCGGCCGAAATCATCAGGGGAGGTGTGAACAGCGTCGACCGCGGGCAGGCGGAGGCGGCTTTCAGCATCGGGCTGAACGGGGGGCAGACATTCCGGCGCATCATTCTGCCGCAGGCGCTTGTGCAGGCCTTTCCCAACATCGGGAATATGGTGATCGGTTTCTTAAAAGATACATCGCTCGCTTTTTCGATCGGGGTGATGGATATGTCGGGCAGAGGACAGACCTTGATTACATCGAGCAATCATTCTTTAGAAGTGTATATCTCGCTTTCTGTTCTGTATTATGCGGCCGCCCTTTTATTTGAATGTGTCTTCAGATGGGCCGAAAAACGAATCAAGAAAGATGAGACGCGCCTTGTGACGGTTTTTGACATGAGCGCGCACGGCTGAAAAGGAGGGAGAACAGTGGAGCTGGATATTCCATTTATCGGCACTGCGATCAAACAAATGATGAAAACCGTTCCGCTTACATTGGCGATGACGGTCATTCCGATTATTGCCGGATTTTTCATAGCTCTCGGCAATATCACGGTGCGTATATTCCGCATCAAATGGCTGCTGGCCTGCTCAGCGTTTTACGTGTCTTTTTTCCGCAGCACCCCGGCGATTCTCCATATTATGCTGATTTATTTAGGGGTTCCGCTGATTGCCGATCAATTCAGCCGCGCGTTTCATCTCGGCTGGTCGGCCAATCAGATTCCGGTCGCCGTGTTTGTCATCATGGCACTGTCATTAACGGCAGGCGCTTATATGACGGAAATTCTCCGATCCGGGATCATGGCCGTCGATACGGGGCAGGCGGAGGCGGCATATTCAATCGGCTTGACGCGGGGCCAGATGATTCGGCGTGTGGTTCTGCCGCAGGCGTTCATGATATCGCTGCCGAACTTCACCAACATAGGCATCGGCTTTTTGCATACCACTTCCATCGCGGCCATTGTTGCGGTGCCTGAGATTACAGGAACGGCGACGATTGCGGCATCCGATAACTATGCATTTCTGGAAGCATTTATCGGGGCTGCCGTGATTTATTGGGGATTAACGCTGATTCTCGAAGCTGTAAACAGTCTGGCGGAAAAAAGGGCAGCCAGATATCAAGGAGGCGCATTATGATCGAAATCCGAAACATTCAGAAACATTTTGGCAGTCATCACGTGCTAAAGGGGATCAATTTAAGTGTCCGGAAAGGAGAAGTCGTGACCATCATCGGCCCGAGCGGTTCCGGGAAAACCACTTTTCTGCGCTGCCTTAATTTACTTGAGCGGCCGGATGAAGGCGCCATTTCGCTGCACGGTGAAGTCATTAACTGCAAAAAGCCTGCCAAAAAAGACATTCTCAGACTGAGGAAACAGACGGCGATGGTTTTTCAGCAATATCATTTGTTTTCGCATAAAACGGCGATTCAAAATGTTATGGAAGGCCTGACGATCGCAAGGAAAATGAAAAAAACAGATGCGTACGCCATTGCCGAGCGGGAACTGGCCAAGGTGGGGCTTCAGGATAAATTGCACGCCTATCCGAATCAGCTGTCGGGAGGACAAAAGCAGCGGGTCGGAATTGCCAGGGCGCTTGCCATTCATCCTGATGTGATGCTGTTTGATGAACCGACCGCAGCCCTCGATCCGGAGCTTGTCGGCGAGGTGCTCGAGGTGATGCTT
Source organism: Bacillus sp. L75 (assembly GCF_003676355.1). Classification (NCBI taxonomy): domain Bacteria; kingdom Bacillati; phylum Bacillota; class Bacilli; order Caryophanales; family Bacillaceae; genus Bacillus; species Bacillus sp. L75. Next base: position 433,238 of record NZ_ML064901.1, read on the forward strand.
AACATTGTGCGGACCGGCGCCACCATGATCATTGTCACACATGAAATGGAATTCGCCAGAAAAGTGTCCGACCGAATTGTGTTTATGGATGAAGGAGCAATCGTGGAACAAGGAACGCCTGAGGAAGTCTTTTACAAGACGAAAAAAGAAAGAACGAAGAAGTTCCTCCGCCGCGTGCTGCCTGATTACGGTTATGACATAAAAGAGCGCATAAAGGAGCCTGTCGTATGATTCGTTTAAGCATTTTAGACCAAAGTGTCACCGCGGAAAACCAAACCGCAGAAGAAGCCTTGCGGCAAACGGTGAGATTGGCTCAGGAGGCCGAACAATACGGATATGACCGTTTCTGGGCGGCGGAGCATCATAACAATGAAGAGATAGCGGGATCAGCGCCGGAAATTGTTCTGGGGTATCTTGCCGCAAGCACGAAAAAAATCCGTCTCGCGTCCGGCGGGGTGATGCTGCAGCATTACAGTCCTTATAAAGTGGCAGAGCAGTTCCGGGTTCTGTCCGCTCTTGCTCCCGGCCGTGTGGCGCTTGGTGTCGGCAAAGCGCCCGGCGGATTTCAGCTGTCAACCGATGCGCTGCAGCGGGAGCTTATCCAGCCCGCCCGTTTATTTGAAGAAAAGCTTGAGGAGCTGACTCATTTCATCCGAAATGATTTTCCGGACTCGCACCGCTACGCGTCATTGCGGCCGGCGCCGCATACTGAGTATGCGCCTGACCTCTTTTTGCTCGGCGGCAGCGCGGAAAGCGCGATATCCGCGGCCAAACTCGGCATTTCCTTCGTTTTCGCCTATTTCATAAACGGTGAAGAGGCTGCGTTAGAAAAAGCGCGCCACGCCTTTGACGAGCATCTGCCGAAAGGGTCTAAGGCGGAATTTCACCTTGCGCCGATGGTCTTTACCGCGCATACAAAAGCAGAAGCGGAAAAACACGTCGTATCGCGTGAGTCGGTCAAAATCATTCTCGAAGACGGCAAAAAGGTGAATGTCGGTTCCCGGGAACAAGCGGAAGCGTTTCTTGAACAAGTCACGCAGCCATATAAGCTGATTACACAAAAGACGGGTGTGATTGCCGGGACAAAAGAAGAGACTGCCGCCGAGCTGCGACGATTATCCGTTCAGTACAGCATTACTGATTTTGTGATTTTGTCGCCTATCAAAAACGCTGAGGAAAAACGATTGTCTTACCGGCTGTTAAGCGAAGCGGTGCAGCCGGCCCCACAATTATAGGAGGGATGAACATGAGTCATGAAGTAAACGTAGTGGTCTGGAGCAAACAGGGCTGCTCCTATTGCGATGAAGTGAAAGGATATTTGCGGGAAAAAGCCGTTGCATACGAAACAATTGATGTGACAGAGCGGGACGAATTGCGTGACGTGCTGCAGATGAAATACGGCATCCGTCATGTCCCCGTCGTTGAACTCGGTAGCGGTGACAGCCGTGTGTATCAGGCCGTTACTCAAGTCGGCATTGAACATGTAGAACGGGCGCTTGCCGATTACGAGGGGAAAAAGGGGGAGAGAAAATGAGCCGGACGGATCTTATTCAATTCGGAGCCATGATTCACGGTGTCGGCGGCACAACGGACGGCTGGCGTCATCCCGACGCCGATCCGACAGCAAGCACGAATGCGGCGTTTTACAGGCAAAAAGCGCAGACTGCTGAAAGAGGGCTGTTCAGCTTTGCTTTTATTGCGGACGGCTTGTTCATTTCTGAAAAGTCCATCCCGCATTTCTTAAATCGGTTTGAGCCGATCACTATTTTATCGGCGCTTGCCGCCTCTACAACCCATCTTGGTTTAATCGGCACATTTTCCACATCGTTCACTGAGCCGTTTACCATCGCAAGACAGCTGATGTCTCTTGACCATATCAGCGGCGGCCGGGCGGGCTGGAATCTCGTCACCTCTCCGCAGGCGGGAGCCGCGCGCAATCACAGCAAAGAAAGCCTTCCCGACCACAGCCGGCGCTATGCCATCGCCCAGGAACATGTGGACGTGGTGCGCGGTCTGTGGAATTCCTGGGAAGAAGATGCCTTCGTCCGCAACAAAGAAACCGGGCAGTTTTTTGACCCTGACAAACTGCATCGCCTGTATCACAAAGGCGAGTATTTTCAAGTGGAGGGCCCGCTGAATATCGGCCGGTCCAAACAGGGAGAGCCGGTCGTATTCCAAGCAGGGTCTTCAGAAACCGGCCGGTCGTTTGCCGCGAGGAATGCAGATGCAGTCTTTACGCACTCCAATTCACTTGAGGAAACGAAGGCTTTTTATGATGATGTGAAGAAGCGGGCGGCGGATTACGGCCGGGACGCTTCCAAGCTGCGGATTTTTCCGGGAATCAGTCCGATTATAGCCGGCTCACAAGAAGAAGCGGAAGCGAAATACCAAGAATTCGCCGAGCTGATTCCGATAGAGAACGCCGTTAAATATGTGGCCAGATTTTTTGACGATTATGATCTGAGCCGTTTTCCGCTGGATGAGCCGTTCCCTGATTTGGGCGACGTCGGGAAAAACGCGTTTCAAAGCACGACAGACCGTATCAAAAGGGAGGCGAAAGCCCGGAATCTTACGCTGCGTCAAGTGGCGCGCGAAGCCGCGTTTCCGCGAACCCATTTTATCGGCACACCGGAACATGTGGCATCATTAATTGAAACATGGTTTCAGCGGGAAGCGGCGGACGGATTTATTATTCATTCTGACATCCCGGGCATGCTTGAAGCCTTTGTGGATCAAGTCATACCGATCCTCCAGGAAAAGGGGCTGTACCGAAAAAGCTATCCGGCCGATACACTGCGGGGGAATCTCGGATTGGATATTCCGGTCTGTAAATCAAATCCGATTTTGAGCAGAAACTAAATGTTTCTGCTTTTTCCGCTGCTTGTCATTCCCGTCATTACAGCCTTTTCAAAAAAATACACTGATTTCGAGATATTATTGTTGCGAAAAGATTTTTTTGTAACTATAATTATTACAGAACTGATCAGTATAAAAAAACATTCATATTTCATAATAAATGTGTGTGTAATCTGAAAACGAAAGGGCTGTTTACAATGGCAAAAGTACTTTATATCACTGCTCATCCTCATGATGAAAAGACATCTTACAGCATGGCGACAGGAAAAGCGTTTATCGATTCTTATAAAGAATCAAACCCGAATGATGAGGTTGTACATATCGACCTTTACAAAGAGAACATTCCTCATATCGATGCGGATGTATTCAGCGGCTGGGGAAAACTTCAATCCGGCACAGGTTTTGAAGAGCTTTCTGAAAACGAAAAAGCGAAAGTCGGCCGTCTGAACGAGCTGAGCGATCAATTCGCGTCAGCTGACAAATACGTATTCGTCACACCACTTTGGAACTTCTCATTCCCGCCTGTTATGAAAGCGTACCTTGATTCTGTGGCTGTAGCCGGAAAATCATTCAAATATACAGAGCAAGGCCCGATCGGTCTGTTGACAGACAAAAAAGCGCTCCATATTCAGGCGCGCGGAGGCTATTACTCTGAAGGACCGGCGGCTGATATGGAAATGGGCCACCGTTACATCGGCATCATGATGAACTTCTTCGGCGTTCCTTCTTTTGACGGATTAATCGTTGAAGGCCATAATGCTGAACCGAATAAAGCACAGCAAATTAAAGAAGATGCGATTGCCCGCGCGAAAGAAGCCGGAAAATCATTCTGATCTTAAAAAAACCTCCCCGCCGTACGGCTGGGAGGTTTTTCATATTAAAGGGCAATCGTCCGTTTTTGTTCGCTGCTTTTCATCGCCGCTTCAATGACACGGATGACATCGATGCCTTCTTTTGCCGTAACGGGAAGCGGTTTTCCGTTTAAGATGCTGTCTGCCAGCAGTTTGTAGTACGTAAGGTAAGAGCCGTTCTCAGAGGGGATTGTTTCTGTATGCCGTTTTTCATCCGCTGCGATTGTCAGTTCTCCGAAGTTGTCAGGGTCATCGGCGCCCCAGCTCTCGTCAATCGGCTTTTGTCCGGCTGAAAGCGCATCTTCCTGTCCATCCATTCCGTATTTGATAAAGCTTGCATTCCGTCCGTGAATCTGATAGCGCGGGCCGCTTGCCGCATTCATGGAGCCGGATTGAAGAATGACCTGAAGTTTGCCGTAATGGAGCGCGGCCAGAAAATTATCAACGGTTTCACTGTTGTCCCGCTGTTTCATCACATGTGCGGTGACGGATTCCGGCATTCCGAAAAGCAGAAGTGTCTGGTCAATAATATGTGAACCGAGATCATACAGCGTTCCCGTGGCGGGTCCGTTCATTTCGCGCCATTTTTCCTGTACAACCGGGTTGTATAGATCGTAGCTGACTTGATATGTATGAATGTCTTGAAGCGCCCCGTCCCGAATCAGCTTTTGTATCGTTAAAAAGTCATTGTCCCAGCGCCGGTTGTGATACACGCTCAGCAAGACGCCTTTATTTTCAGCCGTTCTTCTCAGCTCCTCCGCTTCTGCTGAAGTCGCCGTCATCGGTTTTTCCACGACGGTGTGTTTTCCCGCCAGGAGACATTTCATCGCTGATTCATAATGCATTCCGCTCGGTGTCGTGACGATGACGAGATCAATGTCAGGATCACCGGTAATGTCTTCAATCGCGCGCACGGCTTCAGCCCCCGGCAGATCACGTTTGACCTCATCCGTTCTGGACGTCATGACTTTTTTGATCTGATAATCATCAAGGACGTCCAAAAGCGGCGCATGAAAGACTTTACCCGACAAACCATATCCCAATATGCCAACTTGTATCGTTTTCAATGAATTTCCCCCTCTTGATATGTGATAACATTATATACCCCGCGGGTGTACTGGTAAAACTTGTGTGTTGAAAATTTTTTACACCGGATTTTCAAGTCTGTATAATGAAGATAACGAAGAAAAAAACCGAGGTGGAAAATGGACAAACATACCGAGCATCAATCGTTAAATCATAAAAGCGCCAAAGAAAAAGACCAGATCCTGAACCGGCTGAAACGGATTGAAGGCCAAGTCAGGGGCATTCAGAATATGGTGGATAACGAACGATACTGCGTGGATATTCTCGTGCAGATTTCAGCCGTACAGGCGGCCATGCAGAAAGTCGCGTTTCATCTGCTGGAAGATCACGCCCATCACTGCGTAGCCGGCGCCATTGAGAGCGGAAACGGGGAGCAGGCGATTGCCGAGCTTCTTGATGTTGTGAAAAAAATCGCAAAATCGTAAAATAAAATGTTTTGATATACCCTACAGGGGTATGGTAACATGAAGAAGAAAAAACAAGACGTGGAGGGAATCATCATGGAACAAAAAACACTGCAAGTCGAAGGCATGTCCTGTCAGCACTGCGTCAAAGCAGTAGAGACCGGAGTGGGAGAACTGAACGGAGTGACGGCGGTTCAGGTGAAATTGGAAGCCGGACAGGTGGATGTGACGTTTGATGAGAACAAAGTCTCCGTATCAGATATAAAAGACGCGATTGAAGATCAAGGGTATGACGTCGTATAAGGTTTATCGCGCTTCGGGAACGGGCGCGGTTTTCTTTTATGAAAATGATACCCCCTGGGGGTTTGTGAGAAGAGGTGAGGGCATTGAGTGAACCGAAAGAGATGACCATTCAAGTGGGAGGCATGACATGCGCCGCCTGCGCTTCAAGAATTGAAAAAGGGCTGAAACGGATGGACGGCGTCAATGACGCTTCCGTCAATCTTGCGCTTGAGACCTCAAATATTTCCTATCAGCCTGACAAAATCGAAGCTGGCGCCATAAAGGATAAAATTGAAAAACTCGGGTACCATGTTGTGACGGAAAAAGCCGAGTTTCAGATTGAAGGCATGACGTGCGCCGCTTGCGCCAATCGGATTGAAAAGTGCCTGAACAAAACAGAGGGCGTTGTGGGCGCGCCGGTGAATTTCGCCCTTGAAACGGTCACCGTTGAATACAATCCGAAAGAGGTGACACCGAAAGAGCTGAAAGAGACCGTGGCAAAACTCGGCTACAGATTAGACGAGAAGAAAGCGGTTGATGGAGGCGGCGGATTATCCCAAAAGGAGAAAGAGCAGCGAAAACAGCTGATCAGGCTGATATTTTCTGCCGTTCTCTCATTTCCGCTTCTATGGTCGATGGTCAGCCATTTTTCTTTTACTTCTTTTATCTGGATGCCGGATATCCTGATGAATCCGTGGCTGCAATTCGCGCTTGCCACCCCGGTGCAGCTCGTCATTGGCTGGCCTTTTTATATGGGAGCGTACAAGGCGCTGAGAAACAAAAGCGCCAATATGGATGTTCTCGTTGCGCTCGGAACGACGGCCGCTTACGCATACAGCCTGTACATGACGATTGCGTCTCTCGGACGAGACGGACATGTAGAGGGGCTTTATTATGAAACGAGCGCCATTTTGCTGACTTTGATTTTGCTTGGAAAGCTTTTAGAGATGAAAGCAAAAGGCCGCTCATCAGAAGCGATTAAAAAGTTAATGAAGCTTCAGGCGAAGACGGCGGCGGTTGAGCGGGAAGGGAAGGTACAGGTGATTCCGATTGACGAGGTCCGGACGGGGGATATCGTATATGTGAAACCGGGAGAACGTGTTCCTGTCGATGGCGAAGTGATTGAAGGCCATTCCGCAATTGATGAATCGATGATTACGGGGGAGAGCATGCCTGTCGATAAGTCTCCCGGAAGCACCGTCACCGGGGCGACGATCAATGCAAACGGCTTTCTCAAAATCAGAGCGGTGAATGTCGGGAAAGATACCGCGCTTGCACACATTATTAAAATCGTGGAAGAAGCCCAAGGATCAAAAGCCCCCATTCAGCGGCTCGCAGATCACATTTCAGGCATTTTCGTCCCGATTGTGCTGGGGCTGGCCGTGCTGACTTTTCTCATTTGGTATGTATGGGCCGCGCCGGGACAGTTTTCTGAAGCGATCGGCAAATTCATCGCCGTGCTTGTCATTGCCTGTCCGTGCGCACTCGGGCTCGCCACTCCGACGAGCATTATGGCGGGCTCCGGCCGCGCAGCTGAATTCGGCATTCTTTTTAAAGGCGGAGAGCATTTAGAAAAAACACAGCGTCTGACGACCATCGTACTGGATAAAACAGGAACGGTGACAAACGGCAGACCGGTTCTGACAGATGCCGTACCGGCAGCGGGAATGAACGAAGAGGAACTCCTGCGGCTGGCGGCGGCCGCCGAAACGGGATCAGAGCACCCGCTTGGAGAAGCCATCGTGTCAGGAGCCGAAAAATGGGGGATTGCCATCCCGAAAATCACCCGGTTCCAAGCCCGGATCGGTTCGGGAATATACGCCGAGGCTGACGGCAGAACGATTCTTGCCGGATCAAGACGGCTGATGGAATCGGAACACATCGAACATGAGGCGCTGCTTCCTCACATGGCCCGCTTGGAGGCGGAAGGAAAAACGGTGATGCTTATTGCGGCAGACGGCAAAGCGGCGGGCCTTATCGCAGTCGCCGATACAATCAAAGACACATCTCCGGCCGCGGTGAAACGTCTGAATGATATGGGGCTTGACGTCATCATGATGACCGGTGACAACAAAAAGACCGCGGAAGCCATTGCAAAAGCCGCGGGCATCGGCAGCGTGATCGCCGAAGTGCTTCCCGAACAAAAGGCAGCGGAAATTTCCCGGCTGCAAAAAGAAGGCCGGCGCGTGGCGATGGTCGGTGACGGCATCAATGATGCTCCGGCGCTGGCTGTGGCCGATATCGGAATGGCCATCGGCACCGGCACAGATATCGCAATGGAAGCAGCCGATATTACGCTGATCCGCGGTGACCTGAACGGCATTGCCGACGCCATCAGCATGAGCAGGCTGACCATGAGAAACATCAAGCAGAATTTAGGCTGGGCATTGGGATACAACAGCATCGGCATTCCGATTGCGGCGGCCGGCTTTCTGGCCCCGTGGGTGGCAGGCGCTGCCATGGCGTTCAGCTCAGTATCGGTCGTCCTTAATGCTTTGCGTTTACAGAGGGTAAAAAAAGACAAAATAGGCTGAGGCCTGTTTTGTCTTTTTTATTGACACTTTATTCAAAGCCTGCATATAATAGAGAAAACACTTATATGAGTATATGTTCATATATATAAATTCGTTTAGCTGTATTGATGTTATGGGAATCCTATTACGGAAAGTAGGGTGAGTCGAAAATGAAAGCAGCCAAAGGTGAATTTGTATTAGACGGACTTGATTGCAGCAACTGTGCAAAAAAAATAGAAAACGGCGTAAAAGCCATTGACGGCATCGACGGCTGTGCTGTCAATTTTGCGGCAAGCACCATCACGGTCTCAGCCGGAGGCAAAAACGAACAATGGATGAAAGATGAGGTTGCGAAAAAAGTAAAGTCCATTGATCCTCATGTGACCGTTCGTTCGAAGCACGAAGACAAACCCGGCGAGGATGAATACCGCAAAAAGCTGCAGCTGATGTTAGTGAGGTTGGCTGCGGGAGCCGTTTTGGCCGTCATCGCTTACTTCGCGCACACGGGCGCCGTCCTTGAGTTTCTGCTCTTTTTTGCTTCATATTTGATTATCGGCGGCGATATCGTAGCCAGAGCGGGAAAAAACATTGTCCGCGGCCAGGTATTTGATGAGCATTTTCTGATGGCGCTTGCCACGATCGGCGCATTTATGATTCATCAGTATCCGGAAGGCGTCGCGGTCATGCTGTTCTACCAAATCGGTGAATTGTTTCAGGGAGCGGCCGTCAGCCGATCCAGAAAATCGATCAGCGCGTTATTGGACATCCGTCCTGAGTACGCCAATGTGAAAACGGAAAACGGCATGACTGCCGTTTCGCCGCAGGACGTCAAAGTCGGACAGGTCATCGTCGTGAATCCCGGAGAACGGATTCCGCTGGACGGAAAGGTGCTGAGCGGTTCTTCGATGGTTGATACATCCGCTTTAACGGGCGAATCCGTGCCGAGAAAAGCGGAGCCGGGGCAAGATGTGATGGCCGGATTTATGAATCAGAACGGCGTGCTTCATATTGAAACCTCTAAAGGATATGAAGACTCTGCCGTGTCAAAAATATTGGATCTGGTCGAAAATGCGGCCGGACGCAAAGCGAAAACGGAAAACTTTATTACGAAGTTTGCCAAGTACTATACACCGGCCGTTGTCATTGTTGCGGTGCTTCTCGCCTTTTTACCGCCGCTTCTCGTGCCTTCAGCCGCGCTATCCGACTGGGTGTACCGCGCGCTGATTTTCCTTGTGATTTCTTGTCCGTGCGCACTCGTCGTCTCCATTCCGCTCGGGTTTTTCGGCGGTATCGGAGCTGCGTCTAAAGCAGGGGTGCTCGTGAAAGGCAGCAACTATTTAGAAGCGCTCAATCAGGTGGCATACGCCGTGTTTGATAAAACGGGAACCTTAACGAAAGGCAATTTCGCCGTTACTGATATCAAACCGGCGGCAGGGTTTACGAAAGACAGCCTGCTTCATGCGGCCGCGCTTGCAGAAGCCCATTCCAATCATCCGATTGCTTCTTCCATCCGTGAAGCCTATAATCAACCGCTCGCGGCAGACGAGATTGAAGAATATGAAGAAATACCCGGACACGGCATTCGGGTGAAAACCGGCGGATCAACGATTTTAGCCGGAAATCAAAAACTGATGGCAAAAGAACAAATCGCTTCCGGCACAGCTGAAAACAACGGAACCGTCGTCTATGTCGCCGTTGATCAGCAGTATGCGGGGGCGATCGTGATCGCCGATGAAATCAAAGAGGACGCCAAACAGGCCATTGCCAATTTAAAAGCGCTCGGCGTGAAGCGGACAGTGATGCTGACGGGTGATTCAAAGCAGACCGGAGAAGCTGTCGGCCGAGAGCTCGGTATTGATGACGTGTACACAGAGCTTTTGCCGGGTGACAAGGTAGACCGCGTCGAAGAACTTGAAGCGGCGCTTTTACCGAATGAAAAACTGATGTTTGTCGGCGATGGGATTAATGATACGCCTGTGCTTGCCAGAGCTGACATCGGAGCTGCCATGGGGGCTCTCGGCTCTGATGCCGCCGTCGAAGCGGCCGATGTCGTCCTGATGACAGACCAGCCGTCAAAAGCAGCCGAAGCCATCCGGATTGCACGCCGAACACGCCGGATCGTCTGGCAGAACATCGGATTTGCTTTAGGCGTAAAAATCATTTTTCTCCTGCTTGGCGCATTCGGATTCGCCACCATGTGGGAAGCGGTCTTTTCAGATGTAGGCGTCACGCTGATCGCCGTTGCCAACGCGATGCGCGTCATGAGAGTGAAAGCGGAATAATTGTCAAAGATAATTCGTTTTTCAGGGTTTTCTTAAACAAGGTTGTCTTGGTAAAATAGAGAAGCGGGCCATCCGGCATCCGCTTCTTTTTTATTTTAAAAACAATGAGGTGTCTGAGTGAAAAAGAAACAATCGTCTGCGAAATTTGCGGTGATTCTGACGTTAATCGTTGTCGTTTTATTTGCGGCCATCGTAATTATTAACAACCAAACGGAAAAAGCGGGCGAAACAGTCGCCGAACAGCCTTCCATTAAAGGACAGCCCGTGCTCGGCAAAGACAGCGCCCCTGTTACGGTAGTTGAATTCGGAGATTACAAGTGTCCGTCATGCAAAGTATTTAACAGCGATATCTTTCCGAAAATCAAAAAAGATTTTATCGATAAAGGCGACGTGAAATTTTCATTTGTGAACGTCATGTACCACGGAAGCGGCTCGCGTCTGGCGGCTCTTGCTTCAGAAGAAGTGTGGAAAGAAGACCCGGCATCATTCTGGGCATTCCATGAAAAGCTGTTTGAACAGCAGCCGTCAAGCGAACAGGAATGGGTCACGCCTGCATTGCTTGAAAAAACGGTCAAAAGCACCGCGAAAAAGGTTGATCCTGACAAGCTGAAGGAAAACCTTGATAAAGAGACATTTGCAAAAGAGCTGAAAGCTGACACTGACCTGAATGATAAATTAAACATTACGGCGACACCGACGATTTACGTAAATGACAAAGTGATTAATGACTTCTCTAAATATGATGAGATTTCAAAAACGATTAAGAAAGAGCTGAAAAATGAAAAATAGAATCGTATTTTTATATGCTTCTTGGGTGATAGCTCTTGCTGCCATGCTCGGCAGCCTATATTTCAGCGAGATCAGAAAATTCATACCGTGCGAGCTGTGCTGGTATCAAAGAATTCTCATGTACCCGCTTGTCCTGATTTTAGGAATCGCCACCTTCCAGGGTGACACGCGCGTGAAAAAATACGTGCTGCCGATGGCCGTCATCGGCGCGTTTATATCGATCATGCATTACCTTGAGCAGAAGGTGCCCGGTTTCAGCGGCATCAAGCCGTGTGTCTACGGCGTGCCTTGCTCATCTGAATATATTAACTGGTTCGGTTTCATTACCATTCCTTTCCTGGCATTGACGGCATTTATTCTCATTATTATCTGCATGTGTTTTGTCAAAACGGAACGCACGGCAAAATAAAGAGCCTGCTCCATGGGAGCGGCTCTTTTTCTATTATTTGTACCAAGCTTTGTTTGTCGCAATCTGTCTGTTATGGGAGCTGTCCCAAATATCCACGGAATAGGCATAATCATAATTCATGACGCAGCGGATGCCGCTGCCTTGGGCGTCATGCTGAAGTCCGAAGTTATGGGAAAACTCGTGCTGTGCCGCTTTCGCCGTGTTGGCCGTTCCTTGATCAAGGTTCACGCTGAAAGCCGGGCCGCTCGGTTTGCCGTTATATACATACGCGATACCGCCGGCGTCAAAACTTGATTTTGCGGTAAAACCGACGACAAAATGATAATTTTGATTTCTGAAGCTGCCTTGGAGATTCGATAAAATCTGAGAACTGTTTGAGCCGGAGGAATTCCAAGCCTGCACGGCCTGTACGACGAAATCAATGTTGTGATCACGGTTAAAAGCAACATCCGCCTGCTCCACGATCTGGACGATTCGCGTTTGCCAGTCGCTGTATTTGGCGCGGTATTCAGCGTCCGCCACCGCCAGCACTCTGACCTTCTGGCTGCCCGTGCTGGCTTTAGTTGAGGCTTTATCCTGACTGACATTGGCATTGAATCGTTTCGTGCCGACCTGCTTGCCGTTTTCATCCAGAATTTTTGTGTCAACCGTCTGTTCGACTTGGACCGGGCCCTTCAGATCTTTAAAATGATCGGCTTTCGGAAGCGGGTCCGTATACACCGTTTTCGCCGGCTCCGCATGAGTGTGCGAATGCGTATGGCTTTCGGCTGACGGCAGGCCGGGAATTAATCCGGCGGCCAATAAAACAGGAAAAACAAGTGAACTGATTTTCATCTCATAACCCCCTTTTTCTTAGAGAAAGTATTCAATGAAACTTCCAATAAACCTCCCAAAATAGTATAAAATAGGTAAATGTTCTTGCTCCCAGCCGTTGCGAGTGAGGTTGTCCCGGATTAGGAATCAGAATCTTTCAAAAATAAGGTTGATTTTAAGAGAAAGCGATTATAAAATCTAATGGTTGTCAGAAAATTTAACAAATAAAAAGGAGCATATGGAATGGCCTGGGAGCTGCTTAGTGTAATCGGCATCATTGCGTTTGCGGTCAGCGGAGCGATTGTTGCGATGGAAGAGGAGTATGATATTTTAGGCGTGTATATCTTGGGGATTGTAACGGCGTTCGGCGGAGGAGCGATCCGAAATCTGCTGATCGGTGTTCCGGTCTCCGCCTTGTGGGAGCAAGGCGCGTTTTTTCAAATCGCTCTCGCATCAGTTACGATTGTCTTTTTGTTTCCGAAGCTGCTGTTAAGGCATTGGAGTAAATGGGGCAACCTATCCGATGCCATCGGGCTTTCGGCGTTTGCCATCCAAGGCGCTTTATATGCCGTGAAAATGGGCCATCCGCTCAGTGCGGTGATTGCGGCAGCGGTCCTCACCGGCAGCGGGGGCGGCATCATACGGGATTTGCTCGCGGGCAGGAAGCCGCTTGTGCTCAAGGCGGAAATTTACGCGGTCTGGGCCGCGCTCGGAGGGTTAATCGTGGGCCTCGGCTGGGCCGGGGATGCCGCCGGTTTGTATGTGCTGTTTCTTGTGCTTGTGGCATGCCGCATCTGCAGTTATGTGTTCAGGTGGCGCTTGCCGAATCGTTCCTATCATATAGATCAGTAAAAAACCGATTTCATAAAGAAATCGGTTTTTTTTTCATAACGGCTTCTGATAAAAAAAGACGCCCGATATGATAAGAAAAAGGGTATTTGACCATAATGCTGAATAATATGTTGCATATATGTTTGTAAGATGAAAGCCGGATTTGTCAGCTTGATGTCGGAGGTGCCGCTGATGGCAAAACGTGATAAAGAGTGGAAAGAAGAGCAGGAAAGACTCAATTTTGTCATGAAGGAACTGGAACAGAAACAAACTCATCTTGAAGCCTCATCGGGCGGATTGAAGCAGGATATTGTCGGGCTGAGAAAAACGTTTTGGGATGATGTCACCGTGAATATGGATGATGCCCATGAAGCGGCTGAGACATTTTCAAGCATTAAACAGCAGGCAGAAATGCTTTCAGAACGTGAACGGACGCATCGGCTTCAATACCGGCAGCTTCAAAAAATCCAAAAGCTGAAAACCTCTCCTTACTTCGGCCGTGTCGATTTTACGGAAAAAGGGGAGTCCTCTTCCGAGCGGATTTATATCGGGCTGACTTCTTTGATGGATGAAAACAACGAGCAATTTCTCATTTATGATTGGCGCGCGCCCATCTCATCTCTTTACTATCAATATTCCCCGGGAAAAGCCCGCTATGAAGTTCCCGAAGAAACGATAGAAGGAGACATCACACTGAAGCGGCAGTTTATCATTAAAAACGGGACGCTTAAAGCGATGTTTAACACGGATATGACGATTGGTGACGAAATGCTGCAAGAGGTGCTAAGCGGGCATTCTGGACAGCATATGAAAAACATCGTGTCAACCATCCAAAAAGAACAGAACGAAATCATCCGGGATGAAAAAAGCAAATATCTCATCGTTCAGGGAGCCGCCGGAAGCGGGAAAACATCCGCGGCGCTTCAGCGGGCCGCTTACTTGCTGTACCGCGGGCGCGGGGTGCTTGATGCCCGTCAGATTGTATTGTTTTCCCCGAACATTTTGTTTAACAGTTATGTTTCCGCCGTATTGCCGGAATTGGGAGAAGAGAATATGGAGCAGGCCACCTTTCAGGAATATATCCTCCGCCGGCTCGGACGAAAGTTTGATTGTGAAAGCCCGTACGAGCAGCTTGAATATTGCCTGACTGAACAAAATCAGGACGCACTTTTCGTAAGGCTCGCAGCCATTGCTTACAAAGCGTCACCAGCTTTCCAGGCCCTGATTGACCGTTATGCCGGATCGCTTTCGGTCTCCGGCCTGATGTGTAAACAGATCAGCTTCCGGGGAGACATCCTGATTTCAAAAGAGCGGATTGAAGCCTATTTTTATTCGCTTGATCAGCAGCTGCCGATTCCGAACAGAGCGGAGCTGACGGCGGAATGGCTTCTCGCGGAAATCAGCGCTCTCGAAAAAAAGGAGCGTAAGAAGGAATGGGTCTTGCAGGAGAGCGAGCTGCTTGATAAGGAAGACTATGCTGAGGTTTATCAAACACTCAAGAAGCAGGCGGCAGATGATGAACCTGCATTTGACGACCATCAGCGCGAACAGCGGCTGCTTGGCGCCATTATTGTCGGCAAAGCCTTTAAACCGATTAAGCAGGCCGTCAGACGGCTCGGCTTTCTCGATATAAAACGGATGTATCTCCGGCTGTTTTCAGATTGGGGAGCTGATGAAAAGCCCGATCATTGGGAGAGCATCGGCGCTTTGACCAGAAACGCATTTGCAGAACGGTCACTTCCGTATGAAGATGCCGCTCCGTATCTGTATTTGCAGGATCTGTTAGAAGGAAAAAGAAAAAACACACAAATGAAGCACGTCTTCATTGATGAAGCTCAGGATTATTCCCCGTTTCAGCTCACGTATATTCAAAGCATCTTCCCGGCGGCAAAGATGACGGTGCTCGGTGATGTCAGCCAGTCGATTTATGCCCACACCATTACGGGCCCTTCTTCCCTCGCCGGCTGCTTTCGCAATGGTGCAGAAAAGTATGTCAGCCTGAAGCGGACTTACAGATCGACGCGGCAGATTGTTGAATTTACGAAAGCGCTGCTGGCTGACGGCGATGACATTGAGCCTTTTAACCGGAACGGGGAAAAACCGCGTGTTTTGCGGACGGATACAGAAAATGCGCGGCAGGAACAATTGGCGGATACAATCCGGGAGCTCAGACAAAAAGGCTGGGAGACGGTCGCCGTCATCTGCAAAACGGCCGCGGAAGCCAAAAAAGTGTTTCAGGCAGTCAGCGCCGAGAGCGGTGTCCGCTTGATCAATAAAGAAAACCAGCCTTTTCAAAAAGGGGTATGCGTCATTCCCGTTTATTTGGCAAAAGGCATTGAGTTTGACGCCGTCATTGCCGCTGACGCCTCTGCTGTCCAGTACAAAAGCGAACATGACCGTAAGCTGTTATATACGGCCTGTACGCGGGCGATGCATCATCTGACCGTTTTGTCTCCGGGAGAACCCTCTCCTTTTATAAAAGAAGTGCCCGCCGGCTTATTCGTGTAAGCCCTTTGCCAAGTGCAAAGGGCTTTTTATCATTAGGAATCTTAATCATTGTCATCATGATTATATATTTTACTTACATACAAACTTTCGGTAAAGTTTCAATTAGAATATTATTTTGACAATTCCTATAGAAATAACGTACGTTACGTTTAATTCCTTGTGAGGTGGATATCGTTGCAACTTCAGGTCATGAACAGTCCGTTTAATCAGGAGCAGGCAGAGCTCCTTAACCGCCTTCTGCCGACCTTGACAGAATCACAGAAAATCTGGCTGAGCGGTTATTTGGCTGCGGCCCGGTCCGAATCCGGTGAAACAGCCGCACCCGCTGCTCCGGCTCCTGCAGAAAGCCCGGCAGTCTCGAAAGAAGTGACCGTATTATACGGATCGCAAACGGGAAATGCGGAAGGTCTTGCGAAACAGACGGTAAAGACGCTTGAGGAACGGGGATTCCAGGTCACCGTCGCATCGATGAACGATTTTAAGCTGAATAATCTGAAAAAAGTAAACAATTTATTGATCGTGGTGAGCACGCACGGAGAAGGCGATCCGCCGGATAACGCGCTGGCCTTTCATGAATTTCTTCACGGCAGACGCGCGCCGAAGCTTGAAGCGCTCCGTTACTCCGTTTTGGCGCTCGGGGACAGCTCGTATGAATTTTTCTGCCAGACCGGCAAAGAGTTTGACGAGCGTCTTCAAGAGCTCGGCGGCACCCAGCTTGCGCCGCGGGTTGATTGCGATCTTGATTATGATGAGCCGTTTTCTGAATGGCTTGACGCGGTCATCGGCGGTTTGAACGAAGGAGCGGGAAATCAAACAGCCGAAGCGCCTGCCGAGACGCCGGCTCTCGGTGAATCCGTTTATTCCAGAACGAACCCGTTTCGGGCGGAGGTTCTTGAGAACATCAATCTGAACGGACGCGGTTCGAATAAAGAAACACGCCATCTCGAGCTTTCGCTTGAAGGGTCGGGCCTCGCGTATCAGCCCGGAGACAGCCTCGGCATCTATCCGGAAAATGATCCGGCGCTCGTTGATGAGCTGATCAATGAGCTGAAATGGGACCCAAAACAGGAAGTGGCGGTGAATAAACAAGGAGAGCGCCTCCCGCTGAAAGATGCGCTTACTTCTCATTTTGAAATAACCGTCTTAACAAAACCGTTCCTGCAAAAGGCCGCACAGTTTACGGCTGACCAAAAGCTGAGTGAACTTTTGGCCGAAGGAAACGAAGAGCAGCTGAAAGCGTACATCAACGGCCGTGACCTGCTTGATCTCGTCCGGGATTTCGGGCCGTGGGAAGCGACAGCGGAAGACTTTCTTTCCATCCTGCGTAAAATGCCGGCCCGGCTCTATTCGATCGCAAGCAGTTTAGAAGCGAATCCGGAAGAGGTGCATCTGACAATCGGAGCGGTCAGATATGACGCGCACGGCAGAGAACGAAAAGGCGTCTGCAGCATTCTGTGTGCGGAAAGACTCCAGCCGGGAGATACGCTTCCGATTTACATTCAGCACAACCAAAACTTCAAGCTGCCGGACAATCCGGATACACCGGTCATTATGGTCGGGCCGGGGACAGGCATCGCGCCGTTCCGTTCCTTTATGCAGGAGCGTGAAGAAACCGGAGCTGAAGGGAAAACATGGCTGTTTTTCGGGGATCAGCACTTTGTCACTGATTTTCTGTACCAGACGGAATGGCAAAAATGGCTGCAAAACGGTGTTCTCACAAAAATGGACGTCGCTTTTTCCCGGGATTCGGAGGAAAAAGTATATGTGCAGCACCGCATGAAAGAACAAAGCAAAGAGCTGTATGAATGGCTGCAGCAGGGAGCCGCCGTATATATCTGCGGTGATGAACAGCATATGGCGCATGACGTGCACCAGGCGCTTCTCGATATCATTCAGGAAGAAGGCGGCATGAGCCGTGAAAAGGCGGAAAGCTTCCTGGCAGACATGCAGCAGAAAAAACGCTATCAGCGTGACGTATATTGATTTTGGTTTGAAAGGAGCTTATTCAGCATGGTGAACAACATTTTAAAAGCGCCGGAAGGCCCTCCAAGTGATGTTGAGGAAATTAAAGAAAAAAGTGATTATTTGCGCGGCACATTGAAAGAAGTCATGCTCGACCGGATTTCAGCCGGCATCCCGGACGATGACAACCGGCTGATGAAGCATCACGGAAGCTACTTGCAGGATGACCGCGATCTCCGTAATGAACGTCAAAAACAAAAGCTTGAACCGGCTTACCAGTTCATGCTGCGCGTTCGCATGCCAGGCGGCGTGTCAACTCCGGAACAATGGCTTGTCATGGATGAACTGGCGCAAAAATACGGAAACAATACATTGAAGCTGACAACGCGTGAAACGTTCCAAATGCACGGAATTTTAAAATGGAACATGAAAAAAACGATTCAGAAAATCAATGCGGCGCTGCTTGATACCATTGCGGCCTGCGGAGATGTCAACCGAAACGTCATGTGCGCTTCAAATCCGCACCAGTCTGAAATTCATGCGGAAGTATACGAATGGTCGAAGAAATTGAGCGATGACCTTCTTCCGCGCACGAGAGCCTATCATGAAATCTGGCTTGATGAGGAACGTGTAGCGGGCACTCCTGACACGGAAACGGAACCGATGTACGGGCCGCTGTACCTGCCGCGGAAATTCAAAATCGGAATCGCCGTGCCTCCGTCCAATGATATCGATGTCTTTTCTCAAGATCTCGGCTTCATTGCCATCGTGGAGGAAGGCCGTCTTATCGGATTCAACGTTGCAATCGGCGGCGGTATGGGAATGACGCACGGCGATACGGCCACTTATCCGCAGCTTTCAAAAGTCATCGGCTTCTGCAAACCGGAGCAGCTGTATGATGTAGCGGAAAAAACCATTACGATTCAGCGCGATTACGGAAACCGTTCCGTCAGAAAGAATGCCAGATTCAAGTACACTGTTGACCGTCTCGGGCTGGAAAACGTAAAAGCCGAGCTGGAAAACCGCCTCGGCTGGCAGCTTGATGAAGCGAAACCTTATCATTTTGACCATAACGGCGACCGTTACGGATGGGTGAAGGGTGTAAAAGGTAAATGGCACTTTACGATGTTTATCGAAGGCGGCCGCGTCACGGACTATGAGAATTATAAGCTGATGACGG
This sequence comes from Bacillus sp. L75, assembly GCF_003676355.1. Classification (NCBI taxonomy): domain Bacteria; kingdom Bacillati; phylum Bacillota; class Bacilli; order Caryophanales; family Bacillaceae; genus Bacillus; species Bacillus sp. L75. The sequence goes on from NZ_ML064901.1 coordinate 452,004, forward strand.
GATTACGTGAAATCGCCAAAGTCCATACGGGAGATTTCCGTCTCACCTCTAATCAAAACCTGATTATCGGCAATGTCTCGAGCCAGAAAAAGAAACAAATCAGCGCATTAATCGAACAATACGGTCTGACAGACGGCCGGCAGCATTCCGCCCTCCGCCGCAGTTCAATGGCTTGCGTCGCGCTTCCGACATGCGGGCTCGCCATGGCCGAAGCCGAGCGCTATCTGCCGAAATTGATTGATAAGATTGAAGACATTGTTGACGAAAACGGGTTGCGGGATGAAGAAATCACCATCCGTATGACCGGGTGCCCGAATGGCTGCGCCCGCCATGCGCTTGGCGAAATCGGATTTATCGGAAAGGCGCCCGGAAAATATAATATGTATTTAGGAGCGGCGTTTGACGGCAGCCGTTTGAGCAAAATGTACCGGGAAAATATCGGTGAAGAGGAAATTCTGAGTGAGCTTCGCACCATTCTCCCGCGCTACGCGAAAGAGCGTGAGGAAGGCGAACACTTCGGCGATTTCGTCATCCGCGCGGGCATCATTAAAGCGACGACAGACGGCACGAATTTTCACGAATAAGATGAGCACTTAAAACCAAGGATAGAGACACACTGACGGTGCGTTCTCTATCCTTTACTAAGCAGCATAAACGCTGCACCGCGTCATAAAACAGATGACGCAGCTTGCGAAAAAGCCTGTTTTCAGAGAAAACAGGCTTTTTCTTTTTCCGGAAAAAATGTAGCTGAAGGCAAAAAAAGTTCGCCGTGAGCACGTTATGAGAAATTTTAAATAAAAACGGGTAAAATAAAAGAAGAATGGTTGCGTGCGGAAAATATATTGAATCTGCCCGATCATCGGCTCCGGCCTTTGGCAAAGACAGAGAACAGGCAATAATGATATGATGCAGCAGATGAAGGAGGTCATGCTTTGGACATATTTTTAGTCGTACTCGTACTTTTAACCATCATCGCGATCTCAAATATCGTAAATCGGTTTGTCCCCTTTATCCCAGTGCCTCTGATTCAGGTGGCGCTCGGTATCATTGCGGCGTCATTTCCGCAGGGGCTTCATTTTGAACTGAATACTGAATTGTTTTTTGTTTTGTTTATCGCTCCGCTGCTTTTTAACGATGGAAAACGGACGCCGCGTGCGGAACTTTGGAATTTAAGAGCGCCGATTTTGCTGCTTGCGCTCGGGCTCGTGTTTGCCACGGTGATTGTCGGCGGTTACACGATTCATTGGATGATTCCGAGCATCCCGCTGGCTGCCGCGTTTGGGCTGGCGGCGATACTGTCACCGACTGACGTTGTCGCGGTCAGCGCGCTGTCAGGGCGAGTGAAGATGCCAAAAGGCATTCTGCGTCTCCTTGAAGGAGAAGGACTGATGAATGACGCATCCGGCCTGGTCGCTTTTAAATTTGCGATTGCGGCTGCCGTGACGGGCGCATTTTCGCTGGCGCAGGCCGCCTTCAGTTTCGTTCTGATTTCAGCCGGCGGTTTACTCAGCGGTGTCGTCATTTCTTTTTTGATTATCCGTTTCCGGCTGTTTTTGCGCCGCCTCGGCATGCAGGATGTCACGATGCATATGCTGATTCAAATTCTGACGCCGTTCGTCATCTATCTCGCGGCTGAAGAAATCGGCGTTTCCGGCATTTTAGCTGTTGTGGCCGGCGGCATCACGCATGCGGTGGAGCAGGACCGTCTTGAATCAACGATGGTCAAACTGCAAATCGTCTCTTCAAGTACGTGGAATATTATTTTGTTCATTCTGAACGGTCTTGTTTTCGTTATTTTAGGGGCGCAAATACCGGATGTGGTTTCTGTCATATTTAATGATACCGCGTTTAACAATATGATGGTCATCGGGTACATTATCGTCATTACGCTGACGTTAATGATTCTCAGGTTTTTGTGGGTGCTGTTTTTTTGGAACGGCAAGTGGTTTTTTAACAAGGATCAGAGCATTTATAAACCCGGCCTGCGCTCGACCCTGCTGATTTCGGTTTCAGGCGTCAGGGGAGCGGTCACGCTTGCGGGTTCCTTTTCCATTCCTTACGTGCTCTCTGACGGCTCACCGTTTCCTGAACGGAATTTGATTCTCTTTTTAGCCGCGGGTGTTATTATGTGCACATTGGTGCTGGCGACAATCGTACTGCCGATTTTGACAGATAAGCCGGAAGACAATGTGAAAGAGAAGAAAGTCAAATTGCTGACAGCGAGACGGAAGCTGATAAAAGCTGCCTTAACCGCCATTAAAGAAAATATGAATGAGACAAACAAAACGGCTTCTTTTGCGGTCATTGCCGAATACAATGAGAAAATGAAAAATCTCAGATTTCAGCAGTTCACCGTCAAAAACCGCACGAAAAAAGATGAGCGGAAAGTCCGCGCCCAAGGGATACAGGCTGAACAGGAAGAATTGCTGCGGCTGATTGAGCGGGGCGACATACCGGAAGAAACGGCTGACAGCCTTCAGGAACGGTTGGATGAACTGGAAGTGCTGTATACGAATCCGTTTAAAGTCGGCTTATCTAAGAAAAAGCTGAAACGCCTGATGTACTGGATCTTTTTCGGTGAACAAAAAAAGCCGGAAATGACGATTTTAAATGAAGAAGGCCTCATCCGCGCCACAAGGGTTAAAACGGCAAAAGCGGCCATTGAAAGCCTGAAAAAACACATGACCGAAGAAAATAAAGATGTGACGCTTGCCGTCATTTCCTTTTACAATCACTTGATTTTCAGGCTGGGGCACTCGTATCACGAACAGAATCCGAGCCGCCGTTTTGAAAATCAAAAACTCGAAATCAAACTGCGGGCCGTGCAGGCCATCCGCAATGAAATCCAAACATTATTCGAAGAGCGGGAAATTTCCCGGGACATGTCACATGAGCTTCGCCAGTACATTAATGATGTGGAAGCGGCAATGCTTGACGGAGATGAATAAATCAAAAAAGTCCGGCATCTGTCGCCGGACTTTTTTTGATTACGGACGATGGAATTCGACGTGATCGCCGTCGCGGTCAAACCAGCCTCTGAAGGCCCAGTTGATCCAGCCGCCATCACCTTTATTGGTGAAGCTTCCGTCTTCAAACACCCAAATGCCGTACGTGATGCCGTCATAAACGGCGGAACCGTAAAACTGAACGCCGTTAAAATGATCTTCATATTCCTGGCTTAAATTAAACACCATGACGTTATATTTTTGTCCGGAAGCGTAGAATGAAGATTCCATTAAGTTTTTGACGAAGCCGTCACGGTTTTGCGCCGACTTAATCGCGTCAGCAATCGAATTGCCGATGCCGAGCAGGTCAACGTCAATGTTTAATCCGACATCTTTTGCTGAGACATCTGATGATTGCTCTGCCATGTTTTGAGGGACCGGGGTTTCTTTTGCGGATACAAAGGACAGAGGAGTCAGAGACAAAGCGGCGCCAAGGGCAACGGACATCGGGATACGCATACGTTTCATATGATTTCCTCCTTCAATTGTGTGGTGGCTACAGTAGCGATTTACCCGGACAGTTACCCGGCTAACCGGAATTTTTGAAAAATAGGAAAATAATAACGGAAGTGGTGCTTGGGCACTAAAGATGGTTTTTGTGACGACGATGAGCGTATAATTGGTTTCTTACGGCGGAAATGTGAGATAATAATAACCGTTTACATAATGACTAGAAAGGATGGTTCAACGTGGCAAAAAGCTTAAAAGATACTGTAAAGCTTCATAATGGCGTTGAAATGCCGTGGTTCGGCCTTGGCGTCTTCAAGGTGGAAAACGGAAGCGTAGCGGCGGACTCCGTCGAAGCGGCAATCAGAAACGGCTACCGCAGCATTGATACGGCGGCTATTTATAAAAATGAAGAGGGTGTCGGCGAAGGCATCAGAGCTGCGGGCGTTGCAAGAGAAGAACTGTTCATCACATCAAAAGTGTGGAATGAAGATCAAGGATACGAAACGACACTTGACGCGTTTGAGAAAAGCCTTGAGCGCCTCGGCCTCGATTACCTCGATCTGTACCTGATTCACTGGCCGGGCAAGGATAAATATAAAGACACATGGCGCGCTCTTGAAAAGCTGTACAAAGACGGCAAAATCCGCGCCATCGGCGTCAGCAACTTCCAAGTGCATCATTTAGAAGAACTGCTGAAAGATGCTGAAATCAAGCCGATGGTCAACCAGATTGAATTCCACCCGCGCCTGACTCAAAAAGAAGTAAGAGATTTCTGCAAAGCGCAGGGCATTCAAGTGGAAGCATGGTCTCCATTGATGCAGGGACAGCTCCTCGATAACGAAGTGCTGTCACAAATTGCGGAAAAACATAACAAATCGGTTGCTCAAGTGATTTTGCGCTGGGATCTTCAGAACGAAGTCGTTACCATTCCGAAATCGATTAAAGAGCACCGCATCATAGAAAATGCCGATATTTTTGATTTCGAACTGTCACAGGAAGAAATGGAAAAGATCAGCGCATTGAACAAAGACGAGCGTGTCGGCCCGAATCCGGACGAGCTTCTGTTCTAAGAAAAAAACAGCCCTTTACGGGGCTGTTTTTCTTTACATAAATGTCTGTGTCTGACGTTTTACGCTGAACCTGTATGCGGCTATTAATAACAGGGCGGCGGCGAAGGCTCCCAAAATGATGATGTTCAGCATCAGGCTTTGGAACGTGCGGCCTTGCTGCAATTGATCCACCGTATCGAGCACCCAGCGCTGAGGCAGAAATTCGGCGATTGTCTGCACCGTTTTCGGCATAATATTGCCCGGAAAGAAGCAGCCGGCCAGCAAGCATGTCGGCACGACGATCAAATTCAAAAGCGCCGATGCCGAAGCGCTGCTGTTGGAAAAACCGACGGCAATAAAGGCGACCCCGATCGCGCTTAATGCAAACAGCATCATCAGGACGAACAGCTGCCACAGCGGGAATGACGGATGAATATGAAAAGCGGCGCCCATAAAGAGAACGGCGAATAGAATTTGGACGGCCATGATAATGATATTCACCGCCGCGTTCGCCAATACATACTGCTTTGATGTGATCGGCGTTGACAGAAGCCTGTAGTATGTCCTGTTTTCTCTCTCTTTAATCATTAGTTCCGTCAGGTTGCCGGCGGAATAGAGCATAATGATAATGAGATACCCGATGACTGAGTAAGTCATTTCTTTATGGTTCGATGTATCTTGTAAAACAGCGGACTCCGTTTGAATGGGAGAATGCTTGAAATCGGCGTACATCGCCTGAAAGGCCTTAGCGTCTCCGCCGGAGGATTTGCCGATTGAGGCGACGCTGTTCATATAATTGTACAAATAAGAGCTGACATATCCGGTGACCTGGGCGCCTTTCAGCGAGGTCATGCCGATGTGAGACGGTTTCCCGTCTTTTACGCTTTGGGAGAAGCCTTTTTCAAACGTAATGAGCGCCTCCATTTTTCCTGAAGCGATCTTTGATGTGGCGGACGCAGCCGTTTCCTCCGAAATCTTCACATGATCCAGTCCTTTTAAAAACGCGGCCGTATCCTGCGCCACTTCTCCGCCGTCTTGATCGAGAATGCCGATATTGAGCGTTTCGGCCCCGCCGTTGGCATTGGTCATGAAGGAGAGGAAGACGCCGATCAGCGGAGCCCCGATATAAAGAATGAGCTGTTTTTTGCTTTTTGTAATCCCTTTGAGAGTGTGCGCAAACAGCCACCAGAAGTTTTTCATATTACAGTCCCTCCCGTCTTTGAAACGTAAATGCGGCGATCAGCAAAAAGAGTGCCGCCAATGCTGTATTTAAACCGAGTGCAGGCCATGCCGCTGATACATCATTTGCGTAAATGATGTTGTTAATCGCCTTATTGATCCAGGATAAGGGCGACAGAGCGGAAATTCCTCCGCCTTCATATTTGTAATAGGCGCCGCCGATAATGGACATCACCTGAACGATGATGACGGTGATTAATCTGGCGCTTTCGGGTTTTCTGGTCAAATAGCTCAGGCTGAGCCCGAAGCTGACGGCCAAAAGAATTTCAGAAACGAGAATCAAAAGCACAAGTCCCATGTGGCTGCCCCAATTCGCTTTTAAGATAAATTTGCTGAAGGCGACAACGGCAAGAATCGTCAGAACATTCACAGCCAAAATGCCGAGCATCTTTCCGAGAAAGATATCGCTTTTCCGGAGCGGGGCGGCGATCAGGCGATCTGCGGTGTGCCGTATTCTTTCCCCGCGGAATAAGCTGCTTGCAAAAATCGAGGCGTACAGCCCGATCATCGTCGTCATGGATATCGCGTAAAAATCTTTCGCTTTCGGTTCTTTCGCTTTGTGTAAAGACGTCTGCTTCATATAATCGCTTTTGATTTGTCCGGCGGAAGGCGCCTTATGCGCCTTGTAAGCGGCGGCGCCTGCTTTGTATTGATTGGTAAAAGCGGTCAGCATGCCTTGGACGATCGTGCCGTTTATGCCGCTCCGGTCATTTGTAAAGACTTGAAAACCGGTGTTTTTTACAGTGACGAAAGCATCCGCCTGATTTTCTCGAACCTCGTTTTTGCCTTTTGCCTCCGTGTCCGCTTTTTGAAAATAGACATGCTCTTTTTTTGCGGCTTTCATAAACTCAGTAAAATCATGAGAAAGAGGGCCGTTTGACTGGTCCGTATATACGACCTTGATATTTCCGACCGTCACCTCTGAATCAAAGGCGTTTGATAATGCCGCAGTAAAAATCAGCATGAAGACGATCGGAAAAGCAAGCATGAAAATAAAAGTCCGTCTGTCGCGAAAACTGATTTTGATTTCTTTCACGGCGATGTGCAGAATATTCATTTGCAATCCTCCTTTCAGTGAGGTCAGTCGCGCAGGCTTCTGCCTGTCAGCGTGAGAAATACCGTTTCTAAGTCAGGGGCCTGTTCCTGTAAGGAGCGGATTTCAATTCCTTTGTCCATGAAGTACCGGATCAGGCGGTTTAAATTGTTGACCCCTGTGTCAGAGCTGATTTTCACGCTGTTTTCTTCCAGTGTGGCGGCTCTGACGCCGGGCAGCTCCTGAATATCGCCGAGGCTGATGCCGTTTCCGGATGACAGCTCAATCACGACGTCCTTCGTGTCGGTAATGATGGAGGTCAGCTGTTCTTTTGTGCCTTCTGCGATGACTTTTCCGTGGTCGATGATGGCGATGCGCGTGCATATTTCTTCCACTTCCTCCATGTAGTGGCTCGTGTAGATGATCGTGCAGCCCATTTCATTCAGCTTTTTCACTGATTGCAGAATATAATTTCTTGATTGCGGGTCAATACCGACTGTCGGTTCATCCATGATGATCAGTTTCGGCCGGTGGGCAAGGGCGCAGGCGATATTGAGCCTGCGCTTCATTCCGCCGGAAAAATGCTTCGGCAAATATTTGTGTTTATCGCTCAAGCCGACGAATGTCAGGGCCTCCTCAACCCGTTCTTTCAGAGCCGCCCCTCTCAGGCCGTACAGCCCGGCGAAGAACTTCACATTTTCATAGGCGTTTAATTCTTCGTAAATCGCGAGGTCCTGAGGGACGATGCCGATATTCATTTTCGTTGCTTTGCTATATTTGAAAATATCTTTTCCGAGAAACAGAATGTCTCCGCCTGAAGGTTTTAAAAGGCCTGAGATCATATTGATCGTCGTGCTTTTTCCGGCTCCGTTTGCGCCGAGAAACCCGAAAATCTCACCTTCTTTTACGGCAAGCGACATCTGGTCAACGGCGGCATAATCACCGAATTTCTTACTCAGCTGTTTGAGCTCCAAAATGTTCATGTTTCCACCTCTATGTCTTATGATGCTCTTATTATAAAAAAAAGAATGAACGGCCGTTAGTGCAGCTGTTCATTCCTTTGACATGAGAATCTTCATATTTTTCACATGAAAACATTCACTTATTCAACCGGAAGCAATGTCGTGACGGAAAAACCGGCCGTGCCGTCAAAAATAACGGTTCCGTGCAGGACGGCTGCCCGTTCTTCCATACCGAGCATGCCGAGGCCTTTTTTAAAGCGGACGGCGCCGTTTCCGTTATCTTTCACTTCCGCTTTCACGGCTTTATTCAGCACATGGATATCAATGAAAATCTGCGTGGCATCGGCGTATTTCATTGCATTGGTCAAGGCTTCGGTTACGTTTTCCTGAATGACTCTCCAATGCATTTGCGTCAGCCTGTCCAAATCGCCTTGATGCGTAAACGGAACCGGCATCCCGTTTTTGGCCGAAAATTCATCAATAAACGTTCTTAATCTGTGAATGCCCATTTGTTCAGCGGGCGGTTTCATATTTTTCAGCGTTATGCGGATATCCTCAATGCCCTCTTTGGAAATGGTAATGGCGTTTTGGAGCAGTTCAGCCGCTTTGTCCGGATGGGAGCCGAGCATCCGCTTCGCCGCTTCCATCTGAATGAGCGCGCCTGTCATGGAATGGCCGATTTTGTCATGGATGGCTTGGGACAATCTGTTTCTTTCTTCGAGTTTGCCGGTATACTCCGATTGTTTGATATATTCCGTGCTGCTGTGCAGCTGTTTCGTCAGTTTTTCAATGCTTGAGCGCATATTGTCTGACTGCTCTTCATATTTTTTCAGCCGGTCGCTGGACCGGGCGGCCAAAACGAATATCGCCAAGCAGAACAAGGTCATGACGATATAAGTCGGAAGGTCGCCGTACGGGATAAATAAAAACGGCAAAAACACGAGCAGGCAGAACACATAGCGGTGAACCGGATATTCGGCAAGAACGGCAAAAATGGCGGGCGGCAAAAGAAATAGAAACGCCGGATGGCCTAAGGCGGAAAGCCAGGCAGTCAATGCAAGCGAAAGCAGGGTGATCCCGCGCCTCCAAGCGGGCGGCCTGATCATGCAGACCGCAATGCCCAAAGACAGATAAGCGAGCAGAAACAAGACGGCGTACGGCGTGTAAGGGCGGTCTGCCGATACGAACAAAAAAGCCGTATAAAAAATGGCGATCAGTCTGCTCATCAGCATCCAAAAATCCATACCGTTCAACGCCCGTTATCCACCTTCCCGGTGATATAATAAATCGCGATCTGCGTTCTGTGCTCAAGCCCCGTTTTCCCTAAAATAGATGAAATATAATTGGCCGTCGTCCCTTCAGAAATGAAAAGCTGTTTTGAAATTTCCCTGTTCGACAGTCCTTTCGCAATAAGCGACATGATGCTGAGCTCTCTTTCAGTAAACTGGCTTTCATCAATCTGATGCGCGGCTTCCGCCGGCCGGAAAAGGCTGTCTTTTATTTTATCCAGCACGGTGTCCTGAAGAATGCTGTGTCCGTTGAAAACGCTTTTGATCGCATCGCGTATCCGTTCCGGTTCGGTGTTTTTTAATAAATATCCTTTCGCGCCGTTTTTAATCGCTTCTAAAATATACTCATCGTCGTCAAATGTCGTCAGGATCATCGGCTTCGTATCCGTTTCCTCCGCGATCCGTTTTGCGGCTTCGACACCGTTCATCACCGGCATGCGGACGTCCAGCAAGGCGATATCGACGGGATTGTGTTTACAATACTCTGCCGCCTCGAGTCCGTTTTCCAACGTTGCCGATACAGTAAATTCCTCATATGTATGCAAAATGATTTTCATTCCTTCTCTGATGAAAGAATTATCATCCGCGATAATGACATTAATCTTCATGGCCGCACCCTTTGTGTGTTTTTTGTTTCATTATATACCATCCGATTTTAAATCAAAAAGCCTTCCGGCGAAAGGTGCGCGGAAGGCGGATCGGTCAAGCGGGTTTTTTCAATTGAATGAAAAACAGCATCAGGAAAGAAATGATCACAATACAGATCACCCACACCCAGGCGAGTGTTTCATTGCCGGAGTCCATCGCGACGTAAATCGCTGTCGGCAGCGTTTGGGTGACGCCGGGAATATTTCCCGCAAACATTAAAGTCGCCCCGAATTCACCTAGCGCCCTTGCAATACTGAGAATGCTTCCGGTCAAGAGGGAGGGAAAGGCAAGCGGGACGGAAATACGGGTGAACACCTGCCACCTGCCGGCTCCGTCTACTTTCGCCGCTCCCTCAATGTCGGCATCAACCGCGGCGAAGCCCGTTTTAGCGGACTGATACATAAGCGGGAAGGCGACAATGGCCGAAGCGATCACCGCGGCCGACCACGTGAAAATGACGGGCTGGTGAAAAATCCGCTCAATCGCCCGGCCGATAAAGCTGTGTTTCCCGAAAATAATAATGAGAATGAAGCCGACAACGGTAGGCGGAAGAACGAGCGGGAGCATAAACAGGGTCTCCACAGCCGTTTTTCCGGGAAATCGCGCTTTCGCCATCCAGGCGCCGGCAAGCGTCCCGAGAATGATGACGGCAATGCCTGATGTCAAAGCCACCTGAAACGACAGTACGACGGGAGTGAAAAACTCCGAAGCCGTAATGTTACTTGGCAGTAAATCCATATTTCTTAAACACTTTCATCGCTTTATCTGACTGCAGATACTGATAAAACGCTTCTGCTTCTTTACGGTGCTTTGTATCCTTGACGATGCCGAGCGGATAAACGATCTGATCGTGCGTTTTCGCCGGCGCTTCATCGGTGATTTTCACCTTTTTCGAAATCAGCGCGTCTGTTTTATAGACAAGCCCGGCATCGACATTTCCGGTTTCAACATAAGAAAGCACCTGGCGAACGTCTTTTGCATAGACGACTTTATCTTTTACCTTGTCCCACAGGGATAATGCCGTCAATGACTGTTTGGCGTATTGTCCGGCCGGAACGGATTCAGGCGTGCCGAGCGCGATTTTTTCCGCGCTGTCTTTTTTCAGGTCATTCAGATGTGTCAGGTGTGCGCTGTTTTTCTCAGGTACGATCATGACGAGATCATTTTTCAAAAGATCCGTGCTGTCCTTTTTGTCGATATCTCCGTCATGAACGAGCTTTTCGAATTTATCTTCGGCTGCCGAGAAGAATAAATCAGCTCCCGCGCCTTGTGAAATTTGTTTTTGCAATGTGCCTGATGATCCGAAGTTGTCTTGAATGGTTACGTTTGAATGTGATTTTTCGTAGTTGGTCTGGATTTCTTCAAGTGCATCCTGAGCGCTGGCTGCCGCAGAAACGGTCAGCGTGACTTTTTCGTTTTGTCCGCCCTTGGACGATTGTCCGGATGAGCAGCCCGCAGTTGCCAGGAAAACGGCCATAGCCGCAGTTGTGAGTAGTGTCGCTTTCTTTTTCAACATTGTGCACCCCTTATAGCTAAATATCATTAGATCAAACTAATTATAACGCAATTGTACGTGATGGTGCGGTTTTTTTTCAATATCTGAACAGTTATAATAAAAACGGAGCGTGATAATATGACAGAAGCCACTTCCTATACAATAGAAGAAGTTGCGGGCCTTTTGAAGGTCTCCAAACTGACAGTATATGATTTGATAAAAAAAGGACTCATTCCGGCGTACAGGGTCGGAAGACAGATGAGGGTCGATGAAGAGGACTTAAAACAATATAAAGCAAACATGAGAATGTCAAAAAAGCCATCCGTATCAGAAGCTGCTGACCCGTCCCGCGGGCGGGAGCCGGAAAAAAGGCAGTCCGTTATCATCAGCGGGCAGGATGTGTCGATGGACCTCCTCAGCAAACAGCTGGAACAAACTATACAGGCGGCTCCGCTCCGCAAGTACAGCGGCAGTTTGAACAGCCTGATCGAGATGTACCGCGGAGCTTGTGACATCGTCAGTCTGCATTTGTACGATGGGGAGACGGGGCAGTATAACATCCCGTATGTGAAGCGCATTCTTTCAGGGGAGCCGTTTGCGCTTTTTCATGTCGTGCTGCGGCAAGCCGGATTATATGTGAAAAAGGGCAATCCGCTGAACATTCAGGGTTTTCAGGACATGAGCCGAAAAGATGTCCGCATCGTCAATCGCGAAAAAGGATCAGGCGCGAGGGTGCTGCTGGATGAACAGCTCAGATCTTCCGGCATTACGCCGTCTGATGTCGCCGGCTATCATGACATTGTCACGGATCATCTGTCAGCGGCTTCACAAGTATCAAGCGGAAAGGCGGATATCGGAGTCGGGTCGCAGCATGCGGCGCATATGGCGGGCACGGACTTTATCCCGGTGATCAGTGAGCAGTACGATGTGGTCGTCTTAAAACAAAACCGGGAGCTTGTTCAAAGCGTGCAGGACATTCTTAATTCTGAGGAATTCAAGTCTCAGCTTTCTCAATTATCCGGATATGATACGAAAATGACCGGACGGCTTATATATGAAACATGAAAAATCCCTCCATATAACGGAGGGATTTTTTTATTGCTTATAAAACCGCAGCAGGTCGCCGTTTAATATTTTATCGGAAAGCATCAGCTCTTGTTCCGCTTTTTCTTTCTCATCGCTGCACGCGCTCATGTCAGAAAGCGGTTCACCCGTTTTACGGCTGTAACACGTATTTTTCGTATAAATATGATCATCCGTGATAAAGCTGCCGTTTCTCAGCACCGCAAACGGGGTCCGCTCTCTGGAAAACAGATCATTGCCGAACTGAATGCTGCCTTTCGTTTCAATGCCGAGCAGGTGAAGCAGCGTCGGTCTTACATCAACCTGTCCCGCGGCCGAAGCAATCGTTTCCGGCGCACGGTCGGTCACCCCGGGAATATGAATGATAAACGGCACGCGCTGAAGCTGAACCGTATCAAACGGAGTGATTTCCTCTTTCCCTAAGAATTCGGCAAGTCCTTGATTATGGGCTTCGGATATACCGTAATGATCTCCCATCAGGACGATCATCGCGTTGTCATACAGTCCTTCTTTTTTCAGCTTCTTGAAAAAGTGTTTCAGGGCCTCATCTTCATAGCGGACCGTCGTCACATAGCGGTTTAATAACTCGCTGCTTGTGTCCGGTTCTTCAATGAGCTGATCCTGTTTATCAATTTCAAAAGGAAAATGGTTGGTCAAAGTCAGCAGGCTCGCGTAAAACGGCTGCGGAAGCTTCTTTAATTTTTCCGCTGACTGTTCGAGAAATTCCTTATCCTTCAGGCCCCAGCCTGTTGAATTTTCCTGTGTCACCTTAAATTCATCCGCGTCGAAAAAACGGTCGATTCCGAATGCCCCGTACATCTCATCCCGGTTCCAAAAGGCCTTATGATTGGCATGCAGAACGGCTGAATAGTATTGACGGTCTTTTAACATATGGTACATCGTATTGAACCGGTGGCCGCTTTTTGTGAAAAAAACGGCGCCGCTTGAAGACGGATACAGCGAATTCGCAGTAATGAATTCTGAATCTGAGGTTTTTCCCTGTTCAGTCTGCTGATAAAAATGAGTGAAGTCATAACTTTTTTTCCGCAGTTTATTTAAAAACGGGGTAATCTCCCGCCCGTTGACCCGCTCATCCATTACAAAACGCTGTGTTGATTCGAGCGTAACAAAAATCACATTGCGCCCCTTTGCGAGCCCGAACTTTGATTCGGACGGCCTGCTGTAGTCGGCTTGAGTGTAATTCGCGACCGCCGCAAGGCTGTCTTCGTCGGCAAACGCTTTAGCCCCTGCATTCAGCGTCTGCGAAATGGTGTCATACAAATGAAAGTGGAACAGGCCGATTCCTTTTACGAGCGCTTCACGATCAAAAGGGTGCTTGAACAGCTTCGGCTGCTCAGCCTCAGACAGCGCAAGGTTGCACAGCATGAGGCCGGCTGATGCCCACGCATACGCTTTAACGGTACGGGTGCTGGCTTTACCTTTATCGGCTTTATGCCTTTTACCAAGATAAAACAAAACCGCAATATCCAAAAATAAAGCGATATAAAGCGGGTGAAACAGCTCTTGGACGCTGCTTCCCATATCACCCATATTGCTCGCCTGAAACAAAACCGGTATGGTGATAAAATCAATATAAAACCCGTAAAACACCGTATTCGCGATTAAAATTCCCGTCAGCATCACATTTGCCGAAAGCAGAAAGATCCGCTGTTTTTTTTCTGTCAGCAGCAGGGCGATGCCGAACAGCGGCACAATGAAGCTCAGCGGATTAATGAGAAGCAGACATTCCTCAAGAACCGAATTGTTCTGCAGATCAAAACCGAGCTTATAAACGGCATAGGTTTTCATCCACATGAACAGGATGGACAGGCATAAAAACCGATGATTGCTGAAAAAGGTTTTCTTCATATGTATGACTCCTCACCCTAAAAGCGAAAGATGCTTTTTGTTTAAGAGATGCGGCCGTGAACCAGTTCGTATAAATAATAGCAGGATACAATCGTTAAGCCGGCCAGCACAAGCTGCTCCGAAAAGCTCCCCGTTCTCATATAAAGGGGAAGACGGAAGCGGATGGCGGACGGAAACAGCAGTTTAATGCCGTTGACGGTCCATGCGTCAAGCACAAGATGACTCGCCATTCCGATCATCAGTCCGGCGGAAATGCTCGGATTCGGAATATAGGTTGCCGTAATGAAAAACATAATAAGCATAAACAGCAGGCTGTGTGTAAACGTTCTGTGGCCGAACACCGTGCTTACGATTTTGGACAGAACGGGCAGCGTCCTGCCGATTTTGCTTTTCGTATGGCATATGTCGGGAATCAGCGCCCCGAGGGCACCCGCTGAGGTCATAAGGACCGGATCATACCCGTAATAATACGCAATTGCGGAACAAGAAGCGATGCCTCCCATGATGTGTGTTTTTCCTGTCATTTTTCGCTTCTCCTTTTTATTTTTGCCAAAATCCCCTGAATTACAAATATATCAAGAGAATGCATGTTTGATCAACAAACTTTACCTGTTCCGCCAAAAGGAAGGAGACGCGGATTCCGCATATTCTGCCGCGGAAAAAGACACATTATAGGTGTACCATATTTGATAAAGAGGTGATACAGATGGCTTTCTTTAACAAAGAAAAAGGAAAAAACAGCGATAAAAACAAAAATGTCATTCAAGGCGCGCTTGAAGACGCCGGTGCAGCTCTGAAAGACGATCCGCTTCAAGAAGCTGTTCAAAAGAAAAAAAACAACCGCTGACCATATAAGACGGGTAGGGCGAACGCTCTATCCGTTTTCCATCTAATTTTTCCCTTTGACAGATCTTTTTATCTCTGATAACCTCTGAGTAGAATTGAATGATAAAAATCCTCACTCTTTCTCGGTGAGGTAGAGGTTGCGCTTGATGATGAGTCGCACATGCCAGGCTGATAGGGGCCGCAAAACATGTGTTAAAGGCATCAGCGCCGAAGTGTAAAGAAAGCCGATCCTTCTTTATGCTGGGACTGTATCTGAATAAGTGCAGGACTGCCGCGTGCTTTTTCGCGGAGGGCTATCCGGAGATCAAGGGTGTGTGTGTTTCTTTAAGCATGGACTTTTGTTCAGGCTTTTTTTGCGTGTAAATATGATCTCGGGGTCTGGTCCGTACGAATGAACAACCAGGAGGTACAGGAATGGAACAGACGAAAAAATGGGGTTTTTGGTTATTAACGGCGTTTGTCGTAGGAAATATGGTAGGCTCGGGCATCTTTTCGCTTCCGAGTACGCTCGCAAAAATCGCGAGCCCGTTCGGCGCCACATCGGCATGGCTTTTAACGGGAGCCGGTGTGTTAATGATCGCGCTGGTCTTCGGCCACTTATCCATCCGCAAGCCTGAGCTGACGGCGGGGCCGCAAAGCTATGCGCGTGCGCTGTTCAGCGATCGGAAAAAAGGGAATGCAGCGGGCTTCACGATGGTCTGGGGCTACTGGGTGGCGAGCTGGATCAGCAACGTGGCGATCATCACGAGCCTTGCCGGATATTTAACATCATTTTTCCCGATTTTAACGGATAAGCGTGAAATGTTTTCGATCGGCGGTCAGGCTGTTACGCTCGGCCAGCTGCTGACGTTTGCCGTATGTACGGTTTTATTATGGGGCACTCACACGATTCTCGTCACCAGCATTAACGGTGCGAGTAAATTAAATTTTGTCACGACGTTTTC
This sequence comes from Bacillus sp. L75, assembly GCF_003676355.1. Taxonomy (NCBI): domain Bacteria; kingdom Bacillati; phylum Bacillota; class Bacilli; order Caryophanales; family Bacillaceae; genus Bacillus; species Bacillus sp. L75. The sequence goes on from NZ_ML064901.1 coordinate 467,916, forward strand.
AAAAGTATTAGGATTTATTTTCTTTATCATTGCAGGTTTATTTGTGTTTCAAACGTCGTTTTTCGATCATTTTTATTTTCCGGTTCAAACAGGTCCTCACACAGTTGAGGGAATCGGCGGACAGATCCACAATGCGGCGATTTCAACATTATGGGCGTTCGTCGGAATTGAATCGGCAGTCATTTTATCCGGGCGCGCCCGTTCGCAGCGCGATGTGAAACGCGCCACCATTACCGGATTATTGATCGCGCTCAGCATCTATATCATCGTGACATTGATTACGATGGGCGTGCTTCCGCATGGTAAGCTTGTCGGCTCGGAAAAACCGTTTGTTGACGTATTGTACGCGATCGTCGGCAATGCGGGAAGCGTCATCATGGCGATTCTGGCGATTTTGTGTCTGTTCGGAACGATGCTCGGCTGGATTCTTCTCGGCTCTGAAGTTCCGTATCAAGCGGCGAAATCAGGAGACTTTCCGGCTGCTTTTGCAAAAACGAATAAACAGGGAAGCCCGGTTGTGTCGTTAATCGTAACGAACGTGATGTCACAGATCTTTATCTTTTCGGTTATTTCCCGGACGATCAGTGACGCGTTTACGTTTTTAACGACGGCGGCGACGCTCGCTTATCTGATTCCGTATCTCGTGTCAGCGTTTTACAGCCTGAAGCTCATTTTTACGGGTGAAACGTATGACGAGATAAAGGGTTCAAGAGTAAGAGACGGTATCATCGCCATCCTTGCCTGCATTTATTCTTTTTATGTCATTATTACCGGAACGGCCGATTTAACGACCTTTATTCTCGGTATCGGGCTGTTCTTCGTCGGTTTGCTGTTATATCCTTTCGTCTCAAAGAAATTTGCAAACAACAGACAATCGGTATGACAAAAAGACATCTCACGTCTGTGAGATGTCTTTTTTATTTGCGGCGGCGGGTTACGTTTTGACGGCGTGTATATAATGAATGGTCTCGAATGCGGTTAAATGGTCAGTGCGTCCGCTGAAAAAACGGTCAAGTGTAAAGCGTAATAAAAAGCCGCTGTGACAGCGGCTTCGGGATTACTTCGTTAAGCTTTTTGTGATGTAGTCAAGCTGGCCTTCAAGTGAGATCGGGTCTGAGAAATAGAAGCCGATCGGATCAATGCGGTAGACATGGTTTTGTTTGACGGCATCGAGGTTCTTCCAGATTGAGCTGTCAAGCACGCCTTTGTCGTCACCGCCGGCCTGCCATGGCCCCATAAAGATGTAGTCTCCCGCGAAGTCAGGCAGTTTCTCGAGTGAAATGCTGGCGTAGCCCGGTCCTTGATTAATGGCTTTTTCCTGCGTCAGTTTTGTGGCCTTCAGCCCGAGTTTGTCATAAATGATGCTTCCGCCGCGGCCGAAGTCTTTACCGAATACATAGATGTCTTTTCCGTTTGTCTGCATGATGGAGATGGTTTTTGAGCCGACCGCTTTTTGAACCTTTGTTTTAGCGGCAGCGGTTTTCTTATCCCATTCAGCCAGCCATTTGTCTGCTTTATCTTCAGTGCCTGTCATTTTCGCAAACTCTTTGAATTGATCAATGTTGCTGAGCTTGTCATATTTAATGGCGATGGTCGGCGCGATTTTTTCCAGTTTTTCAATATCGGCGCCTTGTGTCGTCCAGACAACGATTAAATCCGGCTTTAAGTCAATGATTTTTTCAACGGACGTGCCGTCGCCGATGTTTGTCACACCTTTTGTTTTCCCTTTGTAATAAGGGTTTTTAAATACGTTTTGCGGCGCGCCGACAATATTGATGCCGAGCTGTTTAAAGTCGCCGTAGTAGCCGTCAGCCATGACGACGACCCGTTTCGGGTGCTTCGGAATTTTAATATTGCCGTTTTCGGCTTTATACGTGATGGTTTCTTCTTTTTCAGAAGAACCTTTCGAGTCTGAAGAATTGCCGCATGCGGCCAAAGCGGCGATGAGCAGCATGGCAATCAGCGCTGCGCCGATTTTCTTGTATGTATGGAACATCTGACATTCCTTCTTTCATGAGTATTAGTGATAAAGAGAATCATTATCAGTGTGATTATATCACTGCTTTCATAGAGAAGCACGCTCTTTTTTAAGAAAAACTTTCTTTTTTTATATGAAATTAGGTCTATTAAAAGAGAAGATAAAAGTGCTATACTGAAACAAGTCATTGATAATCATTATCATTACCATTCTTGTTTTGAGAAAGGAAGAACGAGTGTTGGGTCTATTGAAAAAGAAACAGACAATGACGGCTCTAGGGGCATCAGGGAGTGAAATCCAGTGGACGGCGCGTTCATTCAGAGCGGCTGTGCTGCTGTGTGCCGGGATTGCGGTTTTATTGATCGGCGCGGCCCTGTCTGTTTCCATCGGAGCTGCCGATATTCATCTGCGGACGGTGTGGGATGCTCTCTTTCACTTTCAGCCGCAAAATACATCTCATCAAATCATACGCGATCTGAGGCTGCCGAGAACCGCCGCCGCCGCGCTCGTCGGGGCTTTTTTAGCTGTGTCCGGGGCGATTATGCAGGGGCTGACGCGGAACCCGCTTGCTGAGCCTTCCATTATGGGCGTGACGTCGGGGTCAGGATTTGCGATCGCATTGGCGTTTGCTTTTTTTCCGGGCCTGTCTGCGGCGGGACTTGTTTTGTGGTCCTTCGCGGGAGCGGGAATCGGAGCGCTTATTGTGTTTGGCATCGGCCTGTTTTCAAAAGGCGGTCTGACACCGGTGAAGCTCGCGCTGGCCGGTACGGCAGTCGGCTATTTCTTAACGGGGCTTTCAAGCGCGATTGCGATCCGTTTTGATGTCGCCCAGGATGTGAAGTTCTGGTATGCCGGAGGAGTTGCTTCCGTGAAATGGGAAGGCGTGCAGCTGCTGTTGGCGGTCGGGGTTATCGGACTTTTGCTGGCATTTCTGATTGCGCGCTCAGTGACGGTGCTGAGCTTGGGTGAGGAGCTGGCCAAAGGGCTCGGGCAGTACACATCGCTTGTGAAAGTAATCGGAATGTTTGTCGTTGTCCTCTTGACGGGGGCTTCAGTCTCAGTCGCCGGAGCCATTTCTTTTATCGGCTTGGTGATTCCGCATATCACCCGATTTTTAGTCGGGGTAGATTACAGGTGGATCATTCCCTGTTCGGCGGTATTCGGCGCCGTTCTGTTAGTCTTCAGTGATATTGCCGCAAGACTTGTCAATGCGCCGTTTGAAACACCGGTCGGCGCTTTAACCGCCCTTATCGGCGTTCCCTTTTTCTTTTATTTGGCGCGCAGGGAAAGGAGAGGGCTGTAATGAATGTAAAATCGAAAAAACCGCTGGCGGTCATGGCCGTTACGTTTTTGCTCATATGCATCGTCTTTTTTATCAGCTTAAACATGGGCGTGATCCGGATTGCGCCTCTTGATACGCTACGTGTCTTTTTCGGACAAGGGGATGCCCGGGATCAGCTCGTTTTATTTGAATTCAGACTGCCGCGCATGGTGCTGTCATTGCTGGTCGGCGCCGGAATCGCGGTTTCAGGCGCGATTTTTCAAAGCGTGTCTCAAAATGACTTGGCGGAGCCGGGCATTCTCGGGATTAACGCCGGGGCGTCTTTGGCGGTCGTTTTGTTTATCTTCTTTTTCCAAGGATCAGCTGCTGATTTAAGCATGGCCGGTACATGGCTGCTTCCGGTGAGCGCTTTGGCGGGGGCTTTTCTGGCTGCGCTGCTCATCTATGTGCTGGCTTGGAAAAAAGGCGTTTCACCTGTCCGGCTCGTTTTGGTCGGGATCGGCGTCAATGCGGGGTTTAATGCGCTTCTCTTGATTTTTCAGCTGAAAATGGACCCGCGGGATTTCATGCAGGCGCTTGTATGGATTTCCGGTTCGATTTGGAACGCCAATTGGAAAATGGTGCTGTCCATTTTGCCGTGGCTGCTGGTTCTTTTACCGTTCAGCCTCTATAAAGCCAGGTATTTAAATGTGCTCCAGCTCGGTGATCAGCTGGCGGCGGGGCTTGGCACCCGGGTTGAAAAGGAGCGGCGCGTTCTGCTGATGTGCGCCGTTGCCCTGACCGCGTCATGTGTTGCGGCAGCCGGCGGAATCGCTTTTCTCGGACTCATTGCGCCGCATTTGGCCAGAAGGCTTACCGGACCGCGCCACCAGACGCTTATCCCGGTTTCGGCTTTAATCGGAGCATTTTTATTTCTGCTTGCCGATACGCTGGCGAGAAATGTGCTTGCACCGTCCGAAGTTCCCGTCGGCCTGGTGATTTCCGTGCTCGGAGCGCCGTATTTTGTATATTTGCTGATGAAAACGAAATAGAGGAAGGAGACTGCCGCGATGAACTCATTATCGGCGGAACAGCTTACTGTCGGTTATGGCGACCGTTTGATAGCGAAAGAATTGGATATCGCCGTCCCGAAAGGAAAAATTACAACACTGATCGGTCCGAACGGCTGCGGAAAATCGACGGTTCTCAAAACGATGTCAAGAATCATGAAACCGAAATCCGGCGCCGTCTATTTAAACGGACAGGCGATCATGCAAAAATCCACGAAAGACATCGCCAAGGAAATGGCAATTCTTCCGCAGACGCCTGAAGCGCCGAGCGGGCTGACGGTGTACGAACTTGTTTCTTACGGCAGGTTTCCGCATCAGTCCGGAATGGGCCGTTTGAGTGATAAAGACCGTGACATGATCAAATGGGCGCTGGAAGAGACGGGGATGGCCGAATTTTACGACCGGCCGATCGAAGCGCTTTCCGGTGGGCAGCGGCAGCGTGTGTGGATCGCCATGGCGCTCGCTCAAGAAACGGAGCTGCTGCTTCTTGATGAACCGACCACTTATTTAGATCTCGCCCATCAGCTTGAAATTTTGCAGCTGCTGGACAAATTAAACAAGGAGCAGGGCCGTACCATTTTAATGGTCATTCATGATCTGAACCATGCCGCCCGTTTTTCCCATTACATGATCGCCCTGAAAAAAGGGCGCGTCATCAAGGAAGGAACGGCGGAGGAAGTCATGACTCCCGGCATATTGAAAGACGTTTTCCAAATTGACGCACAGATTGTAAAAGATCCGCGCACGAACAAACCGGTCTGCTTAACCTACGATTTAATCCGGCATGAAAACGCAACGGTATGATGAAAAAAAACGCAGAGCCATTCCGGCCTGCGTTTTTTTATTGCGCCCGGGGCTGCTTTTGTCCGGAGACGCATTTATCCAAAACGAAAAAAACCCCCGCCACAATCAGCTCCTCCGTCGTTGACAGCCAAATCTTTTCAATCAGTTTATCCGTCGTATACGCGGTCATCCAGAGGAACAGCAGCTGAACGGTGCTGGCTAAAAGGAGAAAAGGCAGCCTGCCCGTCCCAAAAAAGGTAAAGCTATGTATCATCAGCCGCTCAAGCGGTTCAAAACATAAACCGAGAAGAATAAAAAGCACGGAAAAAAGCAGGACGTACGCCATCGATCCGTAGCTCGTCCCGGCTAATGAAAATACAGCCATCATCACGATGAAATACCCGAATAATACGGCAGCGGCTGCCAGGGCATACCGGAGCACATGAAGAAAAAACATTTTCGTCCCGTTTTGATTGATCATCTGTTCAGCTCCTTTTCACACAGAGGAGACTTGCAGAGACGGAACTCTGCAAGCCGGTGTGTATCTTCAGCATTTTTTTTTGACGACAGGGTGTTTCTCTTTCGAAAGAATATCCGTAAAGTCTTTGCCCAGATCCAGATGCTGCTGGACGAATTTCTCAGGAAGCATGGCAAGCCATTGGTTCAGGGACACATCGGCATAGTGGTCATCCTTGAAGATTTCCAGGAAGACGAGCGGCTCATCTCCCAAATTCTCCACATAGTGGCCCATTGCGAACGGAACGTAACCGACATCCCCGGCCTGATAGTTAAATGTTCTTGCATGGCCGTCCGATGCAAAAACCGTCATCCGCCCTTTACCGGAAATATAATACTGCCATTCATGCGTGTTCGGATGCCAGTGCAGCTCTCTCATTGCGCCCGGTTCGACCACGACAAGCGCTGAAGCGATCGTTTTGGACACTTTGAAGTTTGTGGAATCCGCGATATATACTTTGCCGCCATCTGTCTCAGCAGTCGGGCCTTCATCCAGCAGGCGGTAAGTGAACGGATAAGGCACTTCACCGTTCGGGCCTTCCACGATGTCATCTTTCAGCTTCCCGGGAACCGGCTCTTCAAAGATATATTTTTCTTTCCCGGGCAGGCCGGCGAGGTCTTTTTCTGAAACCCCAAAGTTGTTGGCGATGACATCAAGCGGTGTGTGGGCAAGCCAGTCAGTCACTTGGAATGTGCTGTTTTCTGAGAAAGAACCGTCATCAAAAACCAAGAGGAATTCACAGCCTTCTTTCAGCGCCTGAATGGAGTGCGGCAGGCCTGACGGGAAGTACCACAGATCTCCTTCCTTCACGTCATCGATAAAACTGCGTCCCTGTTCATCAACAATCGTGACCCGCGCTTTGCCCGTCAGCATATATGCCCATTCCGCTTCTTTATGCCAGTGCAGCTCACGGATGGCGCCCGGTTTTAAACGCATGTTGACAGATGCCAGATTCTCAGAAATCGGCAGCTCGCGAACGGTCACCTCACGCGCGTATCCGCCCTTTTCCAGCCGGTTGTGCACATCTGAGAAAGAGAATTTCATATTATCCACTGTGCCGTGATCCGTTTCCGGCGGCGTCAGCATATCCGGATTTTGGCGGTCTCTTTCAAGGTTGCGCGGAATCGTGACGGTCGCCCCTTTGTCTCCTCTGATCGGCTGCGGGATATTGCAGTTGTTTTCTTTTGACATGTAAATCGTCTCCTCTCAAGCTTTGTTTTTTCAGAAAGAGAATGTGAAAGGCCTTTCGTTTTCCCTTCTGCTTTGTTAAGTGATGCGTTCCGATGAAAAGTCAACTTCGTGTGAAAATTAATTTTTCATTTTCTGATCTTTCAGTTCCGTCATCAGTTCGATCAGGGCGTCAAACTTCTTCTCAAACCGTGTGAGAAGATACATGGCAATCAGAGCCGGAAAGCCGAGATTGCCGATCTGTCTGACCGCTTCTTCTATAAAAACCTGATCCATTATCAGCCACCTCCTGACTTGACCTGCAGTCATGTATATAAGTGAAAGAAAGAGCGGCTCCTGTAAACCTGATATCCCGGTTGAGGGTCTTTTTTTTGTTCCGGCAAATCCGGGACATAAGGAGTGTGGAATCTTAGTCGGAAAGGAGTAGTTTACTTTTTTTTGCTTTCTTTCATTTAATTTAAATAGGGGGCGGTTTTATGGACTATCAAGTTCTTTTACGGTCAAAATGCAAGGAAATTATGAAACATCCGATCGTTAAACATTTTTTAAGTGACCCAAAGCATTACGAGAAATTTAAAAATGTGCTGGAACATTCAGACGAGAAGGATGCAAAATCACTGGACGACCATTTTAAACAGTTTTATAAGGAAATCCGGATCATCAAATATATGAACTCTATGATCCGGATTTTCTCCATCGATTTTGACAAGCGCATCCGTAAAAATCAGAAGCGCTATCCGCTGACGGTGGATCAGCCGGAGGGAGGTGAAGCGCTTCCCTATGAAATGGGAAAAGACGCGTATGAAGAGTTTCTGCGGAAGCAGGGGGATTTGAGCCAGCATGTCCAAAACCGTGATTTATACGAAGCGCTTCAGACGTTAACCGATAAACAAAAAAGCGTGCTGACGAATATTTATCTTCACGGAGCGACGATGAAGGAGATTGCCGAGTCGCTGGGTGAATCACGGCAGAACATTTCCAATATTCATAAAAAAGGGCTCGACAATCTCAGAAAGCAGCTGGACAAGCAAAAAAAGGGGGAAAATAAGCAGTGAACGGGCCATTTGACTTCAACAAAGAGAACACAGATACCGACGAAATGGAACTTTTGATTTCGCGTTTTTCGCCAATGATAAAAAAAAAACTGAGCAATACATCATACCAGGAAAGAGAAGATCTTGAACAAGAATTGAAGATTAAAATAGTTGAAAAAGCGGACATGCTGTTATGCCAGGAAGTGCCGGGTTTTTGGGAATTTATTCTTCATCTTATAAATGAAAGCTCCTGACAAAAGCGGCGGAATGATGGATATTCCGCTCTGACAACATGAGAAAAACGAGAAGAGATGTCCGGTCTCGTTTTTCTTTTCTGTTTCCCCGCAAGACCTCCGCACTAAAAAAGTACCAAATCTTATCCATATAATGATATGATGAAAAAAACAAAGAGAAAGGAACGTCCAAGGTGGAAAATGCGTCAATTTTAATTGTAGACGATGAGAAGGCGATCGTTGATATGGTCAAACGCGTTCTCGTCAAAGAAGGCTATCACAACATTAAGACAGCCGGAAGCGCTGAGGAAGCGATCGAGTTTGTTAAACATGAAACCGCGGATCTGCTCGTGCTGGATGTGATGATGGAAGGCATGTCCGGTTTTGAAGCATGCACCGAAATCCGGAACTATACCGACGCTCCGATCTTTTTTCTGACCGCCCGTTCTTCTGATGCGGATAAGCTGTCAGGATTTGCATTGGGAGCTGACGATTATATAACAAAGCCGTTTAATCCGCTCGAATTGGCGGCGCGGATCAGAGCGACGTTAAAGAGAACCTATAAGCGCGAAGAGAAAACGGCGGTAAAGACGTATTCATACAGCCATTTTTCCTATTCACCGCAAAACGCCGAGCTGATCGTCGGGGGCGAGCCCGTCAGCTGCTCCGCACAGCTTCTGCAATTGCTTCAATATTTCTGTGAACACCCTGATGTGGTGCTCTCAAAAGATCAGATCTATGAAAAAGTATGGGGATATCCGTCTTACGGCGACAACAACACCGTCATGGTGCATATCCGCAAGCTCAGAGAAAAAATTGAAAAAGACCCCAGCAATCCGTCTTATATTGTAACGGTGCGCGGCCTCGGTTATCGGTTTATTCCCGATCAAGGAGAAAAAGGAACCCGCTCATGAGAATGCGCGGAAAATTTCTGCTCCACTTTTTCGGACAGCTGCTGCTTGTCATCCTGCTGATGTCCGTTTTGGCCGTCGCTTCTTTCTTCTATTTGGATTGGCGTTTCAGCGAAGCGGAAGCCAATGCGGGACTGACCAAAGCGACCGCAGACTCGTTTGAAGCGTGGCTTGATAAAAACGAAGACGGCACATGGGATGTCGATGAGTTTTTAAAGATGTCGGTCCGAAAGCAGAAGGGCTGGCTGCAGATCATTAATGATAATGAAAAAACGGACTACGCGTACAGAGTGCCGAAAGACGTCCCGAGCCATTACAGCAGAAAAGATCTCTTATCCATTTACCAGTACCGGAATTTTGACAACTACAAGCTGAATTACTGGACGGTCACGATAAATGATGAGACCTATTTGATTCTGTTCGGCTGGAAATCCGCCAGTGAGCAGCTTCTCACTTACATCGAATCACAGGAGCCATCCCTCGCTTCCCTTTCTCAATATAAAAAGAGCACGGTTGATTATATTAAACGGGAAAAAGGGGCGGTCTACCTTCTCGAAGACAGCGGCAGACTGCTCGGGGATATCAACAGCACGAAAAAAGAACGGAACACCGTCAATGAGCTTGAATTGCTGAAATACAGTTCCAAGCCGTGGAATTACAAACGGGAAATTTCTTTTAAAAGACTCGATAAAACGAAATGGATGGTCGCGTCGGTGCCGAACCCCGTGTACATCCCCGATCACGAGTTTAACAAATCATTTTTGAGAAATGTGATGAAAACCCTCTTCCTCTTGATCGGAATCTTAGTATTTATGATCTGCATCTTGACCATCTGGTACTCTTTCCGTTTCGGCTGGCCGCTGTTTCATACCATCAAATGGCTCGTCAATTTATCAAAGGGCCGGCTTGAAGAGCCGAAGAACCGCAAAGGACAGCCGGTCAGCAAAAACAAAAAAGGCAAAACAAAGCAGCCGTTCCGCTTTTTCGCCGAGATTTTCGAATCGATGGATCAGCTGACCGACACGCTGAAGCGGGATAAGAAAAACAGAGAAAAAATCCAGGCGACAAGGGAAGAATGGATCGCCGGGCTGAGCCATGACTTAAAAACCCCGCTGAGCACGATTTACGGCTACAGCATGATGCTTGAATCGAAGCAATACGACTGGACCCCGGAAGAAGTCAAAGAAATGGGGCAGATCGTCCGGGAAAAATCAGAATATATGTCCAAGCTGATTGAGGACTTAAACTTAACATACCGTCTCAAAAACGCGGCCCTCCCGATCGAACGGCGGCTGATCAACGTCGTGCCGTTTATCAGAAACGTCACGAACGATTTCACGAAAAACACGTTCTCGGAAGGCTATGACATCGCCTTTGAAACCAAAAAGGAAGACATTCTTTTCGCCATTGATGAAGCGTGGTTCCGCCGTATTCTGGAGAATCTGCTGGCAAACGCGGTTAAGCATAATAAGAAAGGGACCGCCATTCGGGTCGTGCTTGAGGAATCAGCCGAACAGCTCATTCTGAAGGTGAAAGATAACGGAAGAGGAATGGACGACGAAACGATTCACCAGCTGTTTAACCGTTATTACCGGGGAACGAATACGAAGGGACCGTCAGAAGGAACGGGACTCGGGCTCGCCATTGCCAAGGAGCTGGTTCACCTTCATAACGGAACCATCCATGTCAACAGCAGAATCAGCGCCGGAACGGTGATTACGATTCTTTTTAAAAAAGATTGAGTTTGGACGCCGCTTTGTCGGGAATAACAATAGAAGACTGACAAGCAAAAGAGGTGTTCACACATGGAAGCAGCATTACGAGCAGATACGAGAGCAGTTATCGGAGAAGGCCCTTTATGGGACAAGGACAAGCAATGCCTGTACTGGGTGGATATACTGGGCAGCCAGCTGCATATCTTCACTCCGGCTGACGGAATCAACCGTTCCGTTAAATTCAAATCATTTGTCACGGCTCTGGCCTTGTATTCAAAGGAAGAGCTGGTGATGACGATGAAAGACGGTTTTTACCTGTACAATCTTCGGGAAGACACATTGACGAAGATGAAGCAGCCGAAAGATATGCGGGAAGATATCCGTTTCAATGACGCAAAATGCGACCCGTCCGGCAGATTATGGGCGGGAACGACGAGCATGGAAGGCAAAGAAGAGGAGGCTTCGCTGTACCGTCTGAATACGGACGGCAGCCTTGCCAAAATAAAAGACCAGGTCTCCACCTCGAACGGTTTGGATTGGGATCGGGACCGAAACTTGATGTACTATATCGACACTCCGACGCAGGAAATCGTCTGTTATGCATACGATCCTGAAACCGGAGCCGTATCAGATCCGAAAACGGTCTACCGCTTTCCGGAGTCGCAAGGATCTCCCGACGGAATGACCATTGACCGTGACGGAATGCTGTGGGTGGCTCTGTTCGGAGGCGGCCGTGCCGTCCGGATTGACCCGTTTTTGCATAAGGAAATTGCATCTATCGAAGTTCCGGCGAAATACGTCACCTGCTGCGCGTTCGGAGGCAGAGACTTGAACACGTTATACATTACGACCGCGACGGAAAAATTGACGGAAGCCGAAAGACTTGAGCAGCCGCATGCGGGCGGCCTGTTTTCAGCAGAGCTTGAGACGGGCGGCTGGGAGCCGGTACCGTTTGCAGGCATGATGTAAAAAAAGCCCTGGCATATGGGGAAGTTCCCATTGTGCCGGGCTTTTTTGTGTTAAATGGAGCGGATGATGCCGCCTTCAACCCGCTGTGCGGTGCCATTAATGGCAGAAGCCGCTGATGAAGCGAGAAATACAATCGTATTGGCGACTTCTTCCGGCGTTGCATAGCGCTGAATCAATGATGTCGGTTCATTCACTTTAAAATAATCCCGGACGAAGCTGTCTGTGTCTTCTCCGGCAGCCTTTGCGGCTCCTTCCATGTAAGAAGCGACGCCTTCGGTCCATGTCGGTCCCGGCAGCACGGAGTTGACCGTGACATTTGTGCCTTTCGTCATTTCCGCCATTCCCCGGGACAAGCTGATTAACGCCGTTTTCGTCATTGAATACGGAATCATTTGCGCAAGCGGTTTGACACCGGCTTCACTGGAGATGTTCAGAATCCGTCCGCTGTTTCTTTCGAGCATTTGCGGCAGAAAACGCCGGCACAGGCGCACGGCGCTCATAACATTCACTTCAAAATACCGAGTCCATTCGTCATCAGACACCTCAGTGAAGTCCTTTACTTCAAAAAAACCGAGATTATTGACGAGAATATCGACTTCCCCGATTCCGCCGGCGCGCTTGATCAAGTCATCCGCCTCATCCTGACGCGATAAATCCGCAGCGATGCCGTGGACCGTTCCGTAAGCGGAAAGCTCCTCAACCGTCCGTTCCACAGTTTCTTTTTTTCTTCCGTTTATAATCACCTCGGCGCCTTCGGCTAAAAAGCTTTTTGCCGCGGCTTTTCCGATGCCTGAGGTTGATCCTGTAATCAAAACGAGCTTTCGTTCAAGCTGTAATTCCATGATAATCCTCCTTTTTACACCATTGTGTAACAGTATACATGATGAATTTTAGTGTGTACGAACAATTTGCTTTCATGCAAAAAGGCCGGATATACAAGCCTTAAAGACTTATAGTATAATTACTGCGAAAAAAGGATACGAATGTCAAAGAGACAATCGTTTACCATAATCAGGGGGAGTTAAAAGAATGAAGAAGATCACTGCCGTCTGGGCGGCGCTCTTGGTCACCGCCTTTGTGGTCGCCGGCTGTTCCGGCGCACAGGAAGAAGGAAGCGCGGCCAAACAAAAAGCCGTCTCAACCGAAGCATTCCCGGTAACCATTAAGGATGCCGCGAACGAAAAAGTAACCTTAAAGCAGGCACCGGAAAAAATCGTTTCCCTCATGCCGAGCAATACGGAAATTACATACGCGCTCGGACTGGGAGATAAGGTCGCAGGCGTCACAACAAATGATACATATCCGAAAGAAGCGGTAAAAAAACCGAAAGTCGGAGATATGAATGTGAACGCTGAAAAAGTCATCGCGCTGAAGCCGGATCTCGTGCTTGCCCACGCGTCCTCTATGTCCGCTTCCGCCGATGCGATGAAGCAGCTGAAAGATGCGGGCATCACCGTCTTAACGGTCAATGATGCGCAATCGTTCCAAGATGTGTACAAATCAATCAGCATGATCGGGAAAGCGGCCGGCAAAGAAAAGCAGGCGGATAAGCTGATCAAATCGATGAAATCCGACCTTTCCGGCATAGAAAAGAAAGCGGCGGCCATTTCTGAAAAAGACGAAAAGAAAGTATTCGTCGAAGTGTCTCCTGACGGCTACACGACGGGGAAAGGCACGTTTATGAACGAAATGCTTGAAGATATACACGCGAAAAACGCCGCCGGCAGCCAGACCGGCTGGGTTCAGCTGACGGATGAAGCGATTGTCAAAATGAATCCGGACGTCATCATTACGACAGACGGCGTAAAGGCCGCTGAAGTGGAAAAACGCGCCGGCTGGGGTGCCGTCAATGCGGTCAAACACCACAATGTCTATTCTGTTGATCCCGACCTTGTCACACGCTCAGGCCCGCGCCTTGTCAAAGGGGTCGAGAAGCTTGCAGAAAGCGTTTATCCTGAAACGTTTAAAAAGTAACCGCCCGCTGGCCTACACGGTCAGCCTGCTGTTTTTAGCCGTTTGTACGGCACTCGGCATTTCAATCGGCAGTCTGCATATTCCTTTATCCGACGTTTTTTGGATCGGGATCGGCCGGACATCCTCGGCTGACCCTATGAATGTAAATATTATGATGAATATCCGCCTGCCGAGAGTCGTTCTGGCTGCCCTTGTCGGAGCCGCGTTATCCATTGCGGGAGCGGCGTTTCAGGGACTTCTGAAAAATCCGCTCGCCGACCCTTATACACTCGGGGTATCTTCGGGAGCCTCAGCGGGAGCCGTTATCACCTTGTTTTTCGGCATTCAGATTCCCGTCATCGGCCGGTTCACACTACCGGTTGTCAGCATCGCCGCAGCCATTGCGGTCATGGCGGCGGTTCTGTTTTTCAGCCGCCTCGTTCATGCGTCGATGTCGGTTTCGACGCTCATTTTGACAGGCATCATCATGAATTCTTTTCTCGGGGCTCTCATATCGCTTGTGATCGCTTTAACGGGCAATGATCTGCTCCCGATTGTCCGCTGGCTGTTAGGAAGCGTGTCAATGAGGGGCTGGGGCTATGTCGCGCTGTTTCTGCCTTTTTTTCTGGCCGGGACGGCGCTTCTGCTTATCAATGGCAGAGAATTAAACATTATGACTTATGGAGAAGAAAAGGCAAGGCTGTTAGGCGTCAGTACGGGAAAAAGAAAATGGCTGATGATCGCCGCCGGATCTCTGCTGACGGGAGGAGCGGTTGCCGTCTCGGGGACGATCGGATTTGTCGGCCTTGTCATTCCCCACGTGACACGGCTTTTGTGGGGGACGGATCATCGCCATTTACTGCCGCTGTCAGCATTGACGGGCGCCGGGTTTCTCATTTTGGCGGATTTGTTTTCCCGCACCGTCATTGAGCCTGTCGAATTGCCGATCGGCATTATGACGGCTTTGGCGGGAGCGCCTGTGTTTGCCTTGATTCTGCTTCGCCAGCATCATGGAGGGAAACGCTTATGATCAGGGTGAGCAGCCTGTCCGGCGGGTACGGAGGCCGGATGATTGTAGAAGATGTCAGCTTTACCGCCGGAAAAGGTGAATTTGTCGGCATACTCGGTCCGAACGGCTCGGGAAAAACAACGCTGTTGAAATTGCTGACGGGAATGCTCTCTCCGTCAAAAGGCGAGGTGCTCGTAGCAGGCAGGCCCGTCGGCGGATACAAGCCGCGGGAACTTGCGAAAATCATGGCCGTTTTGCCGCAGCATACAGAGCAAGCTTTTACATTTACCGTTAAGGAAACAGTGTCCTTCGGCAGATATCCGTATCAAAAAGGACTCTTCAGACAGATGGATCAACATGACGAAGACATTGTCCGGGAAGCGATGGAAATGACGGGCATCGACCGATATGCGCAGCAATCCGTCCGCAATCTGAGCGGCGGGGAGCGGCAGCGCGTCTTTCTGGCGCAGGCGCTGGCTCAGCAGCCTGAGGTGCTGTGTCTGGATGAGCCGACGACCTTTCTTGATCTCAAATATCAGAAAGACCTGCTTGATACGGTGAAGCGGTTGACGAGAGAAAGAGGCCTGACGGTCATCAGTATTTTTCACGACCTAAACGCCGCAGGCCAATATTGTGATCAGCTCCTGATGATGAAAGACGGACGCGCTTTTCCGAAGCAGACGCCGGATCAGGCTTTGAAAAAAGAGACGATTGAAGACATTTACGGCATCACCGTCAGCGCTGTTGCCCAGCAATCGTCACCGAAACCGCTGATCGCTTTCATGCCGGAAGCGCAGGAGGAAAGAGAGCCTGTCAACGTTCCGTTCGCCTCTCTGATAAACAAAAGCGGAAATACCGTAACGCTTCATACAGAACGGCCGTTCAGAATGTTGTCAACCGCATCTGACGGCCCGGGCTTTTCGTGGAGCCGCCGGCTTTCCGGCTCAGCGGCCGCTGGTTTGATCTGCCGTACGTTTGATTCGGTCACAATTGCCGTGACTGCGCAGCATACCGTTTGGGTGCTGATCAGCGGACGTTTATCGGAACAGGGATTTGTACGGCTGTTAACGGCAGCGGCTGAAGCGAGAATGCAGGCTCTTTCCGGCAGACAGGCAAAAGGCGACATTGTCATTTGCGCCTTGCAGACAGGAGAGGCGATGGATGTCCCTCACGCGGAAAGAGCCGTCAGAAGAGGAACCGCGGCATGTGTAAAAGCGGCGGAAGAAGGAGGAATACAACGATGAAGCTGTATACGAAAACCGGTGATAAAGGACAGACAAGCCTGATCGGCGGCAGAACGGATAAAGACAGTCTGCGGGTTGAAAGCTACGGGACGATTGATGAGCTGAACAGCTTTATCGGGCTTGCGCTTGCGGAGCTTGATGATTGTGAGAATTGCGGTGATGTGAAAGCCGAACTCCGAAACATTCAGCATGAGCTGTTTGACTGCGGCGGCGACTTGGCGACGGTCACTGAACATAGAAGCTATACATTAAGAGAGACATCTATTTCCGCATTGGAGGACTGCATAGACCGTTACACGGCTGAAGCGCCCCCGCTTGAGAAATTTATTCTTCCGGGCGGTCATAAGGCGGCTGCTCAGCTTCACATCGCGCGGACCGTCACAAGACGGGCTGAGCGTCTCGTCGTGAAACTGGGCAAAACAGAAGAGATAAACGATACGGTGATGCGTTACTTGAACCGCCTGTCTGATTATTTTTTCGCGGCGGCAAGAGCGGTTAACGCAAGACAGGGCGTTCAGGATATAGAATATGAAAGAAGCGCCGCGGTATTCCGTGATGATGAATAACGTTTTGTTCAGCCGGCAGCAGCAAGCCGGCTGTTTTTTTATAGAGATATCCATCAATTGAACCTTTATTGACAGGAGGAAAATGTATCTTATGCATTATTGACTGAAAAATTAAAAAATGAGATATTATAAGAAACATTGTAAAATAATGGGGGATTTGATAGATGGATACATATAATAAGAGCGAGAGCATCTGGAATAAAAATTTCACCCTTCTGTTTATCTCAAGGCTGGTTAAATTGTCAGGCGACGGTTTTGCCTTTAATTCCATTCTGTGGTTTTTAATTTTTGACGGGGAAGGCGCGATCGGCACGTCCCTGCTCATTGCGGTCACGTTCCTTCCGGAGGCGATGCTGGCGCCGATTACCGGGCCTTTTATGAAGCAGCATACGCTGAAATTCTGGATGTATTTCTCCGACCTGACGCGCGCGGCGGTCGTGTTGATCATTCCGGTCTGTTACTTTAACGGTTTTTCTCCTTTATGGTTTGTCATGCTTCTCATGATTGTGCATTCAGCCACGGGAGCCGCTTATAATCCTGCATCTATCTCATTAATCCCCAATATTGTCAGAGAAAACAGCCTGCAGAAAGCGAATGCGGTCATCCAGTCATCAGGCCAGATCGTCAGGCTTGCCGCCATTACGCTGAGCGGGGTGTTCTTAACATTTATCAGTCCCGCTTATTCTTTGTTTATCGCTCTTATATTCTATCTTCTATCAGGTTTTCTCGTACTCTTTATGTCATACCAAGTCCAGCATGCCAAACAGGATACAGTCGCCGTCAGACAGCGCGGGACGTATTTCGGAAGGCTCAAACGGGGTTTCGTTCTTGTCAGGAAACACCAGATTTTATACCCGCTCGCCATCTATTGTATCTTCATGAATTTTGCGGCCGCTCCGTGGGAGGCGCTCTCTGCCGTTTATGTCGCCGAAGATTTAAACATGCCGCCGATCATCTACTCGCTTTTGAAAGCGACAGGCACGGGCGGAGCCTTTTTAATGGGTTTTATTTTGGCTAAGGTGAAGGTGAACAAATACGGCCTCCTGTTTGTGTCAGCGGGAATCATAGAAGGAGCGGCATTTTTCATCACCGGCCTCAACACTTTTCTGCCGCTCGTCTTCCTCGCCGCGTTTGCGTTCGGATCTGCCGTCAGCGCTATTAATGTGCCGGAATATACGATTATTCAGACGTCTGTGGACCATGATGACCAGCCGCAAGTCTATGCCGTCATCCATATGATCTCAAACATATCCATTCCGCTCGGCGCGGTTCTTTGCGGATACGCGGCTAACGCCTTCGGTCCCGGAAAAGTCATTGCCGCCGGCGGTCTCGTTGAAGTCCTGTCCGGTCTCGGAATATTGTTCTTTACGAAGCTGGCCAAAGCCGAACGCTCAGATCTCATCAGGGAAAAAGAAGCGAGCATCAGAATATAGATTTTTCGTGAAACGCCCTGCGCCGTCCGGTGCAGCGGCGTTTTTTTATGCGAAGGTCCGGGGGCTTATACGACTCCGGTCTGATATGAAAATCAATCTCTGACTCGTTTTGCCGGCCGCGGGATTTGTTTATAGTAAAGACAAGGAAAACGAAAGGAGGATCTGCATGAATATAAATGGCAAAACGGCAGGCGGCTTTCTGCTGATTGTGTTCGGACTTTCTGTCTTTTTCGGAGGAGGCCATTTCGCATTTATCATCCCGCTGGCGATCGGAGGCCTGATGCTTTACTGGGGAATCAAACGTTTTTCAAAAGGCCGGGCGGTATCGGGTATCATCGCGGGCGTCATCGGAGCTATGATTCTCGTCGGTTCTCTTCCATTTATCGTTGCGATCGGACTGGCCGGCGCCATGGTGTATTTCGGGTGGAAGATGATGAAGCAGGGCGGCTCAGATACCGCTTCCCGCCAGTATGAACCGGAAGCGGCATCACCGGGCTATCAATCCGGATTTGACTCTGAATGGGAAGAATTTCTGAAGAAAAAATAAGGAGGAAGACAAAATGGTCTTAAAAAGAATAAGAAATATGTTCGTCGCATCTGTTAACGAAGGGCTTGATAAATTAGAAAATCCGAAAGTCATGCTGAATCAATATGTGCGTGATATGGAAAGTGACATCGCTAAGGCGAAACAAACGATTGTCAAACAGCATACGATCGTCCATCAGTTTAAGAAAAAACAGGAAGACGCCTCCGAAACGGCGGCAAAACGGAAAAACCAAGCTCAGCTTGCTTTTGACGCCGGGGAAGAGGAGCTAGCGAAAAAGGCGCTGACTGAAATGAAATACCTTGAGGGAAAAGCGGCCGAACATGAAAAAGCGTATGAGCAGGCGAAAACACAGCTGGCAGAGCTGAAAGAGCAGCTGGAAACTTTAGAAACGCGCCTCCGCGACGTAAAGGATAAAAAACAGGCGCTCATCGCCCGCGCAAACGCGGCAAATGCGAAGGAACATATGAACGCTTCTTTCGACAAAATTGACAGCGAAAGCGCCTACAGAGAGTTCCTTCGAATGGAAAGCCGCATTGAAGAAATGGAAGTCCGCGTCAAATACGGCACTTCAGCTGAGGCGAACACAGAATACAGCCGCTCCCAATATTCAGACGAGGTGGAAGCTGAGATTGAAAAAATGCGCTCGCTTTCTCTGGAAAAAACAGAGCGTCAAAAAGCGGCTCATGAATAATGTGCACAAGGGAAGATCGGCGCGTTTACGCCTCTTCCCTATACGCACGTATCAATTATCCGGCTTTTCCTTTATAATAAAATGAATGAAAAAGGATGGAACGTAATGAAGCGTAAGATTGCCAAAGGACTGATGGCGGCGTCCGTTCTGATCTGCTGTCTGTTTTTGGTGAAAGAAGTGTTTGCCGGGCGTTTTTTTCCGTTGTGCGAAACAGAAGCGGAATCGGCAAGCATACCGCCGCGTGCCGTCAACAGCCTGTCGGTTTCATCGGAACAGACGGATGTAAAAATCATCGCGGAAGCGCGGAATGATATCGCGGCAAACATGACGGGACCGGCGGGGAAAATGTTTGTCCAAAGCAGGGGAAAGACCCTCAATCTTAAAGCGAAGGAGAAAGGGTTCCAATTTCTGAATCTCTTTCAGCGCCCTCTGCTGATTGTCCGCATTCCGTATGATTATCATCGGGACATCACCGTCCATACATCAAGCGGCAGCATTGCCGTCGACGGAAACAAGGGGCTGTCTCTTGCGCACCTCGGCGTCCGTTCTGTAAGCGGGAACATGTCGCTGAAGCACGTGAAGACGGATGTGTTTGAAGCGAAGGGGCTGTCGGGCAATCTCACAGCAGCAGGCCTTGCGGCAAAAACGGGGGCTGTCCGTTTATCCTCGGGACATGTCGGGCTTCAACATGTGGCGGGCGCCCTTGACGTGCGGGTCGCTTCTGGCAGTGTCGATGCCTCGCTTGAGACGGCGGATGCTCCCGTATCCGTCAGGCTTGCGAGCGGCAGCGCAGCGATCAGCCTGCCGAAAGACGGAAGTTTTACGGTGAACGCCGAGACGGCAAGCGGAAGGATTCGGCCGTCTTATTCCTTTGAGAAAACGAGTAAGGAAGGCGGGGCATTTACCGGCATGAAAGGCAGCGGCGCCAGGCCGATTGATATAAAAGTGACGAGCGGCAATATTGCACTGCAATAGTCAAGGAAAGGAGGGGCAAGCAGCTGATGGCAAAAAAACAGATTCTCGGACTTATCATCGCCTTATTAGGCGTCAGCATGTTTTTGCGTATTATCGGCATCGGCGACTTCTTGTTTTGGCCGCTCTTTTTTCTGATCACAGGTTATATTTTTAATAAATATTCCCGCGGCTGGCTCGGCTCCGTCCTGTATATCTTCGCCGCTTTTTTATTTTTGAGGAACCTGTTCAGCGCCACCTTTAACCTGTTCGGCTATGCCTTCGCCGCCTTTCTCATATACGCGGGCTACAGGCTCCTGAAAGGAAAGCGCGTGTATGAACATAAAGAGAAGAAAATCAATCTTGAAAAAGAAGAAAAGCCTTCCGCCCAGACGGAAAGCAGACAGCCGGACCTCCGCAGCTTTTTTATCGGCGAGCTCCGGATGATGAAGGACCCGTTTGAGCTGAATGATTTAAATGTTTCCGGATTCATCGGCGATGTGAAAATTGATTTGTCAAAAGCGATGATTCCCGAAGGAGAAAGCACGATGACCATCAGCGGTGTCATCGGCAATGTCGATGTGTACGTCCCGCCGGATATCGAAGTGTCCGTCAGTTCATCGGCTTTTATCGGCGATATGAACCTGCTCGGCTCTAAGAAAAGCGGCATGAGCCCGAATCTGTATAAAGTATCGTCTGAGTACGGCGACTCGCCGCGGCGGATTAAAATTTCAATTTCGTTATTCATCGGCGATGTGGATGTGAAGTATTTATGAGGAAAAAATTACTCGCCAATATTCAGTGGCGCGCCATGCGGATGACCGCGGGACTCAGTCTGCTCCTTTGCGCGGTGTTTATTACGCTGATGCTGCTGTATTACGGGCTTGACCCGATGCTGCTGTTTTCTTCCGGCTGGTTCGGTATTCCGTTTGTGGTCATCCTGCTTTTGGCGTCTCTTTCGGCGGGGTTGATTTCCGGTTATGTATATGGCGGCCGCCTGAAAACAAGAATGGATACACTGATTGAAGCGGTTTTGAAATTTGAAAACGGCAATTTTGCTTATCGGGTGCCGCCGCTCGGCGATGATGAAATCGGTCTGGCGGCAGACCAGCTCAACGAAATGGCCAAGCGGGTCGAGCTCCAGGTTACATCGTTGCAAAAGCTCTCCAACGAACGGGCGGAATGGCAGGATCAAATGAAAAAATCGGTCATCACTGAAGAACGCCAGCGGCTGGCGCGCGATCTGCACGATGCCGTCAGCCAGCAGCTCTTTGCCATTTCTATGATGACATCCGCCGTCTTAGAGCAGGTGAAAGATGCGGATGACAAAATCGTCAAACGGATTCGCATGGTTGAACATATGGCGGGGGAAGCGCAAAACGAGATGAGAGCGCTGCTATTGCATTTGCGGCCCGTCACTTTAGAAGGAAAAGGCTTAAAAGAAGGGCTGATTGAGCTGTTAAAAGAGTTCAAAGCGAAGCAGCCGCTGGATATTGACTGGGACATCAGCGATACGGGTGTGTCAAAAGGCGTTGAAGACCATCTGTTCCGCATCGTGCAGGAGGCGCTTTCCAACGTTTTCAGACATTCAAAGGCGACCAAGGTCACCGTCAGGCTCGGCGCGAAACATCAAAAGCTGCAGCTTAAAGTCATTGATAATGGGGCGGGTTTTACGATGGATCAAGTGAAAGCATCCTCATACGGCCTGCATTCCATCAAGGAAAGAGCGAGTGAAATCGGCGGCATAGCGGAAATTATCTCTGTAAAGGGAAAAGGCACGCAGATCGACGTGAAAGTCCCGATTTATCAGAAAACAAAAGGAGAGAACGACAGTGATTCGAGTGTTACTGATTGATGATCATGAAATGGTCAGGATGGGTCTGGCCGCATTTTTAGAAGCACAGCCGGACATTGAAGTCGCCGGTGAAGCATCAGACGGGCAGCAGGGCGTCGATCTGGCCGCAAAGCTTTTGCCGGATGTGATTTTAATGGACCTCGTCATGGACGGCATGGACGGTATCGAAGCGACAAAACAGATCTGCGCGACACTCAATGACCCGAAAATCATCGTGCTGACGAGCTTTATTGATGACGACAAAGTGTATCCGGTGATCGAAGCGGGAGCGCTCAGCTATTTGCTGAAAACGTCCAAGGCGGCAGAAATAGCCGAAGCCATCAGAGCGGCTGCCAAGGGCGAACCGAAGCTTGAATCGAAGGTGGCGGGAAAAGTGCTGTCAAGGCTGCGCCATTCAGAGAATCAGCTTCCGCATGAAACGCTGACAAAAAGAGAACTGGAAATCCTCTGTCTCGTCGCGGAAGGCAAGACGAATAAAGAGATTGGTGAAGAGCTGTTCATTACGATTAAAACGGTGAAAACCCACATTACGAATATATTGTCAAAGCTTGATGTCAGTGACCGCACGCAGGCAGCCGTATATGCCCACCGCAATCATCTCGTGACATAAGAAAAGGAGAGCGGTGCCAGCACACTCTCCCGAGGAACGGGGTCATTGGGACATTCCCTTTGTTCCGAAATCCCTGATGGCGACTTTGACTTTGTATTCAATATCCGATTCACTGAAGTGATGATCCCAGTCAGAGGATATCTTTTTCCATTTATCGGGATAATGAATCCGGACTTGATCGCCTAACCCGGTAATATCCACTTTCAACTCATGCTGCATGTAATCAATGAATGCCATGACATCTGAATGAATGCTGCGTTTTACCGCGTTTTTGATTTCATTTATATAGGACTCCTTGAAGGAATCTTCTTTCGGGTTCCAATCCTCAGATAGACGGCCTTCAACAAACCGGGTAACGATAAACTTGAATTTTCCGTTTTTATATTGTGTTTTTACATCATATTTGCTGGAAAATACCTCGAAAGACAAATAATAATTGTCATGCTTTGCAAACGTAACGCCTCCCTTTACCGTGCCTGTGAACAGGTTCATATTCTGGACTTGTAAAGGAGTTAGATTCGCATACCAGAATTTATTTTTAATAATGGTAGCGCCCCAGATTTCCAGTCTGCTGCCCACTTTGCGAACTTGAGGAAGGGCAAAGGTCTCGCCCTTGGCGATTCTCTCGGATATTTCCCCCAATGTCACGGGCTCCATCATCCGGATGGTGACCGCATTATTCTCCGTTAAGTCATAGATCGTATTTGACGCAGGCTCTCCCTGGTCACTGATTTTGAAAATATCTTTCGTTTTATCCGGCACCGTCATCACATTGCAGCTTCTTCTCGTACCGTTGTCCCTGATAAATTGGTTCATCAATGCGTCAAGCGGGATGTCGTCCTTTAACAGCGCCTCGGAAAACAGCATGATACGCAAGTGCTGGGAGAAAGCGGGGTGATTTTTTAATGATGCCGTTCGTAAGGCTTGATGGACGGTTTCTCCGGAAGTGGAAGTCACCTTTGTCGTGTCGCTCCCTGACGACGACTGCTGGGAACTTGCTTTTTGCGGAACCAGAATCTGCTGCGTCACTTCCACGTTTTCTTCCTCGGGTTTATCGAGCCCGACGCCGATAACGAGACTCAAATCTTCTATATTGCGGCTGTCCCAGCATCCGGCCAAAAGCAATGTGCAAAGAATGATTACGATATATTTCTTCATTGCGCTTTTTTCACCTTCCTTTTCACAGCGACGACTGCAAACATCAGTAAAGGCAGCAAAAAGAAAACCAAGAAGATATAGCCGAGAATATCACTGAACAGCATCAGCTTGTTAGCGTCTTTTGGCATCAATGATCCGAAGAATGTCGCAATGCCTACGAAAATGATGCCCTTTTTGTGCTTCAGCCCGAAAATTTTATTAAGACCCGATGTCGCGAAATATCCGTACGATACATAGGTGGCGAAAAATTGGATAATCCAGACGGCAAGCAAAAAAGACTCGAATCTTTCGATAAAAAGCCCTTTGATTTCAAATGATTGAAAAAGCGCAATCGTAGGCCAGATCATTGTTTTGACATCCTGGGTGGTTAAGGCGCCGACGACGAGCACGTAGGTAATGATGTATAAAATAATCGGGATGCCAAAGCCCATGGCCGACATACGGAACGTGTGCTTTTTATTTTTGATGTGCTCAGGGAGAAACAGCATAATCTCAATTCCTAAGAATGAAACAGAAACGACGGTCAAGGAAGCCATAACGGGAGAAAACCCCTGTCCGAGCACCGGCCGCAGGTTGTCCAGATCAAATATTTTAAAGCTGAAAGAAAACACCACCAGCAAAATAATGATCGTAATCGTTAAATAGAAAGGAAAGAGCCTGCCGAGATCGCTCATGCCGCCGATAATTAAATAAACGGAACAGGCGATAAAGATAAACAGCGTAACCGGCACGGGCGTTCTCTCCAATAAAAAGAACTTGACCATTTCCGCCATCGCCCGGGCTTCGAAGCTGGCGACTCCTATAAAATAGAGACAGATCATAAGATTGACGATATTTCCCGCCCATTTGCCGAGGCCTTCGTTCATATAATCAAACAATGATCCGTACTGATGCTTTTTCATAATGAGCGTATTGAGATAAATCAAAAAGATAAAGATGACGCCTTCCAGACATAATGCAATCCAGCCGTCCGGCGAATTCGCCCTTGATGACAGCGACCGCGGCATGGTAAGGAGTCCCGCCCCGAGCATCGTGTTGGAAATCAATGCCGTCCCTTGATAGCTAGTAAGCTTATTGAGAGTTGTTTTCTGGCTCATTTACGTTTTTCGCCTCTTTTGGTTGATTTTTAATAGGGAGACGGAGAATAGAGTCGTTTGCGTTTTTTAAGCTGAAAAATCCATTCGGCGAGAAATACGGAGAACCGAAGCTTCGCTGTCTCGATAAATGAGTGTAGATCGCCAGCATAAATAAAATCATGCCGTACAGCCCGAAAGCTGCGGCGGTAAACATCGAAATGAAACGGAGCACACGGAATGACAGACCCATCCCGTACTGCGGCACCGTAAATGAAGCAAGCGCGACAATGCTGACCACGATGACCATGATGGAGCTGACAATATTCGCTTCAACGGCCGCTTGGCCGATGACGACTCCGCCCACCAATCCGATCGTCTGGCCGAGCGGGCTGGGAAGCCTCAAGCCCGCTTCTCTCAGCAGCTCTATCGTAATTTCCATTACCATCGCTTCAATGATAGGCGGGAAGGGAACGTTTTCTCTGTTCGCCGCGATGGTGACTGCAAGCGACGTCGGCAGCAGCCCTTGGTGAAACGAAACGAGGGCGATATAAATGGACGAAAAAAACAGCGTAATAAAAATAGACGTAAACCGCAGCACCCGGATGAGCGAGGCGGAAATCCACCGTTCATAATAATCATCGGGAGACTGCATTAAAATTCCTAAAGAAGCCGGAACCACCAGCGCAAACGGCGAGTTGTCGACAAGGATGGCGACGCGGCCGTTGAACAAGGCGGAAGAGACTTTATCAGGCCGTTCCGTATTTTGTATTTGCGGAAAGGGCGAATACTTATTATCCTCAATAAGCTCCTCAAGCGTTCCGGAATCCTGAATGTCGTCCATCTTCACTTCGCTGAGGCGCTTTACAACATCGCTGACGACAGATGGGTCCGCCTTATCATCTATGTACATGACCGTGGCGTATTTTAACTTATTTTCTCCGATCGGAACCTTTTTCGTTTTCAGCTTCGGATGGTTCGTGCGCTGCCTGATCATGGCGACGTTTGTATCAGAATCTTCTATGAAGGCGATTTTCGGACCTCTTACGACCTTTTCGGATGTGGGTTCATTCACGCTTCTTTTTTCTCTTTTTCCCGTGGACAAAATGTATACGCTGTCAAGTCCGTTAATAAATAAGGCGCATTTTCCCCGTAGAATGGAGATGACGGCTTCCTTCGACGTAAAGACGGGACGGGCGTCAATCTTATCAAGACGTTTCGACACCGTATCCAGCGTCAGAGTGTCTTCTTCCCGAAGCAGCGTTTCAATCGCTTCTTTTATTTTGTCTTCATCGTTCATTTCACTCAGATACATATAATAAAAAACAAGCCCGTTCGGAAGCATCTTTTTATTTTGAACCAGGTCATCATTCTGCTCTACGTGGGGAAGCACCAGTGCCAGGTTAACGTGTATGTATTCCTTGAATTCCGATTGCGCCAACGACAGTCACCCGCCTTCCAATCCTTAATTGAGGTTATCTTTTCCTGTTAAAAAAATGATATACTATGATAAAGTATTTAATGGTACAAGTTTTTTTATGAAAGCGGAGGAGAGATGTGGCACAAGTCAGACTGGCAGGGAATGCCGAAGAAATTGAACAGCTCATCAAATCATTTGAAGCGCATTACGAAGTGGCTTACACGTCGAAAGAATACCGTAAAACAAATCCGAAGTATAAATACTCTAAGGATTCGCGCGTCTATCTTGAGCTGAAATTAAAAACGGCCAAGGCCGAAAAATAAAAAGGGTTTCATCTGTTACTGGCGAATAATACTCAGGGTGAAGCAACTGTTATGGAGGGATACATAAATGGACTACAGAATTGAAAAAGACACCATGGGAGAAGTTAAAGTTCCGGCAGATAAATTTTGGGGCGCTCAGACACAGCGCAGCAAAGAGAACTTCAAAATCGGTTCAGAAAAAATGCCTCAGCGTGTTGTGAAGGCGTTTGCAATATTGAAAAGAAGCACAGCGATCGCCAACGAACGCCTCGGCAACTTAGAGTCTGAAAAAGCACAGGCGATTGCCGCTGTATGTGACGAGGTTTTAAACGGCAAATACGACGATAACTTTCCGCTCGTTGTCTGGCAGACGGGAAGCGGCACGCAAAGCAACATGAACATGAATGAAGTGGTGGCCAACCGCGCGACTGCTTTACTGAAAGAAAAAAATTCCGAGCTGAAGATTCATCCGAATGATGACGTCAACCGCAGTCAAAGCTCAAACGATACATTCCCGACGGCGATGCACGTTGCGGCGGTTCTTGCCGTATATGAGCAGCTCGTTCCGGCGCTTGATCAGCTGCGCGCGACGCTTGATGAAAAAGCGAAAGCTTATCAGGATATTGTGAAAATCGGACGCACGCATTTGCAGGACGCCACTCCGCTGACGCTCGGACAGGAAATCAGCGGCTGGGTATACATGCTTGACCGTTCGAAAGAAATGATTCTTGAGTCAACGGAAAAAATCCGCGCGCTTGCCATCGGAGGCACGGCAGTCGGCACGGGAATCAACGCCCATCCGCAGTTCGGTGAATTCGTCGCGGAAGAAATCACAAAAGTAACGGGGCAGACATTCAAGAGTTCGCCTAACAAATTCCACGCGCTCACAAGCCATGATGAAATCACTCACGTTCACGGCGCGTTAAAAGCATTGGCTGCCGACCTGATGAAGATTGCCAACGATGTCAGATGGCTGGCAAGCGGCCCGCGCTGCGGAATCGGCGAAATCGTCATTCCTGAAAATGAGCCGGGAAGCTCTATCATGCCGGGCAAAGTCAACCCGACGCAAAGTGAGGCGCTGACAATGATCGCCGCGCAAGTGATGGGAAATGACGCGACAATCGGATTTGCGGCCAGCCAAGGAAACTTCGAGCTGAATGTCTTCAAACCGGTTATTATCTATAACTTCCTGCAGACCGTGCAGCTGCTCAGTGACGGAATGAATTCCTTCCATGACAAATGCGCTGTCGGTATTGAGCCGAACCAAGAGACGATTCAGGAAAATCTCTCTAACTCATTAATGCTTGTTACGGCGCTTAACCCGCACATCGGTTATGAAAACGCCGCGAAAATCGCCAAGCTTGCCCACAAAGAAGGCCTGACGCTGAAAGAAGCGGCATTACAGCTGAACCTTCTGACAGAAGAACAATTTAATGAAATGGTGCGTCCGGAAGATATGGTGCACCCGAAAGCATAAAAAGAAAGAACGGCTGCAGTCATTGCGGCCGTTCTTCTAAATAAACTGCTGTTTCAGTAAAAATCTGAGCTGTTCTGCATCTTCAGCCAGCAGGTCGGATTCCTTCAAATTCAAAATCATTCCTTTGATGATTGCCGGTTTCGGCGACTTTTTCTTCATTTCCGCTTCCAGAATATCCAAGCTCTCGGTGAATTCAGATGCTTGCGTCTTATCCATCGTGCCGATGCGCGTGCGGAGGGTCTGCAAGATCGATTGGCTTAAAGGATCGGGCTGCCCGTTATGAAGGGGCCCAAACAGTGAGCTTGCCTCATCAAGAGAAATAAACGCTTCATCATGTCTGTCCGCCATTCCGTTTACGATGTCATCAATTCTGTGAATCACGGTATTTGCCAAAAGCGAAGGCTGTACGGACCGGCCGGTCAGAATGAGATATTCAAGATACATCTGACTGATTCCTTCTATTAAAAAACAAAGCTCGGCTGTGTATGGTTCAGCTTTTTCTCCGTAAATCGCAAGAAGACTGTCGATATGAAACTGCAGGATCGACCGGCGGATTCTCTTTCCGCACTGCGCCGCTTCTTCGGTATAAGGAAGTGAACCGTCTTTCATCTGCACGGTAATAAAATCCTGATGGGCGAGAATCGATTCGTAAAACACCGCAAGCTGTTTTTGGTAAGCGGCTCTCGGACTGTCACCCTCCGTTTGGATCGTCGTGATTCGGGTAAACGTTTTATCATAGTAGTAATTCAGCATGGATAGGAGCAGTGCTTCTTTGGAAGGAAAGTAAAGATAAAAAGCGCCTTTTGAGATTTTGCATTCATCGGCGATTTCCTGAACCGATGTAGATTTGTACCCTTTTCGGGCAAACAGTTTGATTGCTGCTTCAATGATCAGCTTTTCTTTTTCCTTCAATGGTTCCACCCTTTCGGAGCCAGGAGGCTGGCTTGTGCTTCTCATGTATGACTATATGGTCATATTGATATTCCGTAAATTTAACCTGATTGTAACTTGTTTTTTTGTTTTGTTTTATTTATATTATAAAGTGAGCTGACCGAATGGTCAAAGTTCTGGCGAAAGGGTGAATCTGAAAATGAAAGAATTAGATGAAATGATCAGCCGCTTGCGAAACAGAGGAATTAAAGTCGAAAAGGTGAAATATCCGAAAAAGACAATTTGTGAAAAGAAATGGGTTCATCAATGCCAAAAACCGCTGAAAGCAAACTACAGAGATTTTAACGGCTATTCCTTCACATAAAAAAAGACTGCAATGGAACACTACAGTCTACTTTGGTATGATAATTCGGTAGATTACACCCGATTGGTCATTTTCAATTGAAATTGATGCTTTATGCAAGGTTAAAATCCGTTTTACGATGCTGAGTCCTATGCCGAACTCGCCTTTCTTCCCTTTATTAAAAGGCTCGTACAAGCTGGATAGCATCTCATCCTCAATCGGAGGCCCGTCATTTTCAACCGTCATGACAATCTGCTGCTGATTTTGGCTGATCCGAATGTGAATCGCCGTTTCTGCATAGCGGATTTGATTTTCGAGAATGTTTTCAAGAAGTTTGCTCCATTGTTCCGGATCACCAGGCATCATTAATGCATCTTCTGTATCAACGGTCCACGATAATTCCTTCCGGGCCCATTTGAGCCGTTCAATGACTTCTTCCGTGACCTTCACAATGTCAAATGTCTCATGGTGCACCCGCTGCTTCATTAAATAATCAAGCTTCGTTAAATATAATAAATCCTTAATTTTCTTCTCAAGTTTTTCTGCTTCGCCTTCAATGACATCAATTGTGGTTTCCAGATCCCCCTTAGGAAAAATCCCGTCCTTTATTGATTGAGTATAGCCCCTTATCACCATGACAGGCGTTTTTAAATCATGAGAGATATTTTGCAGGAGCGTTCTTTCCGTTTCGTCTTTTTGCACCAGCTTGCTCCGCATGTCTTCAATGGTATGGCCTAATTTTCCGATTTCGTCTTTTCTGTCGACGATGACCGGATCATCCCAATCCTGTTTTGAAATCCGTTTGACATGCTTCTCTAAGGAAACGAGCGGGCGCGAGAGATATTTGGCAAGCCAAATCGCCGGAATCCAGCTTAACAAAATCACGCCGGCAATGATAAAGAGCAGCTGCTTGAACAGGGTGAATGCCAGATCATCACGATAAGAATCAAGGGCGTAAGACAGCATCATCGCATCCTGGCCGTTAATGGTGAGGCCTTTTTTAATGACGAAAAACACTTTTTCACCGCTGATGTCCGCGCTGTATCGTTTCGTGACGCTGTGCTGGCGGCCCGCGAGCTTGTACACCTTATGGATAAAGGAAGAAGAAAAGTAGTTCAAGTCTTTGTCACTGGCCGACTCCTCCCGTTCCGGCAGAAGAACGTGCTGAACGGATCGGAAAGTCGTCGGCGCGGTCGCATCCTCGCTGTAATATCCCCGCTCGATCGATCCGGGCAGCCGGTACTCCGTCAGTACATGCTGTTCATTTTCAATGGTCGTATACGTTTCATCCGTGAAAAAATTACGCAGCGTATTTGAGAACAGCACGAGAAGCAGAATCGAAATGGCTAAGAGGATGCCTGAGATGACCACCCATATTTGAAAAGCAAGCGGCTTATTTTTCATGACGTCATCATCCTGTAGCCGAATCCGTAAATGGTTTCAACCTTTAACCCGGGCATTTTTTTCCGCAGCCTCCGCACAAGATCATCGACCACCCGGTCAGTGCCGAAATAATCATGGCCCCATATATTCAGCAGGATATCTTCTCTGGAAAAGGGGTGTCCTTTATGGTGAAGAAATAAAAGCAGCAGATCAAATTCCTTAGACGTCAAATTGACCAGGCTGCCGGTTTCATCATAAACCTCTCGGGCATCTTCGATCACATTGTAGGAAGAAACGGTGATGCCGGTTTTCTTTGCGGCGGGCTGTTCTTTATACACGAGCTCGAGCAGCTTCTGGACCCGTATAATAAGTTCTCTCGGCAAAAAAGGCTTGGCGATATAATCATTGCTTCCAAGCTCTAACCCGAGGACTCTGTCAATATCGGCATCCCGCGCGGAAATGAAAATAACCGGCACATCGGGATCTTTTTCTTTTATTTCTTTTATCAATGTATAGCCGTCCGTATCCGGAAGCATGATGTCAAGAATCCACAAGTGGGGAGACGGCTGCATCTGCTTTCTGGCATCTTCGCCTTTTGTGAAAGATGTAATGTTCCAGCCTTCATTCTCTAAATATTTTGTGAGCAGTTCATTCAGGTTATCCTCATCTTCAACTAGATAAATGGTGTATGACAAGGCATTTCACATCCTTTCAACGTCATTATACTAGTTTTAACATACTCAAGCCGCATTTTCATAATTTCACATATTCTTTTCATTTTTATCCCACAATGTTTGTTTATGATGTGTATAAGGGAAGAAAGGAAGAAAAAAAGCGGGGAAGATAACATGTTCAAACACATTTTGTTTTGGAGCTTTGCTTTTCTCCTTATTATTGGGACAATAGAACTTGTACATGCGATGAATATGTAATCGATAGAATGAAAACATGCTGAAGGAGTGTGCGTGAATATGAACGATCATCGAGATGACGGCAGAAGCCGCGATCAGTCAGATCTTTCACATACGGAACAAAACAGAAATGAACAGCAGCAGATCAGCCATCAGGAGCCCGAGCTGCTCGAAGGGCCCGTCTCGAAAGAAGCGGAAAACGAGACGGCGGCCGGTACGGAATTTGAAAAAACGGCTGCCGTGAAAAAAGAAAAAAAACGGAGAGCCGCTTGGCTGAGCCCGATTTTAGGCGGCATTATCGGCGGCGGCCTCGTGCTTGGCATTGTGCCGAACCTGCCGGGTGAGCAGCATAAGACAGAAGCCGTTTCTGATACGAAACAAGTTCAGTCTTCGAATTTTACGTCAACGCCTTTGAAAAATACCTCAAGCGTAGCGGATATGGTGGAAGACTTGGAGCCCGCGATTGTCGGAGTGTCCAACTACCAAGCTTCGCAAAGCAGCCAGTTCGGACTTGACGGCGGTTCAAGCTCTGAAACGGAAAGCGGCACGGGGTCAGGCGTCATCTTCAAAAAAGACGGCGAAAAAGCGTACATCATTACAAACAACCATGTCGTAGAAGGTGCGAACAAACTGTCGGTCACTCTTTACAATGGGAAAACCGAAACGGCAAAGCTTGTCGGAAAGGATGCCATCAGTGACTTGGCTGTATTGGAAATCAGCTCGTCCAATGTCAAAAAAGCGGCCAGCTTCGGGGATTCCTCCAAGCTCCGCATTGCCGATAAAGTGATTGCCATCGGCAACCCGCTCGGCCAGCAGTTTTCCGGCACCGTCACACAAGGTGTCATCAGCGGGCTGAACAGAACGGTAGACGCCGATACATCCCAAGGCACGGTGGAAATGAACGTGATTCAGACGGATGCGGCGATTAACCCCGGAAACAGCGGCGGCCCGTTAATCAACTCAAGCGGCCAAGTTATCGGGATCAACAGCATGAAAGTCAGTGAAAACGGCGTGGAGTCACTCGGCTTTGCCATTCCGAGCAATGATGTAGAACCGATAGTCGACCAGCTGCTTGCAAAAGGAAAAGTCGAGCGCCCATTTTTAGGTGTGCAGATGATTGACATGGCGCAAGTGCCGGAAACTTATCAGGAAAACACGCTCGGACTGTTCGGCGACCAGCTGTCTAAGGGTGTTTACGTAAAAGAAGTGCAATCCGGCTCACCGGCTGCGAAAGCGGGCATCAAATCAAATGACGTCATTGTACAATTGAACGGCAAAGATGTCGGCAGCAGCGCCGATATCAGACAGATCTTATATAACCAGCTGAAAATCGGCGATAAAACGACTGTTCAAGTTCTCAGAAACGGAAGCAAAAAGACGCTGAACGTCACATTAACGAAACAAACCGAAAGCGCAAGCTGAACGCATAAAAAAAGCTGAACCTGCAACTGAGGTTCAGCTTTTTTCGTTATTCTCCCAAGTAGGCTGACAGCATCCACACATGCTTGTCCGCTTCTTCAACTAATCCGACAAACAGGTCGGCAGTTGACGGGTCATTTTGTTCCTCGGCGATGCCGATGACAAATTTTGATTCGCGGCTGATTTGTTTATAGTCTTGAACCAGTGATTCCACCATTTCAGAAGCCGTTTTTTCCTGGCCTTCATCCGTAATGGAAGCTTGTTCAAGGTAAGTGTGTAAAGTCGCCGCAGGCTGTCCTCCGATGGCCAGAAGTCGCTCTGCGATGGCATCCGCCGTTTCCGCCGCTTCGTTATACAGTTCTTCAAATTTTTCATGAAGCGTAAAGAAATGAGGGCCTTTTACATACCAATGGAAGCGGTGCAGTTTAGAGTAAAGGATAAACCAGTTTGATAATTGTGTGTTCATTGATTTCTCAACAAGAGTTTCAGTTTTTTTCGCGTTTTGTGTATTCATATTCATCGTCCTCCCTGTGATCTGTTAATTTAATTATATCACGTATCAAATAAAAATCAATACTAAATTATAATAATTATAATTTAGATTTAAGTGAACAGCTTTTTTCTCACAACAGATTCCCAGGCGGACCACGGAAAGAGTGAGCGGAAAGCCAATGTCAGCTTAACGCCCCTGCCGATCGGATACCGCAGTTTCTTCAGCCGTTTCCTTTGTGCCAATTGATAAATCAGCTCCGCTACGTCATCAGGATCGCCGCTTTTGGATGCGTTGGCTTTGAAGTAAGCTTCTATTTGCTGATAATAGCGGTAATAAGGCGAATCTTTGCCGGGTGCCGTAAGATGATTGGAGAGAGATGTCTCCCATATAGACGTTTTGTAGGAGCCCGGTTCTATTAAAGCGGCATCAATTCCTAAAGGCAGCAGTTCGAGGCGCAGGCTCTCTGTAAACCCTTCAACCGCGAATTTGGAAGAGACATACGGAGATAGAGCCGGGAAACCGGTCAGTCCGCTGATACTGCTGATATTGAAGATTTTCGCCCCGCTATGTTTTCGCATATAAGGCAGCATGATTTTTGTGACGTGAATCAGACCGAATACATTTGATTCATACTGCTGTCTGTAATGTTCCATCAGCACATCGTCAATAAACCCCCCGTACGCAGTGCCGGCGTTATTGACGAGCAGGTCAATCGGTCCGAAACCGCTGATGGTGTTCCCGAAGTCAGACACCGACTGCTCATTTGTCACATCTAAAGAAACGACCGTAACATGTTCGGATGCACCCGCTTGAGCGGCGGCCTCTTTCAGTATTTCAGCTTTCTCCGGCTGTCTGGCTGTTGCGATGACGTGATAAGACCGGGCGAGCTTCAGCGCTGTCAGCAGCCCGAATCCGCTCGTCGCGCCGGTTACAATGGCAATTTTTCTGTTCATCTTATAATCCTCCCCGTTTGTTCTTATCTCATAGTGTATAACATCTCGCGGAAAGAAGGAGAAATCGTTCGGAAATATGTCAGAATTGTTTTATAATGGAGTCAGCTTCGGATAGAAAGGGGTAAAGAAAAGATGGCATTAGAGGGATTGAAGGAAACATGGGATTTAAACTCCATTTTTGAGGGCGGGAGCCGGTCGGAAGAGTTTCAGCAATACATACAAGAGCTCAAAAAGCATCTAAGCGCTTTTCAACATGCGGTTGAAGCGTTTACAGTTCCGACGCATGCGGATGAAAGCCGGGAGATGATCAATCTGATTGATAGGTTTGAACGGTCAGCGATCATGATCAGGCAGGCGGGAGCGTTCGTCGGCTGTCTTCAGGCTCAGAACACTCATGATCAGAAAGCGAATGAATGGAGGGCGCGGATCAATCAGCTGAGCAGTGATTTTAAATCCGCTCTGGTCACCCTTGACGATACACTTGCCCGGATTGACGAGCCGGTCTGGGAGGAGCTGCTGCAAAAACCGGAACTTCAGGATCTCACATATGTTTTAAATGAGAGAAGAGATCGTGTCAAAGAGAAGCTCAGCGCTTCAGAAGAAAGGCTGATTGAAGGCCTGGCCGTTGACGGCTATCACGCATGGGGCGACCTGTATAATGCGGCTGTCGGCAGAATGAAGATTCCGTTTGAGGATAAAGAGCTGTCGGTCGGCCAAGCGGAAAATATGATGGCGCACCCGGACCGCCGCATCAGACATCAAGTGTTCAAAGAGCTTAATGAAGCCTGGAAAGGAGAAGAGGAGCTTTTCGGCAGCACGCTGAACCATCTGGCCGGCTTCCGCACGGAAATCTATAAAGCGCGGGGCTGGAAAAGCGCTTTGGAAGAGCCGCTTGCGATCAACCGGATGAAAAAAGAAACGCTGGATGTCATGTGGCAGGTCATTACCGATCATAAAAAGCCTTTTGCCGAATACCTGAATCGAAAGGCGTCTCTTTTAGGGCTTGAGCGGCTGAACTGGTATGATGTGGACGCGCCGATCGGCGAGGCTCCGAAAGAATATACATATGATGAAGCGGCCAATCTGATCGTCAGCCAATTTTCGACGTTTGGCAAAAAGCTGTCCGCATTTACGGAAAAAGCGTTCCGTGATCGGTGGATAGAAGCGGAAGACCGCAGCGGCAAACGGGTCGGCGGTTTCTGCACCAGCTTTCCCGACAGCGGAGAATCCCGGATTTTTATGACGTTTTCCGGAAGCGCTTCGAATGTATCGACGCTGGCGCATGAGCTCGGTCACGCGTTCCATCAGGAGGCCATGCTTCAAGTGCGGCAGCTGAACAGAGCCTACGCTATGAATGTCGCTGAAACAGCCTCGACCTTTGCGGAAATGATCGTCGCCGACGCCGCTTTGAAACAAGCGGAGACAAAGGATGAAAAGGTGTTCTTGCTTGAAGATAAAATTCAAAGAAGCGTAGCCATGTTTATGAATATTCATGCGAGATTTTTATTTGAAACGCGTTTTTATGAAGAGCGCAAGCAGGGCGTCGTTCCGGCTGAGAAACTGAATGAACTGATGGAAGCGGCGCAGAAAGAAGCATTTTGCGATTCATTAGGGGAATACCACCCTCATTTCTGGGCGTCAAAACTGCATTTTCATATTACGGGAGTGCCGTTTTACAACTTTCCGTATACGTTCGGTTATTTATTTTCGCTTGGAATATATGCAAGAGCTCTTCGGGAAAAAGCGGATTTTGAAGAAAAATATATCGCGCTTTTGTGTGACACGGCTTCGATGACTGTTGAGGATTTGGCGATGAAGCACCTTGGAGCGGATCTGACGGAACGGTCGTTTTGGGAAGACGCGGTCCGCCTTGCCGTACAGGATGTGCAGGAATTTTTAGAGCTGACTGAATGATAATCTGGAGATGAACCGGCCGGAGTGTTACCGCTCCGGCTCTTTTTTGTTTAATGAATGACAGCCGCCTCCCTTGGAAATACCTAAAAACGATCGGAATGGAATGGGAGTGAATCGCATGAAATGGATCAGAACGGCGGGCGTTTTATGTCTTACGCTGATGCTGATTGCCGGCTGCCGATTGAATGAAGAAAAACGGGAAGCGGAACAAGACAGCACACCCGTGTCATCCGCGAAGCCGGTTCCTTACAGCAGCTTTGCCCTTCGCGTCAGCTACGGAGCCGGAGAGCATAACCGCTATGAAGGTTTGTATGAGAGAAAAGGCGGTCATGAAAAGGCTGACATCCGGGACAAGCTCTCAGGGGTTCACAGAGAGGGCGAGGAAGCGCTTGATGAAATGAAGATGATCCTTGGAGAACTTGCCGTAAACAGCCGGATGAAGGAAAGTGAGGTCGTCCGGCAGGTGCTCTCGGCTTTTAATTTGGACAGCCGCTATGACCATTTTTATCTGAAACTGAAAAAGAATGATGGAGAAATGACGGAAATAAAAAAATAACCGCCGTCCGCTGCTTTTTTGCCCAAAACTAATTGATAATGATATTCAGAGTCATTAATTTCTGTTACAATATAATCATGATCTCACGTTGAATGTTTAGGCAATTTGTTTATATACATAGTGTTGGGAAACTCAAAAAAGGAGCGGTTAGCGGTATGAGTGCAATTTCTACAGAGACGCTGAGCTTAGGGTACGGAGAGACTGTTATCATTGACGAATTGGATGTCGCGATTCCAAAAGGCGAAATCACTGTATTGATCGGAAGCAACGGCTGCGGAAAATCGACGCTTTTACGTTCATTGGCCCGGCTGATGAAACCGAGGGGCGGTACTGTGCTTTTAGAAGGAAAAGCCATCGCTAAGCTTCCGACGAAGGAAGTGGCAAGAGAGCTCGCTATTTTGCCGCAGAGTCCGTCAGCTCCCGAAGGCCTGACGGTGCATCAGCTTGTGAAGCAGGGAAGATACCCTTATCAAAGCTGGCTGAAGCAATGGTCCAAAGAGGACGAAGACGCAGTGGCAAAAGCGCTTAAAGCGACGAAGCTTGAGGAAATGGCCGACCGTCCGGTGGATTCCTTGTCAGGCGGACAGCGCCAGCGCGCATGGATTGCGATGACACTCGCTCAGGATACGGATATCATTCTGCTTGACGAGCCGACAACCTATCTCGACATGACGCATCAAATTGAAATTCTTGATTTGCTGTTTGAATTAAATGAAAAAGAAAAACGCACAATCGTCATGGTGCTGCACGACCTCAATCTGGCATGCCGTTATGCCCATTATCTGGTCGCCATTAAGGATAAACAGATTTACGCAGAGGGCCGTCCCGAAGAAGTCATCACTTGCGAGCTTGTACAGCAGGTCTTTGCGATGAACTGCCAGGTAACGCAAGACCCGCTGTTCGGCACGCCGCTTTGCATTCCGCACGGACGCGGCAGATGTATCGTGCAGGAAGCGGCCCTCACCGCCCGATTGTCATAATCATGAAAAAGGGAAGGGAACGGTATGGAAGAGAAACTGCAGCAGCAGCTGGACGGCCTGCTTGAGAAATACACGGAACTATTGCTTGGCGAAACAAACCCGGATGTAAAGGAAGAAGTCAGGCAGTGGATTTTGTATACACATATCGCAAAAAGCATGCCTCCGCTCGTCAAACATTGGAATCAATCCTACCCGGACGCCAAAGAGGGCATCAAAGCTGCGATACAGCATATTAAACAGCTCAATGAAGCACACAGAAAAAAACAATAAAAAAGCTTTCGGCATCAAAGAGAGGTGCCGAAAGCTTTTTTTGCTGAAAAGGAATCAATAAAGGCGCCGTTCAATTCATAGCGAAGAACATTAATGTAACTAATGCACCCGTTTGTTTACGTATATTTCTTCCGCTTGCTGAACCAAGAAAAAAGGACCGCCGCAGCAATCCCTTTCTCTCTTTCCTATATATCACATTTCCTTTCGGATACGTAATAACTCTTCAAATGCTTTTATATTTGTATCAAAATTGGGCACTGTTTGAGATTCCTCGGCACATTTGACTTGTGCTACAACCAAATCATGAAAAGGTGTTGAAATGCCCGTACCTTCTGCCATTTTGGGAATAACTCCATTAATATAATCAATTTCAGTTTTGCGTTTTTTCTCAAGATCCTGGAGCATACTTGCTCTTAGCAGCCTAGATGGTGCCATGGCTGACCTAAAAGTTTGGATACGTTCAGGAATATCATTTTCACTTCTTAATTCCAAAGATTCTAAATCAAGGCCGCCCATTTTCGCAAATTTGACACCATTGGCGTGTCCAACCTTAATCGTCTCATCTGCGATATGGACTGCACTAACAATGCCGATTTCATGGTCAAGAATGTCTCCGTATTCTCCGTTTAATGCTGCCGATAAACCACTGAATGCATTATTGATAAGTAATTTTGACCACTTCGTTCCAACTAAATTATCGGAAATATGTGTTCCGCCGATAAGGTCTAAAACCGATTTAATACGCTGGATTCTTTCTGTTGTTTCACCATGTAATTCTCCAATTTGAAAAGCGTACTCTTTAAATTGAGTATACTCAGTTGTAAGTCTGGATACGCCCGGCTCAATAAACGTAGCACCAAATTCAACAGAACCTGCAATAACACGTTCATCACCAACGATCGAAGCAACTTTCTGTTCAGGTATACCGTTTTGCAAGGAACATACTACACTGTCATCCTTTAAAAAAGGCAGCAACTCTTTAAGAATGGAGTCATTATATAATTGTTTCGTCAGAAGTAATATGAAATCATACTTGCCTGACTTGTTTTCAGGGGTAATGGCTTTCACCTTTGCTTGAAATTCCGTTGTACCAACTACTTTAGCACCTATTTGATTTAAGGTATCTACATGTTCTTTGTATGAATCAATCAATTCGACATCCATTCCGCCAGCAGACAGATATGCTCCAACAATGGTTCCTAAAGAACCTGCTCCTAAAACTGCAATTCTCATTGTCAACGCTCCTTATTTTTCCTCTAAGTAGTTATAAACCGGCTGTGCTGCATTTAAGGTTAAATCCGTAATAATATGAGATGCTGAAACGACTTCTAATACAGGCAAATCTGCAAGAGGTGCCAGAGCATGTTCAAATAATTGAAGCCGCGCCGGTCCAGTCCAGGCACCTTTAACTTCTATATTCGTTATTTGCGTCCGCACCAAATCACAAACCCTTAAATCACCATTGTAATCAGTGGCAATCTTAACCATAAAATTAGGTCGGCAAATTTCCCTTTTCGCTTTTTCCTTATCCATTTCGAAATGTTTATATCCCATAGTCGCAGTTGCCACACGAAGACTGCCATAATCCAATGTGCCAACAAGAGTATCAGAGTCTATATACAGCTTAGGGGCACCCAATTTCTTTGGATATGCAGTAAGTTCCCGTCCGCTTGCAATAGCCGGGAAATTGTCAACATACATAGAATGTACATAATCTCCTTCTTCACCATTAAAGCTGACAGGGATGACTTGTCCTGCCTCTGTATAGGCACCAAGTCCGGAAACATCGGGCATCCACATGACTTCGAATTTCACTAAAGGTTCAGTAATTTGAAGAGGTTCCGGCACTGCCGCACGTAAAGCTTTTTCATCCGTTCGGTAAATAATATTTAAATATTCACGGTTAACAAATTTATAATTTGGGATAGGATAAGCAGGGGCTGTTAGTGGCGTACTTAAATTTTTTGCTATATCTTTCACATCAATTTTCATTGAATGACACCCTTTCCTTTTCTTTAACTATGCTATTATCTTACATTCGCATTTACATTTAATCCAATACATAATAAGGTATATATATATTTATTGAAATAAATGAGGGGGGTGCAGACAGATGGAATTGCTGCAGCTAAAATACTTTCAGACAGTTGCCTATACTGAACATATTTCTAAAGCAGCAGAACAATTAAAGATTGCCCAGCCTTCTTTAAGTCTCACTATAAAAAGACTTGAGAATGAACTGGGAACAACCTTGTTTGAGAGAAAAGGCAGAAATATTAAGCTGAGTTCAGCAGGGAAAATTCTTTTAAAACATGTAAACAGGATTTTTACTGAGATTGAAAATGCACAAACGGAAATTCAATTGGAGGAACATCAAATTTCTGGCACCATCAGAATATCTATTTCCAATCCAAGATTCCTTGCAGGACTGATGAGTGAATATATCAACCGCTCTCCTCAATCAAAAATTCTCCAAGCAATCGGAGTTAAAAGCGAGATCATAACAAGTTTAAAAAAAGGGGACATTGATTTAGGAATAACAGGTCATCCGATTCAAGATGAAGAGATAGAGAGTTGGGTGCTGGTAAATGAAGATATTGTTCTGGCTTTGCCCTCAAACCACCGATTTACGGGTAAAACAGAAATTTCTTTACGTCTTGTCGCCGATGAACCATTTATTACCCTTGCTAATAATGAAGAGTATAGCGGTTTTACAGCCTCGCTTTGTGAGAAAGCTGGTTTCACCCCAAATATTGCATTTGAGGCAGATTCTCATTTACTGGTCGAGATTATAAAGCTGGATCAAGGTGTGGCGTTGCTTCCTATTTCAGTTTGCAGAACATTGGGGCTGAATTTTATAAAAGTGACTGATCACTCTGCTTCATATCCAGTCGGCTTATCTTGGATGAGACATAAGCTATTATCTTCTTCGGTAAGAAATTTTCGTGACTTTATTATGTCGTACTATAAAGATAACTATGAAATGTTTAAGGTTTATTAAAGAATTCCATCACTATTTTTTTGAATTTTCACCCCCCATTTCCAATGAGGCGGAAGACTGGTCATTCCCAGATGATATAAAAAAATCCCGCGGCATCCGCGGGATTTTTCTTTGTTAAACGGCTTTCGCCTTTTCTTCTTGTTTGCCTGTCTTTTTATTTGTCAGCTTAATTGATTTAACAAACAGCGTGAGGATCAATCCGGCAGCGATAAAGGCCAGGCCTGTGAAAAACACGCTGTGAAGCGAATCCATCAGTGACGTTTTCAAAACCGGCACGATATGGGAAGAAAATGCGGCCGGAATCTGCTTAATCGATTCCTGGCTGAACAAGGATTGAAGCAGCCCTTCAGGATTCTTGTCAATCATACCTTTAAACTGGGCGGCAAAGGCACTTGCCTGTTTCGGGAGTGAGTCTAAGTAAGGCACCAGTCTGTCGGTTAAAAGGCTTCCTGATCTGGCATTCATGACAGCGCCGAGCACCGTAATGCCGAACGTTCCCCCGATCATCCGGAAAAATTGGCTTGAAGAGGTCACAACACCCAGCTCTTCTTTTGAAAACGTTTCTTGCAGAGCGAGTGTGAGAAGCGGCATGACGAGCCCCATTCCCAGACCGATCACGGCCATATAGCATGTAGCCGCGAGCTTGCTTGTATCCAGCTGCAAAGTCGTTAATAAGAAGAAGCCGACGGCCATGATCAGCATGCCGATCATGATTTGCGGTTTAATACCGATCTTATAAACCAGCTGGCCTCCGATAATACTTGTGATAATCATAGATACCATCATCGGCGTCATAATCGTGCCGGAAGCGGTGGCGCTGACTCCGATAATTCCCTGCATAAAGAAAGGAACGAACGTAACGGCGCCGAACATGCCGATACTCATGAAAAAGCCGATCAGATTCAGTACGGTAAACGTTCTGTTTTTAAACAGGTACATCGGCAGAATCGGCTCTTTTGCTTTGATTTCAGCGAAAATGAATCCGACAATCCCGGCAAGTGCAAGCGCAAAGAGACCGAGAATCTGCCAAGAGCCCCATGCGTAATCCTTTCCTCCGAAGCTGAGCGCGAGGAGGAGGCTGACGATTCCGACGATCATTGTGAAAATGCCGGCGATGTCAAAGTTAATCGGCCCGGTCTGTTTTCTGCCTTGAAGTCCTCTTGCGATAAAGATCACGGCTAAAATTCCGACAGGCAGGTTGATATAGAAAACCCATTTCCAATTTAATGAGTCAACAATCCAGCCCCCGATTTGCGGGCCGATCACGGAAGCAAGCCCGTAAATCGCCCCGAAAAGCCCTTGGAACTTGGCACGCTGTTTCCCTGTGAACAAATCCCCGATGACGATCATAGCCATCGGCATCATGACACCGCCGCCGATTCCCTGAAGTCCGCGGAAAATAATCAGTTCCGTCATGTTGCTGGCCATTCCGCACAGTGCGGAAGCTCCCATAAAAATCAATAAACCTGATACATAGACGACGCGGCGCCCCAATAAATCTGCAAGTTTCCCCGCAATCGGAACGATCGTCGTCGAAGTTAAAAGATATGCCGTGGTCAGCCACGTCATCATGCTTAATCCCCCGAGGTCACCCAC
The DNA here is from genome assembly GCF_003676355.1 of Bacillus sp. L75. Taxonomy (NCBI): domain Bacteria; kingdom Bacillati; phylum Bacillota; class Bacilli; order Caryophanales; family Bacillaceae; genus Bacillus; species Bacillus sp. L75. Next base: position 510,574 of record NZ_ML064901.1, read on the forward strand.
GATTTTAGGAATCGCCGTTCCTACGATGGTGCCGTCAAGGGCTGAGAAAAACATGGCGATGATTAAGCCGGTTATTAATAATGTGCGTTTTGGATCTTTCTTTTCAATGCTCATGTTTCGGCAGCTCCTCTTTTCTATTCGTTTTCTTTTTGATCAGCCGCGTATTTCTCGGCTGCTTCCGCTACTTTGCGGATGATGTTCACGGACTGAATCAGTTCATCGTCAGTCAGAACGGATAGGTTTCGCGCCAGTATCGCTTTCCGTCCTTCCACAACATCTTCGAATTTTGTTTCGCCTTTTTTGGTGAGGCTGATGTCGATGACGCGTCTGTCCTGCTGGTTATGTTTGCGGACGATAAGTCCTTTTTGTTCGAGGCGGTCGGCCATCAGCGTCACTGCACTCGGCTTTACCTCCATGCGTTCCGCAATTTCGGAAACTTTGCAGCTCCCGTGTTTTTTCAGGCTGGCTAAAACAAATAATTGGGCAGGCGTCACCTCGTGTTTTGCCATGCTTTCCACCATTTCAGGCTGTATGTTTTGCAGCAGCGTCTGAAGAGATTTCTGGATGTCAGACACATATTGATCCGCGTTTTTCATAACTCCTCCTCATCTTGTTCCTTGGGAAAATAATTAACATTAGTTAAATATAAATAAGGATTAATGATAAGTCAATCTTTTTGTGCAAAAATAAAAAAAGGATTGATGCTTGTCGAAAACATCAAATCCTTCTTCGTTTTACTGCTGGTAGGGAGACTGCTGCTGAATGGTCTGCCGGAACTTCTGATACGATTGCTGAAGCTTTTGGGTATCGGCTGCTTCAATGGAATACCAGCCATTTTGAAACATCACATCGTATAATCTTCTTTGCGCTTTTTGTGACTCATCGAAAATCGCCTGAATATCTTGATAAAGAGACTCGTGGCTGAACTCGTGCAGGGCTGTGCAATATGAAGCCGTGATGTATTTTTCCGTCGTCAGCAGCTCATTCACCAAGTCTCTGTCATTCATTTGCGCCGTATTGGGCACAGGCGTTTGCGGATTCGTGATTTTTTGGTTTTGCTGTTCCATGTATTGTCCTCCTATTGCATATAGCCTGTTGTTGTCTGTCCGCCTTGATCGGGGTTCAAGCGGCCTAATATGTGCTGATAATGCTTCTCATGCATCCGGCCGATCTGATCAAGCTCTTGTTTTAACGTCTGATTCTGGCAGTGTTCCGCCATAAAATGCGCTTTTTTCATGGCAAGCAGATTCCAGTTCAGCATGTCCTCAAGATACAAATGGTCTTTCGTTGAGATGACGGCAGGCGGCAAGTTTCCGTGCTGCTCTTGGTTGTTCATTTAAACGCCTCCTTCAATTCTGTTCTTTTTAGCTTTCTCTGCGATCGGAAATTCATACACGAATAAAAGAAAAAGGAGGGAGTTCATCCTTGCTGCGGAGCATATGTTTATTTTTGTCGAAAAATAAAATGCTTACAAAATTCGCCCAGGCTTACGGAATCCGCTTCGGTGCGGGAAGGTTCGTTGCAGGGGAAACACTCACGGAAGCTGTGAAAACGGTAAAGCGGCTGAACCAAAAAGGGCTGTCGGCTTCGATTGATTATCTAGGTGAATATGCGGGTTCAGAGAAGGATGCGAGAAGGACGGCGGAAGAATGTAAAAAAGCAATCAGGGCGATTGCCGAGAATCAACTGGATTGTGAGCTGTCGCTGAAATTAACATCCATCGGTCTGGATATTTCCGAGAAGCTCGCGGAACAGCATGTCAGAGACATATTGACGGAGGCAAAAGAACGCTGCGTGCCTGTAACGATTGATATGGAGGACTATTCAAGATGCAGCCGTACGCTTGAGCTGTATAAGCGGTGCAAGCCGGATTTCCCGATGCTCGGCACCGTCATTCAGGCTTATTTGTACCGCGCAGCTGAAGATATCAGCGGTCTGATGCCATACAAGCCGAGGCTCAGGCTTGTAAAAGGCGCTTATAAAGAATCGGCGGCCGTTGCATTCCCTGATAAAAAAGCAACCGATCTTCATTTTCAGCAGCTGATTAAGCTGCAGCTTTTGAGCGGCCATGAAACGGCGGTGGCGACACATGATGATGACATCATTTCTTATACGAAAACACTCATCAGCGAACATCAGATTCCCCGGGAGCAGTTTGAATTCCAAATGCTGTACGGCATCAGAACGGAGCGCCAGAAGGAGCTTGCCGAAGAAGGATACAGGATGAGGGTGTATGTCCCGTACGGAACCGATTGGTACGGGTACCTGATGAGAAGAATTGCCGAGCGCCCGGCAAATGCGGCATTTGTGCTGAAAGGGATCTTCAAAAAATAACGGCTGCTCCAAAAAGCAGCCGCAGCATGTTATTCCATGTTGTCTTTTTTATATTGCTGATTTTGGCTCGTCCGTTTGCCGCCGCCGTATTTTTGTTTCGGTCCCGCATTTCCTTTCATGCTGGCCGCGCTCACTGCGGCAGAAGACGGATCTTTTCTCCCTCGCACCATTCCCTTCACCTCCGGGTTTAAGTTTCCCGCCCGCGCCATGGAACATGCGGAAGCAGAAAAATTTAAAAAAATTCCATATTTGCTATTGAAGTCATCCTGAAAATCTTTTAAGATGAAAGAAGAAAAGGGTTTCATTTTTTTTGCCGAAAAAATGAATGACTATTCATTCAAAGTTCAAGGGGGATGACTCATGCACAAGTTTATAAAGAAAGCAGCCGTTCTCGGATCAGGCGTCATGGGGTCCGGAATTGCCGCGCACTTGGCTAACATCGGAATTCCCGTCCTGCTGCTTGATATTGTGCCAAACGAGCTGACAAAGGATGAGATGAAAAAAGGGCTGACATTAGAAAGCCCGGAGGTCCGCAGCAGACTGAGCCGATCGGCCATGCAAAAGCTGCTGAAGCAAAAACCGGCGCCGCTGACTTCGGCTGCCAATCTCGACTATATAACGGCGGGGAATTTGGAAGATGACGCAGCTCAATTGAAGGATGCTGATTGGATTATTGAAGTCGTCGTCGAAAATCTTGACGTAAAAAAACAGATTTTCTCACTCGTTGATGAATACCGGAAACCGGGAAGCATCGTGTCGAGCAATACGTCCGGTATCTCCGTCACAAAAATGGCGGAAGGCCGATCTGCCGATTTTAAAGCTCATTTCTTAGGAACCCATTTCTTTAATCCGGCCCGCTACTTAAAGCTTCTGGAAATCATTCCGATTCAGGAAACAGATCCTGACGTGCTGGAGTTTATGACTTCATTTGCAGAAAACACGCTTGGGAAAGGGGTCGTCATCGCAAAAGATACGCCTAATTTTATCGCCAACCGCATCGGTACGTACGGCCTGTTGGTCACGGTAAGAGAAATGCTTTCTTCCGGCTGCCGCATCGGCGAGGTGGACACGGTGACCGGGCCTTTGATCGGCAGACCGAAAAGCGCGACCTTCAGAACCCTTGACGTTGTGGGGCTTGATACTTTCGCCCATGTGGCAAAAAATGTGTATGATAAAGCCGACGGCGCTGAAAAAGACATGTTTAAGCTTCCTGAATTTATGAATGACATGCTGAAAAACAATTGGCTGGGCAGCAAATCAGGCCAAGGTTTTTACAAAAAAGAAGGTAAAACAATATATGAACTCGATCCGCTGACCATGACATACGGTGAGCGCTCGAAAATGAAGACACCCGCTTTAGAAGCCGCCAAACAGGCAAAGGGTGCCAAAGGCAAAATGAAAGCGCTTATATACTCTGGTGACCGCGCCGGACGCCTGCTTTGGAATATTACATCGCAAACACTCTTATACTCAGCCAGGCTTTTAGGTGAGATCGCTGATGATATCAAAGCGATTGACGACGCCATGAAATGGGGCTTCGGATGGGAGCTCGGCCCGTTTGAGATGTGGGATGCCATCGGCGTCAGAAAATCAGCGGAGCGGCTCGAAGAAGAAGGCGCAGCACTCCCCGGCTGGGTGAAAGAAATGCTTGATCAGGGCCATGAAACATTTTATATGAAGGAAAACGGAACACCATTTTACTATTCAGACGGCCAATACAGGGCTGTGAAAGAAAATCCGAAACGGATCAGCCTGCAAACGTTAAAAGAAACAAAAGGCGTTATCAGTAAAAACAGCGGCGCAAGTCTGATTGATCTCGGCGATGATGTCGCGCTGCTGGAATTTCATACGAAAAGCAACGCGATCGGCTTAGACATTATTCAGATGATTGACAATGCGCTTGAGGAAACGGAGCGGAATTATAAAGGTCTTGTCATCGGTAACCAAGGCAGACATTTCTGCGCGGGGGCAAACCTTGCGATGATTTTGATGGAAGCTCAGGATGATAACTTCATGGAAGTCGATTTTGTCATCCGCCGTTTTCAGCAGACGATGCTGAACATCAAATACAGCGCTAAACCCGTTGTCGCGGCGCCATTTGGGATGACACTCGGCGGCGGCACGGAAGTCTGTCTCCCGGCGGCACGCGTTCAGGCGGCGAGCGAATCGTATATGGGTCTCGTTGAAACCGGCGTCGGTCTTATTCCGGGCGGCGGAGGAAACAAAGAGCTGTACATGAATTATTTGGACGGCGGAAGTGAACTGATGGACGCAGCGATTAAAACCTTCGAAACAATCGCGCTTGCCAAAGTGTCCGGTTCGGCACACGAAGCCCGTGATATGCAGATTTTGTCCGCGGCTGACCGTGTCAGCATGAATCAGGATCACCTGCTGCACGATGCGAAACAGCTGGCTGCTTCCTTATATGACAGCGGATACCGCCCGCCTGCCCGCAAAAAAGTGAAAGTCACCGGGGAAACCGGATGTGCGGCATTACTGCTCGGAGCAGACCAAATGAGACGGTCGGGTTATTTATCCGATCACGATATGAAGATTGCGAAGAAGCTGGCCCATGTCATTGCCGGCGGAAGAGTCCCGTTCGGCACGGAGGTTTCAGAAGAATATTTACTCGAGATTGAAAGAGAAGCCTTTTTAAGCCTCGCTGGCGAGGCGAAATCTCAAGCGAGAATGCAGCATATGCTCGTCAAAGGCAAACCTTTACGGAACTAGGAGGGTGTTTATGAGAGAAGCAGTCATTGTGGCCGGTGCGAGAACCCCGGTCGGTAAAGCGAAAAAGGGATCGCTTGCAGCCGTTCGTCCTGATGATTTAGGCGCGCTTTGTGTAAAAGAAACGCTGAAACGGGCAGGCGGATATGAAGGAAATATCGATGACTTAATTATCGGATGTGCAACACCTGAAGCCGAACAAGGATTAAATATGGCGCGGAATATCGGTGCGCTGGCGGGGCTTCCTCATACGGTGCCGGCCATTACGGTGAACCGCTACTGCTCTTCCGGGCTCCAATCCATCGCTTACGGTGCTGAAAAAATCATGATCGGCGCGGGTGACACCGTCATTGCGGGCGGTGCGGAATCCATGTCGCAAGTTCCGATGATGGGGCATGTGACCCGCCCGAATATCGCTTTGGCGGAGCATGCGCCTGAGTATTACATGAGCATGGGGCACACAGCGGAGCAGGTAGCCGAAACGTACGGCGTATCCAGAGAAGACCAGGATGCATTTGCCGTCCGCAGCCATCAGAATGCCGCAAAAGCTCTTAAAGAAGGGAAATTCAATGACGAAATCGTGCCGGTTGAAGTATCGCTGACAGAAGTCGGTGATGACCATAAGCCGCGGAAAAAACAATTTACCTTTTCTCAAGATGAAGGCGTTCGTCCCGGCACATCGGCTGACGTCTTGGCGAAGCTCCGTCCGGCTTTTTCTAAAACGGGAACCGTGACGGCCGGGAACTCTTCACAAACAAGTGACGGCGCGGCGGCTGTCATGCTGATGGATCGCGAAAAAGCTTCGTCGCTCGGATTGGCGCCGCTTGTCAAATTCCGTTCCTTTGCCGTAGGCGGCGTTCCGCCTGAGGTAATGGGGATCGGTCCGATTGAAGCCATCCCGCGGGCGCTCAAGCTTGCCGGACTCGAATTGCAGGATATCGGGCTTTTTGAATTGAATGAGGCCTTTGCTTCACAGGCCATTCAAGTCATCAGATCGCTTGGGATAGATGAAGAAAAGGTGAACGTCAACGGAGGCGCCATCGCGCTCGGACATCCGCTCGGATGCACGGGAACGAAGCTGACCCTGTCACTCATTCATGAAATGAAACGGAGAAACGAGCAATTCGGCGTGGTGACGATGTGCATCGGAGGCGGCATGGGAGCTGCCGGCGTATTTGAACTCATTTAAAAAAAGGGGGAAACGAACATGAAACAGGAAACGGTCAACGTCAAAAAAGGCGGCAGCTTTCTGATTGAAGAGACGGGATATGATCAAATATTCACTCCGGAGGACTTTACAGACGAACACAAAATGATCGGCAAAACGACAGAAGACTATGTCGTAAACGATGTGCTTCCTTATATCGATGAAATTGAAAACCATCAGTTCGAGCATTCGGTCAGACTGCTGAAAAAAGCCGGAGATCTCGGCCTCCTCGGAGCAGACGTGCCTGAAGAGTACGGCGGAATCGGCCTGGATAAAATCAGTTCAGCCTTCATTACGGAAAAGTTTTCACGTGCCGGCAGCTTTTCGCTGTCTTACGGCGCCCACGTCGGGATCGGCTCATTGCCGATCGTGTTCTTCGGAACGGAAGAACAGAAAAAAACCTATTTGCCGGACTTGGCTTCAGGACAAAGAATCGCGGCATACGCCTTAACTGAGCCCGGTTCAGGTTCAGATGCCCTCGGCGCGAAAACCACGGCTGTTTTGAATGAAGCGGGCACACACTATATTCTTAACGGAGAAAAGCAATGGATTACAAACTCCGCCTTTGCAGATGTCTTTGTCGTCTACGCTAAAGTGGACGGAGATAAGTTTTCTGCATTTATCGTAGAAAAGAACTATCCGGGCGTGTCAACGGGACCGGAAGAGAAAAAAATGGGGATTAAGGGTTCATCGACAAGAACGCTGATTTTAGATCAGGCGGAAGTCCCAAAAGAAAACCTTCTCGGCGAAATCGGAAAAGGCCATGTCATCGCTTTTAATATCCTGAATATCGGGCGCTACAAGCTTGCCGTCGGCACAATCGGCGCTTCAAAACGGGTGATTGAGCTGTCTGCCGCTTATGCAAACCAGCGCCGGCAATTTAAAACGCCGATCTCAAGCTTCACGCTCACTCAGGAAAAGCTTGCGACGATGTCAGCTCGGCTTTACGCGATGGAGAGCTCTGTATACAGAACAGTGGGCTTATTCGAAGATAATATGAGCAGACTGACGGAAGCGGAGCAAAAAGACGGACGCGAAGTCGCGAAGTCAATCGCCGAGTACGCGATTGAATGCTCGCTCAACAAAATGTGCGGTTCTGAAACGCTTGATTATATTGCCGACGAAGGCGTTCAAATTCACGGCGGTTACGGATTTATGCAGGAATATGAAGTGGAGCGCGCCTATCGCGACTCAAGAATCAACAGAATTTTTGAAGGCACAAATGAAATCAACCGCCTGATCGTAACGAGCACGTTCCTGAAAAAAGCCGTAAAAGGTCAGCTGCCGCTCTTTGAAAAAGCAAAAGCGCTCCAAGAAGAACTCATGATGCTGATGCCTGAAGAGCCGGGCTCGGAGCCTCTTGGACAGGAAAAATACATTGTCAGACAGGCGAAAAAGATCGCCCTCTTGACAGCGGGTCTCGCGGCGCAGAAATACGGAAAAGAGATCGAAGGCGAGCAGGAAATCATGGTGAACATTGCCGATATCGTCAGCGCGCTGTACGCTTTGGAATCAGCCGTCCTCAGAACGGAAAAAGCGATTGCGGCGGACGGTGCCGAAAAAGCCGCGCAGAAGCTGTTATATACGGAAATCTTTGCCCAGGAAGCCCTTCAGAACATTGAAGCGCACGCTAAAGAATCACTGATCGCCATGGAGGAAGGAGATTCCCTCCGCATGATGCTTTCCGTGCTGCGCAAACTGACGCGCCTGACGCCGAAAAACCTCATTCAGAAAAAACGTGAAGCGGCAGCCGCCGTCTTCCGTGAAGAAAAATATACAGTCTGATCACATGCTGAAAGCGCTCCTTCATCAGGGGCGCTTTTTCATGAAGCAACGTTATAGGTTTTTACAAGTGATTGTGTTAAAATAACGACGATCATTTACAAGGGGTGAAGAAGATGTCGTTAAATTTTTACTGGTACCCTAAATGCGGAACGTGCCGTAATGCGAAAAAATGGCTGGAAGACCGCGGTAAGGAAATAAACGAAATACATATCGCGGAGGAAACTCCGTCGAAAGAAGAAATTAAAGACCTCTATGAAAAGAGCGGTCTTGAGCTGAAAAAGTTTTTCAACACGAGCGGAATGAAATACCGCGAGCTGAACTTAAAGGAAAAACTGTACCATATGTCAGAGGATGAACAGCTCGAACTTCTGGCATCAGACGGTATGCTCCTGAAACGCCCGATTACGACAGACGGCGAAAAAGTCACTGTCGGCTTTAAAGAAGACCAATTCGAAAAATATTGGATGTAATGCCAGGTTCAAAGAATTATGGTATCTTCTTATTATAAGAAAAAAATGGAGGGATTTAGATGAGCACACCGAAAGATATGCGTTATTCCAAAGAGCACGAATGGGTCAAAGTTGAGGACGGAAAAGCCCGCATCGGGATTACACATTTCGCGCAAGCCGAACTTGGCGACATCGTCTTTGTCGAGCTTCCGGAAGTCGGCGCCGAAATTAAAGCGGACGAGCCATTCGGCAGCGTGGAATCCGTCAAAACCGTTTCCGAACTGTACGCACCGATTAACGGAACGGTGACGGAAGTGAACGAAGACCTTGATGACAGTCCTGAATTCGTAAACGAGTCTCCGTATGAAAAAGCGTGGATGATCGTCGTGGAACCGGCTGATGCTGAAGAAATCGAAAACCTCATGACTTCCGAGCAATATGACGAAATGACACAAGAAGACTGATCGGATAGCAAAGGGGCCATTTGGACATTCTATCTGTAACGGGAGGTGTCTAAAATGGCTTTTGATAAACAAAAGGTCGATGTGACGGAGAACGTTACGGGCCGCTTTCAAAACGGCCGGTTTTCCTTGTTTCATGAAAATGAAGCCATCGGCGAGATGACAGGCATGGACCAGTACGAGCTCAAACAGGGCTTTTCATTTGAAAATCAAAAATTTTATAAAACAGCCGATGTCATAAACGGCAGCGATCCGAAATATGTCGATTGCGATTATGAGAATGGCTGGTGTTAACAGTTGGCGGTGAATTTCACTGCCTTCTTTTTCAATCTGACGCTAAAACAATCGGCAGGTGACGCGCTTATGTACAACGGAGATGAAAAGGTCATTATCGTAGAAGGAAAATCTGATAAAATCAAAGTCAGGGAAGTGCTCATCGAACCCGCGGAAATCGTCTGTACAAACGGAACGATCGGCCAAACCGAACTGGAAGATTTGGCGGACCGCCTGTTTGACAGAGACGTCTATATTTTAACGGACGCAGATGACTCCGGAGAAAAATTAAGAAAACAGCTGAAACGGGAGCTTCCCGACGCGCGCCATATTTATATAGACAGAACATACAGGCAAGTCGAGTCGTGCCCGGGCCATCATCTCGCATCTGTGCTGATCAGAGCCGGCTTTGATGCTGACACTGTATTTTTGAAAAAGAACGACCTGAGGTGGTAATCATGAAAGAACTCCAAGAAAATGAACTCGAATCGATTCAGGATGACGTTTATCTCCTGTATTTGTACACCCCGTTTTGCGGCACATGCCAGCTGGCGTCCAAAATGCTTACTGTCGTCGAAGAAATGCTGCCCGGCGCCGCCTTCTATAAAAACAACGTGAATTATTCCCCCGCATTCGCCAAAGCCTATCAGATTGAAAGCGTTCCGTGCTTTTTGCTGTTTAAAGGCGGAGAGCTTGTTGAGAAAGGATACGCCTTCCGCTCCGTTTCCTATTTATATGAGCTGATTAAACAAAAAACATCGCAAACGTTCCCGATGTGACAATATTTACAGGAAAATGTCGTGCGGTTTATAAAGGGTTCTGTCCGTTAAAAAGAGAAAGTGTATGTATGGCCATTAAAACGGGAGGTTATACGAGTGGAGAAAATAGAAGTTTCAGAGAATGACGGACAGCATCTGTTTTTGAAACCGCTATTAAACGCCTCAACGCTTCTGATTACATTCCAAGGAGAAACAGAAGCCTTAACGGTCTCAATTAACGGACAGGGAGAAATGAGAAAAACGTCGGTTTCAAAGGAAAAATCTAATTTGACCTTTTACGGAAACCAGACGGAAATCATTCATCTCCTGCATGGTGATGTCTCTTTGCAAAAGCTTATCCAAAGCGGAAAACTCAAAGTGAAAGGATCATTCAGAGCTCTGCTGAAGCTGGAGGCCATCCTCTGGCTGACAAACGGATTTTTTCAGGCGATCAGTAAACGGCCGTAACTCAATCTACTATGTGACAATAGCTTCCAATATTTATTTTATTGACTTTTTATCATTCGCCGTGCTATTCTACAGTAAGAATTTCCGGACGAAAATACGATATGTTTTCTCTTATCAAGAGAGGTGGAGGGAAGTGCCCTATGAAGCCCGGCAACCATCAACAATGTTGAAATGGTGCCAATTCACTCGAAGCGGTCTGCTTTGAAAGATGAGAGAAAGGCCTTTTTCAATAAGCCTTTCTGCTCATTTTTGCAGAAAGGCTTTTCTTTTGCGGAGAAACCCGGAAGATTTCTTAGAATAGTGTAAGGCGGGTGATTGCTTTGATCCATCTTCAAAATGTTTCAAAAATTTACAAAGCGAAGCATGGGGATGTCAATGCTGTCCAAGATGTCACTCTTGATATCAAAAAGGGCGAAATATTTGGAATTATAGGATATAGCGGAGCTGGTAAAAGTTCCTTAATCCGTCTCCTGAACGGCCTTGAAAAGCCGACGTCGGGAACCGTGGAAGTCGCGGGGACGGAATTAAATAAAGTAAGCAGCCGCGGGCTGAGAAAAGCGCGCCAGGAAATCAGCATGATCTTCCAGCATTTTAACCTTCTGTGGTCGCGCACCGTCCGGGAGAACATTATGTTTCCGCTGGAAATCGCCGGCGTGAAAAAAAGCGAACGGGTCCGCCGCGCTGATGAATTGATTAAACTGGTCGGATTAGAGGGGAAAGAAAAATCTTATCCGTCGCAGCTGAGCGGCGGTCAAAAGCAGCGTGTCGGCATCGCCCGGGCGCTCGCCAATAATCCGAAAGTCCTTCTGTGCGATGAAGCGACATCAGCGCTCGATCCGCAGACGACCGATTCAATTTTGGATCTTTTATCCGATATAAATGACAGACTCGGCCTGACGATCGTGCTCATTACCCATGAAATGCACGTCATCCGAAAAATCTGCAACAGAGTCGCAGTCATGGAAAACGGGAAAGTCGTTGAAGAAGGCGAAGTACTCCAAGTTTTCAGAAACCCGCGCGAACCGATGACCAAGCGTTTCGTTCAGCAGGTGACAGAACCAGAGGAGACGAAAGAAACCATCCAGCATTTTCTGCAGGAAACAGCGACAGGAAAAACGATTCAGCTTTCATTTGTCGGGCAGGCAGCCGAGCAGCCCCTCATTACGGAAATGATCCGAAACTTTGATGTGGACGTCAATATTCTGCAGGGGAAAATTTCACAGACGAAGGACGGAGCCTACGGTTCTTTATTCATTCATATTGACGGTCAGGAAAAAGAAGTAGAAAACGTGATCCGGTTCATCAAAGACAAACAGGTAGAAGCAGAGGTGATCACAAATGTTTGAAAAATGGTTCCCGAACGTTGATATAACCGAGCTGTGGACGGCCACATACGAGACCCTTTATATGACGGTCATCGCTTTAGTTTTTTCATTTATCATCGGAGCGGTTCTCGGTCTTCTGCTCTTTTTAACGGGCAAGGGAAGCTTATGGGAAAATAAAATCATTAACACCGTGATTGCGGCGGTCGTTAATATTTTCAGGTCTATTCCGTTTCTTATTTTAATTATTCTGCTTCTCGGCTTTACTAAGATTTTGGTCGGATCGATTTTAGGACCGAACGCCGCATTGCCGGCGCTGATTATCGGCTCCGCGCCGTTTTACGCCCGTCTTGCGGAAATTGCGCTCCGGGAAGTCGATAAAGGAGTCATCGAAGCTGCCAGATCAATGGGAGCAAAGACATCGACGATTATCTTCAAAGTGCTGATTCCTGAATCAATGCCTGCGTTAATTTCAGGCATCACCGTTACGGCCATCGCCCTGATCGGATCTACCGCCATTGCCGGCGCCATCGGTTCAGGCGGACTAGGAAACCTTGCATATGTAGAAGGCTACCAGTCCAATAATACGGATGTAACGTTTGTAGCGACAGTATTTATACTCATCATCGTCTTTATCATTCAGATTATCGGTGATGTAATTACAAATATAATAGACAAAAGATAAGGGAGGATTTACATTGAAAAAGATTGTATTAAGTGCGCTGCTGCTTGTGTTCGCGGGAGTTTTGGCCGCCTGCGGATCAAACGGCTCGAATAAAAAGGAAATCGTCGTCGCCGCGACAAAAACACCGCATGCTGAAATCTTAAAAGAAGCGGAACCGCTCTTGAAGGAAAAAGGCTACACATTAAAAGTAAAAGTGCTGAACGATTACAAAATGTACAACAAAGCGTTAGCTGATAATGAAGTGGATGCGAACTACTTCCAGCACGTTCCTTACCTTGAACAGGAAATGAAGGAAAATAAAGATTACAAACTCGTGAATGCCGGAGCCGTTCACCTTGAGCCATTCGGAATTTACACGAAAAAATACAAATCACTGAAAGACCTGCCTAAAGGCGCGACCATCATCATGACTAACAATGTCGCTGAACAAGGCCGTATGCTGGCGATGCTTGAAAAAGCCGGACTGATCACACTTGATCCGAAGGTGAAAACGATTGAAGCGACTACGAAAAACATTACGAAAAACCCGAAAAACCTGACATTCAAAAAAATCGCCCCTGAATTAACGGCGAAAGCATATAATGAAGAAGAAGGCGATGCAGTCTTCATTAACGTCAACTATGCGATTCAAAACAAACTGAATCCGTTAAAAGACGCGATTGAAGTGGAATCAACGAAAAACAACCCGTACGCAAACATCATCGCCGTACGCAAAGGTGACGAAAAATCAGAGAAAATCAAAGCGCTTATGGAAGTGCTTCACTCTAAGAAAATCAAAGACTTCATTGAGAAAAAATACGACGGAGCCGTGCTTCCCGTATCTGAATAAAGCGAAAACCCCGGATGAGTCATCCGGGGTTTTTTTCGGGTATTAATCGGAGAACTGTCCATAATAAAAGGGAAGGTTAACTTATTGGAGGGAATGGCAGTGGCTCAATACCAGGATAACGGCAAAAGCGTGCATGACGCGTTAAAACAATACAAAGAAGGTTTAGGCATATTTGAACAAAAAATGCCGATGATGGGGCGGAAGTTTAATGAATTTACTGAACAGTGTTTCTCAGCGGATTCATTAACTGAAAAAGAGAAACAATTAATCGCTCTGGGTATCAGCATCAGCGCTCAAGATGAATTTTGCATGATTTATCATACGAAGGGCTGCCTTGACCAAGGGGCCACAGAAGAAAACATCCTTGAGGTCATCAGCGTCGCGGCGGCATTCGGGGGCGGCGCGGCTCTCAGTCAGGGAGTGACCCTCGTGCAGCAGTGCATTCAGGAATTCGGACATACGACGCATTAGAATGAGCAATCGTGTGAATACCGTTTTTCAGATAAAGTGAGCGCCGGTTTCCGGCACATTCGAAAGGATTCAGGGGCACACTCTCTTTGGCCGGAGCAGGGGATCATTGTTACAATAGAAACAAATATATGAAGGGATTGATTCATTATCTGCACCAGCCACGAGAGACTGGACCTTGACTATACGCCTGAAATGGAAAAAGCGATGCAGAAGTCACACGGCATCGGCTACGAGGAATACGGACGGCGTCTTTCAAAAAGGATGGAAGTCGAACGGCAGAGGGAGCTTGAATATCAAAAAAGCAAGTTCCTCGCAGCGCAGCTTAATGAGAAAATCGGTCAGTAAAAAAGGGTGGATTTCCGCCCTTTTTCTGTTTCAAACAGCTTTAATTACGCCTTGATCTTTGATAAACTTTAGGAATGTTCCGGGTAATATAAAAAGTTGTATTTACTTTTCATTTGTTATAAAATTAGAATGAGAATAAATTGAGAATAATGATTATATATTTTGGAGGTATAGATATGGCTGCTTCAACATTAACGATCAAGGATCTTCACGTTGAAATCGAAGGAAAAGAGATCTTAAAAGGTGTAAACCTTGAAATAAAAGGCGGCGAATTCCACGCTGTCATGGGGCCGAACGGTACCGGTAAATCCACGCTTTCAGCAGCGATTATGGGACACCCGAAATACGAAGTTACAAAAGGCAGCATCACGCTTGACGGCAAGGATGTACTGGAAATGGAAGTGGACGAGCGCGCTCAGGCGGGTCTTTTCCTGGCGATGCAGTACCCAAGCGAAATCAGCGGTGTGACAAATGCCGATTTCCTTCGCTCTGCGATTAACGCACGCCGTGAAGAAGGCGATGAAATTTCTCTTATGAAATTCATCCGCAAAATGGACGAAAACATGGAGTTCCTTGAAATGGACCCTGAAATGGCGCAGCGTTACCTGAACGAAGGTTTCTCAGGCGGGGAGAAAAAACGCAACGAAATCCTTCAGCTTATGATGATCGAGCCGAAAATCGCCATTCTTGACGAGATCGATTCAGGTCTTGATATCGATGCGCTTAAAGTCGTTTCTAAAGGAATCAACAAAATGCGCAGCGAAAACTTCGGCTGCTTAATGATCACTCACTACCAGCGCCTTCTGAACTACATCACGCCTGATGTCGTTCACGTTATGATGCAGGGACGCGTAGTGAAATCCGGCGGCGCGGAGCTTGCACAGCGCCTTGAAGCGGAAGGTTATGACTGGATTAAACAAGAACTAGGCATTGAAGACGAAACTGTAGGCCAAGAAGCGTAAGCGTTAGGGGGATAATCATGACATTGGAAACGAAACTATCCGTAGATCAGGAATATGTCAAAGGCTTTTCCGAAAAGCATCAAGAACCTGCCTGGCTGAAAAACCTGCGCTTACAGGCTCTTGAAAAAGCTGACGATCTGCCGCTGCCTAAGCCTGATAAAACAAAAATCACAAATTGGAACTTTACAAAGTTCAACAAGCATACAGTAGAAAATGCGCCGCTTGCTTCTTTAGAAGATTTAGCTGATGAAGCAAAAGCGCTGATCGATATCGAAAACGAAGACAAAACGTTATACGTGCAGCGTGACCAAACGCCCGCTTTCCTTTCTCTTTCCAAAGAACTGAAAGACAAAGGCGTCATCTTTACGGACATCTTAACGGCTGCCCGTGAGCACAGCGACCTCGTTGAGAAGTATTTCATGAAAGACGGCGTTAAGGTCGACGAACATAAACTGACTGCGCTTCATGCAGCATTAATGAACGGCGGGGCATTCCTTTATGTTCCTAAAAACGTTCAGGTGGAGACGCCTGTTCAGGCCGTTTACGTTCATGAAAGCAATGACACGGCATTGTTCAACCACGTGCTGATCGTCGCTGAAGACCACAGCTCCGTCACTTACGTTGAGAACTACATCAGCACGGTGAATCCGAAAGAAGCTGTATTCAACATTATCAGTGAAGTGGTCACAGGTGATAATGCCAGCGTGACGTACGGTGCCGTTGACAACCTGTCAGCAGGCGTCACAACATACGTTAACCGCCGCGGAGCCGCGCGCGGACGCGACAGCAGAATCGAGTGGGCGCTCGGACTGATGAACGACGGCGACACGATTTCTGAAAACACGACAAACCTCTACGGAGACGGCACATACGGCGATACGAAAACCGTAGTTGTCGGAAGAGGAGAACAGACGGAAAACTTTACGACGCAGATCATCCACTTCGGTAAGGCTTCTGAAGGCTATATCCTGAAGCACGGAGTCATGAAAGATGCCGCATCTTCCATCTTTAACGGAATCGGCAAAATCGAGCACGGCGCGTCTAAAGCAAACGCTGAACAGGAATCCCGCGTTCTGATGCTGAGTGAAAAAGCACGCGGAGATGCAAACCCGATTCTTTTAATTGATGAAGACGATGTAACTGCAGGACATGCGGCATCTGTCGGCCGTGTGGACCCGATCCAGCTTTACTACTTAATGAGCCGCGGAATTCCGAAAGAAGAAGCGGAGCGCTTAGTCATTTACGGATTCCTTGCTCCGGTGGTAAAAGAGCTTCCGATTGAAGGAGTTAAGAAACAGCTCGTCTCCGTCATCGAAAGGAAAGTAAAATAATGAATATCACCGATATTCGTGAACAGTTCCCGATCCTTCATCAGCAAGTGAACGGACATGACCTCGTGTACCTTGACAGCGCGGCGACTTCCCAGAAGCCGCGTGCTGTCATTGAAGCAGTGGATCAGTATTACAGCAAATACAATTCCAATGTCCACAGAGGCGTTCATACTCTTGGCACGAGAGCGACAGACGGCTATGAAGGTGCGCGTGAAAAAGTCCGTAAGTTTATCAATGCGAAATCAATGGCTGAGGTCATTTTCACAAAAGGCACGACAACTTCACTGAATATGGTGGCGCTGAGCTATGCCCGCGCCAGCTTAAAACCCGGTGATGAAGTGGTCATCACCCAAATGGAGCATCATGCGAATATCATTCCGTGGCAGCAGGCTGTAAAAGCAACCGGCGCGACTTTAAAGTATATCCCGATGCAGGAAGACGGCACGCTTTCGTTAGACGACGTCCGGCAGACTGTCACAAGCCATACGAAGATCGTGGCAGTCGCTCATGTGTCAAACGTGCTCGGCACGATCAACCCGATTAAAGAGATCGCCAAAATCGCTCATGACAATGGCGCGGTCATCGTGGTGGACGGGGCGCAAAGCACACCGCACATGAAAATCGACGTTCAGGACTTGGATTGCGACTTCTTCGCGCTTTCTTCCCATAAAATGTGCGGCCCGACGGGAATCGGCGTGCTGTACGGCAAGAAAGAACTGCTTGAGAATATGGAGCCGGCCGAATTTGGCGGCGAAATGATCGACTTTGTAGGGCTTTATGAATCAACTTGGAAAGAGCTTCCGTGGAAATTTGAAGCAGGCACGCCGATTATCGCAGGCGCGATCGGATTGGGAGCTGCGATTGATTTTCTTGAAGAGATCGGACTCGACGAGATTTCCCGGCATGAGCATAAGCTTGCAGCCTATGCGCTTGACCGTTTCGAGCAGCTAGACGGCGTGACGGTATACGGTCCGAAAGAGCGGGCGGGACTTGTGACATTTAATCTTGATGAGGTTCACCCTCATGATGTCGCGACTGTCCTCGATGCTGAGGGCATTGCGGTCAGAGCCGGCCATCATTGCGCCCAGCCGCTCATGAAATGGCTGGATGTATCTGCTACTGCGAGAGCGAGTTTTTATCTGTATAATACAGAGGAAGAGATCGATAAGCTCGCGGAAGCCCTCCAAAAGACAAAGGAGTACTTTACAAATGTCTTTTAATGCAAATTTAGATACATTATACAGACAAGTGATCATGGATCATTACAAAAATCCGCGCAACAAAGGGGTTTTGGATGACAGCATCGTCGTCGATATGAACAACCCGACTTGCGGCGACCGGATCAGACTGACAATGAAGCTTGACGGCGATACCGTTCAGGAAGCGAAGTTTGAAGGGGAAGGATGTTCTATCTCCATGGCTTCGGCTTCCATGATGACGCAGGCGATTAAAGGAAAAGATATTGATACCGCCCTTTCCATGTCTAAGGTTTTCTCAGACATGATGCAAGGGAAAGAGTATGACGACTCGATAGATCTCGGGGATATTGAAGCTCTTCAAGGCGTTTCGAAATTCCCGGCCCGGATTAAATGTGCCACCCTTTCATGGAAAGCACTTGAAAAAGGAGTCGCTGGCGAAAAAGGCGGCAATTAAAAGATTGGAGTGAAAATGGATGGCTAAAAAAATGCCTGAAATTGGTGAATACAAGTACGGTTTTCACGATAAGGACGTTTCCATTTTCCGTTCAGAGCGCGGATTGACAAAAGAAATCGTAGAAGAAATTTCACGCATGAAAGAAGAGCCTCAATGGATGCTTGATTTCCGCCTGAAATCTCTTGAGCATTTCTACAACATGCCGATGCCGCAGTGGGGCGGGGATTTAAACTCTTTAAACTTTGACGAAATTACGTATTACGTAAAACCGTCTGAGCGTTCAGAGCGTTCTTGGGATGAAGTGCCTGAGGAAATTAAACAGACATTCGACAAACTCGGTATTCCTGAAGCTGAGCAAAAATACCTTGCCGGTGTTTCTGCACAGTACGAATCCGAAGTTGTTTACCACAATATGAAAGAAGATCTTGAAGAGCAAGGCATCGTCTTCAAAGACACAGACAGCGCGCTGAAAGAAAATGAAGACATTTTCCGCGAGCACTGGGCGAAAGTCATTCCGCCGACTGATAACAAGTTTGCGGCGCTGAACTCAGCTGTTTGGTCCGGCGGATCTTTCATCTACGTGCCTAAAGGCGTGAAGGTTGAAACACCGCTTCAAGCTTACTTCCGCATCAACTCTGAAAATATGGGTCAGTTCGAACGTACGCTGATCATCGTTGACGAAGAAGCAAGCGTTCATTACGTAGAGGGCTGTACGGCTCCTGTGTACACAACAAACTCGCTTCACAGCGCGGTTGTTGAAATCATCGTCAAAAAAGGCGGCTACTGCCGTTATACAACAATTCAAAACTGGGCGAACAACGTTTACAACCTAGTAACGAAACGTACGGTTTGTGAAGAAAACGCGACGATGGAATGGGTTGACGGAAATATCGGTTCTAAATTGACGATGAAATATCCGGCTGTCATTCTGAAAGGTGAAGGCGCGCGCGGCATGACGCTTTCTATCGCTCTTGCGGGTAAAGGACAGCATCAGGACGCAGGCGCGAAAATGATTCACCTTGCACCGAATACGTCATCCACAATCGTATCAAAATCGATTTCCAAACAGGGCGGAAAAGTAACATACCGCGGTATCGTCCACTTCGGACGAAAAGCGGACGGCGCCCGTTCAAACATCGAGTGTGATACGCTCATTATGGATAACAAATCAACTTCTGATACAATCCCTTACAATGAAATCCTGAACGACAACATTTCATTGGAGCACGAAGCGAAAGTATCAAAAGTTTCTGAAGAACAGCTTTTCTACTTGATGAGCCGCGGTATTTCTGAAGAAGAAGCAACAGAAATGATCGTTATGGGCTTCATCGAGCCGTTCACAAAAGAACTTCCGATGGAATACGCAGTTGAAATGAACCGTTTGATCAAGTTCGAAATGGAAGGCTCCATCGGTTAATAGTAAAACCCCGCCATTTGGCGGGGTTTTTTGTTTATTGGATAGTGAAATTACCGTATTCGCTTGACCGGACATGAATCGGCCCGTTTAAATTGTAGTTCTTCTCTTTGACAATATC
Organism: Bacillus sp. L75; assembly: GCF_003676355.1. Taxonomy (NCBI): domain Bacteria; kingdom Bacillati; phylum Bacillota; class Bacilli; order Caryophanales; family Bacillaceae; genus Bacillus; species Bacillus sp. L75. Next base: position 530,169 of record NZ_ML064901.1, read on the forward strand.
GCGGAAAACGTCGACACGGGCAACCGATTCTCTCCATTCATCCTGAGTATCCTCATCTGACGGATTCATCAGATCGTCATAGCGCACATCCAAGAATTTATTGAGCCATTTCTTCTCGTCAATTCCATCTTTCGGTGACCCGCCCATTTTTTTGTTCGTGCGTTTAATCAGGGCATAAAAGGAGTCTGGATCATCGCCGTCGCCATGCTGAATCACCGTATCGTACATCACTGCTTTTGCCAAGGCCGTTTTCAGTCCGGCATTTTCTGAACGTTTCATCGCCGGCTGATAATACAAGCTGTCATTTACCTTATCCTGGGCAGCGCGGAAGGCTTTATCATTGCCAAGTGAGCGCCAGGCAGAAGCGAATCCTTTCAGATTGCTGATGTCATCGCTTTCGTCCTTCGCAAGACGCCGCAATTCAGGCAAATACTTTTTCAATTTGTTATTCGGCACCGCTTTCGTGTATACTTCGACTACTTCCAGCGCATCTCCGGTAGCCGTCGTAAAGCCGGCCCGCCCGCAAGTGTAACCTCTTCCGTCATCCAACGCTTCAATATATCCGTATTGGATTTCCGTCTTTCCGTTTTCAAAGATGCTGGTCAGCTGTTCCGCCCGGCGCTTCTGATCCTTATTCAGCCCGGCCGCAAAAACCGTACCGCTCATCATCAGGGTAAAAAACATGGTGAAAATAAGTGACGAAACCGCCGTCTTCTTCCAAAAACCTGCTTTTTTCTTCAAGCTGATTTTCATTGCCATACCCCTTTCATATGTAAGTTACGCACTCAGTATACATGAGGGGGTTGTTTTTTTGTTGAAAACACACGAATTTGTCAATATTTTGAATCCTAAGCCCTATCAGGCGCTTCATAAAAAGGACGCACCTTCATCAGACAGACAATCCCGTTCTCGCGTCATTCTCATCTGTAACATAGTCAACGCGGAGAAATCCGCATTGTACAGCCTGCTGATAAAGGGCTTCGAGCATATCCGGATCTTTGCAATATAACGTTACATACGAGCAATCTGCAATGAGAAGCACAAGCTCACAGGAACTCTCCAAATACTCCTCGTACGTATTGATTTCCGTTACCATCCCGCCCGGGAAAGCTTTCAATTCAGCAAAAATCATATAATAAGGGTTTCCTTCCAGACGCTGACGGAGTTCTTGACCCTGAATGATGCGCTGATTTTGCGGAAACAGGTCTGTATCGATGCCTTCTTTGAATTCCGTATACGCCTCTCCATCACCGATAAACCACGTATAGGAAGAGATGGGGAACGGTTGTAATATATCTGCCGCAAACCGCCCGAATTGATTTGGGATGTTAAATGTAATGCCGCGTTTCATATGGTCGTATCTCCTTTCGGCTTTTGCTAGAATAATATGGTATACCATTTGGATAAATATTGAAAGGGGTGGGTGTTATGACAACACGATACGGAATTGATGCGCCTTATGGAGCGTTTGGATTTATCTTTATTGCGCTCCTTTATGCCGCAGGCACGTTATACGGCATGATTCCTCCTTACTGGGGCTGGCTGACGGGCACCTTGTTTTTATTGCTCGGTCTTTGGATGCTCTTGTATTCAACGGCCATTAAACTTTTACACCGCCATCGCATTCTTGCGCTATCCGGTTTAAAGCCGGACATGAAGGTGCTTGATGTCGGTACGGGGCGGGGGCTATTAGCCATCGCCGCGGCTCAAAAAGGCGCTGACGTCTCAGCGATTGACAAATGGTCAAGCTGGGACCTGGTCGGAAACGGAAGAGACGCATTTGAAAAGAACAGACAGGCTGAAAGAGCGCCGGAAATTGATTTGTATGACGGACTGGCGCAAGACATGCCGTTTCCTGATGAGACGTTTGATCTTGTCATTTCGCATTTTGTCGTACACAACATTTCAGGCAGAAAAAAGAGGGAACGGGCGATTGCGGAAATGGTGAGGGTGCTGAAGCCTGGCGGCATTTTGGCCGTGTCAGATATAAAAAATACATCACAATACAGAGAGATTTCTTGAGGAAAACGGCTTTCAGACAAGAACGTATTCCTTTTATTATACGTTTCCGTTTTCGAAACTCTGTCAGGACTCCAGTAGGAACCGGGCGCTCCATTTGTTAAAATAAATAAGACAAAACAGATAGAAAAGGTGTTACACATGAAGTCTTATATAATTATCGGAGCCGGCATTCTCGGTGCGTCCGCGGCTTATCATCTCGCAAAGGCCGGTGCGGATGTAACGGTCATTGATCGGAAACACCCGGGGCAGGCGACTGACGCCGCGGCGGGGATCGTCTGCCCGTGGCTGTCGCAGCGCCGCAATCAGGCATGGTATGCGATCGCAAAAGGCGGAGCCCGCTATTATAACCAATTGATACAGCAGCTTGAAGCGGACGGAGAAACAGAAACCGGTTATCAAAAGGTCGGAGCCGTCAGCCTCCATACGGATGAAAAAAAGCTCAGCCAAATGGAGGAAAGAGCTTATAAAAGAAGAGAGGACGCCCCTGAAATCGGTGACATTACAAGACTGACTCCGGAAGAAACGAAGGCGCTGTTCCCCGCGCTGTCGGAGGAATATGGGGCGGTTCATGTCAGCGGCGCGGCCCGGGTGAACGGGAGGGCGCTTCGTAAGGCGCTGTTAAACGCGGCCGTTAAGCACGGCGCGGCGGTTTACAATGAAGAAGCGTCAATATTGACAGAGGACGGTGCCGTCATCGGTGTGAAAACCGCAGAACGCACGCTTACTGCCGATCAGGTTCTCGTAACGGCCGGCGCTTGGGCGGGAGAGCTGCTTGAGCCGCTCGGCATCCGCTTTTCAGTATCATTTCAAAAGGCGCAGATCGTTCATTTAGAGCTTCAGGGAGAGGATACGGGCGGCTGGCCCGTCGTCATGCCTCCAAACGATCAATACATTCTCGCCTTTGACAGCGGCAGAATCATAGCGGGCGCGACTCATGAAAACGATACCGGCATGGATTTGCGGGTGACGGCCGGCGGTCTCCGCGAGATTTTTGACAAAGCATTAACCGTGGCGCCGGGGCTTTCAGACAGTACTGTAATAGAGACAAGAGTCGGTTTCAGGCCGTTTACTCCCGGTTTTCTTCCCGTCATCGGCAAAGTGCCGAATATCAGCGGACTCCTCGTTGCCAACGGGCTGGGCGCCTCAGGACTGACGAGCGGGCCGTATCTGGGGGCTGAACTGGCGAAACTCGCGCTCGGGCAGCAGACGGAAATTGATTTGAGCCTTTATGATCCGGCCGGGGCGCTTGAATAAAAAATAGCTTTTGGCGCATTCTTATGATAGGATGGAGCTTTAATGAATAAGAGGACGTGACCCATTTGATAAAAATAAACCTTCCTGCTCCTGATGTAACCATTACGGAACGGCAGCAGTCACCGTCGGAGAATGAACCGGCGATTAAAGCGATTTACGGTTTCATTGATTTTCACCAAATTCCGAGAGACAAAGGCGGCATCTTTATGTTTTATAACATTCATGATGAGCTGCTGTTTGTCGGGAAAGCCCGTAAATTAAGACAAAGAATCAAAAAGCATTTTGAAGACAATGTGTCGCCTGTTAAACATCACAGGGACGAAGTGTATAAAATTGAAGTATGTGTCGTAAATGATCCGATGGAAAGGGAGATTTACGAAACGTACGCGATCAATACCCTTCAGTCGAAATACAACATTGAGAAAGTATTTTATAAATAAGAAAAACCGGAGCTTAAGGGCTCCGGTTTTCTTTATGTTTACAGTGCCAGCCACATCACGGCAATATGCACGATCAGCAGACAGTAAACGACGAGGAATAGCTGGACGACCTTTTTTCTGAATAACATGCAGATCATCATGAGCACGGGAAAAATCAGGACGCCGGCCGTTTTATTGATTGATGTATTCGGACGGTTCGACACGTCATAGTGAATGGCCATATCAGCAGGAAGAAACGGATAAAACACAATCGACAGAATAAAGGCGAGAACTACAGCTCCCCACAGCACTTTATCATTCATCAAAAACATATGAACACTCCCTTTTTTACATATAATAGTATATTAGTCCGAAAAATCTAATTTATCAATATTTTACCTGTTGATTGGTGTATAATCATGTCAATGAAATTTCCATACGCTAGGAGGGTTTCAATTGACTGACAAGAAGCAAACCAGCATGTTTTCATTCTTTCTTTTTATCATGGCCGCCTGGATCATCGTTTTGTTTTTTACCGTCATCGCGGCACTGCCAAGCTCCGCCATCCAATTAACCAAGCATCAATCCAAAACCGTTTCCATGATTTATCCGCAAAGCTGGGGATTTTTCAGTAAAGATCCGAGAGAAGACAGCTTGAATATCTATCTTCTTGATGCCGATGAGGAGCTCAGATGGCCGAATAATTCTCTGAAAAATGTCATCGGCTTAAACCGCTACGGCCGGACGCAAGGGATAGAGCTCGGCCTTATGCTGGAAAAGCTGCCTTCCAAAGAGAAGTGGAACGACTTCACGACTGGCCAAGACATTAAGGATACCACATTTTTGAAAATGAAAAATGAGTCTCCCTCCCCAAGGCTGAAAGGGAAAATGATCATTACATATGAACGCATTACCCCATGGGCATGGAGCCAGCATACCGAAACGAAAAGAACCATCCAAAAATACATCGGAGTGGATGTCAATTGATTCAGGATGCAAAAAAGCAGCTCACCTTATGGATGATGAAGAATCCGCCTTGGACAAATGTGTACGGGCTTGCCAGAAGCTTAATCGCGCTCGGCACGCTGCTGACATTGCTGTTCAATCCGGCGTCTGTCTTCTTCAAAACGCAAAATCAAATGCTCAGCTTTTCCGACACGTTCAGCCTGTTTCTGCTGTTTCCCGATTTCCGTTACATTGAGATCGTCAAAGCCGTTTGTATCTGTATGTTAATCCTTGTCGTCATTGGCTGGCGGCCCCGCCTCACCGGTTTTTTTCACTGGTGGATTTCGTACAGCTTCCAAAACTCCGCCGTTACTCTTGACGGGGGAGATCAAGTGGCTGCCGTTTTTACGTTGCTGCTGCTCCCGCTGACATTAACCGATCCGCGGAAATGGCACTGGTCTCCGTACGAGGCGTCTTTTGAGAAAAGGCCGCTTGAGCCTTATTACCGCTCCTTGTGCTGGGCGACGCTGACAATCATCAGAATACAGGTCGCAATGCTGTATTTTAACTCCGTCATTGCCAAACTGATGGAAGAAGAGTGGCAGAACGGAACTGCCGTTTATTACTATTTGAACGATCCGATGCTGGGTCTGCCGGATGCGCTTCACGGTCTGTTTGACTTTATCCTGCAGTCCAAGCTTGTCATCATCCCGACTTGGGGCACGCTTATTGTGCAAACCATTATGTTCTGCGCTTTGTTCGCTCCGAAAACATATTGGCGTCTGATATTGTTTATCTCCATTTTTATGCACGAAATCTTTGCCGTTATGCTGGGGCTTACCTCGTTTTCCATTACGGTGGCTGGTATTTTGGTCCTGTTTTTGGTGCCGGCAGAGAAAACAGTAGCTTTGAACCATTACAATCCCCTTTTTATCAGATACAATTTTTTCAATAAAAGGAAAAGGAGGAAATTATTTGGTTAAAAGCAAGAAGTCCGCAGCTGCCATGATGCTGGTGTTTGTTTTAATGGTCGCATTAGTCGGCCCGCATGCCGCGGCGAAAACTGAGCCGTCGGTCTCTTATTCGGGTGAAGACATTTTTTCCGGCATCTTTTTCGGACAAGGTGAGGTCGCAAAGCTCCTTCCTGAAGTATGGGATACCAAGGCTGTCAAAAAGATTGATCAGGATGAATTAAAGCAAGTTTCCGATCAGGTGATCGCTGATATTAAAAAGTCATCGCCGGATTATTTTAAAGAGTTGAAAGCGGCGGTCTACAGCGGCGATTATGAGAAAGTGAACAGCGTCATTGATCAAGGTTCGCAGATTATGGCGAAAGTGCTGAAAGAAGAGTTTGACAAAAAGAGCATGGACAAAGGAAAATCAACGGCCATCGGCCAATGCGCAACGGCTGTATGGGTATTTTTAAACGCGGCGGCCGCCATTGAGACGATCGCTCTTGCGGTAGCGGCCATCATTTTGACAGTAGCAAGCGTTGACGAAGATTCCGACTTAGGAAAAGAGCAGCTCATCGCTAATGTCGTTGACCGCATTAACGCGCAGCACTGAGGCTGAAGAAAGAAAACGCTAAGGAAACGAACCTTAGCGTTTTTTTGATTGAAGCATCTGTTTTAAATATGCTTCTGAATCAAAGCCGAGTTCCTCGTCGGCTTCTTTTTTCAGTTCAAGCTGAAGTCGCACGTACGTGTCATATTTCGGGCTGAGCTTTTGAAGAAGATTGCTGAAAGGCGATCCCGCCTTCAGCGCGGGCAGATCAGAAGCGGATTCTCCGACCTTGATCAGGCTTTCCCTGTATTCTTCATCTGTCTGCACTCTTTTCACAAGCTGAATGATGATGTTTTTATGAGTGTCCCAAGTGGCGGGGTCTCTCTCCAAAATCCGCTCGATAAATTGGTCATGCTGTACTTTGTGCTGCTGGAGCTGAGCCGGATCCTCCTTGCCGACCAGCTGCATCATCGGGTGTGCAGCCGGAACTTCTTCCATATCATCCAATACTTTAATAAGCTCCGCCCATATCGTTTTTTTCTCATCTGTATCAATAGAAAAGTCGAGGAACGGTTCAAACAGCGCGGCGATAAATTCTCCGAAATCTCCCGGGAACAGTTTTTTCAGCTGAAGTCCCATATACTTCGGTTCATCTATTTTGACCTCGCCGATATCATGCAGAATTGAATCGACATTTTCCGCATCTTCCACGCGCTTGATCAGCATTTCAGTCAGTTTCCGTTCCTGCTCAAGCTCTTCAATCTGCCGGCTGAGCTTTTGATGCTGCCGGCGCAGTATATCATGCAGACTGCTGCCCTCTAAGAGGAACGCTTTAATATCGCTTACAGACAGTGCCAGCATTCGGAGGGCGGCAATCATTTTCAGCGTATTCACGTTCTGAGCGGAATACTCACGGTATCCGTTATCAGGGTTTTTGCTGACGGTGATTAAACCTTCCTGCTCATAATATTTGATGGCTTTTTTCGTGAGACCCGTCTGCCTGGCGGCTTCTTTTATATTCATTCTGAATCACTCCCTGTTTTTCATTCTAAACGTGTCTCTAAGGGTCAGGTCAAGAGAGGGCGGGAAATAAGACGGGTTTATTTTATATTTTAGAAATTTCAGAAAATATGATTGACAACGCACCTTTGTTGCGATTAATATAACGTTATATAATGTTATATAACGTTATATAATAAAACACTGAGGAGTGAAGGATTTGAGTCAAACTGCCGCACAAGTGAATCACAAAGTTCAGGCTTTCTTGGATGATCTGAAAGGAAAAACGATTGACCACGTCTTTTTCGTCGCTTGCGGGGGTTCTTCAGCCATTATGTATCCGAGCAAGTACGTGTTTGACAGAGAGGCGAAAGCCATCAGCTCTGATCTCTACAGTTCAAATGAATTTATTCAGCGCAATCCCGTTCAGCTCGGAGAGAACTCTCTCGTGATTTTATGTTCTCAGTCAGGCAATACGCCGGAAACGGTGAAAGCCGCCGGTTTCGCCAGAAAAAAAGGCGCGCTTACGATTGCGATGACCTTTGAGCCTGATTCGCCGCTAGCGAAAGAAGCCGAATATGTCGCGGTGTATGACTGGGGTGAGAATGCACAGGCGATAAATACGAATTACGGGGTTCTGTATCAAATCGTGTTCGGCGCTTTACACGTGCTGGAAAACCATCCCGCGTTTGAGTCGGCGATCGACGGACTCAATAAGCTCCAGACCGTATATGACAAAGCGCTTAAACAAGAAGCGGATCACGCAAAGGCATTCGCGAAAGCCCACGAAAAAGAAGATATCATTTACACGATGGCAAGCGGTGCGAACTACGGCGTCGCTTACTCCTACAGCATCTGCATTCTCATGGAAATGCAATGGATTCATTCCCACGCCATTCATGCCGGAGAATATTTTCACGGACCGTTCGAAATCATTGATGAATCCGTTCCATTTATTATCCTGCTCGGCTTAGACGAAACAAGACCCCTTGAAGAGCGGGCGCTTTCCTTCTCAAAAAGATACGGCAAAAAACTGACTGTGCTTGATGCGGCAGCATATGATTTTTCCGGAATTGACGATTCTGTAAAAGGCTATCTGGCTCCTCTCGTATTAAACCGGGTGCTCAGAAGCTATGCGGATGCGCTGGCGGAAGCAAGGAACCATCCGTTAAGCCAGCGGCGTTACATGTGGAAAGTCGAATATTAAGAACGCGCATTATATTTCACCGGACTATAATGATATATAACGTTATAGTCCGGTGACAAAGGAGGAAAAGCATCTGAAAAAGCTCATCTGCCTGTTCGTTCTGTTAGCCGTATGTCTGTCAGCCGCCGCCTGTTCAAGCCAAAGCAGTTCCTCTGACGGAAAAGTGACTCTGAAGTTTTTTCACAGGTGGCCGAAGGAGCCGGAAAAAAGCTATTTTGAAGAAGCGGTCAAAGAATTTGAAGCCGCTCATCCGGATATTCATATCCAAACGGAAGCGGTCTTAAACGATTCTTATAAAGACAAGGTGAAAGTCATGCTCGGAACAACGAGCCCCCCTGATATTTTCTTTTCATGGAGCGACCGGTTTGCTTATAAATTCATCAAAGGAGATAAAGCCCTCGATCTGTCGTCTTACTATCAGCAGGATAAAGATTGGTCCTCACAGCTTGTGCAGTCACAAATCAAACCTTTTACGCATGACGGAAAACAGTACGGTGTTCCGTGGCAAATGGACGCTAAATCATTCTTTTATAATAAGGACATTTTTAATTCATTACATTTGAAGCCCCCGGCGACATGGGATGAACTGATCACAGTCTCTGAGAAATTGAAAGAGAACGGATATATTCCGATCAGTTTCGGCACAAAAGCGCCTTGGACCATTTCTCATTATATCGGGACGCTGAACCAGCGTATGGTGGATGAAAAAACGCGGGCGAAGGATTACAGCCCGGAAACCGGGGAGTTTACGGACGAAGGCTATGTCAAAGCGCTTGAAAAGCTTCAGGAACTTCTGCCGTACTTTACAAAGCACGTGAACTCCGTTGATCACGAATACGTGCGCCAGCAGTTTACGAGCGGCAAAGCGGCGATGATTTATGCGGAAACGGCAGAAATTAAGCTCGTCGAACCGGTCAATCTGGGCTTGTTTCCTTTCCCGAAAATCAGCGGCGAAAAGGGATCTCCCCGTGCACTGACCGGATCTCCGGAAGGATTTATGATTTCCTCAAAAACGAAGCACCCGAAAGAAGCCATGGAATTTCTTCAGTTTTTAACCTCGAAAAAAATGGGAGAGAAGCTGATAAAAGACGTCGGTAAATACAGCGCGGTTCAGGGAACGGCGACAGAAAACAATTCCACCCCGATCCAGCGTGAAGCCGTGCAGGATATCGTCCGCGCCGAAACAATGGTGCCGTGGTTTGATATGGATGTTGACGTTGAAATCGCCGATGTGTATGCGGCAGGCGTTCAGCAGATGCTCGGCGGCACAATGACACCGCGCGAGGTGATGAATTCCGTGCAGAAAGCGGCGCGTCAAGTCAAAGCGTCATCTGAATAGAACAGATTTCTTTGGAGAAAGGAGATGAGGATTTCCTTGGTCAGCCGAAAACGTTTCATTCCGTATCTGTTTCTCGCGCCCGCGCTGATTTTTCTGCTGTTCGTTTACATTCCGATTATTGAGAATGTGTTTTTCAGTCTGTTTGAATGGAGCTCATTTCAACCCGAAAAGACGTTTATCGGTTTGAAAAATTATATTGACCTGTTTCACGATCCCGTATTTTTTACAGCGCTCCGCAACAATGTGCTGTATGCGGTCATATCGCTGATTTGCCAGGTTGGCGGCGGCTTAATTCTGGCGGCCGTGCTGGAAGACAGATTGGTAAGAAAATGGTCGCCGTTTTTCCGCACGGTCTTTTTTCTTCCGGTCGTCATTTCCATGACCGTCATTGCGCTGTTGTTTGATTTTATTTATAACCCGGAAATCGGGCTTTTGAATCAGCTGCTGGAAGCCGTCGGACTTGATGAACTGACCCGGGCGTGGCTGGGCGATGAAAACACCGCTATGCTGTCTGTCATTTTTGTGTCTCAATGGCAGTCTGTCGGTTACATCGCCATGCTGTACATTGTCTCGATTCAGAGCATTCCTGCTGAATTATATGAATCGGCGCAGCTGGACGGAGCCGGAAAAATCCAGCAGTTTTTTCACATTACGGTGCCGCAGACGAAAGAAATGTCGTTTGTTGCTGTGGTGATGACGCTGACCGGCGCATTTACCGTATTTAATGAACCGTATATTCTGACCGGCGGAGGTCCGGGCAATGCTTCAGAAGTGCTGAGCACATTTTTGTATAAGAGCGCTTTTACAAAGGATATGATGGGCTACGCTTCTGCGATCGCGACGGTGGTGCTTTTGCTGACGCTTGCTCTGTCGCTTATTCAGATGAAATTCTTTAAGACCGGAAAGGAGGAGTAGCCGATGCTTCCTGAAAAGACGGACTTGCGTCATGCCCGTCAGGCCGTCAGAACAGGCGGAAAACCGAGAAAATGGTATGTCGGGGAAACGTCTGTGTGGCTGTTTCTCTTTATCTACCTCATTGCCGTTGCTTATCCGCTGTTATGGATGGCGGTCAGCGCCTTTAAAAGCTCGGATGAGATTTTTGAGCACAGCTGGTCGCTGCCCTCTGTCTGGCATCCCGAAAACTTCGTATCCGCATGGAACCAAGGGATTTCCGCTTATTTTATGAACAGTGTCATTGTGACCGTGCTGACTTGTCTCATCACCGTATTTGTGAGCGCCTGGGCGGCATACGGGCTGGCCCGTTTTCAATTTAAAGGAAAAGGGTTTGTGCTGATCATTTGTCTTGGCGGCTTGATGCTGACGCCGCAGGTCAGTCTTGTGCCGCTGTACTCCATTATCCAGTCATTGGGACTGTACAATACGTATTGGGCATTGATTCTTCCGTACGCCGCCTACCGTATTCCGTTTACCGTGATTCTGATCCGTTCCTATTTTTTGTCGATCTCCAAAGAGCTTGAGGAAGCTGCCTATCTGGATGGATGTACAAGTTTCGGAATATTTTTCAGAATATTCTTACCTATGAGCGTGCCGATTCTGGTGACATCAGGCATTTTGACGGCTTACCATACATGGAATGAGTTTATGTTTGCGATTATTTTTATCGATGATGAAAATTTACGGACGATTCCGGCCGGGCTGATGCAGTTCAGAGATGCGCTGCAGACGGATTGGGGCGTGCTGCTGGCCGGGCTGACGATTTCTGCTGCTCCGATCATCGCGCTGTTTCTATTGATGCAGAGATATTTTATCCGCGGCATTGCTGCGGGAAGCGTGAAAGGATAAGGAGGATGAAAAGATGAAACTGATAGCGGCCGGAGATAATGTAGTAGATTATTATCAGGATCAGGAGACGTTTTACCCGGGCGGAAATGCGTTAAACGTAGCCGTGCTTGCCCGGCGCTTAGGCCACGAAACTTCTTATATCGGGATTCTCGGCAGTGATGAAGCGGCGGATCACGTATTGAATGTGCTGAAACTGGAAAAGGTGAATGCCGATCTGATCCGCCGGGCATACGGAGAAAACGGGATGGCGGTCGTCACGCTTGATGAAAGAGGGGACAGGATATTTGCCGGATCAAATAAAGGCGGCGTGCAATCGCGTCTGACGCTCGCTTTTCAGGAGAATGACATCTCATTTATCGCCGGACATGATCTGCTGCATACGAGCGTATACAGCAGGATAGAACGTGACCTCCCGATGCTGAGCGGCCATGTGCCGATTTCCTTTGACTTCTCTGTAAAACGTGACGAAGCCTATTTAGAAGCGGTCTGTCCGTACGTGACGTATGCGTTTTTTTCCGGGAGTGATTTGAGTGAAAGTGAATGTATGCGGCTTGCCGAAAAAGCCCGCGGTTTCGGAGCGAAAATCGTCTGTCTGACAAGGGGGGAATATGGCGCGGTGTTATCGGATGGGGAACGCGTCTATCATCAGCCGGTGGTAAGAGCTGATATAATAGATACATTGGGCGCGGGTGATTCTTTTATCGCCGGGTTTCTTACCGATTTCTTCGAGCATCAGGATATTCGGCGAGCGCTTACTGCGGCCGCCGGGACGGCTGCCAAAACATGCGGAGGGTTCGGAGCGTTCGGTTACGGGCATCCCTACAGGCCGGGCGGCGGGAAAAGCAGTGAAAAAACGAGAATACGATAAGCATTGTCTCGTTTTTTATACTTGTTACGCATAGGGACTGTTAATGGTAAACGTAACGCGGTCGGTATGCATTAAAAACAGCGAGCTGTATATCGGCTTGTCTTTTGACATAAATGCGGTTTTGTCAATTTCAAAAAGCGCATCCCCGATATCACAAGCCAGATAGCGGCTTTCTTCCTGCTTGGCGTATACGACATTTAACAGCTTCGTATTATGGGTGGGCACCACCTGATAGTGCTGTTTCAAAATGTCATGCATCGACACGCCGCCTTTAATATGCTTGCCGATGTCGGGAAATAAACTGAGCGGATAGTGGGCGATTTCGAATGAGAGCGGCTGGTCGTCGTGAAATAAAATGCGTTTTAATTCAAGAACGGGACTTTCGGAAGCGACGCGAAGTTTTTGGGCGATGGATTTAGGCGCTTCAATGGTTTCATGGGAAAGGATCTGGTGTTTCGGTTTTTTCCCCGTTGATTCCATAAATTCTGAGTAGCCGTTGACCGCGATGAGCTCCCGCTTCAGTTTAGGGCTTTTAACGAACGTTCCCTTTCCCTGCTGCCGGACGAGCCAGCCTTCTTCCACAAGATCAAGGATGGCCTTCCTGACCGTTATGCGGCTGACGTTGTACGTTTCGCACAGCTCATTTTCGGTCGGCAGTTTTACGGACGGCGAATAAACGCCCTTCTTGATATCGTCCGCGATAATTTGTTTCAGCTGAATATATAAAGGTTTCGAGCTCCCGTTATTTAACAATGGGACGGACCTCCTTTGTCAAGTAGTAGTACTATTATATGTATTATGACGTTATAATACAAATTTGCTTTTCATTTATGAATCTGTCAGAAACCCCGAACATTTTTAACATAACAGAAAGATGTGGCGGTTTCCAGTATTGGAGGAGGTTTCGAATGGCATCATTAACATTTGACCATATCAAAAAAACATACGGCGCCCAATCGGCGGCAGTGAAGGATTTTCACTTAGATGTAAAAGATGAGGAGCTGCTGGTGCTTGTCGGGCCCTCCGGCTGCGGCAAATCTACGACACTCAGAATGATTGCCGGACTGGAGAGCATTTCTGAAGGGAAGCTTTATATCGATGGAGACGCGGTGAACGATCTGCCCCCGAAGGATCGCGATATCGCGATGGTTTTTCAGAATTACGCGCTGTATCCCCACATGACGGTGTTTGATAATATGGCGTTCGGTTTGAAGCTCAGAAAGCTGCCGAAAAAAGAAATCGCAGAGCGAGTCCGGACGGCCGCTGATATTTTGGAAATCGGGCATCTGCTCAAGCGGAAACCGAAGGCTCTTTCAGGCGGACAGCGGCAGCGGGTTGCGCTCGGCCGGTCGATCGTGCGGGAGCCGAAAGTGTTTCTGATGGACGAGCCGCTTTCCAACTTAGATGCGAAATTGCGAGTGACGATGCGCGCCGAAATCAGCAAGCTCCATCAGCGTTTGAAAGCGACCATCGTTTATGTGACGCATGATCAGACGGAAGCGATGACAATGGGCGACCGGATTGTCGTGATGAATGAAGGAGATATTCAGCAGGCCGCAAGCCCCCATGAGATTTATCATTATCCGGCGAATCTGTTTGTGGCGGGTTTTATCGGTTCTCCGAGTATGAATTTTATAAAAGGCGTCATTGAAGAAAGTCACGGGCAATGGTATTTTGCCGGTTCGTCCGTTCGTCTGCCCATTCCGAAAGAAAAAGCGGCCGTTCTTGTGCAGAAAGGATACAGCGGTAAGGAGATGATTGCGGGGCTGCGTCCGGAGCATTTGACGCTTGCCGGACAATCAGAGCACCCGCCTGAAGCGGTGTGCCGCGCTGTGGCGGAAGTATGTGAAAACTTAGGCGCGGAGATGTACGTTCATGCGGTGAGCGGAGATGACCGCATGACGATCCGTCTTGACGGCGCTTCACAGGTGAAACCCGGCGATGCCATTCTGCTTGCGGTCAATATGAACCGGGCCGTCTTTTTTGATGCCGACACTGAAAACGCCGTATATTGAAAAAGGGAGCCTGATGATCGGGGCTCCCTTATCACTTCTTATGATACGATTACCAGATTTCGTCCGCCCATTCCGGATGGTCGATAAACGGATTGCGGTTATGCTGATAGTCTTCGTAAATGATTTCGTTCCGCCGTTTTTCCTTACTGTCGACGGGGTCTTGTTGATTCCATTTGAGCAAAACGGACAGTTTTCCCATGTAAGGAGCTGAGCCGTTTCCGGTTTTATCATTCAGCTCAAGGTCGGGATACCCGTCTTCTCCTTCATAACGCACCGCCATGTAAAACAGCATGCGGGCGACGTCTCCTTTAACCTCATCGCGCGGCTCCCAGGAATCGCCGTCGTAATAATTGCCCGGCGCTTTCGGGTATTCTGAGCCGCCGTTATCAAAATCCATATTTCCTCTGGCACTGTTCACCTGAACGTCTGCAGGGCGCAGATGATGAATGTCCGTCCCGGGGCCGGCAGCTGTTCCGAAGTTTCCGTGTGACTTTGCCCACACGTGTTCGCGGTTCCAGTCCCCGGCGCTGCCGCCGTTTTTACTTTTGGCCCGTGATTCCTGGGTGTAGAGCAAGATGACATTGTTCGGGTTTGCCGGATCTTCGTCAGTTTCCTTCAATGCATTCCATACTTGGCTGTAAGACAGCTTTGTATGTCCGCTGATGATGCGGTGCAGGGCGCTCTTTAAGGCCGTTCCGCTTTTTCCGGAAGCTTCTTTGTAATATGTGTCCGTATCCGCAGACGGAGTGATGACAGCTGAGGCAGTTTGCGGAAAAAGAGTTGTGTCGCCGGCAGTTGAAACCGCCATCCGGCTGTACAGATTCGTGTCAGCCGGCGCGCCCGCAGAGGCTGACGGCGCGGCCCATCCAAAAATGAAAAACAGGCAGACAATCGGCAGAAACCAAAGTTTTTTTGTCATGACTTGCCCTCCTTTACCTCTATTATCTGAAAAATAAATCTACTATTCTATCTTTTTTGAAAAATGGTTCCTTCGGCTTATTGGTCAAAGTATCCGGAAAATCATTGATTTTTTGGAAGATAAGATAATGAACTCGTTATGCGCTCCTTCTATAATGAAGATCATCTTGTCAGTTTTTCAGTTTAAAAGGAGGGCGTGTATGGAACATCAGCAGCTTTCGGCGGCGAATATCGGGATTTCCGATGACATACAATGGCTGTCTCAATTCGGCGCTTCCGCTTCCGGCGGAGTGACGAGGCTTTTATATACGAAAGAATGGATGGACGCCCAGCTTGCCGTCAAAAAGAAAATGGAGGCGTTCGGGCTGGAAACGGCATTTGACGATGTCGGAAACGTGTTCGGCCGGCTGAACGGCACAGAATCGCCTGATGAGGTGATTCTGACCGGGTCGCATATTGACACCGTTATTGACGGCGGCAAATATGACGGTGCGTTCGGCGTGCTGGCGGGCATGCTGGCGATCCGTCATTTGCATGAGACGTGCGGGCGTCCGAAAAAAACGCTGGAGGCTGTGTCGCTCTGTGAAGAGGAAGGGAGCCGTTTTCCCATCACCTATTGGGGCTCCGGCAATATCACCGGTGCTTTCACGCTTTCAAATGCGGAAACGCCGAAAGACGCGTCTGGCATTTCTCTGAAAGAAGCCATGCGGCAGAACGGCTTCGGTGCAGGCCGTTATCCAGCACCGCTGCGCACCGATATTAGTGCCTTTCTGGAAATTCATATTGAACAGGGGCAAACGCTTGAACGATCGGGAAAGGATATCGGGATTGTCACCGGGATTGCCGGACAGAGACGCTATACCGTTACGCTTGACGGTGAATGCAACCATGCCGGCACCACTTCAATGAAATGGCGGAAAGACCCGCTCGCGGCGGGAAGCAGCATCATCCACGAACTGATGCTTTCAGCGGAAAGACAGCCGGAAGAGCTCCGTCTGACGTGCGGGAAAATGACGGTTGAACCGAATATGGCGAATGTCATTCCGGGCCGTATCCAGTTTTCCGTTGATATTCGCCACCGGCAGGAAGACGTGCTGGCAGCCTTCCATCAGAAACTGGCGTCGATTGTTGAAAACATCAGCCGCAGCAAAGGAGTCAGGCCCATTATTGATGAATATATGAGGATAGAGCCGGTTCAAATGAATCAGACACTGACGCGTACCGCAGCGGAGGCTGCAAAAGAACTGGGGGCGGACCCGGAGAAAATCGTAAGCGGAGCGGGACATGACGCCCAGATGCTCGGCAGAACCTTTCCGGCCTGCATGCTGTTTGTACCGAGCCGTGGCGGGATCAGCCACTCGCCGCTTGAATTCACACCCGTACATCAGCTTGAAACCGGCGTCCTTACGCTGGCGAATGTATTACATAAACTTGCCTATTAACGTAAAGGGGGAATCGGCGTGCCGACCAGAAAAGAATTGTGCATTCCGCAAAGAACGATTATGACACCGGGACCGACAGAAGCTGAACCGAGAGTGCTGAGGGCGATGGGCGCTCCGATCATCGGCCAGTTTGACCCGGCATTTACCGGCATCATGAACGAAACGATGCAAATGCTCCGTGAATTGTTTCAAACGGAAAACCGCTGGGCCTATCCGATTGACGGTACATCAAGAGCGGGGATTGAGGCTGTTCTCGCAAGTGTGATAGAGCCGGGCGACAGCGTGCTCGTTCCGATATACGGACGCTTCGGATACCTGCTGACTGAAATCGCCGAGCGGTACGGAGCGGACGTTCATACGATCGAGTGTGAATGGGGAACGGTCTTCCGGCCTGAAGAGATTATCAGCGAGATGAAAAAGATTTCCCCGAAAATCGTCGCTATGGTGCACGGAGAAACATCAACGGGGCGGATTCACCCGCTGAAAGAAATCGGGGAAGCGTGCCGCGCCCAAGACGCACTCTTTATCGTGGATGCCGTGGCCACGATTGGCGGATGCGCCGTAAAAACGGATGAATGGAAGATTGACGCAGTCATCGGGGGAACGCAAAAATGCCTATCGGTCCCTTCCGGAATGGCGCCGATTACTTATAATGACCGGACGGCAGCTGTCATTGCCGCGCGTAAAAAGGTAGAACGGGGCATTGCGACGGCAGCTGACGGCAAAAGGCTGTCCGGTCATCGGCCGGTTATGAGCAACTATTTTGATCTGAGCCAGCTCGAAGATTATTGGAGTGAAAGAAGGCTGAATCACCATACAGAAGCGACAGCAATGCTTTATGCGCTGCGGGAGGGTGTGCGCCTTGTCCTGGAAGAAGGACTTGAAGAACGGTTCCGCAGGCATCGGCGTCATGAAAAAGCGCTTACGGCGGGACTTGCAGCGATGGGCCTTGATTTATTCGGCGATCCGGAGGCGAAGCTGCCTGTCGTCACATGCGTGAAGATTCCGCCGGAAGCAGACGGCGAATCGATCAGAAGGATGCTTTTGTCTCAATTCGGAATTGAAATCGCCAGCTCGTTCGGTCCGCTGCAGGGGAAAATTTGGCGAATCGGAACGATGGGCTACAGCTGCAGAAAGGAAAATGTGCTGTTTGTGCTGGCTGGACTTGAAGCGGTTCTGATCAGACACGGAGTTTCAGTTAAAGCCGGGGAAGCGCTGCAGGCGACCCTTAACATATATGATCTGCCGGCTGAAACCGTTGTGCGGTCATGAGACATGAAAACGAGATTGAAATCATCTGGACTTTTTTCCCTTTTCCCCGTTATACTGAATGGTATAAAAAATGACAAATATGGAATGATCATCTGTTTGTCTGGGGAGAAGGTAAGAAATCATGGCGTACATGGGCCGATTGTCAATTTTAATGCTGAATATGTTTATTGCGATGCTTGGAATCGGATTGATTATTCCGATTATGCCCGCATATATTACCGAATTCGGAGCGACGGGGAGCACGATGGGTCTGCTTGTTGCATCGGCGGGGCTTACACAGCTTTTATTTGCGCCTATTGCCGGGGAAATAACCGACAAATACGGACGGCGGAAACTGATTATTTTCGGCATTGCCGCCTTTGCCGTGTCACAATTGATCTTCGCTTTTGCAGGAAGCCTGTGGCAATTGTTCGCATCCCGCCTTTTGGGCGGAATGGGCGCGGCGTTTTTAATGCCGTCAATGTTCGCTTACATTGCGGATATTACGACCGAGGAAGAACGCGGGAAAGGAATGGGGCTGTTCAGCGCGGCGATGACGCTCGGTGTCGTCATCGGACCCGGTGTCGGAGGCTATTTGGTTCATTACGGCATGTCTGTGCCGTTCATCGTGTCCGCAAGTCTCGCCTGCTTTTCAACGGTGCTTTCATTTTTCTTTCTGCCCGAAACGCTGGGACGTGAAAAGCAGCTGGAAGCCCGGGCAAAAACGGAAAAACGTGAGCATCTGTTTAAGCAAATGTCACGCGCGCTCAAATCGCCGTTCGCGTTTATGCTGATTCTGGTTTTTGTGCTGAACTTCGGAATTATGAACTTTGAATCCGTTTTCGGCCTTTACGTTGACCATAAACACGGATTTAAAGCGTCTGATATTGCCTTTATTATTACGGCTGCGGGTCTCATCGGCGTGTTTGTGCAGGCGGTCGGCGTCAGTTATCTCGTCCGCAGGTTCGGGGAAAAACGCGTCATTAACGTGACGTTGATCGGGGCTGCTGCAGGACTTGTGTGGTGCCGGTTTGCGGGTTCATATTGGGCCGTTTTTGCCGCGGCAATCTTTTTCCTGACGCTGACATCGCTGCTCCGGCCGGCGGTTAATACGATGCTGTCGAAGCTCGCCGGTGACCAGCAGGGGTTTGCCGGAGGGATGAACACCTCATTCATCAGCTTAGCGAATATCGCCGGACCGTCAGCCGCCGGTTTTCTCTTTGATGTAAATATGGAATTTCCGTATATGCTGGGAGCGGCCATTCTCGCCATCAGTTTTCTGGCCGCGCTTGGCTGGGGCAAAAAGACACAGACCCGGCCGTTCACGCAGCAAGGATAGAATCAAAAGCCTCCGGGTATCCGGAGGCTTTTTGCTGATTGCCGTTTATTCTTTGGCTCTGCATCTCTGAAATTGCAGAGATGCGCATAGAAGGAAAATCATATCGAACGCCATTGTGAATTATAGGGAAATCAGTTGTTCCATATGCTCAAGCGCGAATGGAAACCGGAACAGGTGTAGATAAAGGAAAACCAGCTTTATCGCTTGACGAGTCTGACGAATTTGATGCCGGAAGTTGATCAAAAAAGAAGGCAGTCAGGCGGGGACATCATTGAGCGGAAAATGCTGAGAAGGAAAAAGCAGTGGTTTGGAACTTGCTGTTTCGTATGCAGAGGGAGAGCATTCTGATAAAACGGGTCATTGAAATAATACGAACTGTTCAGATGGGGTCTATTGGTGTATTACGGAGTGGCGGTCTTATAAAACCTCTCTCGGGTGATTTTGTGATGGTTCCCCTGCACGAATTTTGCAGGCTAAAACCCGCAATTAGGCCAACACACAATTATGCAAGAGACAATCATCTAAAAAGGGTGTCGGTAAGTACAATATGGTGTACGGAAAAGGAGTTGAAAATGTTGTATTATTACCCGTCATTCCATTTGTATCAGCGGCAAGAATTTAATTCTTATCCATGGGCCCATCAATTGACCCATTCAGGGAGCTCCACCTATGTTTCCGCGCGCCCTCCTTTTTATAATTCTCCATGTTACAGAGAGTGCATAAGAAGCGGAGCGGATAGTTATTTCTGCTGCTATATCTGCGGTTTTTGTTAAAAAGAAAGACTTATAGAAGTAAGTGATCTTTCCAAGATGACAGTGAGACCATTATCCAGACAGCCATTAGCCAACATACGAAGCTTCATTACGATTCACGGAGGGGAAGCGCCCCTCCTTTTTTGGAAATTTTATAAAATCCCCTTGCACGGCCCGTCAGAAGTGGTATTTGGTCTTGATGTGTTCGACTGTTGGTATTGACAAAGAATTCAAGATACCAGGAAGCAGCGAAACTTGTATGTATCAGCGAGACACAAAGTTTTCCGCCGCTGAGCGGGTTAGTTCTCACTGCGTTCTATCTCCTGTAGTAGATAACGAGATTTTGGGGCTGTCTGCTGAAGAAAAAGAAGAGATTCGCAGTGAAGTCTTAGCAAACATGGAATAAAATAGTATAATATCCTCATTACTTTTACGAAATGAGGGAAGTTATGGATTGGTTGGAGTTTTGGTCATCAGTAATAAAATCTATTGCCTGGCCTATTATTGTTTTGATAGCAGTGTTTTTTTTGAGAAAGCCCGTTACTCAATTAATTGAAAAAATAGCTGAATGGAAGCTAGCTACACTTAAATATGGAGATTTTGAAGCAACATTTAGTCAAGGTCTTCAAAAAGTCGAGTCAGAGTTAGATGAGTCTGATACTAGCGGCAGTTCTGAGCCTGACGATTCTCAAACAAATAAAGAGCCTTCTTTAATTCAGATACTAATATCAATATGATAGCTAGAGAAGCTCCTTACTTAGCAGTTGTCCTATCTTGGGTTTTGGTTGAGCATGAACTAGACGCTGCTATGGCAAGAGTAGGTTTTGATAGTGATACACTTAAGGGGAAATTTGTAACTGCAAAATTAAAAATGAGGTACCTTATTGAAAATAAATATTTAGACAAGAGTTATTATGATGCTTTTAGTGACCTGTTACGTTTAAAAAACGTAGCTTCACACGAATATAAAGAAGCTAAAAACATTAGTTACTATGATTCTATGAAATATAACAAATTAACAAAAAAAATAATCAAAGGGCTCAAAGATATAGCTCCTTTTTAAAGATCTTCTATCATGAAGGTCTTTTTATTTTGAAATGAGTGAACACATGCCAAGAGAACTGATAAATGCAAAAATCACACATGTTTCTTACGTAGACAAGGCTGCTAATCAAAAGCAGTTTTTTTTATGAAATCAGAAAAAGAAAAGCAGCATGACTTTCAGGGCGGCGTTGGTGAAGTGGTTGAGTCTTATGTCGCTCCCCGCTGATTTTTAAATGAATGGCGAAACCATCAAAAAAGGATCATGGGTGCTTGTGACAAAGGTACCGAGGCAATTTGGGAGGAAATTAAAAAGAGTGAGATTATCGGTTGTATCCTGAATATCGAAAAAGCCTGATGATATCAACGGAAGCAGATGTTGATGGCAGCATTTTTTGAGAATTTAGCTGAATGAATTCCCCTTAAATAGGATGCGGGAGAACACCCCGCATCCCTGTCTCTAACGATTTCTTAACCGATCAGCCGCTGCATTCTCAGCGCGAGCCGCAGGCGCATCGTCGTCTCCGGATCTTTTAAGCTTTTGCCGAGCAGTTCCTCGCATTTTTCTAAACGATAGATCACCGTATTTCGATGGACGTACAGGCGCTTAGCCGTTTCTGAAATCTGGCAGTGGGTCTCCAGATAAACAGACAGCGTATGAAGCAGGCTCTGGTCCTCCTTTTGCCGGTCGGCCAGGCTTTGGAGGGTGGCTTCGTAAAATTTCTTCACATCTTCCGCCGGAAGCAGGCGGAGAAGCTCCGGCACGTCTTTGGCATGATAGATTTGAATAAACTCCGCGCTTCTGGACAAATGCCCGGATGAAATGGCGTCTGAAGCTTCAGTAAAAGCGTCAGGGACGTCGATCAGCTTTTGGCATATGTTTGAGATGCCGAAGGAGACAGTCCGTTTAAATTGCGTCCGGACCTGCTTTTGAAACTGCTCCAAAAAGCTGATGACAGACGCGTGCATTTCATTCCAGCTGTCTGTCGCTTCAATTAAAAGAATACCGACATTTCCTTTAATAAAGAGATGAGGGGGAAACGGGAAGGATGACAGCTCCCCTTCAAGCAGATCAAATACATGATCGGAAACGAGCTGATTTTCGGTAAAGCTGATCGTTTTCTCATTTCGGTCAAGCTTTCCGCAAATGCACATGTATTTCTGATCCCAGCGGAGCCGGAATTCTTTGGCGCGGCTTTTGATTTCTTCATGGCCGGTAAACGAGCGGTCGATGAAATTGCTGAAAAATTCATTGCGCGCCCGTCTGCTGAATTGTTTGACGGCATTTTCTTTCAGCAGTTCAAAGGAAATGACGTTAGCCGCCTGTTCAATAGTCAAAATCATGCCTTTATCAGCGGTCTGCACCAGCTCCGGTATCACCAGATAACCGCAGTTTTTTTCAACATTCAGAATCGGCAGGACAGAATACGCCTTTCTGTCGGACAGCATGGAAAAGCAGGTGAAATAAGGCCCGGAAAGGGAATAACAGATGTTTTTCAATAAAGACGTGTCAATGGGTATGCGGTGGGACGATGATAAGAGTTTTGTATGCTGATCCAAAAGCAGCACGGGAAGCCGGAGAATGTCTGAGAGCTTCTTAAGCAGGGATTGCAGCCCCTTGCCGCTCATGATGTGGTTTGTGAATTTTTTATGGGCGTAAATGGCCTGCTGGAGCTCATTTGAACGCATATCAAGAATATGGCTCAGTGTGGCGTTGACGATATCTCCCAGCCTGATGTCTTCCGGCAGCTCAATAATCGGAAATTCATACCGGTCGGCAAGCTCCGCGGCATCTTTCGGAATGACATTAAGATAACGCTTCGTTTTGATCCCCAGTCCCGCGCAGCCCCGTTTTGCCATGAGGCGGATCAAATCTTTCAACAGTTGCGGGCGGTCCTTCAAGTGGTAAGCCGTGGTGACGAGCAATTCGTTTTTATGTAAAAAATCAGCGATGTCCGGCGCATCCATCATGTTGACGTGCTGCACCTCCCTCCAGCCGCCGGATTTGCCTGCGATTAATGCAGCCCGCTCATAAGCGGGAATCTTCATCACGTCATAAATGTTCATCAGTCAGTCTCCTTTCAGGTTCTAAAGACAACCATTGGTTAATATGAATAAAAATCATCAAAAATTATAGCGGTTTTGCTGATGTATTACGATCATAGTAGCAGTAAACTGGCAATCATAGACGCATGTTGTGATAAAAACTGACAGAAAATCGTCATCCTTACAGGGAGGAAGATAAAATGGCCTATGACGTAATTGTAAAGGGTGCGAAAGCTGTACGAAAAGGCGGAACAGAGCGGGCTGATATCGCCGTCAAGGACGGGAAAATCGCCTTGATCGGACCCGGCATTGACGAAAACGCGGAACAAGTGGTGCAGGCGGACGGCATGTATGTGTTTCCGGGCGCGGTCGATTGTCACGTCCATTTCAATGAACCCGGCCGAGAAGAATGGGAAGGCATTGAAACCGGCTCAAACATGCTGGCTGCCGGCGGCTGTACGGCTTATTTTGATATGCCGCTTAACTGCATCCCTTCGACGGTAACTGCTGAAAACCTGCTGGCAAAGGCGGAAATCGCCGAACGGAAGTCAGCGGTTGATTTTGCGCTTTGGGGCGGTTTGATGCCCGGATATACCGAACATATCCGGCCGATGGCAGAAGCGGGGGCAATCGGGTTTAAAGCGTTTCTGTCTAAATCGGGAACGGATGAATTTCAATCAGCCGATGAACGGACTCTTTTAAAGGGAATGAAGGAAATCGCGGCGTGCGGCAAGATTTTGGCCCTGCACGCAGAAAGCGACGCCCTCACCCGATTCCTTGAAGCCGAGTACGCGCTCCAAGGGAAAATTGATGCCCGCGCTTACGCTTCCTCCCGTCCGGAAGAGGCCGAATGCGAGGCTGTGCAGCGGGCGATTGAATATGCAAGAGCGACGGGATGCGCGCTTCATTTTGTACATATCAGCACGAAACGGGCCGTGCTCTCCATTCAGCAGGCGAAAAAAGACGGATTGGATGTCACCGTTGAAACGTGTCCGCACTACTTATTATTCAGCTTTGAAGACTTCCTCAAAAAAGGGGCGGCCGCCAAATGCGCTCCGCCGCTCCGCTCAGAGGCTGATAAAGAGGAAATGATCGGGGGTTTGGCTGAGGGCCTGATTGATATGGTGTCTTCGGATCATTCTCCCTGTCATCCGTCTTTGAAACGCGAGGATAATATGTTTCTGTCGTGGGGCGGGATCAGCGGAGGCCAATTTACGCTTCTCGGCATGATTCAATTAGCGATCGATCATGGGATTCCGTTTGAACATGTGGCCCGATGGACGGCCGAAGCACCGGCCAAGCGCTTCGGGTTAACGAATAAAGGTCGGCTTGAAGAAGGATTTGACGCTGATTTTGCCATCGTCCGGCCGGAACCTTTTACCGTCACAAAAGAAACGATGTTTTCCAAACATAAGCAAAGCCTGTATGAAGGCCACACCTTTCCATACCGAATTGCTGCAACCTACAGTAAGGGACGCTGTGTGTATCAGGATGGCGGTCGTAAGCAGAGCGGGGCTTTCGGAACATTCCTGAAGCCTTCTCAAATAAAAGAGCCGATTCTCTGATGAGAATCGGCTTTTTTTGTCGTTTGGAAAGCGGGTCTCGTGGTATCTTTTTATAAAAAGGAGTAAAACACATTGTATGATCAAATCTTGAACATATTAACGGCATCCTGGTCGCGCAAGACTAGTACAAAATGGACGGAAGATTGCCCGGCCAAAGGCCAGTGCGGCGTAACGGCTTTAGTCATCCAAGATGTTTACGGCGGTGACATTCTCAAAACAAAAACCGGCACAAGCTGGCATTTTTATAACCGAATAGACGGGGAGATATATGATTTCACGAGCGGTCAGTTTTCAGAGCCGATCGTCTATCAGCACATTCTTTCTTCCAGAGATGAGGCATTTTCGGACACCAATGAACATCAGTACCGGTTCCTGAAAAGTGCATTCAGAAAAAACATGGAAAAAGAAAGAGAAAAACACCTGTGATAAACTAGAGTGAGAGGTGAAGGATTGTGATTTATATCGGACTGACGGGGTGGGGGGATCATGACAGCATCTATCCGCCTAAAACAGCGGGCCCGCAAAAACTGCAGGCGTATTCCTCCCATTTTCCCATCGTTGAGCTGGACGCGAGCTTTTACGCGATACAGCCCGCCCGCAATAATGAAAGATGGGTCAAAGAGACGCCGGAATCTTTTCAATTTGTCATTAAGGCATATCAAGGAATGACGGGTCATCAGCGCGGCGATATTCCCTTTGAATCGAAGGAAGAAATGTTTGAGGCGTTTAAGCTGTCATTATCGCCGTATATAGAGCATGGAAAGCTTGCCATGGTGCTGTTCCAATTCCCGCCGTGGTTTGACTGCAAGAAAGAAAACGTCGCATATTTAAGATGGTGCAGGCAGCAGATGGGCGATATCCCGTGCGCGCTTGAATTCCGCAACCGGTCTTGGTTTTCTCCGCCATTTTACGAACAGACGCTTTCCTTTATGAAGGAGGAAGGCTGGATTCACAGCATATGTGACGAGCCGCAAATCGGCGAGGGCAGCATTCCGACCGTCCTGAAAGCAACGGATGAAGAAAAAACGCTTGTCCGTTTTCACGGGCGGAACAAACAGGGCTGGATCAAACCTGACGGCGGACAAAATTGGCGTGAGGTCAGATATTTATACCGCTATAACAAACAGGAGCTCAAAGATTGGAAAAACAATCTTCAGGAGCTGAAAAAACAGTCGCGCAATCTGTATGTGCTCTTCAATAATAACTCAGGCGGAGACGCCGCCGATAACGGGCTTGAGATGCTTGAAATGTTAAATATCTCATATACCGGACTTGCTCCGAAGCAGCTCGACCTATTCAGCTAGAAAAGAGGTTTCAAGACACATGTCTTATCTTATTTTGATTATATTGGGATTTATCGCGGGAACGGTCGGCAGCCTGATCGGGCTTGGGGGAGGAATTATCATCGTGCCGGCAATGCTCTATTTAAGCACGATGACTCCGTTTTTCCATGACGTAACACCGCAGACTGCCATCGGCACGTCCCTTTTGGTGATTATTTTTACGGGCCTGTCATCAACTCTGGCCTATATGAAATATAAAACCGTTGACTACAAAAGCGGACTGATCTTTTTTATCGGTTCCGGCCCGGGAAGCATCATCGGCGCGTATTTGTCTAAACTTTTTAATGCGCATACGTTTTCCGTCTGGTTCGGACTTTTTATGATTTTGATTTCCATTACATTAATGCTGAAGGCGAAAGCAAAACCGGTCAATAAAGCGCATAAAGGCATGATCCGGACATATGAGGATGAATCGGGTGAGCTTTATACATATTCGTACCGTATTTTTACCGGTATCGTGATTGCCTTTTTCGTCGGTTTATTGGGCGGTCTTTTCGGCATTGGCGGCGGCTCTCTTATGGTTCCGGCCATGATGCTGTTATTTTTGTTCCCGCCGAAAGTGGCTGTGGCGACGTCAATGCTCATTATTTTCTTATCCTCCGTGACGGGTTCCGTGTCACATATCGCAGAGGGCCATGTCAATTGGCTGTATGCGCTGTGCCTCGTTCCGGGCGCGTGGTTCGGCGGCAAAATGGGCGCGTGGGTTAATAAGCGGGTGCAGACGAAAACGATCGTGCTTTTCATGCGGGTCGTCTTGATTTTGATCGGCTGTGAATTGATTTATCAAGGGATATTCAGCTAAAAGGTAGGAGAGATGGTATGTTAGAGAAGCTCCGTTTATATCATACGAATGATTTGCACAGCCATTTCGAAAATTGGCCGAAAATCGTACATTATATTGAGCAGAAGAGAAATGAACATGAAAAAGACGGGGAGGAAACACTCGTATTCGACATCGGCGATCATATGGACCGATTCCAAATGATAACGGAAGCGACCTTCGGCAAAGCGAATGTCGACTTGTTAAACCGGCTTGAGATCGATGCGGCTGCCGTCGGGAATAATGAAGGAATTACGCTGCCTCACGATGAGCTGGCGGATTTATATACCCATGCCGCGTTTCCCGTCATTGTGTCCAACCTGTTTGACGCGGATGGACAGCGGCCGGAATGGGCCGAGCCCTACGTGATCAAAACACTGAAAAACGGGATGACCGCCGGCATACTCGGCGTCACGGTGCCGTATTATCCCGTCTATCAAAAACTCGGCTGGACGGTGACGGATGCGGAAAAAAGCATTCAAGAATCACTTGACGATATCAAGGGCAAAGCGGACATCATCATTCTGCTTTCTCATTTAGGCCTGATCGATGACCGGGCCGCAGCGGAAAAATTTCCGGACATCGATGTCATTCTTGAATCACATACGCACCACCTTCTTGAGGACGGACAGGACATAAACGGCGTATTGCTTGCATGTGCGGAGAAATACGGGAACTATGTCGGCTGTGTCGAGCTGACGATAGAAAGTGAATCACGAACCATTGTCAGCAAACAGGCGTCTGTACAGAAAATGGCTGATTGGCAAGGGGAATCTGAAGATACGGCGGCTTTTCTGAAAGAGAAGGAACGGGAAGCGGAAAACCTGCTCTCCGAACAAGTCGCCAACCTGAATGAAGAAGCCGGCGTGAAGTGGTTTGAGGAATCGCCGCTCCCGCTTCTATTAGCCGAAGCGCTGAAAAGCTGGTGCGGCTGTGAAGTCAGCATGGTGAATTCAGGCGTCATTTTGGGGCCTTTACAGAAGGGGCCTGTCACAAAACTTGACCTGCACCGCATCTGCCCTCATCCGATCAATCCGGTCGCCGTGCGTCTTTCAGGCAGGGAACTCCAGGAAACAATCAGCCAGGCCGCCTCGGAACAAATGGAGCAGCTGCGGATAAAAGGCCTCGGCTTCCGCGGGGAAGTGATGGGCAGGATGGTATATGCCGGAGCGGAGGCAGAGGCCGGCATCCTTGAAGACGGTGTGACGCATCTCCTCAATGTGAAAGTGAACGGAGAAGAGATTGATCCGGAGCGGATATACTCGGTTGCCGTTCTCGATATGTTTACACTCGGAAAGCTGTTCCCTTACATCCGCGATTCAAAAGAAAAGCAATACTTTATGCCGGAGTTTTTAAGGGATCTGCTCGCCTGGAAGCTCGCGCGGCAGCCGTAATGTCATGTAGCTGCCCGCCGTTCCATTTCACCCGAATGAGTGAAAGCGGGACTTTTTAAGAGTGAAAATAAAATACTATGTCCCCTCTTACAAGCATACATTGTGATATGTAAGGGGGGATTTTTCTTGCCTAGATACCGGAGCGCTCTTCGCAAGAGAGGGCCTTTGCCTTTTCGATATGTGCTTCTTCTGTCGTTTGCTTTTTTTATCATATCGACGGTCATCAGCCTTTGGATGATCAACTCCTCAATCAAACCGGTGCTGATGAACATAGGAGAAATGGAAACCAAACGGGTGGCGACAGAGGTCATTACGGAATCCATTGAAGAATACATGTCTCACAGCGACAATGTGAAAGATATGGTCGATATGAAAACGGATGAAAACGGAAAAGTCACAACGATGGATTTTAATACACAAATGGTCAACAGTATGAAGGCGAAAGTGACAAAGCAGCTTCAGGCTCATCTGAAGGAAGCGGAGTCGAACAATAAGCAGCATGAAACGGAAAAAGGCGCGAAAACGGCCGATGAAATTATGATCGATATTCCCTTAGGGCAGGTCACGGGAAACAGCATTCTCGGAAATCTGGGGCCGAAAATCCCCGTGCGCTTTAACCTGATCGGTGATGCGTTAACTGATGTGAAAACAAAAATAAAGCCGTACGGCATTAACAATGCCCTGATCGATATCAGTATTTTTGTGGAAATAAAAGTGAAGGTCATTATTCCGTTTGCCAGTAAGACATCAGTCGTGACAAATAATATTCCGGTCTCCATTAAAGCGATTCAAGGAGAGGTGCCGCAGTTTTATAACGGAAGCGGCGGGTCAGGTGTGACGCCTTCCGTCCAGCTGCCGAGTGAAAAACAGAAGAAAGATAAATAAAAACACACAGCCGCAATCTTTCCTGGCGGCTGTGTGTTTACTTTTTCCTGCGGATTTCTTTTCGTTCCCATGCCCTTAAATGGGGATACGGATCAAAAGACCATTCCGATCTGCCGTTATCTTTATACATCCCGTAGTGAAGATGCGGCGGAAATTTTCCCGCGGTGCCCGGCGGTCCGTACCCGGAACTGCCGACAGAGCCGATCACCTCTCCGGGTTTGACGATCTGGCCTTTATGCACACCTTTTGCAAAGCCGTTCAGGTGAGCGAAGTAGTGATACGTGTTATTGATATCCCTGATGCCGATTCTCCAGCCGCCGAAACGGTTCCAGCCCTTCATTTCAACAATACCGTAGCAGGTCGATCTGACGGGGAGCCCGTAATGAGCGAACAGATCCGTTCCTTCGTGAATCCGGCGCCCGCCGAAACCCCGTGCGGCGCCCCATGTGCTGCGGTAGCTGTAATCCGTCTTCACGGGAAGCGGAAAAGCGTGCTCTCCGAGATCAAGGCGGCCGAACGTTTTAAACAGTGTCATGAATTCGGTGATAATGCCGACCGTCTGATCACGGCGGTAATAATTCCAGAGACCGATGCGGATATGGTCAAGATCGGTTCCGAATCCCGCTAAATACTGAGCAAATGTATAAAGGATATCCTCATCATTGCTTACCTCGGCTTTTCCGTCGCCGTCGCCGTCCAGGCCGATCCCGTCAAATACTTTAATGCTGAGAGGCGCATCGTCCTTAGGATTTGGATTTTCAGGGCCGCTCCACAAATGATCCGGAATATAAATGCTGATGATTCCCGCTTTTTCCGGCAGATCCTTTCGGTTCGAGCGGACATTTTCTTCATATTGATCAACTGCCGCAAGCACATACCAAGGAATCTGCGTGACTGCTTCGGCTTTGCGGTACAACTGCATCCGTTCGCCGTAAACAAGAGCCGATTGTTCTTTCCCGCTTGCAGCCGGACAGAAAACTGAAAAAAGGAGAAGAGCAGATAACAGAACTTTCACAACATGATCTCCTTTCAGGATTGAATACAAATAGTTTGCGGCAACAATCCGAGAAAATGTAAGTAATTCTCTTCCCTTGTCGAGAAATTTTTCCTATGTTAAAGTGACTATTGAATAGAAATCCGCAAGTTTTATATCCATCGTGAAATAGAAATTTTTCGCACACGAACATGAATAAAGGGTTAATGGAGATGATGGGGAAATGGCAAAGAAAGACGAGCATCTGAGAAAGCCGGAATGGCTCAAAATAAAGCTGAACACGAATGAAAACTATACGGGTCTGAAAAAATTAATGCGTGAAAATAATCTGCATACCGTATGTGAAGAAGCAAAATGCCCGAACATCCATGAATGCTGGGCTGTCAGACGTACGGCGACGTTCATGATTCTCGGTTCCGTCTGTACGAGAGCATGCCGCTTCTGCGCTGTAAAAACGGGACTGCCGACTGAGCTGGATCTGCAGGAACCGGAACGCGTAGCTGATTCCGTCGCGCTGATGAATTTAAAACACGCCGTCATCACGGCCGTAGCGCGTGATGATCAGAAAGACGGCGGAGCAGGCGTCTTTGCGGAAACGGTCCGGGCGATCCGCAGAAAAAGTCCGTTCACGACAATTGAAGTGCTGCCATCCGATATGGGCGGAAATTACGACAACCTGAAAACATTAATGGATACCCGTCCTGATATTCTGAACCACAACATTGAAACCGTCCGCCGCCTGACACCGAGAGTCCGGGCCCGCGCAACATATGACCGTTCTTTGGAATTCTTGCGCCGTGCGAAAGAAATGCAGCCTGACATCCCGACGAAATCAAGCATTATGATCGGTCTCGGCGAAACGAAGGAAGAAATTATTGAAGTGATGGACGACCTGCTTGCGAACAATGTCGACATCATGGCGATCGGCCAATACCTGCAGCCGTCGAAAAAACATTTAAAAGTCCAAAAATATTATCATCCGGACGAATTTGCCGAACTGAAAGAAATCGCGATGCAAAAAGGCTTCAGCCACTGTGAAGCAGGCCCGCTTGTCCGTTCTTCCTACCATGCGGATGAACAAGTGAACGAAGCGTCTAAAAAACGCCAGGCCCAAGCATAAGATAAGCCGAAAAAACCCAAAACGCCGCAGGTTTTGGGTTTTTTGTGATGGAGCCGTTTTTGCAGGGAAAAAGTCATTCTTGAATAAGGATCGTCTGAACCGCTACACTGGATATAAAGAGGAAAAATTCTCCGTCCGTCCGAACCGTCTCATTTTGCAATTGATGGACAGAAGTCAATGAATTATGATAGTAAAGAGTGATAAAAGAGGTGAAGACATGATTCTTATTCAAAATGCCGAGTTTGAACTCGTACACGATTTTAAAAACGGCTTTAATGAAGAAGCGTTCAAAGCCCGCTATTCGGACATATTAAATAAATATGATTACATTGTGGGAGACTGGGGATACAGTCAGCTGCGGCTCAAAGGCTTCTTTGATGACCAGAATCAAAAAGCAACCTTTGAAACGAAAATCAGCACATTGGACGAATACATTTACGAATACTGCAATTTCGGCTGCGCGTATTTTGTTTTAAAACGAATCAGAAAATAATTGATGCAGAAGGGGATGCTGTCACGTGTATTTTGTTGACAGAAATAATATCGAACAAACACTCCGTTTTTTTGAGACCCAGCTGGCGCTGTTTGACAGCACGCCTGCATGGGAGAGCGAGATCGAAAAAAGGGCGCTTGAGCGGATCAGCCATCTTATGATCGAATGCATTCTCGATGTCGGAAATGATATGATTGACGGCTTTATCATGCGCGATCCGGGGAGTTATGACGACATCATGGATATTCTGACGGATGAAAAGGTGGTAGCTGAGGATGAAGGGAATAAGCTGAAGCAACTGATCTCTTCCAGAAAGCAGCTTGTCCAGGAATATCAGCACGCCGATCATCAGGAGCTGTTTACGCTGATCACGTCAAACAGAGATGTGCTGAAAGCCTTTCCGGCCCGTGTAAGAACCTACCTGGAAACAGAATTAGGGCCTGTTTCCGCATTTAAATAACAACGAGTGAGAAAATCCACAGGAGTGTTGAGTATGAAGGATTATAAAGGATATTTGATAGATTTGGACGGCACAATGTACAACGGGACGGAAAAAATCGAAGAAGCGTGTGAATTCGTGAGAACGCTTAAAGCGCGCGGCATTCCGTATTTATTCGTGACGAACAATTCTTCCCGGACGCCGAAGCAGGTGGCGGACAAGCTGATGAGCTTTGACATTCCGGCATCTGAAGAGCAGGTCTTCACGACGAGCATGGCGACTGCGCAGCATATCGCCCAGGAGAAAAAAGACGCGTCGGTGTATGTGATCGGCGAAGAAGGCATCCGTCAGGCCATTGAAGAAAACGGGCTGAGCTTCGGTGAAGAAAACGCGGACTTTGTCGTTGTGGGAATCGACCGCGGCATTACATATGAAAAGTTGGCAACGGGATGCCTTGCGATCAGAAACGGCGCCCGGTTCATTTCAACAAACGGCGACGTCGCCATTCCGACTGAAAGAGGGCTTTTACCAGGGAACGGTTCGCTCACATCCGTTTTGACGGTGTCAACGGGCGTTGAGCCTGTCTTTATCGGCAAGCCTGAATCCATTATTATGGAACAGGCGATGCGTGTGCTCGGAACGGATATTTCCGAAACACTCATGGTCGGCGATAACTATGCAACGGATATTATGGCCGGCATCAATGCGGGCATGGATACGCTGCTGGTTCATACCGGAGTGACAAAGCGTGAGCATATGGCAGATTACGGCCAAAAGCCGACATATGCGATTGACTCTTTAACCGAATGGATTGAACATCTATAAAAAAGGGACGGCCATGACGGCCGTCCTTATTCTGTATTTCTGGCGCTGTGAGCAAGCCGGCTTGAAGCCGCTGCTGCGATTGCGCCGACGATATCATCAAGAAACGTATGGCATTCGCCCGTAGATTTATCATTTAACCGCCCGAGAATACCGGGTTTTTCTTTGTCAATGTAGCCGTAATTCGTAAAGCCGATTGAGCCGTATATATTCACGATAGAGAAGGCGAGCACCTCGTCAACCCCATACAGGCTTTCATCAATCGCCAGAATGGTCTGAAGCGGTTCAGACAGCTTTTTTTGTTCGGCGAGCACATCTAATTCTATTCCCGTTAAAATGGCGTTTTGCACCTCGCGTTTTGCGATGACACGGTCCACATTGAGCCTGCATACCTCCATCGTCAAATCAGGATGATATTTTTTTTGAAGGAAATACACCAGCTCGGCAATATCGTCCGTCTCAACCCCCCGTTCTTTTAAACGCGCCCTGGCGACAGCTTCCACCTGATTCAGTTGTTCCTTTTCTGACATTTGCTTCACCCAATCTTTTTTTACTAGTTTATACAACACTCTTCCGATGTGTACGATGTTTCTCCACTTGATTCAAAGGATTACAATATGTATTCATAATTCCGCCGGCGTATGACTACGATGTGAATAGCTCTAATTTTTCAGGCAGGTGATTATGATGAAAAGCATCATTAAAGAAAAATACGGCATCCACGTCAGACAGCTCTCCGTTTATCAGAAATACCAATGCTTCCAGACGCCTAATTCCTTCTTTCTTATAATTCCCGTTTCCGGGTTTTCGCAATCAGAGCTGACGGAGCTTTACTACATGAGTCAGTATTTACAAGAACAAAGTGACCCATACGTTTCAGTGTTTATCTTTACGAAGGAAGGAGAACTGACCTTTGAGGACGAAGGCAAAACGTATGCGCTCTTAAAAGCGCCGATTCCCGTCTCAAACCGGTCGTTTTCTGTCGGAGGGGAGCTTGCCGAATTTCACAGAAAAGGGCGGGGTTTTCCGTACGAAGTGAAAGAAGCGGGCAGGATCGGCCAATGGAAGGACTTATGGGGAAAACGGGTGGATCAGCTGGAATCATTCTGGATGCAGAAAATTCATATGTCTCCGCTTGAACCGTTCGAAAAGAAAATGATCGAAGCATTTCCTTATTATTCAGGCTTAGCGGAAAACGCCATTCAATATTTAGTGGATACGGAGCTGGATGACAATCCCGGCGCAGAAGACTCGGGGACAATCTGCCATCAGCGGATGGAACGGGATACCTGGTCGGAGGAATCATTGATCCGCATTCCGGGCGATTGGGTATTCGACCATGCCGCCCGTGATATTGCGGAATATATGCGCAGCACATATTTGTATCATCGTGACGACCTGCTCAAAGATGGGTTTTTGTTTCTGCAGGAATATGAGCAAGTTACGCCGTTATCCTCCTTTTCCAAACGCCTGTTTTACAGCCGCCTGCTGTTTCCGCTCCATTTCTTCGAGACGGTGGAGAGCTATTACATTTCTCATGATTCTGAAAAACAGTTTTACGAAGAGCAGCTTGACTACATTCTTGCCGACTGCACCCGCTATGAACAGTTTTTACAGACATGTCACAACATGATGAATGTCAGGTCGGCGCAGGTTTTTGTCCCGCCTGTGGCGTGGCTCGGAAAAGGAATCAGTTCGTAAGAAAATATGACGTAAAAATATTTAGAAAATAGGGAATCTTGTCATATCAGTGTGTTAAGCGTTTTCATAGCCGTAGAAACAATATTCAGCCGCTTGTCAAAACAAATGCGGGCTTATATAATATTTGTAACTTAAATGTCTGTGAAGGGTTAACAATTGTCCTTTTCTAGTGGACAAAAGGAAGAAAGGTGGAGTTTCTCTTTGGAAGCGATTCGTATTGGACTGTTAGGACTGGGAACCGTGGGAAGCGGAGTCGTCAAAATTATACAAGATCATCAGGATAAGCTTATGCACCAGGTCGGCTGTCCGGTGACAATCAAAAAAGTGCTAGTTAAAGATATTGATAAAAAACGAGACGCAGACCTGCCGAAAGAAGTGCTGACGACAGAAGTCTATGATGTGATCGATGACCCTGAGGTCGACGTGATTATTGAAGTCATCGGCGGTGTCGAACAGACGAAGCAATATCTTCTTGATGCCTTGAAAGCGAAAAAACATGTTGTGACCGCAAATAAAGATCTGATCGCCGTATACGGGTCAGAGCTTTTAGCCGCCGCAAAGGAAAATGGCTGTGACTTGTATTATGAAGCGAGTGTCGCCGGCGGAATCCCGATTTTACGCACGCTCGAAGAAGGCCTTTCCTCTGACCGGATCACAAAAATGATGGGAATCGTCAACGGAACGACGAACTTCATCTTAACGAAAATGATTAAAGAAAAAAGCCCGTATGAAGAAGTGCTGAAGGAAGCGCAGGATCTCGGATTCGCGGAAGCGGACCCGACCGCCGATGTAGAAGGCCTCGATGCCGCACGCAAGATGGCGATTTTAGCCCGTCTCGGCTTCTCTATGAACGTCGATCTGGACGATGTCAAAGTAAAAGGAATTTCCCGGATTACGGATGAAGACATCAGCTTCAGCAAACGGCTCGGCTATACGATGAAGCTGATCGGCATCGCCCAGCGTGATGACAATAAAATCGAAGTCAGCGTTCAGCCGACACTGCTGCCGGATCATCATCCGCTCTCTGCGGTGCATAACGAGTTTAATGCCGTTTACGTGTACGGAGAAGCTGTCGGCGAAACGATGTTTTACGGCCCCGGAGCCGGAAGCATGCCGACTGCGACATCGGTCGTTTCCGATCTGGTCGCGGTCATGAAAAACATGCGTCTCGGCGTAAACGGAAACAGCTTTGTCGCCCCGCAGTTTGAAAGAAATCTGAAGCAGCCGTCTGATATCTATGCCCAGCAGTTTTTAAGAATTCACGTCAAAGACCAGGTCGGCTCTTTTTCAAAAATCACATCGGCCTTCTCAGAGCGCGGCGTCAGCTTTGAAAAAATTCTGCAGCTGCCGATCAAAGGCCATGACGACCTCGCGGAAATCGTCATCGTCACGCATCATACATCGGAAGAAGATTTCAGTGACATTCTGCAAAACTTAAATGACCTCGAAGTCGTACAAGAAGTAAAAAGCACATATCGCGTAGAAGGGAACGGTTGGAGCTAATGTGGAAAGGACTCATCCATCAATATAAAGAATTTCTGCCGGTGACGGATCAGACGCCGGCCCTGACATTGCATGAAGGCAACACGCCGCTGATTCACCTGCCGAAACTTTCCGAAAAGCTCGGAATTGAACTGCATGTGAAAACAGAGGGCGTTAATCCGACGGGATCCTTTAAAGACCGCGGCATGGTCATGGCGGTCGCCAAAGCGAAAGAAGAAGGCAATGATACCATCATGTGCGCCTCTACAGGGAACACATCCGCGGCAGCTGCGGCATACGCGGCGAGAGCCGGCATGAAATGCATCGTCATCATCCCGGACGGAAAAATCGCCTTCGGAAAACTTGCGCAGGCCGTCATGTACGGTGCGGAAATCATCGCGATTGACGGAAACTTTGACGACGCGCTGGCCATCGTCCGGTCGATTTGCGAAAAATCACCGATTGCATTAGTGAATTCAGTAAACCCTTACCGGATTGAAGGGCAAAAAACAGCGGCCTTTGAAGTATGCGAACAGCTCGGCGGAGCGCCGGACATTCTGGCGATCCCGGTAGGAAACGCCGGGAATATCACGGCCTACTGGAAAGGGTTCAAAGAATACCATGAGAAAAACGGCACCGGACTTCCGAAGATGCGCGGTTTTGAGGCGGAAGGTTCTGCGGCTATCGTTCGCGGCGAAGTCATTAAAAATCCAGAGACCGTTGCGACGGCAATCCGAATCGGGAATCCTGCCAGCTGGGACAAAGCGGTGCTCGCTGCGGAAGAATCAGCCGGAAAAATTGATGAAGTCACAGATGAAGAAATTCTTCACGCTTATCAGCTGATTGCCCGTGAAGAAGGCGTGTTTGCTGAACCGGGCTCCTGTGCATCCATCGCCGGCGTTTTGAAACAGGTGAAATCCGGTGAAATTCCAAAAGGCAGCAAGGTTGTCGCAGTTTTGACCGGAAACGGCCTGAAAGATCCGAACACGGCTGTAGACGTATCTGACATAAAACCGATTACGCTGCCGACAGATGAGGACAGTATTCTGGAATACTTAAATGGAGCGGCGCGTGTATGAATGAGGCGGAGATGCTGTTTTCCATTACGGTTCCGGGAAGCACCGCCAACTTAGGGCCTGGGTTTGATTCCGTCGGGATGGCGCTCAGCAGATATTTGAAGCTTTCGGTTTTCCGAAACGATGAATGGCAGTTCTCGGCGGAAACCGAAACTGTCGCGGGCATCCCTCAAGGAACGGACAACCTCATCTACCAAGTCGCCAAACGGACGGCTGACCGCTATCAGAAAGAGCTGCCGCCCGCCCATGTCAAAGTGTGGAGTGACATCCCCCTTGCACGGGGTCTCGGAAGCAGCGCGGCCGCTATCGTCGCCGCCATTGAGCTTGCGGATGAGTTATGCGGCCTGCAGCTGTCGGAAAGCGACAAGCTGCACTTAGCCAGTCTTGAAGAGGGACACCCTGATAATGCCGCTGCTTCTCTTGCAGGAGGGCTTGTGATCGGCCTTCACGAAGAAGATGAAACACATATCGTGCGTGTTGCCGAAGCGGATATCGACGTTGTGGCAGTGATTCCGTTTTACGAAGTTCTGACCAGGGACGCAAGAGACGTGCTCCCGAAAGAGCTGCCGTACCGACGCGCCGTTAAAGCAAGCGCCGTCAGCAACCTTCTCGTTGCTGCGATCATGTCAAATGACTGGGCGCTCGCCGGGAAAATGATGAGAAAAGACATCCTCCATCAGCCGTACCGCGCCATGCTTGTTCCTGAGCTTTCAAAGGTGGAACATGCGGCCGAAATGAAAGGCGCCTACGGGACGGCGCTGAGCGGAGCGGGACCGACGATTCTTGTCCTGATTGAAAAAGGAAAGGGAGAAGAGCTGAGAAAGCAGCTTTCTGAGCATTTCCCCCACTGTGAGATTGCGGCGCTTACCGTCCCGTCAGAAGGAAGCGTAATTGAACGGAATCCTTTAGAGCAGGTGAAAAGTGTATAATGATAAAAAAGCGTTCTTCCCATCAGAGAAGGACGCTTTCTTTTTCTGGAGAAGGATTTTTATTTAGGGAAGCGAAATAAAAAAGAAAAGGAGGAGATACGATTGAAAAAACTCATAACCGAGGAGGACATTGCGACTCTCGTATCCGTGACAGACCCGCAATATGCCCCTGACGGCAGAAGAGCCGCTTACGTCCGGACAACAGTCAATCATAAGCGTGATTCCTATTCCTCAGCCATTATGGTATATGACACAGAATCCGGCATCTCAAACCCATGGACTTTCGGGGACAACAGAAATACAAGTCCGCGGTGGTCACCTGACGGACAGCGCCTCGCCTTTGTTTCTGACAGGGAGAACGGCGTCCCTCAGCTGTACATCATCGACGCTGCCGGCGGAGAGGCAAAGCAGGCGGCCGATATTCCTTGGGGCGTATCAGATCCGATATGGGCGCCCGACGGCAGATCCGTGCTTGTGTCCGTCAGTCTGACATCAGCGGAGCGCGCCGATGAGAAAGAAAAAAAGAAGCATGACGAGTATGAGCCGGTTGATATTCAGTCATTAACATATAAACGTGACGGGAAAGGCCTGCTGAACGGAAGCTGGGCCCAGCTTGTGCTGATTCATCTTGAAACGGGGGAGATTCAGCAGCTGACCGATCATGAAGCGGATCATTATGGCGCGGCCTTTTCACCGGATGGCAGGCAGCTTGCGTTTACCGCCAATTTATGCGAGCCGGGTGACGCCGGAAAGCCGAGCGATGTCTATCTGATGAATCTGGCGGACGGAAGCCTGAAGCAGATTACGCCGCACCGCGGTTCTTTCGGTTTCTGCGTGTTTTCACCAGACGGTTCTTATATCGCGATGCTGGGCCATGAAAATGAATTTCGCAATGCGACTTTAGAGAAAGCGTGGCTGTACGACGTGAAAACTGAGCGGCTCTCCTGCCTGACCGACATGCTGGATGTTCATTTGAGCGATGCGCTGCTTGCGGATTCAATCATAGGAGGAGTGACGCCTCGGCCGGTATGGACAAACGACGGGCAGGGTTTTTACGTTCTCGGGAGCGAGCAGGGAAGCACCGGTATTTATTATATCTCGATTGACGGCCTCGTATATCCGATCCGATTAGAAGAAGAGTATGTGAATGGTTTTGCTTTTCATCCTGATCAGAAAAGCTGTATCGCTGTCATTGCCAAACCCGCACAGCCTTCCGAGCTTTACAGCATTTCGCTCGAAGATGGGGAAGAGAAGCAATTGACATCCGACAATGATCGGTTTATTGAGGAGCGCATCATATCCGTGCCGGAAAAGCTGCAATATGAAACAAAGGACGGGCTGACGGTAAACGGCTGGTTTTTAAAGCCCGCCGTTTTTGAAGAGGATCAAACTTATCCGCTCATTCTATACATACACGGCGGGCCTCACATGATGTACGGCCATACGTATTTTCACGAATTCCAAGTGCTGGCCGCACAAGGATATGCTGTCGTGTATGTCAACCCGAGAGGAAGCCACGGCTACGGGCAGGATTTTGTCAATCGTGTCAGGGGTGATTACGGAGGCGGAGATTACCGTGATGTCATGCAGGCGGTGGATGAAGCTGTTCAGGCGTATCCGTTTATTGACAGCGGCCGTCTCGGTGTGACGGGCGGAAGCTACGGAGGGTTTATGACAAATTGGATTGTCG
This sequence comes from Bacillus sp. L75, assembly GCF_003676355.1. Lineage (NCBI taxonomy): Bacteria > Bacillati > Bacillota > Bacilli > Caryophanales > Bacillaceae > Bacillus > Bacillus sp. L75. The sequence continues at coordinate 570,085 of NZ_ML064901.1, forward strand.
GGCAGACCGGCCGTTTTAAAGCAGCCGTCACGCAGCGCTCCATTTCAAATTGGTTCAGCTTCCACGGTGTCAGCGATATCGGTTTCTTTTTTACTGACTGGCAGCTCGGACATGATTTGTTTGAGGAAGCGGATAAGCTTTGGGATCGTTCTCCTGTAAAATATGCGTCCCGCGTTTCGACGCCGCTTTTGATCCTGCATGGTGAGCGAGATGACCGCTGTCCGATAGAGCAGGCGGAGCAGCTCTTTACCGCGTTGAAGAAATTGAACAAAACGACGTCGTTCATCCGGTTTCCGAAAGCCACGCATGAGCTGTCGAGAAGCGGCCATCCGGAACAGCGGATGAAACGCATCCGTTATATTTGTTCATGGTTTGATGACTATTTGTAAAAAATAAAAAACCAGGCTGTCATGCAGCCTGGTTTTATGATTAAAATACTTGTTCTACTTCAACGACACCCGGTACTTCTTCAAGAAGGGCGCGTTCGATTCCGGCTTTCAGCGTAATCGTTGAACTTGGGCAGCTGCCGCATGCGCCAAGGAGGCGAAGCTTTACAATGCCTTCGTCTACGTCAACAAGCTCACAGTCACCGCCGTCACGAAGCAGAAACGGGCGTAATTTATCCAATACTTCCTGTACTTGCTCTTTCATTTCAACCTCAGTCATGAGATTCGCTCCTTTCATATACATAAAACCATTATATTCACAGTAACGGTAAAAATCTAATGTTTGGTTTGCAAAGCTGCTTTCCCCATTATAGCATATTTAAACTTGAACATAAAAACCGTTTTTTATACAAAAGCTGCCCCGTCCTTTGTATACTGGTGTAAAGGGGATGATATACATGACAAAGCCGGTTACGCTCAGTGTTTACGGCGCTGAAACGCTTTGCGCAAGCTGCGTGAATATGCCGAGCGCCAAAGATACGTTTGAATGGCTGGAGGCGGCGCTGCAACGGAAATATCCGGAACAGCCTTTTCACATGCGGTATATTGATATTGACGCACCGCCTCAGCAAAAGGAGACAGAAGAACTTGCGGAGCGCATCAGAAACGATGAATTTTTCTATCCGCTCGTGCTGGTGGAGGATGTCATTGTGGGGGAAGGGAATCCGCATTTAAAAGATATATATGAAGAAATGGAAAAGCGCGGCTATGTTGCGGGCTCTTAAAAATGGCCGCTGATCGCAATCAGCGGCTTTTTTCTTATCAGCCGTTGTGATGCTTGTACATCCATAAAAGGCCTGATTTTAATAAACGGGGCACACGCCCGATGAGCGGACGGTCGTTGACAAGACCGAAGCCCGCTTTTTTTCCGAGTGAACCGAGAACGCCTTTCAGCTTAAATTGCGGCATTGTTTCCGGCAGCTCTTCATTGTTCCAGCGTTTCAGGAGGATCTGCACAATTTGTTCCGCCTGTGCTTCAGCCAGCTGGGCGCTCGGCGCATGCGGCAGGCTCGCGCAATCACCGACGACGTAAACATGCTCATCTCCCGGAAGGTTGTGATGCGGTGTTAAAACGATGCGGCCTTGCGGATCTTTTTCAGCGTCCAGTTCTCTGACGGCTTTATTCGGCTGAATTCCCGCCGTCCACACGATGGCATCGGCCGGTATTCCTTCATCATGATTATAAACGATCCCGTCTTCCACTTTTGTAATATTCGCATTATTGATAATGGTGACGCCGTGTTCTTCAAACCATTTCTGAACATACTTGCTGAGTCTTTTCGGAAAGCTTGATAAAATCAGGTCGCCCCGGTCAAATAACATAATCTTCAGATCGTCACGGCTCTCTCTTAATTCACTGGCAAGCTCCACGCCGCTTAATCCCGCTCCGACGATAGCGACAGATGCATTGGCGCCGAGGTTGTTCAGCTTTTGATAGGCTTCGCGTGACTGATCAATGGTCTGAATGCTGTAAGTATGTTCCGGCGCGCCGGGCACGTTATGATACTTATCCTCGCAGCCCAGTCCGATCACCGCGTCATCGTAAGAAATCGGTTCGCGGTCATGAAACAGAACCTGTTTGTTTTTCGTGTCGACGGAAGCCACCTCACCGTATTGAACATCCAGATTCGGATGCTCAGGAAAAGACACCCTGATATGATGATCAGAAATCGTGCCGGCGGCGAGCGCATAATATTCTGTTTTTAAGCAGTGATACGGGTTTCTGTCAATCAGCGTGATGGATATATCTGACGGAAGCTGGTTCGGCAGTAAGCGGTGCAGCACCCGCATGTTTCCGTAACCCCCGCCGATCAAGACCAATTTTTTCATAATGATTCCCCTTTTGCCCGAAAAATATGGTAGTCAATGTTGTTACAAAATAACGAACTATGTAAAATAACATCTTGAATTATATCGAATTTGATCTAAAACCACAATAATAGTTTTAAAATAACCTACAAATTGACCAGAAAACACGTAATAGTAAAACCTTTAACCTGAATTAATATGTTACGATAACATTGAGTGTGAAACCGGATCTTTGACGAATAGAGGAAATTCCGTTAGGATAAGGTACATATGTGAGGTGAAACCGCATGAATCCGATGATTGAATTCTGTGTCAGCAATTTAGCGCGCGGTTCCCAGGAAGCACTTGAGATCTTAGAGAAGGATCCGAACTTGGACGTGCTTGAATACGGCTGTTTAAGCTATTGCGGGAAATGCATGGAGTCCCTGTTCGCCCTGGTTAACGGCGAAGTGGTTACGGGAGGCACGCCTGCTGAACTGGTTGACAACATATATACATTCATAGAAGAAAATCCGATGTTTTAATCAGAGGCTCCGAACGGGGTCTCTTTTTTATTGCGCCCCGGGTTTTGGCAAAATAAAAAATTTGTAGACAGCAAAAATAAATATTGTTATCTTAATAAAGACTTTTTTTAAATAAAATTTTAGAGGTGGATTCATTGAATATCGTTTGGGGGCTGCTCGGGGCAGTTGCTATATTAGCCATTGCTTTTTTGTTATCAGAGAAGAAAAGCAAAATTAACCTGCGAACCGTCATTGTCGGTTTATGTTTACAAATGGCCTTCGGATTCATCGTATTAAAGTGGGACGCCGGACGGGCCGTATTTTTATGGTTCTCAAGCCGTGTGCAGCTTCTCATTGATTATGCGAACGAAGGCATCAGCTTTATTTTTGGCCCGCTGATAAAAGTGGGCAGCAGCCCGGCTTTTGCGCTGAGCGTTCTGCCGGTCATTATCTTTTTCTCAGCGCTGATTGCCGTTTTGTATCACTTGAAAATCATGCAGCTCATCTTTCGCGTCATCGGAGGCGGACTGTCAAAACTTCTTGGGACAAGCAGAACGGAATCGCTTGCGGCGGCTGCGAATATTTTTGTCGGACAGTCTGAATCACCGCTTGCCATTAAACCGCTGATTGCGGGATTGACCCGTTCCGAGCTGTTTACGATTATGACGAGCGGCCTTTCGGCTGTAGCGGGTTCGACGCTTTTCGGTTACGCCCTGTTAGGCATTCCGATCGAATACCTGCTGGCGGCCAGCTTTATGGCGGCTCCCGCCGGTCTCGTGTTCGGAAAAATTTTAATACCTGAAACGGAAAAAACGCAGACGATAAAAGGCGATTTTAATATGGACGAAGAAGGCGAAGGCGCCGCTAACGTGATTGATGCAGCGGCAAAAGGCGCGTCCACGGGCCTTCAGATTGCTCTAAATGTCGGCGCCATGCTGCTTGCGTTTGTCGCGCTCATCGCCGTAGTGAACGGAATTCTCGGCGGAATCGGCGGCTGGTTCGGTTTCAAACATATTACATTAGAATCCATTCTCGGTTACGTGTTTTCACCGATCGCATTTGTAATCGGCGTTCCTTGGCATGAAGCGCTCGGAGCGGGAAGCTATATCGGACAGAAACTTGTGCTGAATGAGTTTGTCGCTTATTCAAACTTCGGTCCGCATATTGCGGACTTTTCTAAAAAAACGTCTACGATTATCAGCTTTGCGCTGTGCGGATTTGCCAACTTCTCTTCGATTGCGATTATGCTCGGCACACTGGGCGGTTTGGCCCCAAGCCGCCGTTCGGACATTGCGCGCCTCGGATTAAGAGCGGTTATTGCGGGAACACTCGCAAACCTTCTCAGCGCGGCGATTGCCGGCATGTTTATTTAGTAAACGATAAAAGCTCCCTGCATATGCAGGGAGCTTTTATGTATGAAAAACGGGGGATATTTGTATTGTGTCCGAGCAGAAGAGCTTTTATACTAAGTAAAAGAAAAAAAGTTGGAGGCCGATATGAATTCATTCCGTTTTACCAAGATGCACGGTCTTGGAAACAGTTATATATATGTAAATCAATTTGAAGAACAGCTGCCGGAAGAACGGCTGGCTGAGATTGCCGTTAAAGTGTCCAGCATTCACACGGGCATCGGCTCTGACGGAATGATCCTCATCTGTCCGTCAGAAAAAGCGCCCGTCAAAATGCGGATTTTTAATAATGACGGCTCAGAAGGGAAAAATTGCGGCAACGGCCTTCGCTGTGTGGCAAAGTACGCATACGAACATAAGCTGACAGAAGAAACGTCCTTTTTCATTGAGACGCTTTCAGGTCTAGTGAAAGCAGACATTACAGAGGACAACGGGATTGTGCGTGAAGTCGCCGTTGATATGGGCGAACCGCGCCTCACCAAAAAAGAGCTGCCGATGCTCGGCAATGAAGATGAACGGACGATCGATGAAACCTTTGTTTTTGGAGAAACGGAGCTTTCCGGAACAGCCGTATCAATGGGAAACCCCCATATTGTTTTTCCGGTTGCGGATATCAATCAAGCGCCTCTTACAACGCTCGGTCCCGTCATTGAAAAAGACCCGAGATTTCCGGAAGGCGTCAATGTCGAATTTGTGGAATCCGTCAGCGCCGATGAACTTCATTTCCGCGTATGGGAACGCGGCTCCGGCATTACACAGGCTTGCGGAACAGGCGCCTGTGCGGCGGCTGTCGCATCCGTATTGAACGGTGTTTCCGAACGAAACCGGGATATCACCGTTCATTTAGCGGGAGGCGACCTTGTGATTAATTGGCAGGACAACGGGCACGTGCTGATGACGGGACCCGCCGAAACCGTATGCAGCGGCGTCTATTATTTGTAAACAGCTCGTTTGAGAAATACTCTCCTCAAGGTTTATAATAGATATCAGCATCCGTTTTTTAAAAAAGGAGGTCTACCTATGAGTGTTCCAGTAACCATCACTGAAGCAGCGGCTTTGCATATAAAAGATATGATGAAAGAGCATGAAGAAGAAAACGCGTTTCTCCGTGTGGGCGTAAAAGGCGGCGGCTGCAGCGGCCTGTCTTACGGAATGGGATTTGAGCACGAAAAAGGCGAAAAAGACAGCATGTTTGAACAGCACGGAATCACCGTTTTGGTCGACAGCGAAAGCCTTGATATTATGACCGGCACGATCATTGACTTCAAACAGTCCATGATGGGCGGCGGTTTCACCATTGACAACCCGAATGCCATCGCTTCCTGCGGCTGCGGTTCATCTTTCCGCACGGCCAAAAACGCCGGTACGCCGGAAGAGTGTTAAGGGTCAACCCGCCATTCTTAGGATGAAAAAATATGACGTCTTTCTTTCCGGTGGCGCTTGCACCATTGTTAAAAAAGGCGTTTATCTGTTTAATAAAAGGAAAACCCGCTCAACAGAAGCGGGTTTTCCTTTTTCAAAGAGGTTATTCGATTGTATGTTTCATAGCATGGTACATATTTGCCGTATGTTCATCGGCTTTATCCCGTGACATGCGCAGCCGTTCTTCTGAAGAACCATATCCGATTTCTTGTTTGCCCTCTTTCAGTCCTTTAAAAATCCCATCAGCGAATTCATCCAGCGGTTCTCCTTGAGTATGCAGCCCTGCTCCGCCTAAATCTGTATTCACCGCCGGAGGCGCAACTTCAATCACTTCTACAGATGAATCAGAAAGCTGATGTCTCAGACTCATTGTAAATGAATGAAGCGCCGCTTTCGTTGCTGAATAGATCGGTGCAATGGCAAGCGGTGTAAAAGCCAATCCCGAAGAGACGTTAATGAAAGCCGCATCTTCTTTTCCGGCAAAAAACGGAGCGAACAGCATAGACAGGTGGAAGGGAGCTTCAATGTTCGTTGTGATTTCTTTATTGAAATAGTCCCAATTGTCCTTCGCATCCGCTTTCAGCACATGAAAACGTTGTTGAATCCCCGCGTTGTTTACTAACACATTCACTTCCGGATAATTTTCTTTCACCCAATCAAACAGTGATATACGTTCAGATGGAATGCTCAAATCACTGACATATGTAATAAGATCCGGGAATGTTTCCTTTGCTTTTTGAAGAGCGTGCTCACGCCGTCCGGTCACGATGACTTTATTTCCCGCTTTTAAAAACCGTTCTGCGAAAGCCAATCCTATTCCGGCATTTCCGCCTGTAATCAGTATTGTATTTCCCGTCAGTTTCATATTAACTCCTCTTTTCCGATTGTTTTTACATTTCTTTGTCACATTTCAGCTTTGATCCAATCAATATATTCATCCCGCAAATAGGCATGAAATAAGACAGCAGTGATTCTGTAAAATTGATTTTAGATCATCGGGAAACCCGCCAAAACTATTCTTTCCTTGTCACAATATGATGATACGGCTTAAAGCACGGTTTAAGTCAACAAAAGAACCTTGTGCTTCCGTTTCGGTTACTCACATCAGACATAGGTCACGAAAGGAAAGGTGAACGTAAAGTCTTGGAATTTTCTTAATGCGATAAAGCGTACCGTATCACATGGGTGAGAGGCAATTAAAAAAACGTTTCTGATCAAAACAAAAGGACGGCGATGCATATGCAGGAAGGAAACAGCGTTGATATCAGGCCGCTCAGCTTGAATGATGCAGAGCAGGAACTGGTTTTGCAGACGGAAAACCGCATGTTTTTTGAACGGTTTGCCATGACGAGACAAGAGGATTTTTATACGCTGGAAGGCCGGAAAAAACGAATTGAACAATCACTGAAGAATGCAGAAAATGATACTGAATACAGCTTCGGCATTTTTCTTCAGGATCAGACCCTGATTGGCACGATCAGCCTTTTTCAGGTGGTTCGGGGTTCCCTCCAAAGCGCTTTTATCGGTTATTTTTTAGATGGCAAATATAACGGAAAAGGCTATGCGACGAAGGCTGTTAAGCTGGCAGTCGAATATGCATTCAATGAGCTGGAACTGCATCGGATAGAAGCCGGAGTTATGCCGAACAATAAGGCGTCAATCCGGGTGCTCGAAAAAGCTGGCTTTCATAAAGAAGGCATTGCGAGAAAAAATGTAAAAATAAATGGAAAATGGGAAGATCATCAGGTGCTGGCGATCATACATCCGGAGGATACATGACGATATCCTCCTTTTTTATATCCTGCGTCTCTTTCGACAGATTCTTCCTAAAACTTCAAATCAATTGTCTAAATCATACTATTTGCAAATTCGAAAAAAAATAAAGGGTACATAGCACCAAAAACTCTGAAAGTTGTGCTCTTTGTCAACGCGTTCTAAAGTCATATTTTTCGAAAGGATATTGATTTTTTGATAGGATTAAACTAAATTGTAAAAGTATAGAATAGTTAATTTATTTTGTAAGAAAAGGATGATAATATGATAGGTCAATTGAGCAATAAAAAAATATTTTTAAGTTCTTTTTTCATCATTTTGATCTGTTCATTACTCTTCCAATTCAGTATTTCAGATAAAGTTCTGCAGTCGTATTATTCTTCCGTCGGAGAAAATACCTACGATATCGGGGAGAAAAGTGTTCGTACGATTGTCATGTTTCTGCAAGGGTTTATGATCTTCACAACTTTTGTGGAAATTCTGATAGGCGGATTTCTGTTATTCGTTGCCGCTTTTATTCTCGGTACAAAAAAACCGAAAAAAATATATTTGCTTCTATATACGCTGACTTCTTTAATCTCGGCATTTAAAATGTTGATTCTTTCAGTTGTTAACTACTTAACGGCTGATTCCTCGCTTATATATTCTGCCGGCGGCACCAGCTTGAGTCTGCAGCTGCTGGATCCATTTCTGCTCATATCAATCGCGGCTCTTTATGCTGCTGCGGGAAAACTGACCGATCTCAGTAAAGGCAAGAGAATCATTTTGACTGGATGTTTTGTTTTACTAAAACTCTTTACTATTTTCTTAAACTATTTTATGGCGGATAAAATTTAGCTCGGGAGAGAGTCAATTAAGCTGAATTTTATTATAAATTAAAAAAACAGAGTAGGGAGATGTTATGATGAACTTAGTAAAATCTAATAAAAAGTCTTTCATTTTGTTTGGCGCGGCTCTTGCTGCAGCAACATTGGTTTATGCACTATTATTAACGGGAACTGAATTAAACGTGGCGGCGGCTCATGCATTCTCAGCCAATGCTGAATTAGCTTCTACTCTCGGCATCTCTACAGCAGCAGCTAAAAAAGCAATTGATATTATTGATGCGGCATCAACAATTGCTTCTATCATTTCTCTTATCGGTATCGTTACAGGCGCAGGCGCGATTTCTTATGCAATCGTTGCAACAGCAAAAACAATGATTAAGAAATACGGCAAAAAATACGCAGCTGCTTGGTAAAATCGATCAATAAATAATTGCTCTTTTTGTACAAGCTGCAAAAAGAGCCTCTCTCCCAAATACATATGTAAGGATTGAAAGTATGATAGTCAAACAAATTGCGGCTCTTATCAAATATAATACCCTGTCATCGTTTCGAAAAAGAAAGGAAGATTGGGGCATTCCTCAACTCAACAGCAAACTGCTGTCTGCCATTATTATTTCTCTGTTATGTTTATATCTCGTTTTCCTGGGATGCGGTGTTGTATTCGGGACAAAACTGATTCAGCTGCCCCTCAGCGCATGGGGGCAATTTGTTTTAATCGCCGTTTCACTTGAGCAGCTTTTTTGGGCTGCCGGCTTCTTTAAAGAACATCACAATGCCTTTCTGCTGGATACGCGCAAGGTCATTCATCAATTAAAAAAGGTTCGTTTTTTACAGCTGTTTTCTGTTTTTGCCGGCCAGGCGATCAAAAAAACCATTTTCGTATGGTATCTTTTTGTTTTTCCGGTCTTTTTATTTTTATCAAGCGCAGGCATGACCGGGTCTGCGGCGGTCATCGTATTTTTCTTGGGCTTCGTTTATTTTCTTCTCAATTTATTTTTATCTATGCTGTTTTCTTATGTTGTTTATCTTCTTACAAATATGTGGAGCAAATTGTTTTACTTGAAAATCATGAAAGGCATTTTATTCAGCGTCAGCCTGCTGGTTCCGCTTGCAGTCGGGTATGCCGTTTATCTTCTCGTGTTTGGGGAGTATACCGCAAAGGATATTTCAAGCTTTACGGAGTCACCGGCTTTCCGGAACATCCTCATGAATACGCCGTATGTATGGTTAGCATTCCGCTCACATTCCGTGCTCGTTTTCGCTGCGGTGTTTGCGGCCGCCGTCCTTTTAACGGCGGGGATGTTTAAACTATGGTCGGCCACGCTGAAGAAAATGGACCTTATTCCTTATATGTTTTTGACAAATGCAGATTTTGCGCCAAAGCTGAAATTATATAGAAATAACAAAATATTTCATGCCGTTTTTCAAAAGGATCTGCTGTTTTTATCTAGAATTGACGGGTTTTTTATCAGGAACTTCGGCAGTATGCTGTATTTGTTCATGCTGTTTTTAGGTTTTTGTATTCCGCTTCTATCGCATCATTTTATCGGGTATTCGGCAGCCGCCATCGTGTCTGCGGCGGTTATCATTGCGAACTTTTCGTATCAGCTCGTCGGAGATGCGCTCAAAACAGTATTATCAGTTGACGGAGAAATAAAAAATCAGCATCTGTTTCACCGAAATATCAAACATGCGTGGCAGCTGGTGTTTCCGAAAGTATGTATTTATAATCTCGCCGCTCTTATCTATTCGTTCATCATCACCATTTTGATTACGGTGTTTTTTCCGTCTTCCGCTGCGCTGACGATTTACTTGTTTATTGTGTTTTTATGTTCGGGTTTTTTATACAGTCTTGTCCAGATTTCAAGCACCGCCCTGTATCCTAAGAAAAACTGGGAGCATATGTACGAAATTGGAGAAGCGGGGAAAGCAAAGACGTATAACAACTTATACGGGTCTTTCATTTTCATTGTGTCGCTTCAAATCGCTGCGATCACGTCGTATTTTATCTATAAAAAGCCGGAACTTGAAACGATGCTTATTCATTCTGCATCAGGTATTTTTGTCCTGTTCACACTATTAAACTATGGAGTCATGTTTCTGTTTCTTCGCAGAATCAATATGGCGGAAAGGTTTGCGAACAATGATTAAATTAGTGAATATACAAAAAAACTATAGTGAAAAACAGGTGTTGAAAGATATTTCGTTTGAGGTGAAAAAAGGCTCAATTTATGCTTTGCTGGGGACTAATGGAGTCGGGAAAACAACGACTTTGAAAATCATTTCGGGCCTGCTTAAACCGACTTCAGGCAGCGTCATGATTGACGGTAAGGAACTGGATTCAGAAGAGGGGGGGCAAATATCGGCTGATATCGGTTTTGTGCCCGACCATGCCTTTTTATATGATTATTTAACGGGAGTCGAATACTTGCGTTTTACAGCGGAAATGTTTCAAGTGCCGTCTCAGCGGACAAATGAGTATATAAAGAATATGTTAGAGACGCTGAAGCTTGCTCAAGACGGAAATCAGCTGATTAAAACATATTCACATGGAATGAAACAAAAATTATCAATTGCGGCCGCGCTCATTCATCAGCCAAAGATATTAATTCTTGACGAACCGCTGACGGGCATTGATTTAATCAGCGGTAAAACGATACGGACGTTATTAAAGGAATACGTCAAACAGGGACATACGGTCCTGTTATCGACTCACTTGCTGGAGCTGGCGCATTCGCTGTGCGATACGATCGGTATTATACATGAGGGCGTTTTTGCGGCGGAGTATCAGTCATCCGAGCATTCATTAGAAGAGATTGAAAAATTGGCTGAGAGTATCTATACATGATGAACCGAATGTTGCCGGCAATCAGAACGTCCGCCATTCCGTTAACCGCGTCATTGCTGTTTTTTTCAGGCGGTGTGATCGCTGCGTTTTTTTCCGATCACTTTGTTTCAACCGCGTCTTACAACGGCTCGTCAGGCGCGGTTGAACTGCTGAAAAACAATGCAATCGCTTGTCTGTTTTTAGCCGCGGGTTTTTTTACCTTTGGGTTGACCTCAATCTTTTATTTATTCACCAACGGGTTTATTTTAAGCGGCTCTATTATAGAAAATCTGCATAGCGGGGTTCCTTTTTATCAGATTTTTTTACTGCTAATTCCTCATGGTATAATTGAAGTTCCTGCGTTATTATTAAGTGGCGCCATTGGTTTTAAGGGCGTTGAATTGGTCATCAGGCTGTGTTTTTCTAAGGAAAAAAAGATAATAGCTTCAATGTTCAGGCATATTGGAATATTGGTGCTGCTTATTATTTGTCTGCTGATCGCCGCTGCCATTATTGAAGCTTACATCACACCAATTTTTAAGTAAAAGGGGCAGAAATCATATGAGAAGTAAATTATCATTAATCGGTGTGCCGATTGTTATGATTATCGGTTATATCATTTCTTTATCCTTTGAGTGGCTGTTTCCTGTTCTTACTTTTGGGGTGGCAGGACTATATCTCTTTATATTTGCTCCGGTGCAAAATAAATTCATTCGTTACATCTTTTTGTTTATTTTTGTGATTAATCTGTTGGCCAGTGCGGCTCTTTATTTCGGTATTTAATAAAAAAATGACATTCATATTGAATGTCATTTTTTTATTTTTTTTTGCGGCTCTGCTGCGTGTTAAAATCTGTCGCCGTTGAAAATAGAGTTTTTTACGATCACGTAGTCGACATTGCGGATGGCTTCGAGTGTATTGCCGCCGGCGTAAGAGATGGAAGATTGCAGATCCTGCTCCATTTCAACCAGCGTGTCCTGTAAAGACCCTTTATGTTCGACATGCATTTTTTTGCCTTCGACGTTTTTCTTTTCGCCTTTTTGAAATTCAGAAGCGGAGCCGAAATATTCTTTGTACAGCTTGCCGTCGATTTCGATCGTTTGTCCCGGTGATTCTTCGTGGCCGGCGAATAATGATCCGATCATGACCAAGGATGCGCCGAATCGGATGGATTTCGCAATATCGCCGTGCGTGCGGATGCCGCCGTCAGCAATGATCGGTTTGCTCGCCGCTTTTGCGCACCAGCGAAGCGCGGCTAATTGCCACCCGCCGGTTCCGAAGCCGGTTTTAATTTTGGTGATGCAGACTTTCCCGGGGCCGATTCCCACTTTTGTCGCGTCGGCGCCCGCGCGTTCCAGCTCCCTTACGGCTTCAGGCGTCCCGACATTCCCTGCGATGACAAAGCTTTCCGGGACATGTTCTTTAATAAATTGAATCATGCTGATCACGGCATTGGAATGGCCGTGCGCGATATCAATGGTAATATAATCCGGCACAAGCTCCTGTGCTTTCAGCTCCCGGATGAATTCATAATCATTTTCCTTCACGCCGACACTGATGGAAGAAATCAGTCCGCGCACTTTCATATCCCGGACAAAAGCCAGGCGTTTTTCCGGCTCGAAGCGGTGCATGATATAAAAATACCCGTTTTCCGCGAGCCAGGCCGCGATGTTTTCATCTATTATCGTCTGCATGTTGGCCGGCACGACCGGAAGTTTAAACGTGTGTCCGCCCAATGTAACTGATGTATCACATTCAGATCGGCTGTCCACAATGCATTTTGCAGGAATCAGCTGAATATCTTCGTAATCAAATACATTTTCCATATATAACACCCCTAAAAGCGAATAATAGAATTGAATAAAATTAAAATGTTCGTCTTTTTATAATGTACTTTGTTTTGTCAGGAATGTCAAATGATTTCATGCTGCCTCATATGCGGTCAGCTTGTCATCCATTTGCAGTTTGGTTATCATAGTAGTATTGGGTGTTGTAAGACATTTGTTACGATAGATAGATTTGCAAAGAAGGGAGGGGCCGGTGTGGAACAAAAACAGCCCGGGCACAGCCCGAAAGCCCAGAAAATTCAGGACCGGATTATTTTAGGCACGATTTGGGTCGTGTCGGCGCTTGTCATTGCGCTCGTTGTCGGAACCGTCATGAATTATATTTGGATGTTTAAATAAAAAAGAGTCTGTGCCGGTATGACACAGACTCTTTTTTATATTATTTTTCAAACATGCTTGTAGAATGCATTGGCTGGACACGCGCTTTCGGGTCCATGTAGGCCTTCGCGTTGTTCACGGCTGTCGGAGCTTCGCCGAAACCGCTGGCGATCAGCTTGACTTTGCCTTCATATGTGCAGATATCTCCGGCGGCAAAGAAGCCTTCAATATTCGTTTCCATCGTGCTTTTGACGACGATGGAATTTTTCTCGATGTCAAGGCCCCAGTTTTTAATCGGGCCGAGAGAAGAAACAAAGCCGTAGTTTACGATCAGGTCATCAATTTCAATGATTTCTTTACGGTCGCCTTTCACTTCTTCGAGAACGAGCTGTTCGATCCGGTCTTCACCGACAAGTTCAGCGGGAACAAACGGTGTCAGCACGTTGACTTTAGAATTATGCAGGTTTTCGACACTGTGCTCATGCGCGCGGAATTTATCACGGCGGTGGATGATGCTGACTTCTTTCGCGATCGGCTCAAGCATGAGCGCCCAGTCAACCGCGGAATCGCCGCCGCCCAGAACGGCAACGCGTCTGCCTGCGAATTGATTGAGGTCGTCAATGAAGTAGTGAAGGTTTTTGCCCTCATATTGTTCCGCTGATTCCAGCTCAAGCTTTCTCGGCTTAAATGCGCCGTTTCCCGCGGTGATAATAACCGTTTTTGAATAATGCGTTTCTGAATTCGTGACAAGCTTAAACACACCGTCCGCCTGTTTTTCAACAGATTCAACGGCCTGCTCTAAGCAGATGGTCTGATCGAACTTTGCCATTTGCTCTTTTAAATTGTTCACAAGTTCTTGGGCGCGGATTTTCGGGAATCCGGCTACATCATAAATATATTTTTCAGGGTACAGCGCGCTGAGCTGGCCGCCAAGCTGAGGCAGGCTCTCGATGATTTTGACGCTCGCCTGTCTCATTCCCCCGTAAAAAGCGGTAAACAGGCCGACCGGGCCGCCGCCGATGACCGTAATATCATAAACCTTTGAATCCTCTTGCATACCAAATTGCCTCCTAATTGAAAATTGTTATTAATTATAACATACAATTTAAAAGGATGACGAGTGCCGAAAACCGCCCGGCCGCTTCATTCTTGAAAAAAATTGCGGCCGCCGCTAATATGGGGACAAATTCCAATCTGTTTTTTCCTGAATGTTTTCTGATTCTTCCGGATAGTATGGTGATATGCAGACATGTGCGGTTTTCTAAAAAATTTTATATTTCATTTCATAAAATCCCGCCAATAAGCTGAAGCTAATACAAATGTTGATTTGATTATGCGTCTAACAGCAAAAAAAAGAAGGTGGATGTGATGGCATTGAATAAACCCAAAATCGTGGTTTTAGGTGCAGGTTATGGTGGATTAATGACAGTAACAAGGCTTCCGAAGCATATCGGGGCAAATGACGCTGACATTACTTTGGTCAATAAACACAATTATCATTATGAAACGACATGGATGCATGAAGCGAGCGCAGGAACGCTGCATCATGACCGCTGCAGATATCAAATAAAAGATGTAATCAATGAATCACGGGTCAAATTTGTGCAGGATACGGTAAAAGCGATAGATGTGCAAAATAAAAAGGTGACGCTTTCACAAGGGGACATCCCTTATGATTATCTTGTCATCGGGCTTGGCGCCGTCCCTGAAACATTCGGGATTAAAGGCTTAAAAGAATTCGCTTTTCCGATCGCGAATATTAATACGTCGCGCCAGCTGAAAGACCATATTGAGCTCCAATTTGCGACATACAATACGGAGGCCGAAAAACGCCCTGACCGCTTAACCATCGTTGTCGGCGGAGCGGGCTTTACGGGAATTGAATTTCTCGGTGAGCTTGCGAACCGCAAGCCGGAGTTATGCAGATATTATGATATAGATGAAAGTCTTGTCCGGATCGTCTGTGTCGAGGCCGCCCCGACGGTTTTGCCGGGATTTGATCCGGAGCTTGTCGATTACGCCGTTCAATACCTTGAGAGCAAAGGCGTTGAATTTAAAATCGGCACCGCGGTTCAAGAATGCCGCGCAGACGGTGTCACAGTCGGCAAGAAAGATGAAGAGCCGGAAGAAATCAAATCACAGACCGTTGTCTGGGCCGCGGGCGTGCGCGGACATCCGATCGTGGAGGAAGCGGGTTTTGAAAATATGCGCGGCCGTGTCAAGGTCAACCCTGATCTTCGGGCGCCGGGACATGATGACGTTTTTATACTCGGCGACAGCTCGCTCTTTATCAATGAAGAGACGGAACGGCCGTACCCGCCGACTGCTCAGATCGCGATGCAGCAAGGAGAAACGGTCGCCAAAAATCTGGGCGGTTTGATTAAAGGAGGCCAGCTTGAAGAGTTCAAGCCTGACATTAAAGGAACCGTTGCCTCCCTCGGTGAGCATAACGCCGTCGGAGTCGTATACGGCAGGAAGCTCAAAGGCACGCCGGCGTCCTTTATGAAAAAGGTCATTGACAACCGCTCGCTCTTTATGATCGGCGGGCTGGGCCTGACGCTGAAAAAAGGGAAGTTTAAATTCTTCTGAAAACCCGCGGCCGCGGGTTTTCTCTTCTTTTAAAAAAGAGCGCTATCAAAAGAATGTAAAAGAAAAAAATGAATGTTTTCGCTTACATGAGTTATTTTGTTACATATTCTGACTTGGTGCTTGACAAGTAAATATGATATATTATCAGAAAATTAAGAAAAAGGGTGATCCGCATGAAAACGACAGCAAAAAGCACGGCGGCGTGTCCGTTCTGCTCAGGTAAAGGGTATTTTCAATTGCTTCTTGGCGGCTCCGAAACATGTCCCTCCTGTCAGGGAAGCGGCAAAGAGAGACGCTGATTTTTCCAGACGTTGACTTTTTTACCGCCCCCGAGGTACACTGAAAGTGCTGTAGGGGGTGGATGTTTGTGATTAGTTTGCCGGTCGTCCTGATCTCAATCGTACTATTTTTTGTACTGTTTTTCGGCATAGGCTTTCTGTTGAACATGCTGCTTAGAATGTCGTGGATTATGGCTGTTGTCTATCCGATTGTATGCCTTTTCATTATCAGCAATAAAAAGATGATCAGTTACGTGCAGGCGCCGGGGGAATCCTTTCAAAGCCTGTTTCAGCGCATCATGTCATTAGCGGTTGCGGATGTCGTGATTTTGGCGGGCGGACTGGCGGGAGCCATCATGTCAGGCATTGCCATAAAGGCGCTCAGAAAAAGAGGATATCAAATGTTTTAAGCCGCTTTCTTATTCGAGAAAGCTTTTTTTGTGCCGCGGCGCTTTTTGTATAGCACCCCACCGAGTTGGGAACAATGACTCGGAGGAGAGTGATTTCAGATTGACGATAATCAGACGCGTATTCATGATCGTGCTCTTTTTGGGCGCATGCCATGCGACATACTTTTCCATAACGGGTGTTGAAGCAAAGGATCTGACAAATTGGATGGCGGAACATCGCGGCGCCGTTTTGAAAAACATCGGCACTCCGTTTCAATCCTTACAGAATCAGCCGGAAAAGAAGGCATCAGGCAGGGTAAAATCGCTGGAAGAAGCTTTTGACTGGGAACGCTATCCGTCACAAAAGGTGACGGCCACCGGTTATACCGCCGGAGCGGAATCTACCGGAAAATCTCCGGGGCATCCGCAGTACGGAATTACATATTCAGGCGTGAAGGTCAAACGCGATTTATATTCAACTGTTGCGGCCGATCCGTCTGTTTTCCCGATCGGGACGATTCTGTTTATACCGAATTACGGATACGGGGTTGTCGCCGATACCGGCTCAAAAATTAAAGGAAGCCGCCTTGACCTCTACTTTGACACCGTCAAGGACGTCTATAACAATTGGGGCAAAAAAACACTTGATGTCTACATGATTAAAAAAGGGAACGGCACAGTGACCGAGGACGAACTTGTAAAGCTGAACGAAACCAAGTCGATGCAAGTGTTCAGAAATCAATACAAAACGGTAAAAGAATAAAAACGCTTCAGCATCCGCTGAAGCGTTTTTTACATAAAGAAATAATCTAAAATCAATGTCAGCACAATACCGGTGACGCCGCCGAAGAACACTTCAATCGGCTGATGGCCGAGCAGTTCTTTCAGTTTCTTCTGTTTTTCCTTCTCTTCCGCTTTCTGAAAGTCCTTCGCTTCGCTGACAAACCGATTAAAGTCGATGACCAGTTTATTAATGACCGTCGCCTGTTCACCCGCATGCCGCCTGACACCTGTAGCGTCGAACATCGTAATGACGGCGAAAATCGCGGCGACTGCAAACAGGGGCGAGTCCAGCCCCTGTTCCAAAGCGACTCCGGTTGACAGCGCAGTGACGGCGGCGGAATGGGAGCTCGGCATGCCGCCGGTGCTCGTCACAAGAGACCAGTCAAGTTTTTTGGATACGATAAATTGAATAGGCACTTTTACAACTTGGGCAAAAATAATGGCGGCAAAACTCGCCAGTAAAGGAAAATTCATAAGTACATCCATATGCAACATCCTTTCTGTATCTGCTGATTCCGATCGTATCGAAAAACTGCAGAAAACGCCCTTAGTTTGGTAAAATAAAATCAATGAAAAATGTTTTTTCATTATACCACTTTACATAACAAATACCCACATAAGGAGTGTGTACTCATGTTTTATGCATCTGATCAACTGCGGCATCCCGAAACACTGGTCATCGGTCTTTTTCAAAAAAGCACGCTGAACGGATTTACGAAGGAATTGGATGATAAATTGGACGGTCATCTGACCCAGCTGTTAAAGGATGGTGATGTGTCCGCCAAACGCAATCGTGTATCAAAAGTATACCCTCCGGCTGCGACCGGTATGAAACGTATTTATTTTATCGGCCTGGGAAGAGAAGCGGATTATTCGTTTGAAGATACGAAAGAATGCTTTGCACGAGTATTTCAGCAGATTCATCAAGATAAAAAACAGGAAGTATCCGTTTTGCTCGATACATTCGTCTCCGGGGAAGTGCCTGCCGCCGATGCCGCTCATGCGCTTTCAGAAAGCTGTCTGCTTGCGGTTTACGAAGTGCAGGATTATAAACATAAATCGAATGAGCCGGATCAGGAACTGAAATCAGTCTGCGCCGTGACCGAAGAAGACCTGAGGGAAGTGCAGGCCGGCCTGAACGTCGGAGCGGCATACGGCCAAGGGACGAATTCAGCCCGCACGCTTGTGAATATGCCGGGTAATATGCTGACGGCCACTGATTTGGCGTCATATGCCGCTGAGCTGGCGGCAAAATACGATTTCGAGTGTGAAATTTTAGAAAAAGATGAAATGGAAGAGCTCGGCATGGGCGGGCTGCTTGCTGTTAACAAGGGCTCATCCGAACCGCCGAAAATGATCGTTCTGAAGTATCAGGGCAAAGATCAGTGGGAAGACGTCATCGGCCTGGTCGGTAAAGGAATTACCTTTGATACGGGCGGATATTCAATTAAGCCGAAAACCGGCATCGTCGGCATGAAAAGCGATATGGGAGGGGCCGCCTCGGTATTAGGGGCAATGGAGATTATCGGCGAACTGCGGCCTGAACAAAACGTGCTCGCCGTCATACCGTCTACGGACAACATGATTTCGTCCGATGCGATGAAGCCGGATGATGTCATCGTTTCGCTCAGCGGAAAAACCGTTGAGATCCTGAACACCGATGCGGAAGGGCGTCTCGTGCTTGCCGACGGCATCACTTACGCCAAGCAGCACGGAGCCTCTGTCCTTGTAGACGTCGCAACGTTAACGGGCGGTGTCATTGTCGCCTTAGGGAACGAAATGACGGGCGCCATGACCAATCACGCCGCGTTTTATGAACAGGTGGCGGAATCGGCGAAAGAATCCGGCGAGCCGATCTGGCAGCTTCCGATTACAGAAAAGGATAAAAAACGGGTGAGAAACAGTCAGATGGCTGATTTGAACAATTCTCCGGGAAGAGAAGGCCACGCGATTATGGCGGGGGCATTCATTGGTGAATTCGCGGAAAACACGCCGTGGGTTCATCTCGATATTGCGGGAACCGCAACGGCGAATAAAGCGACATGCTTCGGCCCTGCCGGCGCAACAGGCGTCATGGCAAGGACGTTGGCTGTTTTGACTGAGCGCTTTACGCCCGAAAGATAACAGTATCCCGCTGCCTTGATGCAGCGGGTTTTTTGATTTCCAAAATCTTTAGTTGACTAAAGCGCAGAATATATGGTAACTTTAATTATCTACTACATTAGCAAACTAAAGGATTTTGGAGGGACTCATCAATGAATGCTGTTGTTGTCGCAGTATTGCTTATGCTCGTCTTAAGCCTGCTGCGTGTCAATATTATTATAGCTTTAATGATCGGCGCGCTTGCCGGCGGGCTGACCGGCGGCTTAGGCCTCGGAGAGACGGTGAAGGCTTTTACGGACGGTCTCGGCGGAAATGCCACCGTCGCAGTCAGCTACGCGCTGCTCGGAGCATTTGCCGCGGCGCTGACAAAGACGGGGCTTCCCGATGCAATGGTGGAAGCGTCTGTCAAACTAATCGGAAAAAAGGAAGATTCGCGGAAAAAAGCACTGTCAAAAGTATTAATCGTACTGATTATTTTAATCATATCCTGTTTCTCGCAAAACGTGGTGCCCGTTCACATTGCGTTTATTCCTGTATTGATTCCGCCGCTTTTAAAAATATTTAACGAACTTGAAATAGACCGCAGACTGATCGCGTGTGTGATGACATTCGGACTGACTGCGCCTTATATCGTTCTGCCTGTCGGATTCGGACAGATTTTCCAGGGGATGCTGAGAGATAATATGGCGTCAGCCGGTTTAAAGGTGCCGCTCAGTGATATCCCGTATGCTTTAATCATCCCGACGGCCGGGATGGCGGTCGGTTTAATTTTAGCCGTCATCGTCTTCCGGAAACCGAAGAAATATGAGACGAAGGAGATTGCCGGACTATCGTCTTCTCCTTATACGAAAAAAAGCATTGCCATCGCCTTGATCTCCATTGCCGTGTCGCTTGCCGTTCAGCTCTATCTGTCACAAGTGCTCGGAGTGGAAGGTATGATTATGGGCGCGCTTGCCGGCTTGTTTACGCTGTTTATCAGCGGAGTCATGAAGCGCAATGAAGCGGATAAGCTGATCACGGACGGCATGATTCTGATGGCTTTTATCGGGTTTGTCATGCTTGTTGCGGCCGGTTTTTCAAATGTATTGAATAAAACGGGCGATGTGGCTTCCTTGGTCAAAGCATCAACAGGCTTTATCGGCCACAGCCAATCATTAGGCGCGCTCCTGATGCTGGTGGTCGGTTTATTAATCACGATGGGAATCGGATCATCATTTGCAACCGTACCCGTCATTACGACCATATTTGTCCCGCTGTGCGCTCAGCTCGGATTCAGTCCGATGGCGACGATTGCCGTAATCGGAGCGGCCGCCGCGGTCGGTGATGCGGGTTCTCCTGCAAGTGACAGTACGCTCGGGCCGACGTCAGGCCTCAGCGCCGACGGACAGCACCACCACATTTGGGATACGTGCGTACCGACATTTATTTTCTATAACATTCCGCTTGTGATATTCGGCTGGATTGCCGCGCTTGTCCTGTAAAAAAAGGCTCCCGGAAAGGGGAGCCTTTTTGTATGCTGAGAACATCTTACGCCGGGTTTCTGCTGAACCCCGTCGCTTTATGAATAGACCTGTAAACGGCAGGCGCGATTGATGCCAATAACAGTGCTAAAACGATATCTTTTATGAAAAACCATATCATGTAAAACCAGGCCATTCCGTAGCTGATCGGAGCATGAAGCCATAATTTCAGCGCAATATACGTATAGGTCGTGCCAATGATATAAATGACGGCGGTACCGATCAAAGAGGCCCATGCATAATGCAGGCGGCCGGGTTTTTTTGTTTTTTCCAGCAGCCATCCGGCTGCAAATGCCGCCGGGATATAAGCGAGAATAAATCCGCCGCTCTTTCCGATAAACGGCGCAAAGCCTGCTGAGAATTGAGCGAAAACAGGCGCCCCCGCGAGTCCGGCCAATGCGTATACCGTCATTGCAATGGCTGCCCGTCTGGCGCCGAGAAGCATCGCGGCTAACAGACAAAAGAAAGGCTGCAGCGATAACGGAATTCCCGCAACTTGCAAAAAAGGAGCCATTGATGTAATGTTGGCGCCGACGGCCATCAGTGCGGCAAACATGCCGATAAGCGCCATATCGCCCGCGCGAAGGTTGCGTTGTTTCATTTGTTTTTCCCCCTTACACTTGTACCAGATTAGCGTAATCGAAGGGTGATTGATTGTCAACAAAGATTTAACACAGGTTTACTAAATGGAGGGAGCCATATGTTTTTCGGGAAAACGAAACAAACAAAACAGTCGGAACGGATTCCGCCAAATCAAAATGTCACAACGAAGTTTCCCGTGCTTCACGCCGGAAATGTTCCTTATTATGAAGATATGTCAAAATGGAATCTGCAAGTGTACGGACTTGTTGACCGTCCTATGCTGTTAAGCTTTGAAGATATCAAATCCTTTCCTGAAGCCGAAGTGAAAAATGATATTCATTGCGTTACGGGCTGGTCCCGTCTTGATAATATCTGGCAGGGAATACGCGCCAAAGACATCGCTGAGAAAGCGGGCGTGCACAAAGAAGCGGGATTCGTCATTCTGCACGCTGAAGAGGGCTGGACGGCCAACCTGCCGCTTTCTGATTTTGCGCGGGAAACATCCCTGCTGGCATATGCGCATAACGGCGAGCCGTTAACGCCAGAGCACGGCTATCCGCTCAGAGGCGTTTTCCCCCATCTTTATTTTTGGAAAAGCGCAAAATGGCTGCGCGGCATTCAGTTCACAAAGGAAAACCACCCCGGCTTTTGGGAGAAAAACGGCTACCATATGAGGGGAGATCCATGGAAGAATGAGCGCTTTACATGGGATTAAGCCCCTATCACTATATAGTTCTTAGGTACCTTATTGAAATAAGGTGCTTTTTTTATATCAAAAATCCATTGACTTTGTTTGGCAAAAAACCTATTATTTGAGGTGTCTTTTGATATTGAAAATCATTATCAATAAGCATAGATAAAGCAATTGCCGCAAAGGGGATGAACACATAATGGACGGAAAACAAATAAAGCGGGGTTTCGCGCCGGCCGGCCGATACGCGGTTCCGGGCACAGAAGTAAGAGAAATGCGCTCAAAAGGAGGCCGTATGTATCGTATCTTTGTCTCTTTTCCTCAGGAAGAACCGCCTGCATCCGGCTTCCCCGTCATATACCTGCTCGATGCGAATTCCGTATTCGGCACAATGGCCGAAGCTTTGCGGGTGCAAAGCCGACGGCCTGAAAAAACAGGCGTTGTTCCGGCGGTGATTGTCGGAATAGGCTACCCGACAGATCAGCCGTTTTCCGCCGAACGTCACAGTGATTTTACGATGCCGCTTTCTGAATCAGAACTGCCGGTGCATCCGCGCGGCGCGGCATGGCCCGAACAGGGAGGGGCGGAAGCGTTTCTGAGTTTTATAGAAGAAGAAGTAAAGCCCGCGATGGAGCGGGATTATCCGATCGACAGAGGCAGGCAGACGATTTTCGGCCATTCGCTGGGCGGTCTTTTTGTGCTGCAAGTGCTTTTGATGAGGCCGGACATGTTCCAGACCTATGTTGCCGGGAGTCCGTCAATTCACTGGAACAAGCGTTTTATTCAGGAAAAAGCGGAACGTTTGTCAGACCGGCTCTCTGCGGAAAATCTTCAAGTCAGCGTATTGCTGGCTGCGGGAGAAATTGAAAAAACACATAAAAGCAGAATCCCGCAGCACGCAGAGGCGCTGTACTCTTTATTATCCGGATTTGAAGATGATGGAGTCCGTGCTGAATACAGCGAGTTTGAAGGAGAGGGCCATATTTCTGTCCTGCCCGTTTTAATCAGCAGGGCCCTGCGTTTCTGCCTGAATCCGGGAGGACCGCATACCCCGTATTCTCCCGCATGAGAAAAAACAGGCCCTTCGAACTAAATGCGGCTGATTCTAATTTTCTAATTGACTGCGTGTTTTGATTTGGATATGATTGTCTTGAATCATAGTTGATAATGATAATCATTATCAATATAGAAAGGGAATGATAATATGGACGCATTGGGAATGAAAGGGAAAACGGCCGTTGTCACCGGCGCCGCTCAAGGCATCGGAGAAGCAACAGCGCTTGCCCTTGCTGAACAAGGCGTAAATGTGGCAGCTATAGATACAAATCAAGACTTGCTTCTCGGGCTTACTGACAGACTTCGGAAAAAAGGCGTGCAGGCGCAGGGATTTGCCGCAGATGTATCTGACAGTGCGGCTGTCAATGATATCATCGCCGCCGTTGAACGCGACATGGGACCTATTGAAATATTGGCGAACGTTGCGGGCGTGCTGCGGCCGGGTCCGGTGCAATCCCTCAGTGATGAAGATTGGGATCAAACATTTTCTGTTAATACGACCGGCGTATTTCATGTGTCACGGGCTGTAAGCCGATACATGATTGAGCGTCAAAAAGGCGCCATCGTTACGGTCGGTTCGAATGCAGCCGGCGTTCCGCGTGCTTCCATGGCGGCTTATGCGGCGTCAAAAGCGGCTGCCGTCATGTTTACGAAATGCCTCGGACTGGAGCTTGCGGCCCATCATATCCGCTGCAACATCGTATCTCCGGGTTCAACGGAAACCGACATGCAGCGGGCGCTGTGGCAGGACGGGAACGGAGCCCGGGACGTCATCAGAGGTTCGCTTGATACATATAAAACGGGAATTCCGCTTCAAAAGCTGGCGAAGCCTTCTGATATTGCAAATGCCGTTTTGTTTCTGGCTTCTGAACAGGCAAACCATATTACGATGCATGATTTATGCGTTGATGGCGGCGCTACTTTAGGCGTTTGATGTAACGAGAAGGAGGGACAAACATGACAAATCAACATTTATTGGCGGAAGTGTCTGCAAAAGAGGTGCTGGACGCTTACAAGCCCGGGGCGTTCTTTTTAGCTTCCCCGAAAAGTACGATGCTTGCGGAAGGAATGTTTGCGGAAGTGCCTGATACAGACGCGGAAAATCAGCTGGATTCACTGCCTGAACGCGTGAGACAGACGCTTCTTGAGGCAAAGCAAGCCGGCATCAAACATCCGATTGCGGCCGGCGCCATTCCTTTTGACGGCAGAAAAGCTTCCCGGCTTTTTGTACCGAAGAATGTCCATACGGCAGGCCCGCTTTCGTTTGCGGAATCTTCCGCAGAAAAGCCGCAATCCAATACATATGACATCCGTCCCGTTCCGGAGCCTGAGGGCTTTATGAGCGGTGTGGAACAAGGCGTATTCAGCATTACGGACGGTCCGCTCAGCAAAATCGTGCTGTCAAGGACGCTTCATCTGACCGCTGAAAAGGATATCGACATTCCACAGGCCGTCAAGCATTTGGCGCAGCACAACCCGCGCGGCTATACATTCGCTGCGGATGTGACGGGAACGTCAGAAACAAGAAAAACGCTTTTCGGCGCAAGTCCTGAACTGCTGCTGTCCAAAAACGGAACATCGATTCTGTCCAATCCGCTGGCAGGTTCCAGACCTCGCAGCACAGATCCCGCCGAGGATCAGAGAAGAGCGGAAGAACTGCTGCAATCAGCAAAAGATCTGCATGAACATGCCGTAGTCGTGGCCGCCGTGGCCGCCGCCCTTAAACCGTTCTGCCGTGTGCTTGATGTGCCGGAAAAACCGTCACTCATTAAAACTGAGGCGATGTGGCACCTGTCCACCGAGGTAAAGGGAGAGCTGCGTGATCCGTCAACGACATCACTTGAGCTGGCCATCGCCCTGCATCCGACACCCGCGGTATGCGGAACGCCGACGGATGCGGCGAGAGAAGCGATTCAGGATATTGAGCCGTTTGACCGCAATTTCTACACGGGAATGGCGGGCTGGTGTGATGCTGAGGGTGACGGAGAATGGATTATCGCACTCCGCTGCGCCGAAGCGGAAACAAGGTCTCTCCGGCTCTTTGCGGGTGCCGGGATTGTCGCCGGATCAAAGCCGCAGGATGAATTGGACGAGACCTCGGCCAAATTCCGCACCATGCTCCGGGCGATGGGGCTTTACCAAGATGAGTTGTAAAAAAGGAGGGAACGGATCGTGCTGACTGGATTTACGCCATGGCCGGAAGAATGGGCTGACAAATACCGAAAAGACGGCTGCTGGAAGGGTGAGACGTTCGGAGGAATGCTGAAAGAGCGCGCGGCTTTATACGGAAATCAAACTGCCGTGACGTGTAAAGATGTACATTGGACCTACAAAGAATTAGATGAAAGGGCAGATCGTTTAGCGGCGGGGCTGCATAAGCTCGGAATTCAAAAGGAAGACCGCGTTGTCGTTCAGCTGCCGAATATCGCTGAGTTTTTTGAAGTGATTTTCGCGCTGTTCCGGCTGGGAGCGCTGCCCGTTTTCGCGCTGCCTTCTCATAGAAGCAGTGAGATTACGTATTTCTGCGAGTTTGCAGAGGCGAAAGCATACATCATTCCTGATATGCATTCAGGTTTTGATTACAGGGCGCTTGCCAGACAGGTGAAAGACAAACTTCCGGATTTGGCGCATGTCATTGTGGCCGGCGAAGCTGAAGAGTTTCAAGAACTGAGCAGCCTGCATAGAGAGCCTGTTCAGCTGGAAGATATAAGCCCGGCGGAAGTCGCCTTTTTACAGCTTTCAGGAGGCAGTACGGGGCTGTCCAAGCTGATTCCGCGAACACACGACGATTACATATACAGTTTGCGCATCAGTGCGGAAATATGCGGCTTGGATCATCACAGCGTTTATTTGGCCGCTCTGCCGACAGCGCATAATTATCCGCTCAGCTCGCCAGGTGTGCTGGGAACTTTATATGCCGGGGGCCGGGTTGTTCTGTCACCGACGCCGAGTCCGGATGACTGCTTCCCGTTAATTGAAAAAGAACGTGTCACGATTACAGCGCTCGTCCCGCCGCTTGCGATGGTGTGGATGGACGCATCCGGTTCGCGAAGTGATGATTTATCAAGCCTTCAAGTGCTGCAGGTGGGAGGCGCCAAATTCAGTGCTGAGGCGGCCCGCCGCGTGAAGAGCGCTTTCGGATGCACCCTTCAGCAGGTTTTCGGAATGGCGGAAGGATTGGTGAATTATACGAGACTGGATGATCCTGAAGAGATCATTGTCAATACGCAAGGCAGACCGATGTCCCCTTTTGATGAGGTAAGGGTTTTAGACGATGACGGGCGGGATGTCGCCCCCGGTGAAGCGGGACATTTGTTTACACGCGGCCCTTACACGATTCGCGGATATTATAAAGCGCCTGAACATAATGAAAGATCATTCACAGCCGACGGATTTTATCAGACCGGCGATATCGTCAAACTGACGGCGGACGGCTATATCATCGTCGAAGGGCGTGCGAAAGATCAAATCAATCGGGGCGGTGAAAAAATAGCCGCTGAGGAGGTGGAAAATCACCTTCTTGCGCATCCTGCCGTTCATGACGCGGCCATGGTTTCAATGCCGGACGATTTTCTCGGGGAGCGATCCTGTGTGTTCGTCATCCCGAAAGGAGAAGCGCCGAAACCGGGAGAGCTGAAAGCATTTTTACGTGAGCGCGGATTAGCGGCATATAAAATCCCCGACCGGATTGAATTTATCGCTTCTTTCCCGAAAACCGGCGTCGGCAAGGTCAGTAAAAAGGATCTTCGCGAAACGATCGCCCAAAAAGTAAAGCCGGCTGAAATCAAACAATCTTAAAAAAGGAAGTGTTTACATTGGCTATACCGTCTATTCCCGCATATGCGCTGCCGACAGCGTCAGATATGCCTGAAAATAAAGTATCTTGGACGCTGAATCCGAAACGCGCGGTGCTTCTGATCCATGACATGCAGAATTATTTCGTCGATGCTTTTGCGAAAGGTGAAGCTCCGATCACAGAGGCGTCTCAGAATATCAAAAAAATAAAAGAGCAATGCAAAGCACTCGGCATTCCGGTGGTGTATACCGCACAGCCGGGCAGCCAAGACCCGGCGGACCGTGCGCTGCTGACGGATTTTTGGGGGCCGGGGCTAAAAAGCGGGCCTTATGAAGAAAAGGTCATTCCGGAGCTTGCCCCGGATGATCAGGACATTGTCCTCACAAAGTGGAGATACAGCGCGTTTAAACGGACGAATCTCCTTGAGATCATGCGTGAAAGCGGCAGAGACCAGCTCATGATTACGGGAATTTATGCACACATCGGCTGTCTCGTCACAGCCTGTGAAGCATTTATGGATGATATCCAAAGCTTCTTTATCGGAGACGCCGTTGCTGATTTTTCTTCAGAAAAACATAAGATGGCCATCGAATATGCGTCTCAGCGCTGCGCTTACACAGCTTTGACAAACGAAGTGCTGGAGCTGCTGGGCGGCGCGCCGGTTTCTGGAGGAGAAGAGAAGGTTTCCGCCGTATTGACAAAAGACCGGGTGCGGGAACAAATTGCGGCGATTCTTCAAGAATCACCGTCTGATATTTCGGATCATGAAGACCTGCTGGACAGAGGTCTTGACTCCGTCAGAATCATGAGCCTTGTCGAACAATGGCGCCGTGACGGAGCTGAAGTGACGTTTGTGGAACTGGCGGAGAACCCGACGCTGGAAGAGTGGTGGAGACTTCTTTCTTCCCGATCTCAAAAAGTCTTGCCGAACGCAGATTATTTATAAAGGGAGAGAATAGAATGCATGATACACAACAGCTGCCTCTGACAGGCGCACAGGCCGGTATCTGGTTTGCGCAGCAGCTTGATCCTGATAATCCGATTTACAATACAGGCGAGTACGTTGAGATAAACGGCGCGATCGATGTGAACATATTTAAAACCGCTCTCGAACGCGTGCTGACGGAAGCCGCGTCATTACACGCCCGCTTCGAGGAGGGAGCAGACGGGCCGAAGCAGATCATCAATCCTCCATTTGAGGCTGCGATCGATGTCATAGATGTGAGTTCAGAAGCTGATCCGAAGCAGGCCGCACTCAGACTCATGCAGACAGATTTGGCTGAGCCCGTTGATATGGCGGCCGGGCCTTTGTTCCGCGACATTTTATTTCAGGCGGGACCGGAACGCTTTTTCTGGTATCAGCGCATTCACCACATTGCGATAGACGGCTACGGTTTTTCACTGCTGGCACGGCGTACGGCGCAAATGTACACCGCAATACGGGAAGGACGTCCGGATAACGGGCGCTCCTTCGGTTCTTTGGAGGATCTGGTAAAAGAAGATCAAGAGTACCGCGCGTCTGATCAATTCCTGAAAGATCGGGAATTTTGGATGGAGAAATTTGCGGATGAACCTGATGTCGTCAGTTTGGCAGAAAGAGCGCCGCGAACGTCAACACGTTTTCGGAGAAGCACGGCTTATCTTTCTGAAACGGCTTTACAGCATGTAAAAGCGATTCCGAACTGGCATGAAGCCGTCACGGCCGCAGCGGCGGTATATGTCCATCGGATGACAAACGCAGGGGATATCGTGCTCGGTTTACCGATGATGGGGCGGATCGGCTCAATTTCACTGAATATTCCGAGTATGGTCATGAATCTTCTGCCTTTACGGCTTTCTCTCCGCCCGGATATGAATTTTCATGAGGCCGTCAGCCAAGTGGCAAAAGAAATCCGAAACATCCGGCGCCATCAGAAATACCGCCATGAAGACATGCGCCGCGACCTTAAATTGCTCGGAGAAAATCGCAGGCTGTTCGGCCCGCAAGTCAATGTGATGCCGTTTGACTACGCGCTTGATTTCGCCGGAGCGCGGGGGACCGTTCATAATTTATCAGCAGGGCCCGTTGATGATTTGTCAATTAACGTTTACGACAGAGCGGACGGAAGCGGAATGCGTGTGGACTTTGATGCGAATCCGGAAGTGTACAGCGCCGAAGATATTGAAAACCATCAAAAACGATTCCTGCTTCTGTTGGAATCCGCTGTGAAAGACCAGACACAAAAAATCGGCACACTCAACCTTCTGCTTGAAAGTGAACGTCTCCGCGTACTGGAAAGCTGGAATGACACGCGCAAGGCCGAGAAGCAGAAAAGTCTGCCGGAGCTGTTTTACGAACAGGCCGTAAAAACACCGGACCGGCCGGCAATCATCACCGAAAACGAAGAGCTCAGCTATGCCGAATTGAACAAGCGCGCGAACCAGCTTGCCGGCATGCTAAAGGAAAAAGGGCTCGGACCGGAACAATTTGCCGCTTTGCTGCTTCCGCGGTCACAGGAGTTGGCCGTGGGCATGCTGGCCGTTTTGAAAACGGGAGCCGCATACCTGCCGCTTGATCCTGATTTTCCTTCTGAGCGGATCACATACATGCTCAAAGATGCACAGCCTGCATGCCTGATTACAACGATGGAATTATCCGGCCGCATGCCGGAAGACAGTGATGCAAAAAGGATCATTCTCGATGACCCGGATACGGTAAAAACCGTTGCCGCTCAAAATGCTGACTGTCCCGCTCAGGCGGAATGTTCGCCTTTGCACCCCGCTTATATCATTTATACATCGGGCTCAACGGGCAAACCGAAAGGTGTAGTCGTCACTTTAAAAAGCGTAAGCAATTTCCTCTTATCCATGCGGGAAATGTTTACGCTCGGCGAACAAGACCGCCTGCTTGCCGTTACGACTGCGGCGTTTGATATTTCCGGACTTGAGCTCTTCCTCCCGCTCATCAGCGGGGCGGGGTGCGTCATCGCACGTAAAGAGACGATTCAGGAACCGCGGGCGCTTGCGCACATGATTCACTCATACGGTATTTCAATCATGCAGGCAACGCCGACATTGTGGCATTCATTAGTCACCAATGAACCGGATTCTCTCCGGGCGCTGCAGGTGCTTGTCGGAGGTGAGGCGCTTCCGAATGCGCTTATGCATGCTCTGCTTGAATCAGGCTGTACGGTGACGAATCTGTACGGGCCGACTGAAACAACAATCTGGTCGGCCGCACAGCCGCTTGCAAAAGGCCATACAGGGGCGCCTCCGATCGGAACGCCGATTTGGAACACGCGGGTATATGTGCTGGACGCCGCATTGCAGCCCGTCCCGCCGGGAATCGCGGGCGAGCTTTATATAGCGGGGGAGGGGCTTGCCAGAGGTTATTATAACCGTCCTGATTTAACAGCGGAAAGATTCATTGCCGATCCGTACGGGCCCGCGGGCGCGAGGATGTACCGGACGGGAGATCTCGTGCGCTGGCGTGAGGACGGCTCGCTTGATTATATCAGCAGAGCCGATCACCAAATTAAAATCCGCGGGTTCCGGATAGAATTAGGAGAAATTGAGTCAGTGCTGTCGAAATATCCGGGTATTTCGCAGGCCGCCGTCATTGTCCGTGAAGACCAGCCCGGAGATAAGCGGCTGGCGGCTTACGCTGTCGCGGATCAGCCCCTTGATATCGGCGGACTTCGTGAATATATGGGCGAAAGCCTGCCGGATTATATGGTGCCGGGCGCGTTTGTACAGCTGGAAGAATTGCCGCTGACACCGAATAAGAAGCTCGATCGCAGCGCTCTGCCTGCACCTGATTTTTCCGCTGTCCTGTCTGACAGAGGGCCGCGGACGCCGCAGGAAGAAATATTATGCGATCTGTTTGCCGAGGTTCTCGGTCTCGCGCGGGTCGGAATTGATGACGGGTTCTTTGAATTGGGCGGACATTCGCTCTTAGCCGGACGCCTGATGAGCCGGGTCCGGGAGACGATGGGCGCAGAGCTTGGCATCGGCCGTCTGTTTGATACGCCGACCGTTGCCGGGCTCGCCGCACAGCTTGACACCGCAAAGAGTGCGCGGCCTAAGCTCAAGCCGTTTGACCGGCCGGAGCATATCCCGCTGTCATTTGCGCAGCTGCGTCTATGGTTTCTCTACTGTCTTGAAGGGCCAAGCCCGACTTACAACATTCCGGTGATTGTCCGCATGTCAGGCAAGCTTGACCAATCAGCGCTGAAACACGCCTTTTACGATGTTGTCAGCCGTCATGAAAGCCTGCGCACCGTTTTTCCGGAAAATAAGGGATCATCTCATCAGCTCATTTTATCTGCTGAAGAAGCCCGCCCTGTGTTTACAGTGACACGTGCAGACAAAAACGAGCTCCAAGACATGCTTGCCGCTGCGGCACGATATCGGTTTGATCTCGCTAAAGAGCCGGCCGTCCGGGCCGAGCTGTTTGATCATGGTGACGGCGAGTATACGCTGATGGTTCTCCTGCATCACATCGCAGGTGACGGCTGGTCCTTGAATCCGCTCATGCGTGACTTATCCATAGCCTATATCGCCCGGCAAACAGGTGAAAAAGCAGAATGGGCGCCGCTGGCGATTCAATATGCGGATTATGCGCTTTGGCAGCAGCAGCTTTTAGGCAGCGCGTCTGATTCTGAGAGCTTAATTGCGCGCCAGCTGGATTTCTGGAAGAAAACGCTTGAAAATGTACCGGATCAGCTGGAGCTGCCGTCTGATTTTCCGCGTCCCGCTGAATCAAGCTACAGGGGCGGCGTCATTCCGGTCAACATCGGCCAAGAGCTTCATGCCCGTCTTCTCTCACTTGCCAGAAATCAGCGCGTAAGCCTGTTTATGGTGCTTCAATCAGGGCTTTCCGCGTTACTGACCCGGCTCGGTGCAGGGACCGATATTCCGATCGGCAGTCCGATAGCCGGCCGCAGTGATGACGCATTAGGAGACCTTGTGGGTATGTTCATTAATACACTCGTACTGAGAACCGATACCTCTGGCGATCCGAGCTTTTGTGAGCTTCTTGAAAGGGTCAGGGAAATGAATCTCGCAGCATATGAACATCAGGACGTGCCGTTTGAACGTCTCGTGGAAGAATTGAATCCGGTTCGTTCCCGGTCAAGACATCCGCTGTTCCAAGTGATGCTCGCATTCCAAAATACGCCTGACCCTGTACTCAGTCTTCCTGATATGGAAACAAGCCTGCAAATCAGCAGTGTCGGATCGTCCAAATTTGATTTGACGCTGGAATTGGCTGAACAGCGCCATGACGACGGCACGCCTGCCGGTATTGAAGGTCTGCTGGAGTTCAGTACGGACTTATTTAGAAAAGAAACGGCTGAAGCACTTGCCGGACGCCTGCTTCTTCTGCTCGAAGATGCCGCATCACATCCGGAAAAACCGATCGGAAGCTTAACCATTCTTTCTGATGAAGAGCGCCGGAAGCTTTTGCCGGTTAAACGGGCAAAACAGCATATTCAGCCTCGGCAGACACTGCCTGAACTGTTTGAAATACAGGCCGCCGCAAAATCGGATGAAACGGCGGCAGTTTTTGAAGAGAGCGGACTCACTTATAAAGAGCTGAATGAAAGAGCCAATCAGCTCGCGCACATGATGATTGCCCGCGGCGTCGGCCCGGAGCAGTTTGTCGCACTGGCGCTGCCGCGTTCTTTAGATATGATTGTCGGGCTGTTAGCCGTCCTGAAGACGGGGGCAGCGTATTTGCCGCTTGATCCTGATTATCCCGCGGACCGCATCGCTTTTATGTTACATGATGCCAAGCCTGTATTTATGCTCACCAACCGTGAAGGCGCAAGTAAGCTCTCTGGCGAAAACGGCATGCCGGCCTTCATCCTGGATGATCCGCAGAACAAAGAAACACTTCGGCAATATGCCGTCACGAACCCTGCGGACGCTGACCGGATTCGGCCGCTGTCACCGCTTCACCCGGCCTATGTCATTTACACGTCGGGATCAACAGGTGTGCCGAAAGGTGTCATCATTCCGCACAGCAATGTTATCCGGCTGTTTGAGTCGACGCGGCATTGGTATCACTTTCATTCTGATGATGTATGGACGATGTTTCACTCCTACGCTTTCGATTTCTCTGTCTGGGAAATATGGGGGCCGCTGCTTCACGGCGGACGTCTCGTCGTCGTGCCGCATGACATCAGCAGATCGCCGGAAGCGTTTTTACATCTCCTCGTGAAAGAGCGAGTGACCGTACTTAACCAAACGCCGTCAGCGTTTTACCAGCTGATGCATGCGGAAAAAGAACACAAAGAGCTTGGGCGTCAGCTCGCACTCAGATATATCATCTTCGGCGGCGAGGCGCTTGAGCTGAGCCGGCTTGAGGGTTGGTACAGCCGCCACGCGGACAATCAGCCGGTGCTCGTGAACATGTACGGCATTACGGAAACGACGGTGCACGTCAGTTACCTTGAATTAGACAAAAACATTGCCGAACTGAGAGCAAACAGCCTCATCGGCTGCGGCATTCCTGATCTGAACGTATATGTGCTTGATGACCGGCTGGAGCCTGTGCCTCCGGGCATCACGGGTGAAATGTATGTGGCCGGAGGGGGCGTGGCACGAGGCTACTTAGGGCGGCAAAGTCTGACCGCCGAACGCTTTGTGGCTGATCCGTACGGCCCGCCGGGAACGAGAATGTACCGGACGGGGGATTTAGCCCGTCTGCGGACGGACGGTTCTCTTGATTATATGGGCAGGGCGGACCACCAGATTAAAATCCGCGGCTTCCGGATTGAATTGGGAGAAATCGAAGCGGTTCTCGTCAAACATCCGGATGTCGAGGATGCCGCCGTAGTCGTCCGTGAAGACCGGCCGGGAGATAAACGGCTGGCCGCCTACCTTGTCCGATCTGCCGGCAGCACCTTGGACACAGGAAACATGCGCCGGTTTGCCGAAGAAAGCCTGCCGGATTACATGATTCCGTCAGCTTTTGTCCAAATGAATGAACTGCCGCTGACACCGAATGGAAAGCTTGACCGAAAAGCGCTCCCTGCGCCTGACTTCCAAACGGAGGTCACCGGCCGGGGACCGAGAACGCCGCAGGAAGAAATGCTGTGTGAGCTGTTCGCAGAGGTGCTTCATCTGCCGCGTGTCGGTATTAATGACAGATTTTTTGATTTAGGCGGCCATTCTTTGCTTGCGGTTCATTTAATGAGCCGTATTCGGGAAGCGATGGGAGCCGAGCTGAGTATCGGAACATTATTTGAAGCTCCTACGGTGGCAAGCCTTGCTGAAAGACTTGAGTCAGGAACGGGCACAAGCGCGCTTGATGTTCTTCTTCCGCTCAGAACGGCAGGAGAAGAAACACCGTTGTTCTGTGTCCATCCGGCCGGCGGTCTCAGCTGGTGTTATGCCGGGCTGATGTCTTCTTTAGAGGCTGATTATCCGATATACGGCTTACAGGCGAGAGGCATCGGAAAAAAAGAATCGCTTCCGCAAAGCCTAGATGACATGGCGGCGGATTATATTGAAAAAATCCGCACCGTGCAGCCGAAAGGGCCGTACCGTCTGCTCGGCTGGTCTCTCGGAGGGAATGTCATTCAGGCCATGGCGACACAATTACAGAGCCGGGGTGAAGAGGTTTCGCTTTTGGTGATGCTTGACGCGTATCCGAATCATTTTCTGCCGATAAAAAATGCGCCTGATGACGAGGAAGCCGTCATCGCGCTGCTTGCCCTGGGAGGGTACGACCCGGACAGCCTCGGGGATCAGCCGCTTGATTTTGACGCCGCGCTGACCATTCTCCGCCGTGAGGGAAGCGCATTAGCCAGCCTGGACGAGTCAGTGATGATGAATCTGAAAGACACGTACATTAATTCTGTCGGGCTGTTAGGAACATACAAGCCGAAACCGTTCCACGGAGATGTGCTGTTCTTCAGATCAACGATTATTCCGGAGTGGTTTGACCCGATTGAGCCGGATACTTGGAAACCGTATATTACGGGGAAAATCGAGCGGTATGACTTAGACTGCCGCCATAAAGATATGTGCCAGCCGGGCCCGCTTGCCGACATTGGCGCGATTCTGGCAGAGAAATTAAACGGACGGCGTACAGTCCGGTAAAGAAAGGAAAGAGATGATATGACAAATCCATTTGAACGGGAAGACGGCTCATACCATGTGCTCGTCAATGCTGAAGGCCAGTACTCACTGTGGCC
Source organism: Bacillus sp. L75 (assembly GCF_003676355.1). Lineage (NCBI taxonomy): Bacteria > Bacillati > Bacillota > Bacilli > Caryophanales > Bacillaceae > Bacillus > Bacillus sp. L75. Next base: position 605,236 of record NZ_ML064901.1, read on the forward strand.
GGCCTATCTGGATGTGCCGGACGGCTGGGAAACCCGCCTCACGAATGAAACCCGCCCCGTTTGTCTCGAATATATTGAAACAAACTGGCGTGATATGAGGCCGGAAAGCCTGAAACAGGCCGAAGCCGCTAAAATGTAATAAGAAAAGCCTGCCGTTATTTCGGCAGGCTTTTTATGCGGACATCAGCCGTTAAGCTGTGTATGATCACAAAATGTATAAGGGTGGCCTTCTTCATCCGTGCACCATGACTGAGACAGAAAAGCCAAAAAGACCGCGGCCCACTGGTCTGCAAACTGGATTAAAATACCGCCGTCGTGCCACGTTCCGTTATCCTTCTTCCAGCGTGTATCAATTTCAATTGGGTTTCCCTGATTCATATGAATATTATGCATGCCGTTTGTCGGCTTGAACCCGAAAATCTTATCAGCGCCCGGCTCCGGCCCGAATTTAGAGCCGTAAATATAGACGGTGGCTTTTTCTGATTTGGCTTTTTGCATGTACGTCTCAATAAAGTCATTTAAGTCATTATCCGGACCGGTGACTTCATGCGGGAGGGGCACCATGTTCCGGGGATCAAACAATCCGCCGCGGACATAATCCAGCGCCAGCTCACGGCTGGTTTCATCAATTGGGGTATATCCATACGGAATGTTGGGCAGCAGGGTGATCGCGCTTGCGTCAAAATGATCGCGTGCCGCATACAGAACCTCTGATTCTTTTGAACTTGACATGACATTGATCGCACAGCGATAGCGCGTATCAGGCTCGCCTAGCACCTCGACTTGAAAATGCGGAGAATCATCATCTGTTTCCCTTTTCATATCTGACACAGTGCCTTTTAATACACCATAGTGCTGAACAGCCATATGAATCCTCCTTTTTCTTCCGGGATATGAATTGATATTCGAGACAGGGGGCCGTTTTTCCTTTTATGAGAAAGAAAAAAGGACAGCCCGCTGATCAGGCTGTCCTCTTCATATCTATTAAGCTTTTGCAGCCGAACCTTGCATTGCTTTTTCAGCAGGCACGTAGTCATAGCCTAAGTCTTTGGCTACCGCTTCATACGTGACATGTCCGTTAGCCGTATTTAAGCCCGCTTTAAGCGCAGGGCTGTCTGCAATGGCTTGTGCCGCGCCTTTATTGGCGATTTGAAGCGCGTAAGGAACGGTTACATTCGTTAATGCGAGCGTAGACGTACGCGGTACGGCGCCCGGCATATTGGCGACAGCGTAGTGAACGACGCCGTGTTTTTCGTAAGTCGGATTATCGTGGGTTGTAATATGATCAACGGTTTCCACAATGCCGCCCTGATCGATGGCAACATCAACAATGACGGAACCCGGTTTCATTTGTTTAACCATTTCTTCCGTAACGAGAGTCGGCGCTTTGGCTCCCGGGATGAGCACGGCGCAGATCAGAAGATCCGCTTCCGCGACGGAATCTGCAATATTTACAGGGTTTGACATCAATGTTTTAATCTGATGCCCGAAAATATCATCAAGCTGACGCAGTCGGTCTGCGTTCAAATCGATCATTGTCACATCGGCACCGAGTCCGACAGCCATTTTCGCGGCATTTGTTCCGACGCCGCCCCCTCCGATGATCGTGACTTTTCCGCGGGATACACCCGGTACGCCGGCTAATAAAATTCCTTTTCCGCCCTTTGGTTTTTCAAGAAACTGAGCCCCGATTTGCGCGGCCATTCTGCCGGCCACTTCGGACATCGGCGTAAGCAGCGGAAGGGAACGTCCGTCCGTTACCGTTTCGTACGCGATAGCTGTCACGCCTTTTTCTGTAAGCGCTTTAGCTAATTCCGGCTCTGCAGCTAAATGAAGGTAAGTGAATAAGACCAGACCTTGACGGAAATACGCATACTCTTCAGCCAGCGGTTCTTTTACCTTCATGACCATTTCCGCATCCCATACTTGCTTTCTGTCCTCCAGAATTTCCGCCCCTGCTGATACATAATCTTCATTTGTAAAGCCGCTTCCGAGTCCCGCTCCGGATTCCACAAGAACCCGATGGCCGTTTCCGATAAGCTGTGAAACGCCTCCAGGTGTTAATGCCACTCGATTTTCATTGTTTTTGATTTCCTTTGGAACCCCGATAATCATGTCTGTTTCCCCCAATGTTTGTGTGATGCTTCAAGTGTAGCGCGATTTTTGCGAAAATTCTTTGTTTGAAACAGAAAATAAAAAAACACGGATTTGTGAAATTTCACGAACCCATGCTGCGAAGTTTGATATCAAGGTAAATCGTAAACTTTTCATTCACATTTTTTAAGTCGATTTCTGCGATCTGGCTGATTCTTTTCAGCCTGTAATTCAATGTATTGACATGGATGTTAAGCGCTTTAGCGGCGGTGTTGACATTGCTGTCGGCATCAATAAAATGTTCGAGCGTTTTTACCATATCGGCTTGGTGCTCCCTGTCATACTGCTCAAGCTTTGACAGGGAATAGTTCATATAGCCGCTGTGCTTGCGTTTTTCATCCAACACATCCAGGTACTGATAAATGCCGAGTTCCGAAAAGCTGAAAAGGTGTTTGGTTTCTCTCACAAACCGCTCTTTCGCTTTTAATACGGAAAGCGCTTCCTGATAGGAGCGGTAAACATAAGAAATCGATTCGTAAATACCGCCGACCGCAATCGACGCATCCTCAATTTTATATCGTTCCTTCAGCTGTTTTTGAATATGAAGGGCGAAGTGCTTTACATCTTTAAAAGGCTGATCGGTTTTCGGCGCGGCTAATAAGATTAATTCATTTGAATCAACAGTCGCCAGCATGACATGAATCTGCTGTGTCGTTTCCTGCAAATATTGCAGCTGCTGTTCCGTCTTTTCAGTCAGCTCATCATGTAAACGGATGATCATGACGCTGAACACGGACGGCAGCGCCATTCCGAGCTTATGAAACCCTTCGGCCATTTCGGCTTCCTGATAAATATGGCCGGTCAGCATTTTCCAAAAAAACTCCTGGCCCCGCTCTTCGATTTTCGTTTTGCGGATCTGCAGGTGCAAAAGTTTGTTCCGCACCGCTTTGGCTGCCAGCTGAAGTGTCTTCAGATCTTCGTCATTGAGCTTTTTTTTGATCTCAAGCGCCCAAATAAATCCGAGAACCTGACTGTTTTTCCAGATAGAAATCGCCACGCGGTTGCTCAGGCCCACCTCGTCAATTTCTTTCACTTTGATCGGCTGGTCCGTTTTTAAAAGGGCCGGAATGGTTCCGTCTTTCCAGAGTTTGTTGATGACTTTTTCCGGCACCCTCCGCCCGATAATCGTCGACGTCCGGGCCGGATCTGTACAATCGCTGTGCGTGCTGTATGCAAGCAGTTTATGATTAACGTCTTCTATTGTAATGGGGCATTGAAGAACTTCACTGATATGGTCGGCAACATCTTCAAGCCTGTCGAAACTGTACTTAAATGGATCCTTTGGATTGGTCATCTGTATCCCTACTTTTTCATAGCTTCATATCTTGATCTTACCATCTTGCTTTTCAGACTGAAAGGCATCTTTGCAGGGAAATAGACTAGGACAATAAGATCATTCGATGAAAACGAAAATAATAAGAAAATAATACTACTACATTTACAAAATGTGTAAATATACCGAAAAATCCAATATATCATAAGACTCATTTTGTAAAATTAAAACAGATTTGTTTGACTGTTCCGAATGGTTGTTTTTATAATAATGACGTTCAAAAAATAAGTGAATTAGCCCATATTTAGGCTGATGACACAGGAGGGTATAAGGAATATGTCTGGATTAATTCGTGTCACACCCGAAGAGCTAAGAGCGATGGCTAAGCAATATGGCGTTGAAAGTCAGGAAGTCATGAATCAGGTTGACCGCCTGAACCGCATGATTTCTGATTTGAAAGGCATGTGGGAAGGTGCTTCAAGTGAAGCATTTGCAGATCAATATGAGCAGCTGAAACCTTCATTTATTAAAATGTCTGAATTGCTTCAAGATGTGAATCATCAGCTCGATCAAACGGCAAATACGCTTGAGTCTACTGACCAAGATATCGCTAACCAAATTCGCGGATAATAAGATGAATGAAGAAACGGAGCGCCTGATTCAATCAAGAAGACGGCGCTCTTTCTATGTAAGGGTGATATGAATATGTATATCGATATTACAATAGATTTAACACATTATAACGGCAGCGTCTTCGATCTCAGATTGTCAGATTACCATTCTGTGAAAAAAGTCATTGATATTGCCCGGCAGGCTCAGCATGTATCCGTTCCGCCGCGTGAAGGCTATTGGATCAGAGTGGTCAATAAAGAAGCGGTTTTTTCCGGAGAACAAAAGCTATCTGACTGCGGCATTACGAACGGAGACCGCCTTGAAATTTTATGAAAGGACATGGTGGAATGACAGGTCATAACAGATCTTATTTAGAAACAGAATTAGACGCCGTCCGGGAAGAAACCGAATCAGGCTTCACGTTCACCTTCCAGCGGGAAAAAATCAAGCTTCTTGACGGGCTGGAAGCAAACGTGATTAAAGATGCTGATCCTTTTTTTCAAAAAGAGGTCTCAGTTTCAGAAGACGAAGTAACCATCACAATCAAACCTCCTTCTTCTTATCAGGCTTTCCGCTATATAAAAGGAAAAGATAAAAAAAGCAGGTGGCAATTTGCCTACCGTCTCGTCCAAGCCGTGAAACAGCATAAGCTGAAACGTCTCAATCTGATTGCCGCCCCTGAAAATATCGTGTTTGATAAAGCGCTGACGCCTTACTTTCTTTATTTCGGCGTAAAGGAGAGCCTTCCGCCTTATGAGGAAGATAGAGAAAGGGTGTTAAAAGAGCTCAAAGCCTGTGCGGCGCTTGCAGCTGACGGGGCGTACACCTTCGATGAATATTTGAAGTACAAGGAGACGCTTCACTTCTCTCCTGAGGTGAAAAGCGTGCTAGAGGCGGAGACGATTGAAGAACTGGAAGAAACCATTCAAACCGCAATTGATTCCCTCGAAGAAAGGGACAAGACATACATAAAACTGCCGAAAAAGAAATGGAAAATCCAAAGATACGCCGGTCTGGCGCTTGCCGTCCTCCTTGTGCCGACACTTCTTTACTCCTTATACGTTCTGTTTTTCGCCCAGCCGAAGCAAGAGGCAATTACGGAAAGCAACCGCTATTTTTTAAATCAGCAGTACAGCAAAGTCATTGACACACTCGCCAAATACGATGCGGAAAGCCTCCCGGAATCTGTGCAGTATGAGCTTGCTTCCTCTTATGTGGCAGTTGAAAATCTGAGGGAAGAACAGCGGAAAAATATCGGGAATCTGGTCACGCTGCAATCAGATCCGAAGCATTTCCTTTATTGGATTGATATCGGCAGAGGGGAAAATGAAGAAGCCATCAAAATCGGCCGCAATCTTGAGTACAACCCGTACATCTGGCTCGGACTTACAAAATATAAACAGCAATTATTAGCGGATGACAGTATGAAAGACGACGAAAAGCAGAAAGAACTGGACGCCGTGGAAAGCGAGCTTGCGAAGGCGAAAAAAGAGGCGGAGGAGCAGCATAAAGAAGCGGAGGAAAACGGTGACACCGCCGAAGCTTCCGCCGGACAGGATGAAAGCAAACAAGACAAAGCGAAAGATAACAAAGAGAACGACAAGAAAGATGAGAAAAAAGATGAAAAAAAATAACAGCACACATCAAATGGCCGCAGGTAACGATCAGGCTGTCAGGAGGTTCGCCATATGAGTCTGTTATGGGTCTTTTACCGAGAGCACGTACAAAAGATTCAGCTGTCTGAACTCCCGCCGTCTCAGCCGATTACGATCGGTCCGGATATGAAAGATACAATCACGGTCGGCACACTTCCGTTACGGCAAAACGCCGCAACCCTTTATCGAAAAGAAACAGATCGTTATGATGTTTTCCTGGGAAATAACTGTGCCGGCGAATTGACAATAGGAAATGAAATGCCCTGCCGGATTGAAGAAGAGACGATGCGGCTTCTGCTCACCCCTGACAAAGAAGAATCCTCCGTTTATTTTATCGGCGGGAAGGATGAGATCGTTTTCTCATCAGAAACAGAGGAAGCGGATATATACAAAGAGCCGTCCTCCGCTCAAACAGGGGCTTTTTATCTGCGAAAGTCGGGAGGATGCTGGTCTGTCGTCCCTGATGGCCAGGACGTTTATGTGAACGGAAAACTTGCAGAAGCTCCCGAAAGGCTCCGGACGGGAGATGAGCTGCTGTGGGATTTTCTGCGTGTGAGGCTGACGGAGGACGACCTTTTAGAAATCGTTCATCACGAAAAGCTTCAAACCGGTTTAACCAAAACGGTAAAACCAAGCACCGAAATGAAAAAGAAATACCCGCAATATCGAAGAACGCCGCGTATGGTCTACGATCTTCCAGAAGACCGCGTTTCATTCAGCTTTCCCTCGCAGGAAAGCGAACAGAATAACCGGGGGCTGTGGCTCGTCATTCTGCCTCCTTTGGTCATGCTGATTGTAATGGGGGTTGTCGCCATTATACAGCCGAGGGGCATATTCATCCTTGTCTCTTTGGCGATGTTTATGATGACTCTCATTACGTCCACCGTGCAGTATTTCCGTGAAAAAAACCAGCGGAAAAAACGGGAGGAAAAACGGGAGCGTGTGTACAAGCAGTATTTAGAAAGCAAGCGGAAAGAGCTTCAGACGCTGTCGGAAAAACAGCTGCAAGTGCTGACGCATCATTTTCCCCCGTTTGAAAAAATGAAATATTTAACTTCTGAAATCAGCGGCCGCATTTGGGAGAAATCGCTGGAAAGCAGGGATTTTCTGATGCTTCGGCTCGGAACGGGCACGGTCCCAGCAAGCTACGAGATTTCAATGAGCGGCGGAGACCTGGCGAACCGTGATGTGGATGACTTGATGGAGCAGTCGCAGCACATGCAGCGTGTGTATAAAGATATCCGCCATGCGCCCGTGACCGTTGATTTACAAGAAGGGCCGATGGGGCTTGTCGGGAAACCCCAGATCGTCAAAAATGAAATTCATCAGCTGATCGGCCAGCTCGCGTTCTTCAACAGCTACCATGACCTGCGATTTGTCTTTATCTTTCATGAGGACGAATATAAGGAATGGGAATGGATGAAGTGGCTGCCGCAATTTCAGCTGCCTCATATGTACGCGAAAGGATTTATTTACAATGAACAGACCCGCGATCAATTGTTATCGTCCATTTACGAGCTGCTGCGGGAGCGGGATTTGGAAGAAGATAAAGAAAAGAAGATCTTCCAGCCGCATTTTGTCTTTGTCATCACAAATCAGCAGCTGATCGCAGAGCACGTCATTTTAGAATACATCGAAGGCCGGCATGAGCATCTCGGCATCTCGGCAATCATTGCCGCGGAAACGAAGGAAAGCCTGGCAGAAAACATTCACACCCTCGTCCGCTACATTAATGAAGATGAGGGAGACATTCTCATTCAGCAGAAAAAAGCGGTGCAGATCCCGTTTAAGCTGGACAGGCATGAACGGACAAACAACGAGCGGTTTTCCCGGACGCTTCGGACATTGCACCATCAGGTCGGAATGACGAATTCCATTCCTGAAACGGTCTCATTTCTGGAGCTGTTTCATGCGAAGGAAGTAAAAGAAATCGGCATCAGACAGAAGTGGGAGACAAGTGAGTCTGCAAAATCGCTGGCTGTTCCGATCGGCTATAAAGGAAAAGACGACATCGTCTATTTAAACCTGCATGAAAAAGCGCACGGGCCGCACGGATTGCTGGCGGGAACGACCGGCTCCGGGAAAAGTGAATTTCTGCAAACGTACATCCTGTCATTGGCCGTTCATTTCCACCCGCATGAAGCGGCGTTTTTGCTGATTGACTATAAGGGCGGAGGAATGGCCCAGCCGTTCCGCAAGATGCCGCACCTTCTCGGGACCATCACGAATATTGAAGGAAGCAGAAACTTCAGTATCAGGGCGCTTGCATCCATTAAGAGCGAGCTGAAAAAACGGCAGCGGCTGTTTGATCAATATCGCGTCAATCACATCAATGACTATACAAAGCTGTATAAACAGGGAGAAACGGATATTCCGATGCCGCACCTGTTTTTGATTTCAGATGAATTCGCCGAGCTGAAAAGCGAAGAGCCTGACTTTATCAGGGAGCTTGTCAGCGCGGCCCGCATCGGACGGAGCCTTGGTGTGCATTTAATTCTCGCCACGCAAAAGCCGGGCGGCATCATTGACGACCAAATATGGAGCAACTCACGCTTTAAGGTCGCGCTGAAAGTGCAGGATGCAAGTGACAGTAAAGAAATCCTGAAAAACAGTGATGCGGCGAATATTACGGTCACCGGACGCGGCTACTTGCAAGTCGGAAATAACGAAGTGTATGAGCAGTTCCAGTCTGCCTGGAGCGGCGCCCCTTACATGGAAGATGTATACGGCACCGAGGATGACATTGCCATCGTTACCGACACCGGCTTAATTCCGCTGTCTGAGGTGGACGCGGATGATGCGGCGAAAAAAGACGCCCCGGCAGAAATAGAAGCCGTAGTCGAAGAAATCGAGCGGATTCAAAATGAAATGGGCATTGAAAAGCTGCCAAGCCCGTGGCTTCCGCCGCTTGCCGAACGTATCCCGCGCACGCTTTACCCCGCGCAGGAAAAAGACCGCTTCTTCATCGCCTGCGTTGATGAGCCTGATCAGCAAAGACAGGCGCCTCTCGCTTATACGATGATGGATGACGGCAACATCGGCATTTTCGGCTCATCCGGCTACGGCAAGTCAGTGGCTGCCATCACCTTCCTGATGAACTTCGCGGAAGGATACACGCCGGAAGAGCTTCATATGTACATCTTTGACTTCGGAAACGGCACACTTCTGCCATTGGCAAAGCTTCCGCACACCGCAGACTATTTCTTAATGGATCAAATGAGAAAGATCGAAAAATTCATGATCCGCATCAAGGAAGAAATCGAGCGGCGGAAACGGCTGTTCAGAGAAAAAGAAGTCAGCCATATCAAAATGTACAATTCGCTCAGTGAAGAAGAGCTGCCGTTTATATTTATCACAATTGACAATTTCGACATCGTAAAAGATGAAATGCATGAATTAGAAACGGAATTTATCCAGATTTCACGCGACGGGCAAAGCTTAGGCATTTACTTCCTGCTGACCGCTACGAGGGTAAACGCCGTCCGTCAGTCGCTGTTAAACAACATAAAAACGAAAGTCGTCCATTATTTAATGGATCAGTCAGAAGGATACTCCATTTACGGGCGTCCGCCGTTCAGTCTCGAACCGATCCCGGGCCGCGTGATGATCCAAAAAGAAGAACTGTATTTCGCGCAAATGTTTCTTCCGGCTGAAGCGGAAAATGACCTCGAGATGTTCCAGGCGCTGAAAGCCGATGTCAAAGCATTAGCTGAGCGCCACGCCGGAACAGCCGGCCCAGACCCGATTCCGATGCTTCCGGATAGGCTGACGGCCGGCGAATTTTCACTCCGTCTCGGCCCGGATCAAGAGCCGTTCCGCATTCCTGTCGGGCTTCATGAGGAAAAGGTCAGCCCTGTGTACTTTGATCTGGGCAAAAATAAGCATTGCCTTATCTTAGGCCAGACACAGCGGGGAAAAACAAATATCCTGAAAGTGATGCTGAATCACCTGCTGCGTGAAGGTGCGGAACAGGTCGGGCTGTTTGACTCGATTGACCGCGGGCTGTCGCAGTATGCGCAGGAAACAAAGGTCAGCTATCTGGACACAAAAGAAGACGTCCGGCAGTGGATTGAAACGGCAGAAGCTATTTTCACGGAGCGCGAAGCTCAGTATGCGCAGGCCGTCAAAAATGGCGATGTCCACAAACTCAGTTTCTCTCCGGTCGTGTTAATGGCCGACGGCATTACAAGATTCCAGCAGACGATCGACACCGCCATTCAGGACAAGCTGGCGATGTTTATGAAATCTTACGCGCATGTGGGCTTCAGTTTTATCCCGGCGGGCAATCACAGCGAATTCTCAAAAGGCTATGATTCCTTAACGACGGAAATGAAACAGATCCGCCACGCGATGCTGCTTGTGAAAAAATCCGAACAAAATGTCATTCCGCTGCCTTACCAAAGGCAGGAACCGGACATTCAGCCGGGCTTCGGCTATTTGGTTGAAAACGGGAAAGAGCAAAAAATCCAAATACCTTTATGTTCAGCGGAAAGGGAGGCCGTCAGATGACTGAACAACGAAAAAGCCTGATCAAATTAATAGCCGCGGTCGTCATCATTCTGCTGCTGCCGGTGCTGTTTTTCCGGTTTATCGGCGATGACCCGGGAAAACAAAAAATCAACGCCACCCGCCAAATCGCAGTCGTGAATGAAGACATGGGCTTACAAACAGATGAAAATGAGGAAGAGGAATCCGTCCATTTCGGCAAAGAAGTAGCGGCCGCTCTCGGCGGCCGTCCGGATTATTCATGGACGGTTGTCAACAGGAGCGCGGCTGAAAACGGTCTGGCGGCTAAGAAGTATGACGCCGTCGTTTACATTCCATCCGATTTTTCAAAAGATATCTTAAGCTATGACAAGGAGCGTCCGCAAAAAGCCACGCTGACATTCAATATTCAAAGCAACCTGAACGCCGTCAACAAAGAAAAGGTGCAGCGTGAGCTAGAAGACGCCCAAAAATCAATGAATAAAAAAATGTCGGCATTATATTGGAATTTCGTCTCGCAAAAAGTGAACAATGTCCGAGGCGATTTTGACAAGATCGTCAATAAAGAATCAGAGTTTCAAAACGTCATGTACAACTTTTACAAGCCGAGCTCCAATGACTTGGCAGGTGAAATCAAGCGGCAAAAAGACCTGATTGACGAACTGAAAAAATCAATGAATGAAGCGCAGGGCGCGGCAAAAGAAAAATTGACCTCGGCAGATGAAGCCAAAACCACGCTCAAAGACTTTGCCGATACGGTCGAGCGCTATAAACAATATCAAGAAAATCAGAAAAAACTGCTGATGGCCGCGCAGGAACAAAATCAAAAGCAAATCACAACCGGACTGAATGCCATTAAAGCACAGCAGGCCGCCAACCAGTTCAGCACGATGATGAGCGGACTGTCCTCCGGCATAAACCGGGCGCAGACACAGCTTGACCAGACGGGATCGGCTCTTTCTGCCGCCCAACAGGTGAGAGAAGCGCAGGTTCCTGATCAGGAACACGGGATGGCGAATATTCAATCCAATTTACTGGACAATTATTTGACTCAATATAAAGCTCAAGCAAGATTTGAAACACTGAACAGTATCCAAACCCTTATGAAAAGGGATCGGCCGGCATTAACCGTTCCGGAAAAGGACCCGGGTGATGACGGCTCGGATGAACCGAAAGAAGAAGAAAAACCGGAAGAAGAAAAACCCGGCGATCTGAAAATTGACCTTGACGATCAGCGTGACGAGTTAAAACGCATCTCCGCTGAAATCAATCACATTTCTGACGGATTAAAAGAACCGGAAAAAGAAAATCCGGCCCCTGAAAAACCGGGCCAAGGCGATGACGGTGAAAACTCCGGCGATACCGATCCGAATAACGGAACGAATCCCGGAGAAGACGGAAAAACGGAAGACGGCACAAAAGAAGAGCTGCCTGCTTCCGATAACACAGGCGATCAGGAGCCAAAAACCGTCCAGACCGCGACAGCCGCTAAAAACGTCACTCCGCCTGCTGATGAGCCGGCGGACGATCCAAACGATTCTGAAGAGGACGGCGGCACGGACATATCTGAGGCGAAAGAAAGGCTGAACCAAGCCGCAGAGCGGATTCAGCAAATTGAAAAAGAGCTGGAAGAGAAACAGCAGACTCATAATGAAGAACTGAAAAAACGTCTTGATGCTCTTGATGAAGAAATCCAAGGCCTTCAAGACCAGATTGATGACGTCAAAAAACGTGCAAAGAAAAAGCTAGAGGAATTGAAAGAAACGAGAAAACAAGACTTCAATACCGTTTACAGATTGATTGTAAGAACAGAACAGAACATTTTGAACTACCCGTCATTGGATAGCGGCCGCAAATCTGCTCTTGAACAGATATTTGCCGCTGACATCAATACAAAAGAAATATCCGATTTAATGAGTTACTATAATGATTTATCCCTGTATGAGGCGACACTTTATCACTCTCTTGACGCGGGCTCGCTGCCTGATGTGAAAAACAGGGTGCTGAAAGCCCAGCAAGGCGAAGTCCAAACCGTTCTTGCCATCAAACCGGTGGAAACGGCAAGCTGGGAAAATCTAAAAAACAACAAAATGCAGACAGATGAAGACATCAGCAATTTCATTAAAGGCATGACCGAATTCTCGGATAACTACAGCTCGTATATCAGAGATGAACAAGCCGGAGTGCTCGATGAGCTCGCCAGCATTTCAGACAGCGCGGCGAAAGCATCCGATCAGCTGGCTGAAGGCGCCGTGCAGGAAGCGGCCGCGTTCAGCGGAGACGGATTAACCGGAACGATGGCGCTCGGCGCTCAGGATACCGTCGGCCGCGAAGTCCTGCAAATGTCTGACACGATGGGCCATCTGTCAGAACGCCAGTCCGGCATCATCAGCTATACCGACAATATGCAGCAAAGCGTAAATGATGTCCAGCATAAAGCGGACACCCTGAACAGCAACTGGGGCAAAAACGTCGATTCCACGAAATTGATCAGAAATGACGTGTACGGCATTTTAGGGAACGCGCTCGTTGACGGACAGGAAAACGGCTATGTTTACGATTATCTCGCCAACCCGCTTAAAATCAGCGGAGAGGTGCCGGAAGACCGGGTTCAGAATGTTCCGCCGGTCGTCATTTTGGTGATCGTCCTGATCAGCAGTCTTCTGATCGGCTATTTCAGCTCGTATTATCAGCAGGCGCCGCTTCTTGTCAAAGGCGCGCTCTTTGGGATTTTAAACATTATGGTCGGATTGATGATCAGTCTGTTCGGTCTGAATATCTACTCGCTTCCGGACGATCAGACGATTAAATGGTCAGTCTTTACGATTCTCTTGCTTGCGGCGAGTTCAGCTTTTATCCGGGCAGCCTTTGTCTTCAGCTCAATCACCGGATGGATTGCATCATCCGCGCTCATTCTCTTTTATGTGGCGCCTTTGATCGACCTGATTATGCCGAACTTCACCTTTGACAGTCCGGTTTCGAAAGTCTATATCGATATTCAATACGGAACGGGCCATCTGTTTGCGATGGGGGTAACGGTTCTTGCGATTATTACGCTGATTGCGGCGGCGCTTCCGCTCGTCATTCGGCTGTTTGCGGAAAAAACGGAGGAAAGTGATCAGTCTTATGAGGCGTAACACGTTCATGGAAAAAGGATTGCTGCTGTTTGCTCTCTCCTTTTTCCTTTTCCTTCCCCAAGCCGCAGCCGCGAATGAGGAAAATACTGATGTCAAGCCGAATGAATATGAAAAGAAAGACATTGAAATTCGTACGGATTACCTGCACGACGATGCCTACTCCGAGGAAAAAACGGCGCTTCCGAAAGAACAGAAGGATATTACCTTTGATCAGCCGGCCGAAAACCCGGATGACAAACTGATATCAAAGTTGTTTACATCGTCAGACACGGAGCCGAATACGATCAAAGCGCAATCGAAAAAACTGGGTATCACATTTGCCGAGCCTGCGGTGCGGCGTACCTCGGCAGATATGGAAACGGAAGAGAAAAAGACTTCTTATCTGCTTCCTGTCATTTATGCCGTCTTGATCCTCCTCGGGATTGCGGCGATGATCTATCTGATCCCGAAAGTCACGGCGCAGGAAAAGGCAAAGCGGTAAACGAATCGCTTGTGTTTGCGGGAAGACAGCCCGTAAAATAAGAAAAAAAGGAGGAGTTTCATGCAGTTTTTTCTTATAACAGGCGCGTCAAAAGGCTTGGGCCGGGCGCTGACGGAACAGGCGCTTCAAGAAGGAGCCGAAGTCGCCGCGCTTTCAAGAACGATAAGCGGGGAAAAGCGCGAGGGGCTGACAGAATACAGTGTTGATTTAACCGATCTGGCAGATACCGGGCGGCAGATGAAGGCGATTCTTGATCAAGCAGAGGAGAAGGGGTACTCGACCGTCACACTGATCAACAATGCCGGAATGGTGGAACCGATCAAGCGGGCGAAAGAGGCTTCCGCCGAAGAATTAAACCGCCATTACACCCTTAATCTGACGGCGCCCGTTTTGCTCAGCCAAATGTTCACAAAGCGTTTCGAAGCGTTCAGCGGCAGCAAAACAATTGTCAACATCACATCGGGCGCGGCGAAAAATCCTTATAAAGGCTGGAGCGCGTATTGCAGCTCAAAAGCGGGGCTTGATATGTTTACGAGAACATTCGGGTTTGAACAGGAAGATGAAGAGCTGCCGGTCCGCATGATCTCATTCTCGCCGGGAGTGATGGATACAGACATGCAGGCCGTCATCCGTTCTTCGTCAAAAGAAGATTTCCATGACATCGAGCGGTTCCGCAATCTGAAAGAAACGAAAAACCTCAGAAGCCCGGAATACATCGCCGGCGTCATTCACTCACTGATCGCGGGCGAGCCGGAAAACGGACGGATATACGATATCAAAGAATTTTTGTAGAGCAGCTTTTACGCTGCTCTTTTTTGTTTGTACAATCACTTCGGGGTCCGGCGGCATATGATGAATGAAACAACGTATAAGGGGTATAAGAAATGTATCAGATGAATTGAGTTTCTTCTCGATTTATGTTAGGATTCTAAAAATATAAATAAGGAGGGGTTTCCATGAGAAATGTAACGTTAATGGATGTCTTCACCCATCCAATCGCACAAAAGTATTTACAGCGTTCCGGTGTCGCCCATGCGATCGCCTGCGCGTTTCATGCATACCGTCTTGCCGTAAAAGCAGGTGTCAGCCCGGACCTTGCGGCGAAAGCGGCTTTACTGCATGACGTCGGCCATTATGAATGGTACACAGACGGCAAATGGGATTATGAAAAGTACAGAAGAAACGATATCCATGCCATTAAAGGCGCGGAACGGGCGCATAAGCTGCTCATCCGGCTCGGTGAAGAACCGAAAGCGGCGAAGGACATTGCGCTGGCGATTCTGCTTCACACCGATTCCTATCTGCCTGAAGGCGAACTGGACAAGAATACGCTCCAGCAAATCGTGAAACAAGCGGATGAACTCGATGAAGAACCCGGCGGACATCACCATTACCGCCAAATGGATCACACGGCCGCGCTCAAACAAATCCAAAAGCTTGATCAGTTAATTGACCAAGCCCAATATCCCTTAAGAAGCTCAGTCTAGGCCACTCATGCGGCCTTTTCCGCTTACATAACTCCGCATGCTCACTAACACCTTTTCCGCTCCGATAGACGTACTGTGTCAAAGCCTTTGTCCGCTGCATATGCTGAAGGAAAACATAGTAAAGGGGATCAGCGAAAATGGCCCATCAAGGAAGCCCGCAAATCGTCTCGTTAGTGGATCCTTACGTTTATCAGACCATCCATAAGCTTATCGGCTCAAGGTTTATCATTCAAACCGTCAGACGCATTATCAGAGGACGGCTGATTGATGCCACTCCGGATCACATCGCCATTGAAGAAACGCATGACCGTGTATTTTATATCAGAAACCGCCATGTGGTTTCCGTCATGCCTGATTATACCGAACGCGTGTAACAGCACGAATAAGGCGCAAACCGGAGGCGGCCCTATAGAACCCCGGTGCGTCTTCTTTTTTGAGATACATAGATGCACGGCGGCTTTTTTTGGTACAATCACAGTACAAGTTCACATGACAATAGGAGGAAACCGCTTGTTGAAATCAAAGGTCCATTTTTGGACGCTGCAAATTTTGCTCGTTTTGCTCATTATTTACGTATCAACGAAAGTCTCGTTTATTTTTCAGCCGTTTTTCGGTTTTATCACCACTCTGTTTTTTCCGATTTTAATCTCGGGCATTTTGTTTTTCATTTTTAATCCGATCGTACGCCTGCTTGAGAAAAAAATCCCCCGGACATTGGCGATCCTGCTCATTTATCTCGTTTTCATCGGCCTGATTGCCTTTATGTTCACCGCCATCGGACCGATTGTGGCTTCCCAGGTCACGGGGCTGATTAACAATTTCCCTGATTACATTCATCAGATTCAAGTCTTGACGGCGCAATTATCCCATTCCAAATGGTTTACGTGGATGATGACGCAGGATTATGTGTCGATAGAAAAAGTCCAGCAGTCTCTGACGGGATTTTTACAAAGCCTTCCGCAAAATATTACGGCAAGCCTGTCGGCCGTGTTCGGCGTCGTTACGAATATCACGCTTGTCGTGATCACCGTTCCGTTCATTTTGTTTTATATGCTGAAGGACGGCCGGCGGTTTCCGCTCTTGGCGGTTAAAATCCTGCCTACTTCCTACCGGGCGGAAGGTCGCAAAATATTTAATGACTTATATGTCACATTGGCCGCCTATTTCCAAGGACAGCTGCTGATTTGTCTCTTTGTCGGAACGGCATGCTTTATCGGATATTGGATCATCGGCCTGCAGTATGCGTTAATTCTCGGGATGGTGATCGCCGTCACCAATATCATTCCGTACCTGGGGCCGTTTCTCGGGGCGGCGCCCGCGGTGATTATCGCGTTTATGGATTCGCCGGCTAAGGCGCTGTTTGCCGTTATTGTTGTCGTTGTCGTCCAGCAGCTTGACGGGAATCTGCTTTCTCCGCTTGTCATCGGGAAACGGCTCAATACCCACCCGCTCACCATTATTCTTCTGCTTATCGGAGCGGGCAGTTTCGGCGGCATTCTCGCAATGATTCTGGCCGTGCCGGTTTACGCGGTTTTAAAAGCTTTCGTCTTAAATATCGTCCGGCTTATCAAACTTCGTCAGCGGTCAAAGCTCGAAGACAGCCGCAAGCCGAAATAAAAACGGGCACAACTCCCGATGCAGCGCATAAAATGCTGTAAAGAAAAGCGGAGGTGCGGGTATGCCTGCAATTGTGGGACCGATTTATATTATGAGTTTAGCCGGAGACGCTGCGGCGAGCTTCGGTGACGTGTTTGCCATTTCTCCCAAAGCCGTTGACCACTCAGGCGCGGGGGCAGGGGCGTTTCATTCCGGAGATTTTGTCAAAGTCACTAATAAATTCAGCACAACGCGCTTTGAAGACATCGATGTGTTTGACGAACCTGATTGGTTTAACGCGTGACAGCCTCCTTTTAGGAGGCTGTCGCTTTTTTGTAGTATAATAGAATCAGTCTTTATAAAAGGGGAATTTTTTATGAAAATCAGAAAAGCGAATATTACCGTGCAGTCCGGAATGATCGGTGATGTATATCTGCATGAAAATAAAAAAGAACAGCATACCCTTGTAGCCGTTCCGGAACTTGAGTGGAGCACGATCATTTCCTATGAGGAAGAGAAAAAGGCGCTGGCGCAGCGGCTTTTACAATCATTCAGCAAGCTGATTGAAGAAGAACCCGCCGGAGAGCTCGCCGGCAAGATCTCCCATTGGGTGGCTGAAATGTAACGAAGCGGTTTACCGCGTCCCGTCCGGGGAGATAATTGTAAAACAAGCTGAGGAGGGACAGGCCGATGAGCGACAAAACGGTTGACCTTTATTTACAGCAGGGGATGTACGGCCCTCTGCAGACGAAACCGGATGAACGCCATTTATTTTTAGGCTCGCTGCGTGAAAGAGTCATCATTGCCCTAACGAAGGGGCAGGTGCTGCAAAAGCAGCCGTATGAAGAAGTGAAAAAGGCGCTGAAAAGCCGAAAAGACGCGGTGCTCTATATAAACGGAAGGCTCCCGTATCATGCTTATTCACCATATATGAAGCTTGCCGCACTTGCCGGTGTCCGAAGCTCCGTCATATCGGATCTTCAATTCGAAACGCCGCTCGGCCTGGTTTTTGCCGCCGATTATGCCGTGAACCTTGACGGCATTTACGTACAGGATGACATTTTTCAGCGCTCACTCCTGAAATCTTAAAAGGGCAAAACACCGTTTGTCATTTTACAATGCCAATTCACTTACAAGTGGAGATAGGATATAATGGTTTTCATATGAATGGCGGGGAGGCCGGCTATGAAAAAAGCATTTATATGCATTGATTATACGAATGATTTTGCAGCAGAGAACGGGGCATTAACCTGCGGAGAACCCGCGAGACAGATTGAAGATACGATTGTCAGTTTGACGCAAGCATTTATAGAAAACGGTGATTACGTTGTCTTTGCGGTAGATTCGCATGATGCAGACGATGACTTTCATCCCGAGACACGCCTTTTTCCTCCGCATAATATCAACGGCACGGAGGGCAAAGAGCTGTACGGAAGGCTATCGCCTCTTTATGAGAAACATAAACACGCAAAAAACGTAAATTATATGGAAAAAACGAGATATTCTGCTTTTGCGGGAACGGATTTAGAGCTGAAACTGCGGGAACGGCAGATCACTGAGCTGCATCTTGCGGGCCTGTGCACGGACATCTGCGTTCTTCACACGGCGGTTGACGCCTACAACAAGGGCTTTCAGATTGTCATTCATCAAAACGCTGTGGCCAGCTTTAATCCGGAAGGGCATGAATGGGCCCTGTCCCATTTTAAGAACAGCATCGGAGCGCAAGTGGCAGAGTAAGGAAGGGGAAAATAATTTTGGTGGAGCATGGTTTTAAAGACGACAGTTTGTCTTTACATACAGATCTTTATCAAATTAATATGGCCGAAACGTATTGGAGAGACGGCATTCATGAGAAAAAAGCGATTTTTGAGCTTTTTTTCAGAAAGCTTCCCTTTGAAAACGGCTATGCGGTATTTGCGGGCTTAGAAAAAGCAATCGAATACTTGGAGAACTTCAAATTTACCGACAGCGATCTGAATTATTTAAAAACGGAATTGCACTATGCTGATGATTTCATTGAGTATTTACGGGATCTTTCTTTTACCGGATCTCTTTACAGCATGAAAGAAGGCGAGCTCGTTTTTAACAACGAACCGATTATGCGGGTCGAAGCGCCCCTGATCGAAGCCCAGCTGATTGAGACGGCTCTGCTTAACATTGTGAATTACCAAACATTAATCGCCACGAAAGCGGCCCGCATTAAAGGCGTTGTCGGTGACGAAGACGCCCTCGAATTCGGAACGCGGCGCGCCCATGAAATGGATGCGGCCATGTGGGGAGCGAGAGCGGCTTTGATCGGCGGCTTCAGCGCAACGAGTAATGTAAGAGCCGGAAAGCGTTTTAATATACCCGTATCCGGCACGCACGCTCATGCGCTCGTACAAGCGTACCGCGATGAATATACGGCATTTAAGAAATATGCGGAGACCCACAAAGACTGCGTGTTTCTCGTAGATACGTACGATACGATCCGTTCGGGCATGCCGAATGCGATTAAAGTCGCAAAGGAATTCGGCGACCGGATCAACTTCATCGGCATCCGCCTGGATAGCGGGGACTTGGCGTACCTGTCAAAAAAAGCGCGTGAAATGCTTGATGAAGCGGGTTTCACAGACGCAAAGGTCATTGCTTCAAGCGATCTTGACGAGCACACGATATTAAATCTGAAATCCCAAGGAGCGAAAATCGATACGTGGGGCATCGGCACGAAGCTGATTACCGCATACGATCAGCCGGCCCTCGGCGCGGTTTACAAGCTTGTCGCCATTGAAGAGGACGGCAAACTGACTGACACCATTAAAATTTCGTCAAACCCTGAAAAAGTGACAACGCCGGGAAGAAAGAGAGTATACCGGATTATCAACAAGCTGAATCACCACTCGGAAGGTGATTATATCGCGCTTTATGACGAGCGGGTAAATGATCAGAAACGCTTAAAAATGTTCCATCCCGTCCACACGTTCGTCAGCAAATTCGTCACTGATTTCTATGCGAAAGACTTGCATGAGCCGATTTTTGAAAACGGCGTTTTATGCTATGATAATCCCGAAATTACCGACATCCAGCAATACGTGCAGGATAACCTCAAACTTCTGTGGGAGGAATACAAACGGATCAGCAAGCCGGAAGAATATCCGGTCGATTTAAGCGAAGACTGCTGGAGCAACAAGATGCAGCGGATTCATGAAATCAAAAGCGAGCTGAAACGGGAACTTGAATAGAAGACAAAGCGGCCTTTCCTTTCTCTGGAAAGGCCTTTTTGTTGTGATAATATTTTTCACATTTAGACAAATTTCGTCAAGTTATTTGATATACTTATGTTCGAAGGCCGCATCTAAGGGGGTAAATGAATGAAGGTGTTTGTTGCGAGACAGCCTATCTTCAACAGAAACGAACAGGTTGTTGCTTATGAACTTCTTTACCGGGAGAGCGAAGAGAACCGTTATTCGGCCGCTGACGGAGATAAAGCTACGACGGATCTCATTATTAACAGCTTTATCAACATCGGAATCGAAAAGCTGACTGAGGGGAAACGCTGCTTTGTGAATTTTACAGAAAGCCTGATGTTTTCAGATCTCCCTACCTCCTTTGATCCTGACCAGCTTATTATCGAAATTCTTGAGGACATACCGATCACTCCGGCACTCATCTCAAGATGCAGACAGCTGAAGAAATTAGGATATACATTAGCACTTGATGATTTTTACGCCATCAATCCGGAAAATGAAGAGTTAGTGGAACAGCTGATGAAATATATTGATATTTTAAAAATCGACTTTTTGCAATCCTCGCGTCTGGAGCGCAAAAAAATCATTCAGACGTACAGCTGTAAAAGTCTGATTTATTTAGCGGAGAAAGTGGAGACGAGAAAAGATTATAAACAGGCGGCCATAGACGGCTTTCACCTGTTTCAAGGATATTTTTTCAGTGAACCGCGTGTCATCAGCGGAAATGATCTGACGTTTCATTTTCATTCTTACTACCAGCTTTTAAGCGAATTAAACAATGACCAGCCCAATATACAGCGCGTGACGGAATACATAGAGCGGGACGTCAGCTTATCGTATCAGATTCTGCGTTTTTTAAACGGATCGCAAACAAGGCTGAAAAAAAAGATAGACAGCATCCAGCAGGCCATCATGATGCTTGGGCTGAATGAGATTAAGCGCTTGATTTACATTCTTTCATTCAGAGATTTAACGGCGAAAAGCCACTCAAGCCAAAAAGAAATCATTAAGATTTCCTTAATCAGGGCCAAACTGTGCGAACTGCTGGCGAAAAGAACCGGAAGGCCCCAGCCCTCTTCTTACATGCTGATCGGCATGTTTTCGCTCATCGATACGCTTCTCCACAGGGAGCTGGAGGATATCATCAAAGAACTGCCTTTAATCGATGAAGTCGGACAGGCGCTGCTCGGTTATGAAAACGATTATTATAAGATGCTCGCGTTCGTCAAAGCCATTGAATGCAACAACTGGGACTGTGACGAGTGGGGAAAAGAACTGAACAAAGAAGAAGCGTATGAATGTTACTTACAGGCGATCGAATGGTGCCGGCAGCTGATCGTGGATTGAGCCGCTTTAAGCCGACCACCTGAGGGCGATGGTAAACCGGCTTTGCTCTCTGATCAGACTGACACGGATGCCGTCGGGATTATACGTCACGTCAAAGTCATTTTTGATGCCGGTCTGCTTAATGAGCCGCTTGACCGCTGCGGTGTCAGATGATTGCGCTGCGGTGAGGATACGGCGCGCAAGCTCTTTTGACGCCGACAGCCGCGCAAGGAGCAGGCGCGCATCCTCCAGCATGCCCGCAGCCTCTTTTGCGGACGCTGTCAAAATATCTGCGTGAACCGGGGCACTGGGCGCAGGATGCCGGTATGGCGCGGCGAAAACAGGACAGCATGGATACACATAATGCATACGGCGGCCTCCTTCCTGAGAAAACATTCGTTATAGAGTATAGGCGGCGTGATAACGAGTTATGACATGCAAAAAGACCACAATGCGGGGGTTGCGGTCTTTTCGGTGTTTGTCGGTGGTTATGCGACGCTGTTCGCCCATTCTGTTTTGAAATTGCGACGGCAGGGACTATAGTCCTTGCCGGTTTGTCGGAAAACCGTTAAAAAAACAGCAGAACCGCCAGATTGGTTTGCTTCATCCTAAACGTCTGCCTTTCTGGTAGTTATATAGTCCTGTTCGCTAAATGCTCCGTTCGGGACTATGGGATTACCTCGGTTTGCGGTGTCACGCAGATACTTTTACACATACTTTTCGGTGAAAAATCCCGCAAAAACGTTTACACTATTAGTAACAGATCAAATACCTAGGACTCGTTCACCATACACAATTCATTGATCTTTCAAAAAAAGGAGTGTGGAAACGGTGGAAAACAAATTAGAAGAAGTAAAGCAATTATTATTCCGACTTGAAAATGATATCAGAGAAGCAACCGACTCATTACGAAACATTAACAAAAGCATTGATCAGCTCGATAAATTCTCATATGCAATGAAAATTTCTTAAAAAGACTTGGAAACAAGTCTTTTTTTTGTGCATTTTTTATCCATTTCATGGATAAAGTATTATACGATTGTTAAAAAACGAAAAACCTGCTGTCTTTCATCACCTGCATTTAGTAAAATAGAATGGGAGGGTGAAGACAATTATTGAGCAAATGTGTTTAGATGCCGAAACGATTAAAGAGAAGATGAAGGAAATTGTGGAGCACAATATATGCAATACTAACTTGAAAATGTACCTTCTAAAATTTATTGCATCAAAAGATTCATTCGGATTTGCTGAATTGGCATATCAACATTACAAAGCGTTCAATGGCAGAGACACAGAGGCAATTTTAAAGTTAGCCGTAGGCATAGAATTATTAGTCCTGTCATACGACATTTATGATGATTTAGAAGATAATGATAATCTGAAAATGGAATGGATGAAAACAGGTCTCCCCATTACGCTGAATACTGTAACGGCCCTCTATACATTAAGTATACAGGTTATGAATCAGATTAGTGAAAATCCGTATTTTCTTAAGCAAATATTAAACTTTGCTTTGAATTCAATTGAGGGCCAGCAAGATGATATTTTGAATGCACCGCAAACTGAAGAAGAGTGCTTGAAAATGATTAAGAATAAATCTGGCTCTTTAACTGCAATGCCTTGCGTTATGGGCGCGATGCTGGCTACAGGAAAGTTAAATCCAATCGTTCAATCATATTCATATGAACTCGGAATAATATCCCAGATTGATAATGATTATCAAGGTTTGTTTTACTTGAATAATGATTTTGTTCAACGCAAAAATACACTTGCTTATTTATACTTAAAAAAGAGATTCAATAAAGCTTCTGAAGAAATCTTACAATGGTATGAAAACCCGGAGTTATTCAAAACCTTAAAGACTCGAGACATAAAAAAGAAATTAATTGAAGCAGGTGTAACCCAATACTTATTGGTTTTGAAACATTTGTCGTTAAAAAAAATAAAAAGTAAGATATTTGAATTGGAAATAGAAAGAAATAAAACGGAAACTTTATTAAATGCGATTGTTAATTTAGAGGAGGATGAAAAATAATGCAGGAAATTGTAGGATACTTAACCAAAAATCCAGAAGTTTTAAATAAAGTGATTGAAGGCAATGCTAGTCTGATTGGAGTTAGCCAGGATCAAACAGATTGTGTTATAAATGCGTTTAAGGGTATAGATGTTATTTCTTTCGGCGGTGATTGGAAATATTGAGGATGATATAAATGAAGTCCAAGTACAATAAGATTTCAGTTGTCTTAATTCTGCTTACATTGGTATATGTCATTTATCTGACTTATATAAGCACAAATAATCTTTTAGTCGGCGCCACAATTTCTGAAAATAAACAGGGCGAAATTAAAATAAAAGATGTAGAAGATTTTACAATGGCATATTACGCCGGAGTGCAAAAGGGAGATATAGTAAAGAATATTAACCACCAAAATGTAAAGTCAATTAATATTCAAATGAATAAGCTGAAAAATGTAAACTCGATGGTCGTTGATAGAAACGGTCATGATATTGAGATTAAGCTCAATTTATTTAATGATAGGAACTTCAGTACTTACTTAATACCGATAATTTTTTATGTAGTATGTTTATTTTGCTGTTTCTTCATCATCAAAATAAATGAAGAAAAAAACTTGAAATCTGCTTTGGTGCTAATTGTATTTCTTTTGTCTGCTTCAATCGCATATATTAGTGCTGGAGGATCGGCAAAAGGCGATTTGCTTAGCAGATGCATCATGTTGTTAACATTAATAACTGTACCTTTAAATTATCTTCTGTTTCTTTATCATTACTTTAAAGAATTAGGTACAGTGCTTTTCAGCAAAAAAGTTTTCGCTTTGTATTTATTTCCAACTATAAATATATTATTTGAATTATTCCGGTCGCGATTATCTTTTGGTGATTTTATTCCAAAATTTAATTTGATTTCGTTTTTTCTTCTTTTTTTGATTGTAGCATATTACTTTATTGTTATTTTGAGAAGAAACAAAGATACTGATCAGGCACATATTATAAAGGTGCTTGTGGTTATAAATATATTGGCATTTTCGCCTTTTTTATGTCTGTATCTTATACCGTATGTATTTTTTAATGATTATTATGTCTCTTCTTTCTTAACAGCATCATTTATGCTGCTGATACCTTTTTCACTTGTATATCAATTCATGTCGAATAAAATATATAACGTTGATTTTATCTTAAGTAAGTTAAAATATTACGGCTTTTTAGCGTTAACCCCAACTATAATTCTGGTTACGACAATAGAGTTATTACGTGAGCCGGAAGAAAATTTTTACAATCTCAAACTGACATTTTTAATTTATATTTTAATGTTAGCTGTTTTTTATTATAAAGAAATACTCGATTTCCGGTTTAAATTAAAAAGGGTTTCTGAAAGGTTCAATTACCAAGACAGTATTTATAAGTTTACCCAATTAATCAGAAACTCGTCTTCTTTAACTCAGGTTTTTGGAGAATTAAAAACCACCATTCTCGAAGTAACTCTTACAAGTAAAGTGTATATATTTGAAGTTACGTATGATGGGAATGTAAAGGCATTTGACGAAAGAGATTCAAGTTTGATAGATGATTATCAAGTGCTTTTAAATAGTACTGGTGAAATAGGAAAAATAACGGAGTTTAATCAAGGTTTCGCAATGAAAGTAGGAGAACGGGGAGATAGATCATTCGTTGTTCTCTGTTTGTCTAAGATGAATACGCCCCGTTTATCACGTGAAGAAATTTCTTGGTTAAAAACATTATCTTTTTACGTTAATGTTTCAATAGAAAACGTGATGAAAATCGAAGAACTTATGAATCATCTCGAAGATTTAAAGAAACAAGAGACAAACCCGGTCTGGCTCAAAAAGCTGATGTTTACGATCGAGGAAAAGCAGCGTTCGGATTTGGCCCGTGATCTGCATGATTCAGTGCTGCAGGACTTGATTTCTTTGAAGCGCCAGTGTGAGCTGTTTCTGGCCGATTTTAAGAAAGAAGAGCCTTGCCAGTTAGAGGTGCAGGACAAGCTTCATCAGATGAATGAGCAGATGTCGGATGTCATTTTGATGACCCGGGAGACGTGCCATGAGCTGCGTCCTCAGCTGCTGTATGATTTGGGTCTGGTCAAGGCGGTATCCAAGCTTGCCGCGCAGCAGCAGGAGCGTGCGCCGTTTCATATCCGTCTGAATACGGGCCGGTTTACGGCGGCGCTGGATTTGGATACGCAGCTGAATTTGTACCGCATTATTCAGGAATTTCTTTCGAACGCCATGAAGCATTCACAGGCGAATGAGGTGCTGATTATGCTGATCAGCATTCAAAATAAAGTGATTCTGCATTATGAAGACGACGGTGTCGGCTGCAATCAGGAAAAAGGCGGCGGCCAGTCGATGAGCATGGGTCTTTCGGGTATTAAGGAGCGCGTCCGTGCGCTTGACGGACGGATGAAAATCGACACAAGTGAAGGAAACGGTTTTAAAGTAGATATTGAAATGGAATTGTAACCAATTTATCACCAAATCGACTTGGCAGAAGCCAAGTCTTTTTAATAAAATGGAAATGAGTGAGTAAAAGGGAGGAAACCATGAAAAAGATACTAGTGATTGATGATCATCCAGCTGTCATGGAGGGCACCAAGACGATTCTGGAAACGGACACGAATCTTTCTGTCGATTGCCTCAGTCCTGATGCCAGTGAACAATTCGTTCTCCGGCATGATTTTTCAGCTTACGATCTCATATTAATGGATTTAAATCTGGGTGATGACATCAGCGGCATAGAGCTTTCTAAGAAAATCTTAAAAGAGAATCCTCTCTGTAAAATCATTGTCTACACAGGCTATGAGGTTGAAGATTATTTTGAAGAATCCATCCGCGCGGGCCTGCATGGCGCCATCAGCAAAACCGAATCTAAAGAGAAAATCATGCAATACATATATCACGTGCTCAACGGACAGATTTTAGTTGATTTCTCCTATTTCAAACAGCTGATGACCCAGCAAAAAACAAAAACGTCTTCTTCCCCTCAAAGTGAGCAGGATCGGTTAACCCCGAGAGAGCGCCATATTCTCCAAGAGGTCGAAAAAGGTTTGACCAATCAGGAAATCGCAGATGCACTTCACTTAAGCAAGCGGTCAATTGAATACAGCCTGACATCCATTTTTAACAAGCTGAATGTCGGCTCCCGCACTGAAGCGGTGCTGATCGCCAAGTCAGATAACGTACTATAAATCTTGAAGGGAGAATGACCTATGAATCTGAACAATACATTGCTCGGCGCACTCGGTATTGAAATCACTGAAAACACACCGGAGAGATGCGTGGCGGTGATGCCGGTGGATAAGAGGACGGTGCAGCCTTTCGGATATCTGCATGGTGGCGCGTCAGCAGCGCTGGCGGAGACTGTTGCAAGTGTCGGGGCCCAGCATTTTATCGACCGGTCGAACCAGGCGTGTGTCGGGCTTGAGATTAATGCCAATCATTTAAAATCCGTGAAAGAGGGCGGGACGGTCACGGCGATTGCGAAACCCGTTCACACAGGCAGGGCAACCATTGTGTACGGGATTAACATTTTCGATGAACGGGAAAGGCTGATCTGTGTTTCCCGCTGCACGCTGGCTGTTATAACAAAATAAACAAACAGCCGGAACCCTGAATCGTCCGGCTGTTTGTTTTTACAAATATGAATCTTCTTTACGTTTGATCACAAAGTTTCTGATCCCTTTGTAATCATCCTGAACGCTTCTTTTATCAAGCGCCGCTCCCGAATTGTACGCGGCCCTGCATATGAGGTGCGCTCCGACCGGCGCCGTCAGCAGGATAAAAATGATGCCGAGCAGTATTTTTACAGAAATTTCTCCGGTCAGCATCCACAAGTAGCCTAACACCCCGAGCAATACCAAATTAACGCCGAGTGTCGAGCCTTTTGAAGAGGCGTGGGCGCGCGTATACACATCAGGAAGCCTGAGTGTGCCGAAAGACGCGACCAGGCAGATCAGCGATCCCATCAGAATACAAACGGCGACGGCCCATTTAACGATTTCGATCATTTTCGATAATCTCTCCTTTCTCCAAAAACTTAGCAAAGGCAATCGTGCCGATAAACGATAAAATGCCGAGCAGCAGAATGATGTCCAAAAAGGCCGATGTGTTTAAGAGAATGGATACAAGCGCGGTCATGGCAATCAGATTAATGCCGATCCCATCAAGCGCGACGACCCGGTCCGGTATCGTAGGCCCTTTTATGACGCGAATGACGTACAGAAGAGTCGAAACCGCCATAATGCCGAGTGATAATTGCAGAATAAACGTAAACATCAGCGGCTCACCTCCTGAATGGCTTTCTCAAAAGAGACGCGGATGTCATGGATCGCTTTCTCCGCATCTTCAATGTCCATGGCGTGTATATAGAGAATCGACCGGTCATCGGAGATATCCATCACGAGCGTACCCGGTGTTAAAGTGATTAACAGCGAGAGCAGCGTGATCTCCCAATCCTCCGTCAATTCCGTCTTAAACGCGAAAATGCCCGGGCGGATGTTCAGTTTCGGCGATATAACGGTTTTCAGCACGCTGACATTGGCCAAATATAATTCCTTTATAAAGATCAGCGCCAGTTTGATGACTGACCATATTTTCCAAATATAAAACGGCCGCGAGAAGAAGCGCCGGAAAAAAAACAGCGCCGCCAAGCCCGCGATAAATCCGGTCATAAAACCCGCCGCGCTGAGGCTGTTTGTGAGAAACATCCAGCAAACAGCGAGAAGAACATTTAATAATAGTTGAAAAGCCATGCCATCTACTCCTTCAAAACAGCTTCAATGTATTTTTCCGGATTCAGCAGATTCTCAGCCGTCTGATTGACATACGGTGAAACCCATTCGGTTCCGAGCCCGAACAGAAGCGACAAAAGGAGAAAAGCGGCTGCCGGATAAAGAAGTCCTTTTGCGGACCGTCCGCCTGCGCCGGGGCCGGGGATTTCTTTTTCTTCCCCCCAAAAAGCCGTCGTAAAAACCTTCAGCACGGAATAGAGCACAAGCAGGCTGGATAAGAGAATCAATACGGAAAACAATGTTTCCCCCTTATCGAACCCGCCTTCCGCGATCTTCAGCTTGCCCACAAATCCGCTGAACGGCGGGATGCCGGCCAGAGATATGGCTGAAATAAAGAACATCCATCCTAAAAGGGGATAACGGGTGATCAGTCCGCCCATTTTATGCAGGCTGGCAGTGCCCGTCAATGCGATAAGCGTGCCGGCGAGCATGAACAGCGCTCCTTTAATCAGCATATCGTGAATCAAGTAATAAACCGCTCCTTGAATGGAGGCCGGCGTGTTCATGGCAATGCCGAACAAAATCACGCCGACGGCTGTAATAATATTGTAGATGACGATTTTCATGACATCCGAAAAGGCGATAGATCCGATTACGCCGAATAACACCGTCAGCATCGCAAGCCACATCATCAATTGGTGGGTAAAGCCCGTATCGTGAATAAAGATCAGGGTGAATACTCTTAAAATGGCGTACAGGCCGACTTTCGTCAAAAGAGACCCGAATAAGGCCGAAATCGCAGCCGGCGGGGCGTAATAAGAGCCCGGCATCCAGAAATACAGCGGGAATATCCCGCCCTTTAAACCGAAAACGACGAGAAGAAGGACGCCGATGACGGTTATCAGCCCGGTCTGGCCCGATTCACTTATTTTTACGCTTAGATCAGCCATATTCAGCGTGCCCGTCACCGCATATAAGTAACCGACGCCGATGACAAAAAACGCGGATGACACAATGTTAAACACGATATACTTCAATGATTCTCTTAATTGAATTTTCGTTCCGCCAAGCACGATCAGCATGTAGGACGCGATAAGCAGAAGCTCAAAAAAGACGTACATGTTGAACAGGTCACCCGTCAAAAACGCTCCGCTTACGCCGGCCAGAAGAAACTGCACCCCTGAATAATAGAAAGCGCGCTCCCTTTTTTCTCCGATGGAGCGGAAGGAGTACAGGATGACGAGCAGCCCGATTATGGCGGTTGTCAAAACAAGCAGTGCGGCAAGCTGATCCGCGGCGAGCACAATGCCGTACGGCGCTTTCCATCCGCCGAGTGTCAGCGTCTGAATCCCGTGTGTGAAAACGGTCTGAACGAGAGCGGCGCTGATGACGATGGAGACACAGGAAGCGGCAGTGCTGAATATCCGCATCAGCATCACGTGCCTGTTCATAAAAATCAGCAGCACTGCGGCAAGCAGCGGCACCAGAATAGGCAATATCACAAAGTTATTCATGTTGATCATTTCCCCTCATTCGATCCATATCGTCCGTTTTCAGTTCCTGATAGGCGCGAAACGCCATCACAAGCAGGAAGGACGTGACGCCGAACGAAATAACGATCGCCGTCAGTATGAGTGCCTGCGGCAGCGGATCGACAAACGACGTGCTTTTTCCGCCCAGTATGGGAGGGGCGCCTTTTTTCAGTCCGCCCATGGTCAGAAGCAGCAAATGGACGCCGTGGCTTAAAAGCGCGGTGCCGATAATCACGCGCAGCAGACTTTTAGAAAGCAGCAGGTAGGTTGCCGCCATAAACAAAATACCGGCAATGACAGACATTAAGATTTCCATTATTCTTCCTCTCCAATCGTTTGAATAATGGTCATCGTCACGCCGACAACAACGAGATACACACCTAAATCAAACAAAGTGGCCGTCGCAAGCTCCGTATTCCCAAGCACAGGGAGATGAAAATGGCCGAATGTATGGGTGAGAAAGGGTGCTCCGAATAAGAACGAACCTGCACCCGTTGCAATCGCGATAAGCAGACCCGCGCCCGCCACATAAATAAAATTGACGGGCAAAATCGATTTGACGGTTTTTAAATCAAAGGCCAAAAGCAACAGCACGATGGCCGAAGACGTAATCAGTCCGCCGACAAATCCTCCGCCGGGAGCGTTATGCCCCGATAAAAATAAATAGAAAGAGAAAAGCAGAATGATAAAAGATACAAGCTTCGTTGCCGTCTGAAGGATGATGTCGTTTGTGTTTTGCTGTCTCAACGCTCTTCTCCCTCCTCTTTTACTTTCGTTCTGATCATGCCGTAAATACCGAGTGCGGCAATCGACAGCACCGTGATTTCAAACATCGTATCAAATCCCCTGAAATCAACGAGGATGACGTTGACGATATTGTTTCCTCCCCCGAGCTTATGGCTGTAAGCGGTGAAAAAGGAGGAGATGCTGTCTTTTGTTTTTTCGCTGGAAGACGCGATTCCGAGCATTGTCACGATGACGCCGACACCGAGAGAAATGATAAAATTCGTCATCCGGAATGTTCTTGTCTTCTTTTTCCGCCGCATTTTCGGCAGATGATAAAAACAAAGAAGAAACAAGGCGACGGATATCGTCTCAATGACGAGCTGCGTGAGCGCCAGATCGGGCGCTCTGAAAATCACGAAAAACAGCGCGAGTGTGTACCCGACAACACCGAGTGAGATAATGGCCGTCAGCCGCGATTTGGCGAACACAGTCGCAATCGTTGCGCTCACCATAACGAGGGACAGCACGATTTCATACAGGCCGATTTCAGCCATGCCTTTCGCTGTCATGGAAAAGCCGCCTTTTGTGACGAACGCCGTTCCGATGAGAATGATAAACGCCGCAAAGATATACAGCAGATAATCCCGCAAAAATCCGGTCATATAAGATGACGTCAGCTGGTAAGATCTTTTTTCCATACTGCCCGTCACCGCATCGTAAAGCTTGTTCAGCGTCAGTTTTTTCGGAAACAGACCGTACAAACGCTCCCATTTAGACAGCGTTACGTAACCGATCGTGCCGACAATGATGATGCCGAGGGTCATCATTACCTCAGCCGTCACCCCGTGCCACTGGGAAATATGGACATGGAATGTATCTCCGCCGGTTAACAGAGCCGGATAAATGGAGTTCATCGCCGGTTCAATCAGGCTGTAAGACAAAACGTTCGGTGCAAAAAACAGACTGACGGCGCAAGCGGCAAGAATCACCGGCGAAATCAGCATGCCGAGCGGTGCTTCATGCGGCGTCTTTTCAAGCTGATCAGGTTTGCGCGCGCCGCTGAACGTTCTGAAAAACAGCTTCATGCTGTAGATGAAAGTGAAGACGCTCCCGATCCATGCGAGAACGGGGAACAGCACGCCCCACGTATCCAGGCTGAAAATATCTGCATGAGCAATCCGCAGCATACTTGTAAAGAACATTTCTTTACTTAAAAAGCCGTTAAACGGAGGGAGGCCCGCCATGGAAAACGTTCCGATCAGTGAAACGGTGAACGTTACCGGCATAAGCGCCATCAGTCCGCCGAGCCTGCGGATGTCCCGTGTTCCCGTTTCATGGTCGATAATGCCGACCGCCATAAATAAACTTCCTTTAAAAGTAGCATGGTTAATTAAGTGAAACACAGCCGCGGTGACAGCCGCCGTAAAATACTCTGAATGCTGGTAATGAAGCGCGGCGGCTCCTGCGCCGAGCATCGATACAATCATACCGAGCTGGCTGACTGTGGAAAATGCCAGAATCGCTTTTAAATCGGTTTGTTTCATCGCATTAAAGGAAGCCCATACCATCGTGATCAGACCGACTGAGGCAACCGTCCAAAACCAGACGGGTGAAAATGCAAAAACCGGACTGAATCTGGCAATCAGATAAATGCCCGCTTTCACCATTGTAGCCGAGTGCAGATAGGCGCTGACAGGAGTCGGCGCCTCCATGGCATCAGGCAGCCAGATATAAAACGGAAACTGCGCTGATTTCGTAAAGGCCCCCAATAACAGGAGAACCATCGCCGGAATAAAGAACGGATGGCCTGCGATAATATGCACCTGGTTGACCATTTCCCTGATACTGAAAGAATCCGTCATCAGATACAGCAGGATAAAGCCGCCGAGCATGCACAGCCCGCCGCCGACGGTAATCAGCAGTGACTTTTCCGCACCGTAGCGTGATTTCTTCCGCTTATGCCAATACCCGATTAATAAGAAGGATGACAGGCTTGTCAGCTCCCAGAACATATAAAGCACGATAACGTTATCGACGAGCACAACGCCGAGCATCGCGCCCATAAACATCAGCAGGTACACATAAAAGGGGCCGAGCTTTTCTTTGTCCTTCGATAAGTAAAAAATACTGTAAAGCGTCACCAAAGAGCCGATGCCCGTAATCAATAAAGCGAATAACAGCCCGAGTCCGTCAAGATAAACGGTATAGTTAATACCGAGGGACGGAATCCATTCGGCCGCATATCGGACGGTTTCCCCAGCCATTGTTACAGGGAGCTTGCTGATAAAGTAAACAAACAGCACAACGGGCACTATCAGCACAAACCAGCCTGTATGGACTTGTTTTACCCGTTTATAAAGAAAGGGAACGATAAATGCAAATAAAAAAGGCGCCAAAATCGCGAAATGTAACAGCTGCAACAGAAGACCTCCTTTGCTTGTTTTTTCATCAAGCAACTGCTTTATGTAAGAGTGAATTAATCAATTCACGGTCATAGGACCCAGTACAAATTATATCGCACTTTTTTTTACCCTGCTACGGCATAATGTATTCCTCTCTGTGTTTTTGTGGTCTTTTGAACCCAAAATAAATTTATCAAATATCCTGATCTTTGTATATACATTTATCTTTCAGATCAAGCTTTTAAAAAAGGAGCTGGTCAGATGAAGAGAAAGGCGGCGGCCTGTATTGGAATATTTTGTTCTATTATTGCAGGAACATTCATAGCGGACGATTTCTGCAAAACGCGGCAGCAGACGGAGGCAGATAATTGGGAGCGTTTTTTTCTCGGTGCGGAATACGCAGAAGACAAGCTGAGTGCGGCTGAATCAATGCAAACACCGTTTCAGCCGCGTGAGTATATCAGAATCGTATATAGATGAAAAGAGTTCCGGCACCAGGGTGCGGAACTCTTTTTTGTGGCAATCAGCGTTTTCCTTTAATGTAAGGGATGCCGTTGGCTTTAGGCGCATCCGCGCGGCCGATGAAGCCAGCAAGCGCGAGAATGGTCAGAATGTAAGGAGCCATCAGCATGTATACATTCGGAATGTCTTTGAACAGGGGCAAAAGCGAGCCGATAATGCTCAAACTCTGCGCAAATCCGAAGAACAGCGCCGCCCCGAGCGCGCCGATCGGATGCCATTTGCCGAAAACCAGCGCGGCAAGAGCGATAAAGCCTTGTCCGGAAATGGTGGAGTGCGTGAAATCAAGCGCGATCGTGGAAGCATATACACCGCCGCCGAGCCCGCCGAACAGCCCGCTGATCATGACGCCGATATAGCGCATGCCGAACACGTTGATTCCCATCGTATCGGCCGCCATCGGATGTTCCCCGACAGAACGGATGCGGAGGCCGAACGGCGTTTTGAATAAAATAAACCAGGAAACAAAGGCCAGTACGATGGCTAAAATCGACGTATAATATACGTCGGAAAAGAAAATCTTTCCTAAAACCGGAATATCGCTTAACCCGGGAATGTTCGTTTTGTAAAAGGGCTCCGGGATTTTATCAGTCTGCGCCTTTCCGTAGATCAGCTTGACGATAAACAGTGTCGCTCCTAACGCGAGCATATTGATCGCCACACCGGTTACCGTCTGATCGGCGCGGAAAGAAACCGCGGCGGCCGCGTGAATCAGTGAGAACAGTCCGCCGGCAATCATAGCCGCAGCCAAGGCGAGCCACGGAGCGGCGGCGCCAAGCTCGCGTCCGAAAAATAAGTTGAACATGACGCTTGTAAAGGCGCCGATAATCATCAGTCCTTCAAGACCGATGTTGACAACTCCCGATCTTTCAGAAAACACGCCGCCGAGAGCAGTTAAAATAAGCGGAGCCGCATATACGAGTGTTGCCGGGACAATAATGGATAAAATCTGCAGGAAGTCCACTTACTTCGCCCCCTTTTTCTTCAATTTATCAAGGATGAGACGGATGGCGTAGCTTGATGCCACAAACAAAATAATAATGGCGATGACGATGTCAACGACTTCAGAAGGCACCCCGGATTCAATCGGCATATTTAATGCCCCGACTTTAAGGCCGCCGAGAAGACATGCCGCCAGAACAACGCCGATTGCCGTGCTGCCGCCGAGAAGCGCAACCGCAATGCCGTCGAAGCCGACGCCGGTAAAGGCGCCCTTAACCGCCGCGTATTGAAAGGTTCCGAGTCCTTCCATCGCGCCGGCAAGCCCCGCGAAGGCGCCGGAAATCATCATGGCGTACATCATATTTTTTCTGACGCTCATTCCGGCGTATTGTGCGGCGTGCTGGTTAAAGCCGACAGCCCGGAATTCAAATCCGCTTTTTGTTTTATGAATGATAAACCACATGAGGACTGCCGCAAACAGAGCGATCAGAATGCCCCAGTGAAGGCGGGAGTAATCTGTCAGCTGCTCTAAAAACGGCGAGCGGAGCGACGCGCTTTCATGAATTTTGTCTGTTTTGTCCCGGTGGTCCGTCATGACATCGGAAATGAGATAATTGGTTAAATGAAGAGCGATATAATTCATCATGATCGTGACAATCACTTCGTGGACAAAAAAACGGGCTTTTAAAAATCCGGGAATCAGGCCCCAAATGCCGCCCGCAGCCGCAGCCGCCAATAACGAAAGCGGAAGGTGGATGTAAGCGGGGGCGTCAAAGGAAGCGCCGACCCACACCGCGGCGGTCCAGCCGACAAGGAGCTGTCCTTCAACCCCGATATTAAACAGGCCGGTCCGAAATGCGAATGCCACGGCCAATCCGGACAAAATATATGGCGTAATCTGGCGGATCGATTCCCCGATGTAATACACTTCTCCGAAAATGCCGCTCCAAAGAGCCGAATACCCGCTTACGACATTGTAGCCGCTGGCGAGCATGATGACCGCACCCGCAGCTAACCCAAGGATGATCGCAATCAGCGGCACAGCCAGATGAGAAAGTCGATTAATCATGTGTTTTCCCCGCCTCCATTTGCTTACTTCCCGCCATTAAAAGTCCGAGCTCCTGCTCGTTTGTTTCAAGCGGATTGACGTTTGCGATGATGCTGCCTTCAAAGATGACGGCGATGCGATCGCTGAGATTCATTATTTCATCAAGTTCAAAAGATAACAGAAGCACCGCTTTACCGGCGTCACGCTGCTCAATGATCTTTTTATGGACGAATTCAATCGCGCCGACATCGAGTCCCCGCGTCGGCTGGGCCGCAATTAAAAGATCCGGATTTCTGTCCACTTCCCGGCCGATAATGGCCTTTTGCTGATTCCCCCCGGAGAGAGCGCGCGCAGGCGTATATTCATCAGGTGTTCTGACGTCGTATTCTTCAATCAGGCTTCGCGCTTTGTCATAAATCGTGTGTTTATTTAATATGCCGAAAGAAGAGTAGGGCTTTTGGTAATAACTTTGCAGCACGATATTTTCTCCGATCGGAAAATCAAGGACGAGCCCGTGTTTATGCCTGTCCTGCGGAATATGCCCGATGCCGGCTTCAGTGACTTTCCTGGGCGGCATGTTTTGCAGCTGTTTGCCGTTTAACGTGATCGTGCCGGCATTCGTTTTTCTGAGACCTGTAATGGCTTCAATTAATTCAGACTGGCCGTTTCCGTCAACGCCCGCAATGCCGACGATTTCACCGGCTCTGACTGAGAGGGAGAGCTGTTTGACCGCCTCAACGCCGCGCGCGTCCTTAACCGTTACATCAGAAAGTGAAAGCACTTCTTGTTTCGGCTCGGCCGCTTGTTTATCCGTCTTGAATGACACTTCGCGTCCGACCATAAGGCTTGCCAGTTCATCTTGATCCGTATGTGCGACATCGAGTGTTGTAATGCCTTTTCCTTTCCGGATGATGGTGACACGGTCGCAGACTTCCATAATCTCTTTTAATTTGTGGGTGATGAGGATGATTGATTTTCCTTCATTGACAAGATTTTTCATAATCTGAATCAGTTCTTGAATTTCGTGCGGGGTCAGCACCGCGGTCGGCTCGTCAAAAATGAGAATGTCGGCGCCCCGGTAGAGGGTCTTTAATATTTCCGCCCGCTGCTGCATACCGACGGAAATATCGGCAACTTTGGCTTCAGGATCAATGTGCAGGCCGTAACGGTCGGAAATATCGCGCACGTCCCGGGCGGCGCGCTGTCTGTCAATTCGGCCGAAAGTTTTCGGCTCTTTTCCGAGAATGATATTTTCTGAGACGGTAAAGGTATCCACAAGCATAAAATGCTGGTGCACCATCCCGATGCCGAGATCGTTGGCTCTGTTCGGGCTGTTGATGTGAACGCGTTCGCCCCGCACCCGGATCTCGCCTTTTTCCGGCTGATACAGGCCGAATAAAACGTTCATGAGTGTCGATTTTCCGGCGCCGTTTTCACCGAGAAGGGCGTGTATTTCGCCTTTTTTCACTTGAAGCGTGACGTCATCATTGGCGACGATTCCGGGAAACTCCTTGCGTATATTAAGCATTTCAATGATATAATCCACCGATTTGACGCTCCTTTTCAGAGATACTTTGATGAGAAAGAGCTTGGCAAAAGAAAAGCTGCAAGAGATGCAGCTTTTCCTTCACCGCTCTTTTCATAAAAGAGAGGGGATAAGCACGGAAGTCTCCTTATCCCCTGGTTCTTACTCAGCCTTGAAGGATTTCAATTCTTTTTCAGTTGAAGGGATCTCGAGTCCGTCCGCGATTTTCTTCTTCCAATCGTCTGTTGCTTTGATGACATCGTCAGAAAGGTTCTCCTTGTGATCCGAGATGCCGACTGCATCTTGCGCCAAACCGTATGTTAATGTTTTGCCGCCCGGGAATTTCCCGTCACTTGCTTTTTTCGTTAAGTCCTCTACGGCTGTATCCACTTTTTTGACCATTGATGTCAGAGTGACATTGTCTTTTGTGCCTTTGACTTGACCTTCCGCGTACTGGTCTTTATCAACACCGATAACCCATACGTTCCGCTTCGGATCTTCTTTTTTCAGATTTTTCGCTTCTGTGAAGACGCCCGTTCCCGTTGCGCCGGCCGCGTGATAAATGACGTCAACGCCTGATTTGTACATGCTTTCAGCCGTCGCCTTACCGACATCGGCTTTGTCAAATCCGCCCGCATATTTCACTTCGACGGTCGCTTTCGGATTTGCGGCTTGTACACCCGCGCGGAAGCCGATTTCGAATTTTTTGATCAATTCAGACTCCATTCCGCCCACGAATCCGACTTTTCCCGTTTTGCTCGATAGCGCAGCGGCCGCTCCCACGAGGAATGAACCTTCCTGCTCTTTAAATGTAAGGCTCGCCACGTTGTCTTTTTTGACAACGGCGTCAATGATCGCAAAATTGGTGTCTTTGCGCTGATCGGCGATTTCGCTGATGGAATCCTGCATCAGATACCCGACGCCGTAAATCAGGTCAAAGTGTTCCCGCGCTAATTTATTTAAGTTCGTTGTATAATCTGCATCTGATTTTGATTGAAGATAGTCAAAACCGCTTTTGCCTTTTGTAAGCCCGTTGTCTTTTCCGAATGCCTGAATACCTTCCCAGGCGGACTGGTTAAATGATTTGTCATCGACACCGCCGATATCTGTTACCATGCCGACGGTAAAGTTTTTGCTGCCGGAGCCGTTTGCTTTGTCACTTGAACCGCATGCGCTTAATATGGTTCCGGCCGCCGCGATGAGCGCCATCGCCATTCCGATTTTGCGTTTTTTCAAAGATATAACCCCCCTGTAAAATATGGCTGTGCCGTTCAATTCAGACTTGAGTCCCCGTACCGGATGCAGAATCGAAAAAACTTTCTGATAATAATGATGAGACGTCTCTCTTTTTCCCGCCTTGAGCGGCTGTCTCTTCCGGGTTCGGGACTTATGACTTATCTGAAAAGATCTGCTAACCAATCATAATTTATCATTTTACCCGCCATAAATAAATAGAAATTTGCTTATTTTTTAAAAAATATCAATTTTATGAATCGGCTTCCTCATCTGGATAAAACAGAGGAGGATCAGCCAGGTCATTATCCTTATATAGCATACAAAAAAGGAATCTCAAGCCTTTTGTCACGGGATATGACAGTAAAAAAGCACCGTTCACAGCGGAACGGCGCTTTTTGACATTATAAATATTGTTTGATGCTGCTGACATTGCCGGTGTTGATATGATATTGGAAGACGGGTCTGCCGATCGTGCCGTACGCCATTTCTACATTCAGCACTTGTATGTCTTCCAGAAATTTAAGGTATTTCCGGATGGAGACTTGCGAGATTTCAGTATGCTTGGCGAGATCTTCTGTGGTAAAAGAGCCGTCACCGAAAGACTCAATGCTCGCCCAGATGAGTTTAAGCGTGCTTTTTGTCAATCCCTTCGGAAGGTGAACCTTTTCCGCCGCTTCTTTCTTTTGAAAAAGCTCGGCATCCAATTCTTTCTGTGTCATGCTTCTGTGTGATTGATAAACTTTCTGCTTGCGTCTGTAGTCGGAAAGAGCGGTTTGAAAGCGGTCAAATTCAAATGGTTTGATTAAATAATCGACGGCGCCGTACCGAAGCGTTTTTTTGATGACGTCCAGCTCGCTTGCGGCCGAAATGACGATGACATCAACCGATTCATTTTGTTTGCGGATTTCCGTTAAAAGCTCAAGCCCGTTTTTTCCCGGCATGTAAATGTCAAGAAGGATGAGATCGATATGATGCTCGCTCAGCACGTGCAGCGCGCTTTGAAAGGATGATGCGATCCCTTTCAGCTGAAATCCTTCAATCTGGCTGAGATAGCGTTTATTTAATTCACCCACCATGGGGTCGTCTTCAACTATGAGTACATTAATCATCATTTTCCTCCTTCGGTTCATACGGAATGCGAAGACTGAAAGTCGTTCCTTCATTCTTTTCACTTGTCACAATCATATGGCCTTTTAAATTTTCTGTTGCCTGCTGGGTGAAATAGAGGCCGAACCCCCGGTTTGTCCCTTTCGTGGAATAACCTTGTTCAAAAATACGGGCTTGGTCTGCCGCAGACATTCCGGCTCCCGTGTCCGTAATCTCTATATCAAGCTGGCGATCCTGAAACCGCATCGAGCACGTAATGTTTTTTTTCGGCATCTGCGCCACCGCGTCGAGCGCGTTGTTTAACAGGTTTCCGATAATCGTAATGAGCTCATGGATGACGGCTGGATCCGCCGCATTCGGGATCAGGCTGCCGAGCTGAATGTCCAGATCAGCGCCCTGTTCGCGTATGTAGCTTTGTTTTCCTAGAAGAAACCCTGCGAGAACCGGACTTTTGACATCACTTATAATCTCGCTTGTTTCCGTCTTCTGCTGAATGGCAATGTCTTTAATGTAAGTGCCGAGATCATCGTATTCTTTTAACTGGACAAGCCCTAAAATAACATGAAGCTTATTCATGAATTCATGAGACTGGGCTCTTAATGCGTTTGCATACATTTTAACACCGGACAGCTGTTCTGCTAAATGTTTGACCTCCGTTTTGTCCCTGAACGTGGCGATCGCTCCGACGGTTTGTCCTTTCAGATGAATCGGAACCTCATTAAAGACCAGCTCAAGCCCGTTAATGCGGATATCCCTGTCCTGAAGCGGTTTTTTCGTTTCAATCACTTGTTTCAGCCGGCTTTTCGGGAGAATATCGTTCACATCTTGATCGACCGGATTAGTCGGAATACCCATTTTAATAAAAAGCCGTTTCGCTTCCGCATTGGCGAGCTTGATTTTTCCCCGCGCGTCAACCGCCAGAATGCCTTCCTTCGTTGATTCGAGCATGGCGCTCCGCTCTTCCAGGAGGGTGGCGATTTCATAAGGCTCAAGACCGTACATAATGTTTTTGACGGTGCGGGCGACAATGACGGCTCCGATGACGCCGACAAAAATACTTACGCAGATGATGAAATAA
This sequence comes from Bacillus sp. L75, assembly GCF_003676355.1. Classification (NCBI taxonomy): domain Bacteria; kingdom Bacillati; phylum Bacillota; class Bacilli; order Caryophanales; family Bacillaceae; genus Bacillus; species Bacillus sp. L75. Next base: position 645,550 of record NZ_ML064901.1, read on the forward strand.
AGCGGTCTCAAACTGTGGCTGACGACATCCTGTATTTTGTTAAGCGAAATTCCGACCGAAACGACGCCCACTTGTTTTTTATCTTTTCCATAGATCGGTACGAAGGCTCTCATGGATTTTCCGAGAGTTCCCGCTGATGTGCTCGTTTTGATATGCCCGTGCATCGCCGGCTGTTCATCTCCGCCGGTGAATTTCTTCCCGATTTTATTTGCGTCGGGGTGGGTGAGGCGGATGCTGTTCATATCCATCACCACGACAAATTCGGTTCCTGTCGTATGCTGGACGTCTAATGTATAATCCCGGAGCTCTTTCAGCCCTTTTCTTGTTTGCAATGCCCGCGCGACACTCGGTGTTTCCGCGACCAGCTTTGCGGTGCGCAGCGCGGTCGTCCGTTCTTCTTCTTTCACGCGGTCTGCTGTTTGGACGCTGATCGTGAAAAAGGTGATACAAAGTGCGATAAGGACGACAATACAGACGAAAATCGTTAATCGGGTTTGCAATTTTAATGTTTTTTTCATAACAGCCTTCCTTACGTTTATCATTCCCGCGTTCTACTTTACTCCGAAAAAGCCGGTTTGTGAAGATCAGGCCCTTATTTCGTAAAAGTGAGGAAAAATGGTATTTTTTATCTTGTCAATGTGTTTTAAGTCCTCCATAATAAGTGAGGTAGATTACAGAAAGGGACTTTTTATATGAAAAATACTTATTGGACGGGTTATTTTCCGCTCGTTGCGATTCTGCTTTTTAGTTCGTCATTATCCATTTCTACCTCGCTTTATGTCATGAAGATACTTCAGACGCTCGGCATGTATCAGGGGATGCTGGATTATTTCTCTGAGAAAGGGATCAGACTGGCGCTTTTTGCAGCGTTCGCCCTTGTGTATTTTATGCTTTTTTCGGCTTTGAAGCTGATTGCAAACACAGTGACAGAGCTGTCTCTTTTGTTTTTCACAAATGACCCTGAAGGGGACAATCTGAAAAAAATCAGATTAGGCTCTTTAATTTATGTAGGCGGAGGAATTCTTTCCTTTGCGCTCGTGCAGAATGGTTTTTGGATTGCGGCGTTATTTGCCGTTGTTACGCTCGTTTATTTGATTTTCATGGTGTACAGAATCTATTCGACACTCTCGATCGTTTCGCTGATCGGTTTTATATTGCTTGAGATTCTGTTTTGGTTTACTTTTGTTATCGGTATTTTGTACATCTTTATCAAGCTTTATAATAGCATAATGGCTAGCTTACCTGTGTAAGCTAGCCATTTTTGTTAAGACAGAAATCTGTTTTTGATCTCAGGGGAGGGGAGCATGCATGCTTCCCTTTTTCCGAACCATTTGTAACGGCGCCGGGCGATGAAAGAATAGGCTCTGTCCCTGAGGGGGCGGGGCACTGCGAAAAAAACCGCTGACAGCCGCCAGGCTCCGCGGAGATGACGGGAAACCTTTAACACGGCTGCGGATTTTTTGTATATCCGCCCGTTTTCGATAAAAATCATGCTGTCAAATTGTTCTGTCGGAAGTCCTTCTGATGCCAAAAGCTCCCGGGCGGTATCTGATTGCAATGAAGCAAATGAGATTTTGCCGGCCGGATCGCGTTTAATGATGAATTGAACGGCGCCGTTGCATAAGTTGCAGACGCCGTCAAACAAAAGCACGCGGTCCGGAAGCTGAGCTGGTTTCAAAGCGGATCCCCTCCGTTATCTTTAATAAGCTGCCTGCAGCGTGTTTTTCCAGATCGAAAGCTGAGGGCTTGCGTCATGAAGGTATTCGACGCTTGACGGTGTATCCTTTCCGACCCATACCCCCATCGTATAAGCGTCCGTCAGGCCGACAAACCACATATCGTGATAGTCATTTGACGTTCCTGATTTTCCGCCGACGTACGGAGCTTTAAAGTTCGCTTTTTTTCCTGTTCCGCTTTTGACGACGGCTTTCATCATTTCTTTGATCTGCATGTTGGTCCGCACGCTGAATACCTGCGTCGGCTCATCTTTCCATTTTAATATCGTTTTTCCTTTTAAATCAGTCACTTTTGTAATCGCGTGACTCGGCGTATAAACGCCGTTGTTGCCGAACGTGGTGTACGCATTGGTCATTTCAAGCGGAGTCATGCCGTTTGTAAAACCGCCAAGCGCCGCAGGCAGACGGTAATCCGCGCTGACCAGCTTCGCGAAATGAAACGGTTCAAGGTAGCTGAACGCCTTATTGACGCCGACGCGGTCCATGATTCTGATGGCCGGTGTGTTGTACGAGTATTTAAACGCCGTTTCCAGCGTGACCGTACCGTACGTGCGGTTATTGTAGTTTTGCGGGCAGTAATCCGCACTGCAGAATTTGCTTGCGTCAATCTTGCTGTGTGGCGTTGCGCCGGTCTTTTCAATGTAAGGTCCGTAATCAAGCAGCGGCTTAATGGATGAACCGGGCTGTCTGTATGCCTGATAGGCACGGTTGAAATCATATTTATGATAATCTTTCCCGCCTGAAAGCGCGATAATCTGATGTGTCTGATGATTAATCACGGCCGCTCCGCCCTGGACGCCTGCATACGGCAGATTTTGATTCACTTGGGCGACGACCTGGTTTTGCATATACGGATTCAGCGCCGTATAAATCTTCACGCCGTCTTTTAACAATGTGCTGACTCTGTCTGAAAGCTCACTCTGTATTTTTTGTTTCGCCTTTCCGGAAGCTTTTTCAAGACGTTTGTCATAGCCTTCGGATGATGAAACAAGCTGTGTGAATTCATCATTTACATAGGAAACATAGTCAGGATATTTATTTGTTTTTTCGTTTATATCAAGCTTGATCTTTTCCTTTTCGGCTTTTTTCAGCTGTTTCCCGGATATAACGCCTGCTTTTTTTAATCCGTTAAGCAATCTGACTTGTCGTTTTTTCGTATAATCAAAATGCTTGAGAGGATCATATAATGTAGGGTTATTAGGGATGGCGCAGATAAAGGCCATTTCTCCCAAAGTGAGAGATTTCAGCGGCTTGCTGAAATAAAATTGTGCCGCCGAACCGACACCGTATACGCCGTTATTAAAATAAATCGTATTTAAGTAGCCTTCTAAAATCTCATCTTTGCTGTATCTTTTCTCAAGCTGATAGGAATAGGCCAGCTCCGTCAGTTTTCGGCTGAAGGTGCGTTCATGGCTTAAATACACATTCCTTGCCAGCTGCTGGGTGATGGTGCTGGCGCCCTGATCAATTTTATGATCTTTGAAATTGGAGGCGGCCGCCCTGACCATCCCCATAAAGTCAAACCCTTTATGCTCATAAAAATGACGGTCTTCAGAGGTTAAAAACAGTTGTTTTACCTCATTCGGTATTTTATTAAAGGGCACGATCACGCGGTTCTCATGATCGCTGACAATCTCAGAAACAAGGCTTCCGTCCCTGTCATACATGTAACTGTTTTGAACCAGGTTGATCGCTTTTAAATCAATATGTTTATCGAGCACCTGATCAAAAGGCTTGATTTGTTTTACCTCTTTGCCGGAAGCAATAACTGTAAATGCACACAACGGGATAATGCCGAGCAGCAAAATCCATCCGATTATTTTACGTACCATGGTCACTCTCTTTTCTCCTGATTTCTAGCCATATCGTATCATTCTTTTAAGAATACGAGAAGGTTAAATTTAGAAGAAATCGTGATCGCTGCCGGTCAGCCCGCATTTGACGCTGTATCCTTTTGCAGATGTCCCGCCATCCATAAGAGCCCCGCGCCTATTAAAAAGAGAAAGGCGGTGACGTAGAAAGCAGCCGAAATGGAAAAACCGCTTGAGACCGCACCTCCGAGCAGAGGGCCGAGCACATTTCCGAGAAAACGAAAGCTGACGTTATAGCCGAGCACCTCTCCCTGGATGCTGCCCGGCGCCCTGACGCGGATTGCGGCCGTAATGCAGGGGAGCGTGCCGCCCATGACCATGCCGAACAGAAATCTGAAGACTAACAGAATGGAGAGGGAGGAGGCGAGCGCCTGCGGAATGAAAAACACCGCTGAGGCAATCAAAAGCACGATTAAGATCCGGCTGTGGCCGAAGCGGTCGCCGAAGTCCCCCCATTTCCGGGCAAGCAGTAAGCTTCCGAGTCCGGTCGCTGAAAACGCCATTCCGGAGAAAAAAGCTAAATTAACAGGTCCGTGCAGCTCATTGACATATAAAGCGAGCAGCGGCTGAATGCTGAAATTGCCGGTCTGCACGATCATAGTAAGCACCATCATCGCCCAAAGCGCGGGCTGGTGAAAAATATAAGAGAGCACCTGTTTTCTGGAATAGGTTTTCCGTTTGTTTTGTTTCTCGCCGAGCGGCTGCTCATTGACCTGAAATAAAACGAGAAGCACGGACGCGAAAATGACAAAAGACGTAATAAAAAATGTGTACGTAAACCCGAAGCTGTCAGCGAGCAGCCCGCCCAGCATCGGTCCGAATAAAGTGCCTGACACCTGACCCATCTGCAGCGTGCCGAGCGTCTTCCCGGCAGTCTCTTTCGGCGTCTGCGCCGAAATCATGGCAAGCGATGTCGGAACAAAGCCTGTTACTAGACCCATAAGCAGCCGCAGGACAAACAGCTGATAAACGGATGTCACAAACCCCATCAATAAAATGCTGACGGCAATGCCGGTTCCTGTAATCAAGAGAATTTTTTTGTAGCCGCGCTTATCGCCGAATCTTCCCCAAAACGGGGAAATCACAAACGCCATTAAAAACGTGACGCCGAACACATACCCGCTCCATCTCTGCACATACCCGCCCGAATGGGGGCTGATCGTTTCGATATATAACGAAAGAAACGGAACAATCATGGTCATGCTGGCGGAAATAAAGAAATTTGTAATCCAAATGACGACGAAGTTCTTCTTACGGACAGAAATAACATCACCTTCTTTACTTTTCGTGTATCTAATCATTAGTATATAGGAATGAATCCGGTATTTGTATTTTCGATGCGGATATAGGAAAATTCATTATTTTTAGAAAATGAAGAAAGTTTCAGAGGGGAAATTGATATACTATCATAAAATATCATTTTTGATCGGAGGAAAGGCAGGTGTAAAAAAAGTGGATCAGCGCAGTCTGCTCATTATTGATTTTGAATTTACAATGCCTGACGGAAAATACAGCCCGCAAAATTTCTTTCCCGAGATTATTGAAGCGGGGATTGTCAAGACAGTGAATGATGAAGTGACTGAAACGTTTTCGAGTTATATCAAACCGAAAAAATTTCCGAAGCTGACGAAACGATGCAAAACCTTTCTGAACATCACCCAAAAAGACGTGGACGGCGGAATCACGTTTAATGAATTCATCCGCAAATTAAATGAGCTTGATCCTGATAAAAACTGCACGATCGTCACCTGGGGCAATATGGATATGAAAGTGTTAAAGCAAAATTGCATGTTTAACCACATCCCTTTTCCGTTCAAAGGAGAACTTCGGGATCTGTCCCTTGAATACAAAAATTTCTTCGGCGACAGAACATTGACCGGCCTTTGGAAAGCGGCAGAAGAGTATGGCGATAAAGGGACGGGCACGCATCATAAAGCGCTGGATGATGCGCGGACGACATACAAATTATTCAAGCTTGTCGAGCGGGATAAACAATATCTTGAAAAACCGAAACCTCCGACGATCGGTGATCGCGTCGATCTGACTGAACTGTTTCGCCGGGCCACATAAAAAAACCCAATCATGCCGACTGGGTCAAGTTCTTTTAAAATAGTCACGCTCTAACGCGGCCAAGTTGTCGAGCGAACGTTCCGCCCATTCTGAGCCGTCCGCTGTAAGCTGATCTTTCAGCCGGGCAGACGCCGCTTGTAAGGAAGCCGTATAATCAGGCACCTCGCCATCAAACGGTTTGACCATCTGATGCGGTATGTTTGTCTGTTCCCCGAATGCAAGCGCTCTTCTTTCATGAAAAAACGGAACATCCGCCTGCTTCGGATGATGAAGATCTCCTTGAGCGGGATGCGTCAGAACGGCTTTAATTTTCACTAAATAGTGATTGGGCCTGACGTCTGTCACTTCCCCTATGTATGCTCCTGTTTTATAAAACCCTTTTACGATTGTGCCGATGTCAAACGTATTCATAGCGTTCACCTCTCTCTAGTTATTCTATAAAAGATCAACGCGGTTGGCTAGTGAACAGCTGCCGGAAGCCTGACTGAGGCCGTTGTGCCCGAGTGCTCGCCGCTGGTGAAACAGACGGAGCCTTCATGATGCTGAATAATCGAGAATGTCACGGTAAGCCCGAGCCCGGTGCCGTTCGTTTTCAGCGTATAATATGGCTTGCCGAGTTTCTGCAGTTCTTCATCGGACATGCCGATTCCGTTATCCGTAATCTGAATGAGAATCATCTCTTCCTGTTTTTGGACGGAGACCTCGATTCGGCCGTTTTCAGAGGGCACGGCTTCAATACTGTTTTTAATCAGATTAATGAAGGCCTGTTTCAGTTTTTTTACATCGCCGAACACATATAAATCAGGCTCGCTTCGAACCGTAACGGTCACCGATTTAAAATTGGCATAAGACTCCATTAAGGAACCTGTTTCCTTTACGAGCAGAGAAATATCAAACTTTTCTTTTTCATAGTCATCCTGCTTCGCCATATCGAGATAATTCGTAATGATCGTCTGAGCCCGGTCGAGTTCGGACAGCACAAGTTTCTGATATCCGGAGTGGGATTTGTCCTGAAGCTGCTCGCCGCTGAACAGCAGCTGCACAAAACCTCTGACGACCGTAAGCGGATTGCGGACTTCATGGGCGACGCTTGCCGCAAGCTCGCTGACGACGGCCATTTTTTCTGAGTGAATCAGCCTTGCCCGCATGGACGCATTCTCATCAATGATCTCAATCAAATAAATGCACAGCAAAAGGGCGCTGACTTGAAAAAAAACAGATACTGCCGCCTCATAATAAACGGAAGATAGATTTTGAAAATTGAAAATATTGGTCGCGGAATAGATGAAGACAGATGCGGTTAATAAGGCGGTTTCAGTGCAGCCGATGAGAAGAGCGAAAAGCAGTTTCTTCCGCTTTGAAAAAAAAGGCCATTTCGTTTGGAGCTGGATAGGGATGATGATTAAAAAAGGAATTAAGGATAAGAAAAAAAGAGCGGAAGGTTCAAACCATATGAGCTGAAAAAAAACGGATGCCGCCCCTGCGGCAAGTCCTGCGGCGGTACCGGAATAAAGCAGGCAGACGATAATGGGAATCAGCTGCAAACCGTAACGGACGGAATGAAGCTCCTGGATGGGAAAAGCCGTACATAATAAGGAAGATGACGCTGCAAATACGGCGACCAGCAGGCGGTTCGCTCTCGGTACAAGCAAATCGGGCTTGCTGAGCCAGAAGACTTGATAAAGAAAAATAGGGAATAAAATAAAAGAGAAGTGAAGCAGGTAATCCTTTACAATCTCCATTTATGCGAAATCCTTTCCTATGTAAATATGAATCTATTATAACATCTTTACCGGAAAAAAAAGTATATATTTCTCTAAAGCGAACGCCCTTATCTCATCTGATAAAGGCGTTCTTTCCGCTGCTAAGCGAGCGCTGCTTTCATTCTCTCAAGCCCTTCTTTTACGGCGGCGGCTGAACAGCCGACATTAAGTCTCATAAATCCTTCGCCGCCCGGTCCGTATTTTGTTCCCGGCTCTAATATGATTTTCCCTTTTTTGAGCATTCTTTCTTTGAGCTCGGCATCCGAAAATCCGTATTCGCTGAAATCCATCCAGATCAAATAGGAAGCGTCAGGCTTCATCATGCGGACTTTCGGCAATTCTTTTCTTAAAAAGTCCTCAGCCAATTTCATATTCCCTTCAATGTAAGGAATCAGCGCGTCAAGCCAAGGGCCTCCCTTTGTATAGGCCGCTTCGATTGCTGCAACCGCAAATGTGTTGAGGCTGGAAATCCCGTTCTGATGCAATGCGGCGGAGAATTTCGCCCGCTTATACCGATCGGGAATGATAATGGCGGATGCCTGAATCCCGGCAATATTAAACGTCTTGCTCGGCGCGACACAAGTAACGGAAATCCGCGCAAACTCCTCAGACAGAGAAGCGAAAGGCGTATGCGGCTTTCCGTACAGCATCAAGTCGGAATGTATCTCGTCAGAAACGACGGTGACGTTATGGGCGGCGCACAGCGATCCGAGCTTCATAAGCTCATCCCGGCTCCACGCTCTGCCGGACGGATTGTGGGGATTACAAAGAATCATCAGCTTGACCTCAGAATCGTTCAGCTTTTTCTCAAGATCCTCAAAATCCATACAGTAGACGCCGTTTTCTTCCCGTAACGGGTTATGTAAAACCTGCCGTTTGTTTTCCTTGATCATCTGATAAAAAGGCGTATACACCGGTGATTGAATCAACACCGGATCGCCCGGTTCGGTAAAGGCTTGTACGGCCATGCTGATTGCCGTGACAACACCGGGACTGAACGCGATGTTTGCGGGATCGGGCCGGTAGCCGTGCCGCGTCTCAAGCCATGAAGCGACGGCTTCTCTTGTGTTTTCGTCAGGAGACGTGTAACCGAATATGCCGTGGTCAAGGCGGGCTTTTAAGGCGTCAGTGACCGCTTCGGGAGCGCGGAAATCCATATCGGCAACCCACATCGGAAGCGCATCCGATACGCCGAATAACGCTTCCGCCTTGTCCCATTTCACCGATTGTGTGCCAAGACGGTTTTCTCGAAGATCAAAGTTCATGTATGTCACTCCTGTAGTATCATTATTTTGCACAGCGTATCTATGATAAAATAGAATTGCAAACTTTATTATAAGCGGTGATGAAAATGGAAGAAAGCCAAGCGGTCATGGAAATGATGAAAATCATTGCCAAGTGGGACCCGTTTAAATATGGAGAAGATTTTTATGAGACAGAAGCCGTCGACATCGTTCAGGCCGTCTACAGTGAAGACCGTGCCGACAAGCTGGCAGCAGCCATTCAGGATATCTTTGAAGCTTCATTTGAGCAAAAGCTTCCGATCGAAGGATGCCAAAAGGCCGCTGAGCAGCTTCTGTTCATAAAAGAAAGCAGCTCCTGCACCCCTTAAAAACCGGCGGTTCCGCCGGTTTTTTTATTGAATAAATTCAAAAATCCGCTCCGAAACAAACTCCGGGCGCTCTTCAGGTACGAGGTGCCCCGTATCCTTGAGTGAATACAGAATGGAATCCGGCAGGTCGTCATGAAGCCGTTTTCCGACTGAGACCGGAACGACACGGTCTTCTTCTCCCCAGATTAAAAGAGCGGGGTTTTGCACTTTCTTCAAATCCTCGGGCTCTAAATCGCCCTCCCTGTGTCTGATAAACCTTGTCATCGCTTTGAAAATCTGGCGGTCTGTAAATGGTTTTTCGTAACCGTCAATCATTTCCTGATCGATAAGCGTCCGGTCGTGAACGACATTTAACAGGTTGTTCAGCACGCCGTCTTTTGAAAGCCAATACTTAAGATACAGGTCAAAACAAGGGAGATGCGTCCCGAATATAATCGACGGGTGCGAGCGCTTTAAATACCCCGAGCTGCACAGCAGGACGATTTTAGAAAAAAGCTCGGGTCTGAGAAGAGACGCGGATAAGGAAATCTGGCCGCCCATTGAATGGCCGATGAGTGCGGCCCGGCTGATACCGAGCTTTTCCAGAAGTCCGATCAGAAGCTTGGCGAGGTTTGCGTAAGTATATACGAAAGTCCGTGACTTTTCCGATTGCCCGAAAGGAGGCAGGTCAACGGCGATAATATCATAATGGTTTCTGAGCAGCGGGATCAGTTTTCTGAAGCTGAATGCCGAAGATAAAAAACCGTGTACGCAGACGAGTGTCTGTCTGCCGGGATTTTCATAATGCTCGTAATACAGCTCAACTCCGTCTATCGCGGCCCGTTTAATCGGTGAAACAGCTTCCATGAGAGCCTTCGCCGTCCTTTCTTTGTTGTAATGTAAAGGCTTTTTTGATTGTCAGATTTTAGCTCTGGTTTCTTTCGGGTTTTTCTTAGCATTTGTCGAAAATCGTGATATAATGTCATGAAGATTTTTGATAATGCAAAGGTGTGAAACGTATGAAGCTGACCGAAAAAGAAACAGAAATATTAGAAATTTTAGACGAAAACAGCCGCGTTGATGCGGAAACGATTGCGAAAATGGCAAACATTCCCGCTGAAGAAGTCAAAAGCATCATTGAAAAGCTTGAAAAGGAAAAAGTCATCATTGATTATGCGGCGATGATCGACTGGCGCAAAGTCGACGGTTTGGAAGGCGTCACGGCGATGATTGACGTAAAAGTCACTCCGAAACGAAATGTCGGCTTTGATGAAGTCGCTGAGCGGATATACAGATTCCAGGAAGTTGAATCAGTGTACCTGATGTCAGGGGTGTATGACTTATCTGTCGTTATTCGCGGCAACACGATGTCAGATGTGGCAAGCTTCGTGTCTGAAAAATTGTCCACCCTTGAGTCTGTCGTTTCCACGACAACGCACTTCATCCTGAAAAAATATAAGCATGACGGCAAAGTCTTTGAAAGCGGAGACGATGACAAAAGAATCGTGGTGTCTCCGTAAATGGAAACGAAGACTTCTTATTTATCTGACTACGTGCAGCAGATTAAACCGTCAGGCATCCGCAAATTCTTTGATCTGGCCGCTACGATGGAAGGCGTCATTTCACTGGGAGTGGGAGAGCCTGACTTTGTGACGGCCTGGAACGTGAGGGAAGCGAGTATTCTTTCTTTAGAACAGGGTTATACGGCTTATACGGCAAATGCGGGTCTTTATGAACTGAGAGAAGAAATCAGCCGCTATTTAGATCAGCGGTTCAGCCTGAGTTATTCGCCTGACAGTGAACTGATCGTTACTGTAGGGGCAAGCCAGGCGCTTGATCTCGCTGTCCGCGCCATTATGAATCCTGGAGAGGAAATGTTAATTCCCGAACCGTGTTTTGTCGCATATGAATCACTCGTGACGCTGACGGGGGCGAAGCCGGTGCCGATTCAGACTGTCGCTGCAAAAGGTTTCAAAGCATCAGCAGCCGATTTTGAAGCGGCCCTGACGGACAAAACAAAAGCGCTGCTTCTATGCTCGCCGTCAAATCCGACAGGTTCCGTCTATTCGAAAGAAGAGCTTGAATCCATCGCTGCTTTCGCTGAAAAACACGACTTGATCGTGCTTGCCGATGAAATTTATGCCGAACTGACGTATGACGAGCCATTCACGAGCATGGGGGCCATCAGCGGCATGAAGGAACGCACGATTCTTATTTCCGGCTTCTCCAAAGCATTTGCCATGACGGGGTGGAGACTCGGATTTACGGCGGCGCCTCCCGTGATCAGGGATGCCATGCTCAAAATTCATCAGCACGCGATGATGTGCGCGCCTTCCATGGCTCAGTATGCGGCGCTTGAAGGGCTGAAAAACGGTCAGGAAGACGTCGAAAGAATGAAGAAAAGCTACCGGAGACGCCGAAACCTGATCGTGGAGACATTGAACGAAATCGGACTCGGCTGCCACCACCCCGGCGGAGCATTTTACGCCTTTCCTTCCATTCAGTCGACCGGCATGAGTTCAGAAGAATTCGCGGAACAGCTGCTCATTGAAGAAAAAGTAGCCGTCGTTCCGGGGAATGTATTCGGCCCGAGCGGCGAAGGCTACATCAGATGTTCCTATGCGACATCCATTGAGCAGATTCAGGAAGCGCTCGTCAGAATCAAACGGTTTGTTGAAAAAAGGGCATAAAAAAAGATACGAACCCGGTTCGCATCCAAATAAAAGGGGGGAATACTAGAAAGCCTTCGTAATCATAGTATACCCTCCTTTATCTGTGCTTAAACATGATTATGTAAAAAAGTTCTCTTTGCGAAAAACAAACTTGTATGATATAATTTTAAATTGCGTATAATCTGTATTTAATTTAACTTAGGAGTTGTTATGAATGGCAGCAAAATTTGAAGTGGGCAGTGTTTACACTGGTAAAGTAACAGGATTACAAGCGTATGGTGCGTTTGTTGCATTAGATGAAGAAACTCAAGGACTTGTTCACATTTCTGAAGTCACTCACGGTTTCGTAAAAGACATTAATGAGCACCTTTCTATCGGTGACGAAGTACAAGTAAAAGTACTTGCGGTTGACGAAGAAAAAGGAAAAATCAGCCTTTCTATCCGTGCGACTCAAGCGGCGCCTGAAAGAAAAGAAAGCAAACCAAGAAAACCGAAAGCGGCTCAAGCTTCTGAAGAAACATCTGCTCCGCAAGGTTTCAACACATTGAAAGATAAGCTTGAAGAGTGGATTGAACAGTCCAACCGCAAAGACCTTATCAAAAAATAATCATTAAAAAAAGCACCGGATATGTATGTTCGGTGCTTTTTTTATGTTTATCTGACTTCCGGATTTGCCGCTTCCTCGCGGGATGTTTCTTCGTTCGGCTTAAACAGCAGGCCGAGATTGATCAGACCGGCGATGCCGACAAGGCCGTAAATAATCCGCGACAGAGCTGATCCTTGGCCGCCGAAGATGGCTGCTACTAAATCAAATTGGAAAAACCCGATCAGTCCCCAGTTAATAGCGCCGATAATCGTTAATACGAGACAGATACGCTGAATAACACTCATGTAAACAACCTCCTCTATGAATTCGTGAAACAGTTATAGATTGTGACAAAGCAAAGAATCTATGCATACTACATTCTCCGCCGTGTAAATCACACACTGTTTCAAGCTGTACAAGTGCCTTTCCCGGGAATTCGATGTCTGTAAACCATGTGATGCGCCGTCAAAAAAGCGGATTGCTTTACATTGAACGTCATCTTTCTGCATAATATAAATCCAAAGGAGGAGATGTCATGCAAAACTTTACATATTGGAATCCGACCAAGTTGATTTTCGGAAAGGGAGAGGTTGAAAAACTTCCTGAAGAAATCAAACCGTACGGAAAAAACGTGCTGCTCGTATACGGAGGAGGCAGCATTAAGCGCAGCGGTCTTTATGATCAAGTAACCGAACTGCTGAAAAAAGCGGGAGTTACCGTACATGAATTGGCAGGCGTAGAGCCGAATCCGCGTGTCTCAACGGTGAACAAAGGTGTTGCGCTCTGTAAAGAAAACAGCATCGATTTCTTATTGGCCGTCGGCGGCGGAAGTGTCATTGACTGCACGAAAGCCATCGCGGCGGGCGCTAAATATGACGGCGACGCGTGGGATATCGTCACGAAAAAACACCAGCCGAAAGAAGCGCTGCCTTTCGGAACAGTGCTGACACTTGCGGCAACCGGTTCAGAGATGAACTCCGGATCAGTCATCACAAACTGGGAGACACAAGAGAAATATGGATGGGGGAGCCCGCTCGTTTACCCTAAATTCTCTATTCTCGATCCGGTAAACACATTTACCGTTCCGAAAGACCACACCATTTACGGCATGGTCGATATGATGAGCCATGTGTTTGAACAATATTTCCACCACACGTCAAACACGCCGTATCAGGACCGGATGTGTGAATCGCTTCTGCGCACGGTGATTGAAACAGCGCCGAAGCTGATCAATGATCTGGAGAACTACGAGCTTCGTGAGACGATTTTATATACAGGCACGATCGCATTAAACGGAATGCTGTCAATGGGCGCAAGAGGGGATTGGGCCACACACAACATCGAGCATGCGGTATCAGCGGTTTACGATATACCGCACGCCGGAGGTTTAGCGATTCTGTTCCCGAACTGGATGAGACATGTGCTCAAAGAAAATCCGGCCCGCTTTAAACAGCTTGCCGTCCGTGTCTTCGATATTGACGAGACAGGCAAATCAGATGAAGAGATCGCACTTGAAGGAATCAGCAGGCTGTCTGATTTCTGGACGAGCCTGGGCGCTCCGAACAGACTCGCTGATTATGATATTTCTGATGAGAAGCTGGATACGATTGCAGATAAAGCGATGGCAAACGGAGCATTCGGACAGTTCAAGTCACTGCAGAAAGAAGACGTGCTTGCGATACTGAAAGCATCATTGTAATAACATAAAGGGGGCGGCCGGATTGGCAGCTCCTTTTTTTCTGTGTTATAGTAATTCCCTTACGATTTTTTTGGAGGTTATGATAAATGGAGAACTTTACGTACTACAATCCGACGAAACTGATTTTCGGAAAAGGTCAAATCGACCAATTGAAAAAAGAGCTGAAGCAATACGGGAAAAACGTGCTGCTTGTATACGGAGGCGGCAGCATTAAGCGTAACGGCCTGTATGACCAAGTAACAGGCATCTTAAAAGAAGAAGGCGCAACCGTTCATGAGCTTGCGGGCGTTGAACCGAACCCGCGTCTGGAAACGGTAAATAAAGGAATTGAGCTGTGCAGAAAGCATGAGATTGATTTCCTTCTCGCAGTCGGCGGCGGAAGTGTCATCGACTGTACAAAAGCGATTGCGGCCGGTGCGAAATATGACGGCGACGCATGGGACATTTACAGCAAAAAAGTAACGGCGCAGGACGCGCTCCCGTTCGGCACGGTGCTGACGCTTGCGGCGACAGGCTCTGAAATGAACCCTGATTCCGTTATCACAAATTGGGAAACAAACGAAAAATTCGTATGGGGCAGCAATGTCACTCATCCGCGTTTCTCCATTTTAGATCCTGAGAATACTTTCAGCGTTCCGGAAAACCAAACCGTATACGGCATGGTGGATATGATGAGCCACGTATTTGAACAATACTTCCACAATGTTGAAAACACGCCGCTTCAGGACAGAATGTGTTTTGCGGTCCTTCAGACGGTAATTGAAACAGCGCCGAAACTTTTGGAAGACCTTGAGAACTATAAGCACCGTGAAACGATTTTATACGCGGGTACGATCGCATTAAACGGCACGCTGCAAATGGGCTATTTCGGCGATTGGGCTTCCCATACGATGGAGCACGCCGTATCAGCGGTTTATGACATCCCTCACGCGGGAGGACTTGCGATTCTGTTCCCGAACTGGATGAGATACACGCTGGATACAAATGTAGACCGTTTTAAAAACCTGATGCTCAACATGTTTGACATTGATACTGAAGGCAAAACGGATAAAGAAATTGCGCTTGAAGGGATCGATAAATTGTCCGCGTTCTGGACAAGCCTCGGCGCACCGTCCCGCCTTGCGGATTATGACATCGGTGAAGACAAACTTGAGCTGATCGCAGACATCGCCGCAAAAGAAATGGAATACGGCGGATTCGGCAATTTCCAAAAACTGAACAAAGATGACGTACTTGCTATCTTAAAGGCGTCACTGTAAGATACATTTCCGGCCGGGGTGAAGATGAAATAGATTTTCAAGCTGCAGATGTAACCGTTTTGGGAGTCCCTTCATTAGTGCATCAAGAGCAAGTGAAACACCCCTTGCCATGAGACAACTATGGAAATCTCACATGATGCGGATTTGACTCCCTGTTTCTGTACATTTAGCAGAAAAGGATCAATTAACTTTGCGATTGCCGATCATCTATTTACACAAAATCTAAATCATGAAGAGCCGCGAATTTAAAAAAGGAGCGCTGATTCAATCAGCGCTCCTTTTATGCATTTTGTGTACTAAGATCCCGCTGCGCCCCCATATAGCTTCCCATTAAGTTTTGATAACCGGGAAGATGACTGGAGATTAATGCGCCAAAACCTTCAACATCGTTGCGCCAATCACGCTGTAACTCGCATGCTACGCTGAACCAGTTCATAAGCTGCGCGCCGCCATGAGCCATACGCGTTAATGATGCATCTGCTACTTGCTTATTAAACGTCCCCGAAGCATCTGTCACAACAAACACTTCGTAGCCTGCTTTAATGGCAGAAAGCGCAGGAAAAGCAACGCAGACGTCTGTTACCACCCCCGCGATAATCAGCTGTTTTTTGCCAGTCGCCTCAATGGCTTTAACAAAGTCTTCATTGTCCCATGCATTAATTTGTCCGGGACGGGCTATTTTTGGGGCGTCAGGAAAGAGATCAACGAGTTCTTGCATGAGCGGTCCGTTGGGTCCATTTTCAAAACTCGTTGTTAAAATAACCGGTAAATCAAAGAATTTAGCCGTATCACCGAGAGCCAATACATTGTTCTTAAATTCATCAACGCTATAGTCACGCACGAGACCGGAAATAAGGCCGGTTTGATGGTCAACTAAAAGCACGGCAGCATCATCTTTTGAAAGACGGGAATAAAGATCAGACATTTTATCATCCTCCTTGAATTAAGGCAAGTAAGTTTGTCAATTGAAAACGGTAAATCTATTCATATGCTGTATAGAAAGAAAGTTATTTCTGAGGTGACTTTTCGTGAGGGGGATGATCCTTCAATTAATTTGGAACGGGAACCGGAGCATGATCAATCCAATGGATAAACTGTTGTAAATAGCGTTGAAGATAACGTTTTGTTTGTTCATCCGTCAGTATGTTTTGAGCGGAATCAATTTTCTCATGGACTTGCGAAATCAGCATTTTTTGAAAGGGCAAAACATTGACTTGCATAGCTTCGAGTACTTCCCTCATTTGCGTTTGACCAAAGGCAGTACCGAACCCTCCGGGGGTTGCTCCGATTAAGCCAACCGGTTTTCTGTTTAAAACAGAAGGGGTCCGCGGTCTCGATGCCCAGTCCAATGCATTTTTTAATACCCCCGGAATTCCGAAATTGTACTCTGGACTTACAATGATGACGCCGTCAACGTCTTGTATATCAGCTCTAAAGGATGTTACGGAGTCTGGTGCTCCGGCAATTTCTAAATCTTCGTTAAAAAAAGGAAGACTGTCTATTTCAACCCAACGAAATTGAGCCGCATTATCGAAAGTCAATCAATGATTGAGCAATTGCTCGATTATACGAGTTTTTTCGTAAACTTCCACAAATAAGACCAATGGTTTTAGTCATAAAATCACCTCCCGGTTTAAAATCACTTTCATCTTAACACGATACCCCAAATATAGACACTATTTTTAAAAATGGACATTTATGCCTTAATATTCCTTCGTGGCAGCCTCTCAAGAGGAGTACTATATAAAAAGAACCGGCCCATCGGGATTGGCGATGGATGTCATCCTGCTCCAAAGTAAAGGTGATACGTTCCTGGATCACCAACATTCGATTCGTTATCCCTCTCACGATTATTACAAATATAACCATATCGAATCCGGGGTATTGTATAAAAAATGAATGCATTTTTAGCGCAAATCCCATATTCATCATGCCTTCTTCATGACTTGATTTAGCGGGTGAGTTCATATAAAGTGAAAGAGAAAACAATTCACCGTGATGGAGGGACAAGCAAATGACGCATGTACGCTTTGATTACTCAAGAGCGTTACCTTTTTTCAATGAACATGAACTTACATACGCACGTGATTTCGTAAAAACGGCACACCATAATATCCATGAAAAAACAGGCGCCGGAAGCGACTTTTTAGGATGGGTGGACCTCCCTGAAAACTACGATAAAGAAGAATTCGCGCGCATTAAAAAAAGCGCTGAAAAAATCAAATCAGATTCAGACGTGCTTCTCGTCGTGGGTATCGGCGGTTCATACTTAGGCGCCCGCGCGGCGATTGAAGCGCTCAATCATTCTTTCTATAACGTTCTGCCGAAAGACAAGCGCAAAAACCCTCAAGTTATCTTTATCGGCAACAATATCAGCTCAACTTATATGAAAGATGTTATGGATCTTTTGGAAGACGCTGATTTCTCTATCAATGTCATTTCTAAATCAGGCACGACGACGGAACCTGCAATCGCTTTCCGGATTTTCCGCAAACTTCTTGAAGAAAAATACGGAAAAGAAGAAGCGAAAGCGCGGATTTACGCGACGACAGATAAAGAGCGCGGCGCTTTAAAAACGCTTTCTAATGAAGAAGGCTTCGAATCATTCGTTATTCCTGATGATGTCGGCGGACGTTTCTCCGTTCTGACTGCGGTAGGTCTTCTGCCGATTGCGGTAAGCGGGGCTGATATCGATGAAATGATGAAAGGCGCTCTTGATGCAAGCAAAGACTTTTCCAGCTCGGAATTAGAAGAGAACGCGGCTTACCAATACGCCGTCGTCCGCAACGTTCTGTATAATAAAGGCAGAACCATTGAAATGCTTATCAACTATGAGCCTGCGCTGCAATACTTTGCGGAATGGTGGAAGCAGCTCTTCGGCGAAAGTGAAGGAAAAGATGAAAAAGGCATCTATCCTTCTTCTGCTAACTTCTCAACAGACCTTCACTCTCTCGGTCAATACGTGCAGGAAGGCAGACGCGATCTGTTTGAAACTGTATTAAACGTTGAAAAACCGAAGCATGAGCTGACAATTGAAGAGGCGGAAAATGATCTCGACGGCTTAAATTACTTAGCCGGCAAAACGGTCGATTTCGTCAACAAAAAAGCGTTCGAAGGCACGATGCTTGCCCATACAGACGGAAAAGTGCCGAACTTAATTGTCAATATTCCGGAGCTTAATGCATATACATTTGGATATCTCGTCTATTTCTTTGAAAAAGCGGTGGCGATGAGCGGTTATCTGCTCGGAGTCAACCCGTTTGATCAGCCGGGTGTTGAAGCCTATAAGGTGAATATGTTCGCGCTTCTCGGCAAACCGGGCTTTGAAGAGAAAAAAGCAGAGCTTGAAAAACGCCTTGAAAAATAAAAAGAAGGGCTGGCCCTCAGCATGACGGGTCAGCCTTTTTTAAACCGTGAAAGGTGTGATGATGAATGATACGACTCTTATGTAAGCATGCCGTCATTTCCGTCTGTTCCGCCGCTATTGTCTATTCGGCACTAAAACTGTCTCCTGAATCCCTCTTACAAACCATCCTGTTTTTCGCTTTCCCTCTCGGCTTGTTTACGGACATGGTCCGGCTGAAACTGAAGATTGGCCGGATGCAGTCGCTGATCACGAAGTGCTGTCTCTATGCCGCCGTTTTCTATATTTCAACGGAAGCCGTTCTCTCCGCAATTGTGACGTATGTTCTGATTGAATGCGCCGTTACCTCTTTCCAGCGTCTGTCTGCCGCTCCCGATTCTTCCCGGGCGCCGTATGAAGACGCCGCAGAGCGGGGACGCTAAAGACAAAAAGGAGCATATGCACATGATCAGCATTCCATCTTCACTTGAAGGGCAATCGTTTTTACTCCGCGAACTGGAACAGGTGCTGAAACCGATCGGTTATACCATCGGAGGCGGCTGGGAGTATGACCGCGGGTTCTTTGATTACAAAATTTCCGATCAGGACGGCTATTTATTTCTCCGCATCCCTGTTGAAGCAAATAAGGGACACCTGGATGAACGGGGGGCCGCCGTTACAATCGGCACCCCCTTTTTGCTGAGGCACGTCTATCAGGAGGAAACGGATGATCACGCAGGCGGCGGTGTTTTTGAGTCATTATTCAACCAATTCTCCGAGCCGAAACGGCGGGATGCGGCAATTGACCGCTCATATACAGATATCGGGATCTCGCTTGTAAAAGAGCTGGAAGACGTCCTGCTGCATTAAAGAGCCAAAAACAGATCAGTATCGAGCACCTGGTATGACAGGGGAGGGGTCAGCATCGGCCCCTCTTCTTTTTGTATGCCGATGATCGTGGTATTCCGTTTGAGATAATAGAGCGCACAGTCATGATAAGATGAACCCTTTAAATCCTCGGGGACGGGAATGATGCGCACCTTTTTCTCCAGCGTCAGATCTGACAGCGTTTGCGGTTTGGCAAGCTGCAGCTTGACCCGGTAATGCTCAAACATCACCCGGCTCGACAGGCGTGATGTGCACAGAATCTTATTGGCTCCTGCGCGCTCGGCGTTTTTGACATACCGTTCCGTTAAAATTTCCACGATACAATAAACGGACGGATGCAGCCCTTTGATGGCGAGAAGCGTTAATACCGACAGCATATCAGCTTCGGATTCATTTTTCTGCTGGTCTGCTGTCAAAATGACGGTATCGGCTTCCGTAATATTCGCCTTATTGAGCGTACTGTCATCAGCGGCATGTCCGCGGATGAAATGGACGTTTTCAATAAGCGGCCCTTCCCTTAATGAATCATCAATCAGGACGACAGTTTTTGACGGCGCGATGTGCTGCAGTTCTTTCAGCAGCATATGCGACTTCTCATTCCATCCGATAAGAATGACGTGCCCCTTGCCTTTAAAGGCGACCTTCCCTTCGACATAGCGATGCTGTTTGCTGAACACGGCTGAAGAAAGCGTGGCGAAATAGGCGGTTACAAAACTCGCTCCGCTTAATACAAGCACCATGCCGGCAATCTGCCCGAGCGGCGTCTGGGGCACGTAATCGCCGTAGCCGACTGTGGCCACCGTAATAACCGCCCACCAAACCCCTTCAAACACAGACGTGAATTGCTTCGGCTCAAGCATGTAAATGAGTTGGCCGAACAATAAAATCAAGGCGATAATGATCAGTCCGATCCGAACATATAACGGCCATCTCAGCCAGGAAATAAATAAACGGTTTGATTTCATTCGCCCGGCTCTTCTTTCGACAGAGAGATGGATAAAATCTGCTTAATAATGGTGTTTAGTTTTTCGTTCAGCTGTTGCTGGCCGTATGAGTCACGCGCATGTCTGATTAAATCGGCCGTCTCATCTTCAAACTGAATGAGAGGTTCGTCGTTTTCCGATTCATTATAGAGCTGGATAAAGGCGTCAAGCCCCTCGTTCATTCTGTCTATCGCATTGCTCAGCTGTTCTTTCTCGCCATTTGTCACTTTCATGTCGATCACACCTGTATCTTTTTTTATACAGTATGTCCCAGTTCGTTTGATGTCTTTCAAAAATCGCCGAAAACATATTCACCCTCATTTTTTCATATGATAAAGAAAGCGGACCGAAAAAGGGTGAGTCAAATGACAGTCATTCAAAAACTGCTGGCGGCGCTGGCCGGAGCGCAGCTGCTCGCTTCGGCGGCCGTATTGCTTATTTTCGATTTGAATGGATACAATCATATGTCCGGCGGATTTTCATGGCTTGTTTTTGCAAAAGAGACCGCAGGCACGTTTCCGTTTTACATCGGATTGGCCGGGTGTATCCTCATCATGCTCGGAGGATTGATTCCTGTCAGAAAAAAGAAGCGGATTTCTGTACAGGAAAGCGGACAATCATTAAAATAATATATAAGCAAATCGTACGATATAAGAGAAAAAGGAAGAGGATAATATGCTGTTTATCTTTTTAACAATTGCTGCATTGGGATTGTCGTTTTGGGCACAATTTAAAGTGAAAAGCAATTTTCAGAAATACTCAGACGTAGAAGCTTCCAGTCAGCGGACGGGGGCGGAAACGGCAAGACGGATTCTTGATATTAACGGTTTATATGATGTGCCGGTAGAACCGGTAAGAGGCACTTTAACAGACCATTACGACCCGACGGAGCGGGTGGTGCGTTTATCTGAGCCGGTATATTACGGCCGCTCCATTTCCGCCATTTCCGTCGCTTCCCATGAAGTCGGACATGCTTTGCAGCATCAGGAATCATACGGCGCGCTTGTGCTGAGGCACAAAATTTTTCCGGTCGTCAATTTTGCCTCCGGGGTCGCCCCTCTGCTTTTCTTGGGCGGGATGCTCCTGGGCAGCTTGAACTTAATCGGACTCGGCATTATTTTGTTTTCGGCCGCTGTTTTTTTCCAGCTTGTCACACTGCCTGTCGAGTTTAATGCCAGCGCGAGGGCGAAGCGGATTATCGTGTCGGAAGGATTCATTCGCAACAGTGAAGAACACGGCGTGAATAAAGTGCTGAACGCCGCCGCGCTGACGTATGTGGCTGCGGCGCTCGTTTCATTATTCGAGCTGCTTCGTTTTGTGATGATTTTCTTAAATGGTCGTGATGAGAATTAACACGAAGGAGGTGGCCCCTTACCGTTTGCGGTAGGGGTTTTTTTGCTTATATTAAAACTGATTCTCATTATGCTGTTAATCGGATTAACGGCCATCTTTGTCGCTGCGGAATTTGCGATTGTCAAAATCCGCGGTTCAAAAATCGCGGAGCTGGTTGAAACCGGAGACAGCCGGGCGCTCGCGGCGCACAGGGTGATTTCAAATCTCGATGAATATTTATCAGCGTGCCAGCTCGGCATTACGATTACGGCGCTCGGACTCGGCTGGCTCGGTGAACCGACGATTCAGCGGCTTCTTCATCCTGTTTTCAGCCTGATCGGAATGCCGTCATCCATTACGCACGTCGTCACGTTTATTGCGGCGTTTATCGCCGTCACGTATCTGCACGTCGTCATCGGAGAGCTTGCGCCGAAAACGATATCCATTCAAAAAGCCGAAGCCGTCAGTCTGTGGACGGCGAAACCGCTCATTCTGTTTTATAAAGTGATGTATCCGTTTATTAAGCTGTTAAACGGTTCAGCCGGATTTTTGGTCAAGCTGTTCGGTTTTCATTCGGTGAAAGAACATGAGGTCGTGGTCAGTGAAGAGGAATTGCGGCTGATTTTGTCCGAAAGCTATAAAAAAGGTCAAATCAATCAATCTGAATTCCGTTACGTCAACAAAATATTTGAATTCGATAACCGGGTCGCCAGAGAAATCATGGTGCCGCGCACCGAAATCGCCGCCATCTCGCTTGAACAGTCAGTTGATGAAGCCATACATTTGATCATCAACGAACGGTATACGCGATATCCGGTTATTAAGGAAGACAAAGATCACATTCTCGGCATTATTAACAATAAGGATTTATTTAAGGCGTATTTTCTCGGCCGCTCCATTGAATTAAAAGAAATTATGCGTCCGGTCATCAGAGTCATTGAAAGCATCCCCGTTCAGGAGCTTTTGATCCGCATGCAGAAGGAGCGAATTCATATGGCGATTCTCGTTGACGAATACGGCGGCACGGCGGGACTTGTGACCGTCGAAGACATATTGGAGGAAATCGTCGGGGAAATCCGTGATGAATATGACCAGGATGAAATGCCCCACATCGTCAAAAAAGGCGAACACCATTATGTGATGGACGGCAAGGCGCTCATAGAAGAGGTGAATGATCTCCTTGATATCGCCATCGAAAATGAAGACATTGACACGATTGCCGGCTGGCTCTTAACACAAAAAATGGAGCTGAAAAATGGTGATGTGTTTCATGCCGAAGGGTGTGAATTTAAGGTGCTGGAAGCGGAAGACCATCATATCCGCTTCGTTGAAATTAAAAAAACTGATTTCTGAGCCTCCTGCTTTTGCAATGAGGCTTTTTTTATGGAAAAAATGCTTCTTCGTCCCGCTCCTTCATATGCTGTAAAGAAAGGAGTGTCGGTATGAAAACGGATTGGTGGAAAACGGCGGCCGTCTATCAAATTTATCCCCGAAGCTTTATGGATTCGAACGGGGACGGAATCGGCGACATGAACGGCATCAGAGCAAAACTTCGTTACATAAAAGAGTTGGGGGCGGATGTGATCTGGCTTTGTCCCGTTTTTGACTCGCCGGGCGCGGACAACGGCTACGATATTCGGAATTATAAACAAATTGCCGGCGAATTCGGGACGATGGAGGATTTTGACCGGCTCCTTGCGGATGTCCATGCGCTCGGCATGAAGCTGATTATAGACCTCGTCATCAACCATACAAGCGATGAGCACCCTTGGTTTATCGAATCACGCTCGGCGAAAGATTCCGAAAAACGGGACTGGTACATCTGGAGAGACGGAAAAAACGGCAAAGAGCCGAACAATTGGGAAAGCATTTTCGGCGGATCAGCGTGGGAATATGATCAAGAGACCGGCCAGTATTACCTGCACCTGTTTGACAAAAAACAGCCTGATTTAAATTGGGAAAACGAAGCGATGAGGCAGTCCGTTTATGAGATGGTCCGCTGGTGGCTTGATAAAGGCATAGACGGCTTCCGGGTGGATGCCATTTCTCACATTAAGAAAAAAGAAGGGCTCCCTGACATGCCGAACCCGGACGGTCTCCCGTACGTCCCGTCTTTCCCGTATCATATGAATGGGGAAGGCATAATGGATCTCTTAAGAGAGCTGAAACGGGAAACATTTTCGCGCTATCCGATCATGACGGTCGGCGAGGCGAACGGAGTGGCGGCTTGGGAGGCGGCTGATTGGGCCGGTGAAGAACACGGCGTCTTTCAAATGATTTTTCAATTTGAACATCTCGGCCTCTGGGATACGGAAGATGATCAAAGCATCTCCATTCCGGCGCTTAAGCGCGTCTTGTCTGGCTGGCAGAACAGTCTTGAAGGAAAGGGCTGGAACGCGTTATTTATGGAGAACCACGATCAGCCCCGTTCCGTCTCGGTATGGGGTGACGAACGTTTTTTGACAGAAAGCGCCAAGGCACTCGCCGCGATGTATATGCTGATGAAAGGCACGCCGTTTATTTACCAGGGGCAGGAGCTCGGGATGACCAATGTTTCGTTTCCATCCATTGAAGATTATGATGACGCCGCAATGAAATATCTGTATGAAAAAGAGACGTCCCGCGGCGTTCCGCATGAAAAAGTGATGAAGATCATCTGGAAGAAGGGCCGGGATAATTCACGGACACCGATGCAATGGAGCGGTGAGGCGAACGGCGGGTTTTCTGATGCTTCTCCGTGGCTCGGAGTGAATCCGAACCACACATGGCTGAACGCTGCATCACAAATGCAGGATGAAACATCCGTATACCATTTCTACAGACGGCTGCTCGCCCTCAGAAAAGAACACAGCGTATTGATCAGCGGCACATATGAATTGCTGCTTCCGAATGACCGGCAGATTTATGCCTATCTAAGAAAAAACGGAACAAAAACCGCCCTGATCATCACAAATCTGTCTAAAACCCCCGCTTTATACAAGCATCCCGGCTATCCGCTTGACTCCGATACGCTCGTGCTCGCAAGCATGGAAACACCACCGCATCGGCATGTGACATCCTTTCTTTTAAAGCCTTATGAGGCCCGCGTATATATATGGTGAAAAACTTCAGTCCCGAGGCTGAAGTTTTTTGTGATCTGCGTTTATCATCGCGATCCGACAGGAAAAGACAAATACAGAAACGAATATGGGAAAGGAAGAGAAAAAGAAAGGAGGCATCTATATGCTGAAAAAATTGCAGATTCAAACAAACAGACGGGATGAAATGATCGACATCACACATGAAGCTGAAGCGTTTCTCCGCAAAACAGGCGTGAAAAACGGCTTGGCGCTCATATACTGTCCCCATACAACCGCCGGCATTACCATAAATGAAAATGCCGATCCGGATGTGAAGAGGGATATGCTCAGAAGGTTTGATGAAATGTATCCGTGGGAGCACGAACTGGACCGGCATATGGAGGGAAATACGGCGGCGCATATGAAAGCGAGTACAACCGGCGCCTCCCAGCATGTCATCATAGAAGACGGGCGCCTGATACTCGGAACATGGCAGGGCGTTTATTTTTGCGAATTTGACGGTCCGCGAAACAGAACATGTTATATCAAAATACAGGCTGAATCGGAGGAAAACACAAATGAGTGAGTGGATGAGTGCATTATCATTAACAAAGCCCGTCATTCAGGCACCGATGGCCGGCGGGCTGGTCACGCCGCGTCTGGCTTCGGCGGTATCAAATGAAGGGGCGCTCGGAAGCCTCGCTTCAGGATACGTCAGCCCGCAAGCGCTTGAAAAACAGCTTATCGAGATGAAAGAGCTGACGAACCGCTCCTATCAAGTAAATCTTTTCGTTCCGGAAGAAAGGCAGATGCCTGAGGCGGAACTGGTTGAAAAATGGAAAGCCCGCATCCCGAGGGCAAAAGACGCCAAGCCGTTCTCTGATCTGAAAGAAGAATGGAATGATTTCGAGGAAAAAGCGGAGCTTCTGATCCGTTACGGAGTCAAAGCGTGTTCATTCACCTTCGGCCTGCCGCCGGAAGAAACGGCGGAAAAGCTGAAGAAAAGCGGATGTTTCCTTTTCGGCACGGCGACAACGCCGGAGGAAGCGAAGGTCTTTGAAGAACGGGGGATGGACGCCGTTATCCTTCAGGGAATAGAAGCCGGCGGGCATCGCGGGTCGTTTCTGCCGGTTAAAGGAGAACCGGCTCTCGGCCTTATGGCGCTGATTCCGCAGGCTAAAGACGCGCTGAATATCCCGGTGATTGCGGCAGGCGGCATTTTTGACCGCCGCGGCGTGCAGGCCGCCCGCTGTTTGGGTGCGGACGGCGTTCAAGTAGGAACACCGTTTCTCCTTTGTGAAGAAAGCAGCGCCTCACCGGGATATCAAAAAGCCATTGCCGATTCAAAAGGAGCCGACACGCGGCTGACCACCCTGTTTTCGGGAAAACAGGCGCGGGGAATCGTGAATCAGTTCATGAAAACATATGAGGCTGACGAGGGAAATACGCTGCCTTATCCGCTGCATAATACGCTGACAAAGCCGATGCGCGGGCACGCGGCTCAATCAGGAGACGCGGAGTATATGTCTTTATGGGCCGGCCAGTCCGCCGCGAAACTTGAAGGGCCGACAGACGTGAAAACCGTTTTGGAAGAATTGTGCGAATCATAATCCAGAAATCGTGAGGTGATGGATGATGAAGATTCTTCAAATGTCCTATAAAAAAAGAGGGACTATTGAGTTTGTCTTTGAAGATTTTCCGCATTCTAAAGTCACCATGGCGCCGATTAAAGGGTATTACTTTGTCCGCGCCATTAAATGGAGCCGACGGGACAGAGCCGTCACCCGACATGATTTAGAGAAGTTTGAATGGGCTGCAAACCAAGCGCTCGGCACGACGGCTTTTTACCGGAAAAGAAAAGCATTCCGCATCCCATCGTCACAATGACAGACGATGGGATTGTTTTAATGCATGATCTGATAAAGCGCGGGTGCATCAAGCCTTGTTGCCTGGTTAAGCAGATAAGCCGGCTGCACGGCATTTTTTTTTCTTAAAGAATTCAATCTCTGGATGATTTGTTCAGCGGTCAGAATCCCGAGACCGTGGGCGAAATATTGATCATTCCCCATCACAATGACATTCTCTCCCCGCCACTGAGCCTTTGCAGGATTAAAATCAGGATTTTTAAAATATAAACAATCTCCCCGTAAAAAGTGGCTGCCGGTTTCCGTGTAGATCGGCAGATGCTCATAGTGCCAGTCATACAAAGTGATATCCCGGAAACGCCGGTTAAACCGTTCTTCACCGATTGTCTTTAAGACGGCCAGATAATAAATCACAACAATGGCGGTAGCGCATTCAAATGCGTAAAACGCCCCGTTTTCAATAATGTCCCGAATCGCTTTTGAAGCGGGGATTCTGTACTTCAGCTCCAAGGCTCCTTCCGGCGTCACTCTCCAATAAGCCGTATTTCCGTATGTTTTGGCGAAAGTTGCAAATTTCACACCTGATCCGTGCAGTTCTCTTGCGGCTTCCACAATATGGCGGCGCAGCCGCACCTCGAACATCAGTTCAGCAATCGACCCGTAATCGAATTGTACGGGAGAATTGAGCAGTTCATTTATATACGGAACAAGGCTTTTTTCCGTCTGCCAGTTCGCGATGTCCTGAGGCCGAAGCACTTGGCCGGATATGATAATCATCTGCGCGCCCCCTATCTTTTTTTATAAGATATGCAGGAAGCTTGGGCAATGAAAATCAAGTCATAAAAAAGGAGGAAATGTTAACAAAATGTGAAGACTGAGCCGATATATAAGGTATCACACTTGAGGGAGCAGCTTAATATGAAAAAATTCATTAATTGGTGCACAAAGGCATCGATTTCACGTAAATTAATCATTTCATTTATCGTGATCTTAATCATACCGATTCTCGTGTTAGAATTCAGTTCATACCATACGGCGAGCAATTCGCTGGATGATCAGATTTCAGGCAACGCGAAAAATAACATCGAATCTTTTAACACAACCATTACAAATGATATCGGCTCAAAAGCAAAGGCGATTGAATTTTTCAGTGAAACGTTAAAAGGATCATCCTTCTCAAAGAAAAACATGTCTGCTCTTGAAGAAAAGTTCGGGCAATACACGTCTATTCATAAGGACGTAGCCCGCGTTTACGGAGGAACCGAAGACGGCAGCTACGCACAGGCGCCGAAGGAGAATACTCCGGCCGATTACGATCCGAGAACACGCACTTGGTATAAAGACGCTGTGAAGGCCGGCGGCACGCTCGTTGTCACCGACCCTTACACCGCGGCAAGCGACGGCAGCATGGTCGTTACCGTGGCAAAGCAGATGCAGGACGGAACAGGCGTAGTGGCCATGGATATTACGATTGACCAGCTGCTGAAGCAGATGCAGGGAATCAAAATCGGACAAAAAGGATTCGTGTTTATCACGTCCAAAAATAAAACCTATGTCGCGCATAAAGACCACAAACCGGGCGACAAAGTTTCAACCCCGTGGCTGAATGAGGTATACAGCAAAGACAGCGGCATTATTTCATACAAGCTCGATGATCAAAATAAAAAAATGGCGTTTACGACAAATAAACTGACCGGATGGAAAATAGAGGGGAGCATGGAGCTCAACGAAATTAAAGACGCCTCACAACCGGTGCTGACGATGGGAATGATCGTCCTTGCAGCATCCATTATCATCGGGGGAATTTTAATTCTGTTGATTGTCAGATCCATTACGTCACCGCTGAAACGGCTTGTCCGCTCTTCTAAACAAATCAGCGGCGGAGACTTGACTGAAACCATTGATATCCGCTCGAAAGATGAATTGGGCGAACTCGGCGCGAGCTTTAATGAAATGGGAGAATCTCTGCGCGGACTGATCAGCGCGATTCAAAACTCTGTCGACAACGTGGCCGCGTCATCGGAGGAGCTGACCGCTTCAGCTTCGCAGACAAGCAAAGCGACGGAACATATTACAATGGCCATTGAGCAGTTTTCAAACGGAAACGAAGAGCAAAGCGAAAAAGTCGATTCAAGCTCAGCCAAGCTGAATCATATAAATGACGGACTCACCGCCGTTTCCCGCACATCATCATCCATTACGGAAGCATCTAAACAATCGAAGGAAGCTGCCGGCACCGGGGAAGAATATGTGCAGCAAACCGTCGGGCAGATGAATCTCATCAATCAATCGGTCCAGCAGGCGGAAGCGGTTGTAAAAGGCCTTGAGGCCAAATCAAAAGACATCACTCATATTTTAAGAGTCATCAACGGTATTGCCGATCAGACAAACCTGCTTGCTTTAAATGCAGCCATTGAAGCGGCAAGAGCCGGTGAATACGGGCGGGGCTTCTCAGTGGTAGCCGAAGAAGTGCGCAAGCTTGCCGTCCAATCCGCCGGTTCTGCCAAAGAGATTGAAAAACTCATTCAGGAAATTACGGCTGAGATTAATACATCACTTCACATGTTCACATCCGTTAATGAAGAAGTTCAATCAGGACTTGCCGTGACGGACCGCACGAAAGAAAGCTTCCAGAATATCTTCGGCATGACAAACGATATCGCCGAGAAGCTTCAATCGATGAACGGCACGGTTGAACAGCTGTCAGACAGCTCCCAGCACGTTTCAGCCGCAGTGACGGATATTGCGGACGTATCTAGGGAAAGCGCAGCAAGCATTCAGGATATTGCCGCATCCGCAGAAGAACAGCTTGCATCAATGGAAGAAATCAGCACATCCGCCGATACTTTGGCGCAAATGGCCGAAGAACTGCGGGAATTAACGAAACAATTTAAAATCAACTAGTAAAAAAGGACGCTTTCCGGATGGAAGGCGTCCTTTTTTATAGTGACAGCCGGATAATTGAATAAAAAGTCTTGCATACAAAGGGAGTACATAGAACTATTTTTCATTTATGACTTAATTTTCAATGTAATAAAAAGGGAGTCGGCCGATATAAACAGTAAATGATTGAAAGAGGTTTACAAAATTGAAAAAAACAGCAAAAAAAATCGCCAGAAAATCAATAGCCAAAAAACTGATCATTTCATTTTTACTGATCTTAATCATTCCGGTAGCAGTATTGGCTGCCGGCGCCTACCGTTCGGCGGCTTCATCCGTTGAAAAGCAAATGATGGAAAGCGCCGAAGGAAATGTGCAAATCTTAAACAATATGATTGATGACCGGATCGGAATGTTTACAAAAAGCTCTGCATATTTCAGCGAATGGGCGACAAGCGCTAAATTTAAAGAAAAAAACCAAACGGAAATGCAAGAAAGGTTCAAGCAGTTTATTGAAAGCAATGATAAAGCGTCCGCCGTATTTTCAAGCAGCAAGGAAGGAACGTTTACCCGTTATCCGCATGCCGATATGCCGGCCGATTTCAATCCGCTTGAAAGAAGCTGGTATCAGGAAGCCATGGAGAATAAAGGCCAAACCATCATCACAGACCCTTATGAGTCCATCTCAAACAAAAAGATGGTCGTCACCATGGCCCGCGCGGCGCAAGACGGATCAGGCGTCGTCGCCATTGATATAAAAATCGACGATCTCATCACGATGACAAAAGAAGTGAACATCGGAAAAGAAGGATATGCCTTTATCCTCAGCAAAAATAAAAAAGCCGTTGCCTACAGTGATGAAAAAGCCGGCTCGGCGGTATCGGGAAAATGGGTTGATACATTATTCAGCGGGCAAAAAGGCGACTTTGAATATACGCTGAACGGGAAAGCGAAAAAAATGGCGTACGTGACCAATGAAGCGACGGGCTGGAAGATCAGCGGAACCATGTCCGTGGATGAAATCAAGGATGCGGCAAGACCGGTTCTGACTCTGGCCGTTATCATATTGGCGATAGCCATTGCCGCAGGGATGATTTTCATTTATTTTGTCATCCGCTCAATTACCAAACCGTTAAAACGTCTCGTAGCTTCAGCGGAAAAAATCAGCAGCGGAGATCTGACGGAAACCATTGATGTCAGCTCTCAAGATGAGCTGGGCGTGCTCGGTAAAAGTTTTAATCATATGACAGATTCACTCCGTTCGCTTATTCAGGGAATTCAGGACTCTGTTGAACATGTCGCTTCTTCCTCAGAGGAGCTGACGGCTTCGGCTGAGCAGACGAGCAAAGCAACGGAACATATCACCCTTGCGATTGAACAGTTTTCTAATGGAACGGAAGACCAAAGTGAGAGTATTGATAAAGCGACAGCCCAAGTGAATGAGATGAAAGACGGGCTCAGCGATCTGGCGGAAGCGGCAGCCGTGGTGACGGAAACGTCAATTGAATCGGCGGAGATATCCGGCGCCGGTGAGCGGCTTGTCAAGAAAACAGCGGGCCAGATGGGCGCCATTGACCAATCCGTAAGTAAAGCGGAGCAAGTCGTACAAGGGCTTGAACTCAAATCGCAGGACATTACCAGCATTTTGCGCGTCATTAACGGCATTGCCGATCAAACGAATCTCCTTGCTTTAAATGCAGCCATTGAAGCGGCAAGAGCGGGAGAATACGGACGCGGTTTTTCAGTCGTTGCCGAAGAAGTGAGAAAGCTTGCCGTACAATCCGCCGATTCAGCGAAAGAAATCGAATCCTTAATTCATGAAATCGTCAAAGAAATTCATACTTCGCTCGGAATGCTGGAATCCGTCAATCACGAGGTGAAAAGCGGACTTCAGTTAACGGACGAAACGGAAAAAAGCTTCCGGGACATTTCCGTTAAAACAAATCAGATTGCCGGTGAACTGCAAAATATGAATGCAACCGTGGAACAGCTTTCTGCCGGGTCTCAGGAAGTATCAAACGCTTCAGAGGATATCGCGGCCGTCTCCAGACAAAGCGCGGCCGGCATTCAGGACATCGCGGCTTCAGCTGAAGAGCAGCTTGCGTCCATGGAGGAAATCAGTTCCTCCGCCGTCACGCTGGAAAAAATGGCGGAAGAATTACGCGAACTGACAAAGCGTTTTAAGATAAACTCTTAATTAAGTCTAAAAGACTAATTTTAAGACAGGTAAAAAGTATGTTTCGTTATATTTCTTCTTTTTGGATGTGTATAATTACCCATAATTGCCGATATGAAGGGTAAACACGCAAGAGGAGATATAGCAGATGAAAAAAATTGTGCAAATCATCAAGCAGAGATCGCTTACAAGAAAACTGCTCATTTCTTTTTTGGCCATTCTCATTCTTCCTATTTCAACGCTGGCTTTTATCGCCTATCAATCGGCGGTAAGCACGCTTGACAGGCAGATGATGGGAAGCGCACTAGATAATGTGCAGCAGATTAACGATATGATCAACACAAGCATCAGCCAAAAGGAAGACGGAACGGCATATTTCAGCGACTGGCTCACAAAGGATCGGTACAAGCCGAAAAACCAATCGCAAATTACCGATAAATTCACAGAGTACATGAAGATCAATAAAGACGTGGAATCCATTTATACGAGTGACACGGAAGGACATTTCACACGGTATCCGGATCTGCAGATGCCTAAAGGATATAATCCGCTTGAAAGAGACTGGTATAAAAAGGCCGTGGAAAATAAGGGGAAAGTTGTTGTAACAGATCCTTACCGCACGGCTTCCACCAATACGATGGTCGTGACGGTCGTTCAGCAGACGAAAGACGGCTCAGGAGTCGTCGCCATCAATATGAAAATCGATGAGCTTCTGAAAACGACAAAGAAAGTGAACATCGGAAAATCAGGCTACGCTTTTATCCTGACGAAAGACAAAAAAGTGGTCGCCCACCCGAACCGCACGTCAGGCACAGTATTAAACGGGGAGTGGGCTGAACAGCTGTTCACCAGCAAAAAAGGTGATTTTCAATACAAATACGACGGCCAGGAAAAGAAAATGGCTTATGATACAAACGGGCTGACAGGCTGGAAGATTACCGGAACGATGTATCTGGACGAAATTCATGAAGCGGCCCTGCCGATCCTTCATCTGTCCCTGCTCGTTCTCGTATTAGCGATTGTGATCGGAACCATCGTCATGGTGCTGATTATCCGTTCAATCACAAAACCGCTCAAGCAGCTTGTGACATCATCGAAACAGATCAGTGAAGGCGACTTAACAGAAACGATCGAGATTCAGTCAAAAGATGAATTAGGCGAGCTTGGCAAAAGCTTTAACAATATGGCCGCTTCACTCAGGTCTCTCATCCATGCCATCCAGGATTCCGTGAATAACGTCGCATCTTCCTCAGAGGAGCTGACGGCTTCAGCGGAGCAGACAAGCAAGGCAACCGAACATATCACACTGGCGATCGAACAATTTTCTAACGGAAATGAAAGCCAAAGTGAAAACATTGAAAGCGCGGCGGAACATATTTACCAAATGAACAGCGGGCTTAAAGATATGGCGAAAGCATCTGCCGTCATTACCGAATCCTCCGCCACATCAGCGGAAGTCGCCAATTCAGGCGGAAAGCTCGTCCACCAGACGGTCGGCCAAATGAACGTCATTGACCGGTCAGTGAAAGAAGCTGAACAAGTGGTGCGCGGACTTGAAACAAAATCAAAAGACATTACAAACATTCTCCGTGTCATTAACGGAATCGCTGACCAGACAAACCTTCTTGCGCTGAACGCGGCAATTGAAGCCGCACGTGCGGGTGAATACGGGCGGGGCTTCTCAGTCGTCGCCGAAGAGGTCAGAAAACTTGCGGTCCAGTCTGCCGATTCAGCGAAAGAAATCGAAAGCTTAATCATAGAAATCGTCAACGAAATCAATACATCTCTCGGCATGTTCCAATCCGTCAACAAAGAGGTGGAGAGCGGACTGGATATTACGAATCAGACCGAAACGAGCTTCAAACGGATTTCTGAAATGACGAACCAGATCGCCGGAGAAATTCAAAATATGAATGCGACGGTAGAACAGCTGACAGCAGGCTCTCAGCAGATTTCAGGAGCTTCTGAGCAAATCGCGTCCATCGCAAAAGAAAGCTCCGCCAGCATTCAGGATATTGCGGCCTCCGCCGAAGAACAGCTGGCTTCAATGGAAGAAATCAGTTCGTCTTCGGAAACGTTATCCCAAATGGCGGAAGAATTACGTGATATGACGAAACGATTTAAAATAGATTAATAGGTCATAGAACACCCAAATGTGCTGTTTGGGTGTTTTTTTTAGTTTTTTTAATAAATCTTTTGTCCTATCTGACGATATTAGATTTAGCTTTTCAAAGAAGGAGACTGAAAAAATGAAACAACTGATACATTGGATCAAACAGCCATCCATCAGCAAGCCGCTGATCGCGGCATTTTTAGCCGTATTGGTGCTTCCGGTCGGCATACTCGCCTACTTCAGCTACCAAACGGCGGGGAGTACATTAGAAAGCGAACTGACCCACAGCGCCCAGGGAAATGTCAGTGAACTGAACAGCGTGCTGGAAAACATGCTTGAGGGTAAGCTGAAAGCGATTGACTACTTCAGCGAATCAATCACAAAGGAAAAACTGAACACAAAAAATAAATCGGTACTGCTTGACAACATGAAGCAGTATGTCACCGTAAATGACGATGTCGCGTCAATTTACGCCGCGTCTCGCGACAAAGCGTTCGTGAAATATCCGTCCGTTGATATGCCGTCCGATTATAATCCGCTCACGCGCGAGTGGTATACCAAAGCGGTTGAAAAAAGCGGACAGCCGGTGTTTACCGAGCCCTATAAAGACGCTGCAACCGGACAGACGGTTGTTACGATTGCCCAGCAGACAAAAGACGGATCAGGCGTTGTGGCGCTTGATATTAATCTTGGCGACCTGCTGAACGCTTCCGAACGCGTCCAGATCGGTCATAAAGGTTTTGCCTTCATTACAACGGGAGATAAAAAATACATCGCGCATCCGACTATAAAAGCGGGAACGGAAGGCTCCGGAGAGTGGACGGAAGAAGTATTTTCCAAATCAAGCGGATCGTTTGAATACATGTTTGAAGGACAGCAGAAGAAAATGGCCTTCACGACAAACAAACTGACGGGCTGGAAAATCGCCGGCACATTTTTTGTCAGTGAGATCCATGACGCAGCCTCGCCTGTCATGAAAATGGCGCTGATCATCCTGGCGGTTTCTCTTATCGTCGGCGGTATTTTAATCGTTTTTATCATTCGCTCGATTGCAAAACCGCTCAAAAAACTTGTTTCGACATCAGCTAAAATCAGTGACGGCGATTTAACGGAAGTCATTGACATCAAGTCGAAAAATGAATTCGGGCAGCTCAGCCAAAGCTTCAATGAGATGTCGGCGTCACTCCGGTCTGTCATCGGCGTCATCCAGTCATCCGTCGAACATGTCGCTTCTTCATCCGAAGAGCTGACGGCATCCGCCGGACAGACAAGCAAGGCGACAGAGCATATTACACTGGCGATTGAACAATTCTCAAACGGAAACGAATCACAAAGCGAGAAATTGGAAGAAAGTGCTGATCACCTTTCCCAAATGAATGCGGGCATTGCCGAGACGGCGAATGTATCGGCGGAAATCACTGAATCCGCCATCCAAACCTCTGAAACGGCCGGAAGCGGAGAAGAATTAGTGGCGAAAACGGTCGGCCAGATGAAAACAATTGATCGTTCCGTACAGCAGGCGGAAGCGGTCGTAAAAGGGCTGGAAACGAAGTCGCACGACATTAAGAGCATCCTCAACGTCATTAACGGCATTGCCGATCAAACAAATCTGCTTGCCTTAAACGCTGCCATTGAAGCGGCCAGAGCAGGCGAATACGGGCGGGGCTTCTCCGTCGTTGCGGAAGAAGTGAGAAAGCTTGCCGTACAATCAGCCGGCTCCGCGAAGGAAATCGAAACGCTGATTCAGGAAATCGTCAAAGAAATCGCCACATCGCTTTCCGTATTCCAAGCGGTGAATCAAGATGTGAAGGAAGGCCTCGATATTACGGATCAGACGGCCGAAAGCTTCAAAAAAATCTCAGAAATGACGACTCAGATTTCAGGCGCCTTGCAGCATATGAACGGAACGCTTGAGAAGCTTGCAGCCGGGTCGCAAAATGTGACAAACGCGGTGGAGGACATTACCTCAGTCGCCAAAGAAGGGTCCGCCGGCATTCAAGACATCGCCGCCTCAGCTGAAGAGCAGCTGGCCTCCATGGAAGAAATCAGTTCATCCGCCGAAACGCTTGCGCATATGGCTGAAGAACTGCAGCAGGTCACACGGAAATTTACGATTCAGTCTGAAGACGAAGAACAGCTGTAGCGAGCTGTTTCTTTTCCTCATTTTAAAAAAGCGATACACTAGTATAAAAGAAGGGAGTGGCAGTGATGAGATTAGAAGGCAAAAAAGTCATAGCGCTTGTCAGTGACGATTTTGAAGACTTAGAGCTTTGGTATCCCGTCTACCGGCTGAGAGAGGAAGGCGCGATCGTTCATTTAATAGGAGAAGAAGCGGGCCGTTCATACAAAGGAAAATACGGCGTGCCCGCGACGGCGGATTACGATTTTAAGAGCCTGATTATTCAGGAGTATGACGCCGTGCTCGTGCCTGGCGGCTGGGCTCCTGACAAACTGCGAAGATATCCCGAAGTTTTGGACATCATCCGTACGATGAACGAGCAGAAAAAGCCGATCGGCCAGATCTGCCATGCGGGCTGGGTGCTCATATCTGCCGGAATTCTCGCAGGAAAAAAAGTAACGAGCACGCCCGGCATCAAAGACGACATGACAAATGCAGGGGCACAGTGGCTGGATGAAGCTGTCGTAACTGACGGACACATTGTATCAAGCCGCCGCCCGCCCGACCTTCCGCAGTATGCAAAAGCGTTTGCTGACCTGTTAGCGTCCAAATAAAAAACATCCGCCCGAATCCGGGCGGATGTTTTTAGTTTTGATCGGCGGGAAAGACAATTCCGATTTGTTTTCTCGCTTCTTCCATAATGCTTGCCGTAATGAAAGAACGTTCAAATGTATTTTCGGAAGACTCCCGCTGTCCGTTTCGAAGAAGATTGATGAATTCAGCCGTTTCGTAGTACATCGACGGTTTCAGATCAGGGACTGAAATGTCTTCCGTCCGGCCGTCACGATAGCGGATTTCCGCCCGTTCCGGTCCGTGAATGCTGTCCAGAACGATCGTGCCGTCTTCACCCTGAATTTCCGCCGGGGCAAACGAATTTGAGATTTTCGAATGCATCAGCACCGCTTCAAATCCGTCGTATGACAGAATCACCGTGCCTTCGCCGTCAACGCCGGATGCTAGTTTATGACCGGTCGCAATGACGTTTTTCGGTTTGCCGAACAGGACGACGGCCGGATAAATGCAGTACACGCCGATGTCCATTAACGAACCGTTCGATAATTCAGGCTTAAACGCGTTTAGCACCGTACCGTTCTTATATGCATCATATCGTGATGAATATTGGCAGTAGCTTGCTGTGAATCTCCTGACGGGTCCGATTTTATGTAAGTGGTTTTGAAGCATGCTGAAGTTCGGCAGGAACGTTGTTTTCATGGCTTCCATCAAGAGAACGCCGTTCGTTTTGGCTGCGTGAATCATTTCATCCGTTTCCCTTGCGTTAGACGCAAACGGTTTTTCGCACAGTACATGCTTGCCGTGTTCCATAAAAAGGACCGCCTGCTCTTTGTGAAATGCATTCGGGCTGGCGAGATACACCGCGTCATAGGCTTTGCTTTCCGCCATTTCTTTCAGGCTGGTGAAATAATGAGCAGCGCCGTGTTTGCCGGCGAATTCCGCCGCGCGTTCCTCAGTTCTGGAATAAACCGCCGTTAATTGAAAATCATCAATAGCAGAAGCCGCCTCCAGAAATCGTTCTGTAATCCAATTCGTTCCGACTGTTGCAAATCGAATCATTGCTATCGCTCCTTCTATGTATTGGCTTACATTATAGCTTTTTTTCTGAGAAACATAAATGGAAAAAAGGCTGCCAGCTAAAGGGATAGGAAAAATTCCCATAGAGACCGGTTATTATTTTTCATTACAGGAACGATAGTGTACAATTTAAGTAAAATACATATGATGGAGGAACAATAGTGGAAACATTGCAAACATGGGGCGGCAGATTTAAACAGTTTTTCTTAGACAATAAATTTGTCTTGTTTTTGCTTGTATTGCTGCTCATCGGTCTCAATATCCTTGTCTTTATGAAGACATCATTTATTTTCACACCTATTATCGTCCTGCTCAAAACGATTGCGCTCCCCGTCATTTTGACAGGAATTGTTTATTATCTGCTTAATCCGATCGTAGATATATTGGAAAAAATAAGAGTGAAAAGAGTCTATTCCATCCTGCTCCTTTACCTCATTATTATAGGGCTGATTACGATTACGGTCGTTTCAATTATTCCGTTTTTAAAGGAACAGATCATGAGCCTGATCGACAATCTGCCGAAATATGTGGATATCGTTGAAGATCAGACGAAAAGCCTGATCGGAAGCGATTTTGTAAATCAGGCGCAAAAGACGATGAATATCAACATTTCCGATCTTGCTAATAAAGTATCGGCGCAGGCGGCGACAATTGCAAACAGCACATTTACCGGAGTCGGGAATTTTATCGGCGCGCTGACGGAAGTAATTATTTCAATTGTGACCGTGCCGTTTATTCTGTTCTATTTGCTGAAAGACGGCAAAAAACTGCCGATTTATATCTTAAAGTTTGTGCCCACCCGTCTGAAAGAACAAACGTATACGATGCTTAGTGAAATGAACCACAGATTAAGTTCCTATATCAGAGGACAGGTCATCGTCAGCTTCTGCATCGGGTTTTTATTATTTATCGGCTATCTGATTATCGGACTTGATTATGCGTCACTGCTTGCGGTCATTGCCGCTTGTACGAGCGTTGTTCCGTATTTAGGGCCGACCATTGCCATCACGCCGGCGATTATTATCGCGTTGGTCACTTCGCCCCTTATGCTGCTGAAGCTTGCGATTGTATGGACCGTTGTCCAGCTCGTGGAAGGAAAATTAATTTCGCCGCAGATCATGGGGAAAAATCTTCACATTCACCCGATTACCATCATCTTTGTTCTTTTAACCGCCGGAAAGCTGTTCGGGGTTGTCGGCATTATTTTAGCCATCCCGGGGTATGCGGTCATCAAAGTGGTCACGACCCATCTGTTTGATTGGTTCAAAATGCGTTCGCATTTATATGAAGAAGAAAAAAATGATGCTGGATCGAAGTCATAAAATCGGAACGGACATGATATTTATTATAAGACAGGCTTTCCTTCAGAGGAGAGCTTCTCTTTTGTAAATGATGAATGAAGGGAAGAATGGGATGACACTATGGGAGATGTTCACAGCAGCCGTTTTGGGAATCGTGGAAGGGCTGACGGAGTATGCGCCGGTTTCTTCCACGGGACATATGATCATAGCGGATGACATCTGGCTGAAATCCGGAAGCCTGATGAATCCGGAAGCCGCCAATTCCTTCAAAGTGGTGATTCAGCTCGGTTCGATTCTGGCGGTGGCCATTGTGTTTAAGGATCGGATATTACATTTACTCGGCCTCAAAAAAAACGTCACGCGCGATCAGCAGAAGGGATACAGGCTGACCATCGCGCAAATCGCCGTCGGTCTTGTTCCGGCGGCGGTGCTCGGTTTTTTATTTGAGGATTTCATTGACCGCTATTTATTCTCCGTCAGAACGGTCGCTTACGGATTAATTGCCGGAGCCGTGCTTATGCTTATAGCGGACTGGATCAATAAAAGGAAAGAAACGATCGATACGGTAGACAGAATCACCTACAAACAGGCTTTCTGTGTCGGATTATTCCAGTGTCTCGCCTTATGGCCCGGATTTTCCCGCTCAGGCTCAACGATTGCCGGAGGTGTCATTGTCGGCTTGAATCACCGGGCAGCCGCAGACTTCACATTTATTATGGCTATTCCGATTATGGCGGGCGCAAGCCTTCTGAAGCTGGTGAAATACTGGAGCAGTCTTTCTTATGACATGATTCCGTTTTTTCTAGTCGGCTTTATCTGCGCCTTTGTCGTCGCCCTCTTAGTCGTCAAATTTTTTCTTCGGCTTATTAACCGGATTAAGCTTGTCCCGTTCGCCATTTACCGTGTCATCCTCGGCATCATTTTAATCATGCTCGTTCGATAAACGAAGAGGCCCCCGGAGGGTCTTCTTTTTATGTTCGAAAAGCGTCTCAGGAAAATATGAGCAAACTGAATTTTCTGCTTGAAATTCAAAGAAGACTCGTCTATAATAAAACATGACGTTACAGCACGGGGCCATAGCTCAGCTGGGAGAGCGCTACGCTGGCAGCGTAGAGGTCAGGGGTTCGAGCCCCCTTGGCTCCATACCTTTAAACCCTTATTCTATAAGGGTTTTTTTATTTGTCAGGAACAGAGCCAATAGCCCTAAAAAGCAATTGGGGACAATTTTGGGACGAAAAATTTATTTTGAGGAAGTTTAGTTGCTTTTCGCCTTCAATTAGGATTGAAGAAGCCGCCTCTAAAGGCGGCTTTGTTGTTTATCAATTTTCTTGCGGAGCAATCTTTGCTGGTGTAGCACCGCAGAACAGGAAGAATGTAAATAATACTGGTGGAGAAATTGCTACACCTAATTTGCCTATATATTCCAATACTGTCCACCAATCTCCTTTTTCAATTGCCTTTTGAACTTTATCTAATGCTCCTTTAGAGATACCAATAGCATCTTCAAGGCATCTTTGAACAGTGTTCTTTTGGACACTTGCATACTTATATTCCTTGTTCATATAGTTAGCGAAGGCGATCATACCCTCTTTTTGACCTTTGGTATAAGGAGACTTTTCAAGCTCACCCTCATTAACTGTGTAACCTGTTTCTTCATCAAAAATTACAATCTTAGTAAAGATGTACTCAACTTCTTTTAAAGATTTTTCAATTTGTTCTTTAGTTAATCCATCTAACCCGTTCTCTTCCTCTGCTGAAACTGTTGGCGCTATTGTAGCAATAGCAAGAAGTAGGGTCAACGCCAGAAAAACTAATCTTTTCAACATTATAACTCCCCCTTTTGGAAAATTGTACAAGCAACTACATGGTAACACATTTTTTTCCAAATGAGGGTATGTTTATCCGGTTTTAATCTGTTTAGACAGGATAAGTCAAATATCGACAAAAAAGATTATGACCATAAACTCAAAGCAAGAGTCGAAACCCCCCATGCTATTATCCCAAACATTACAGAGAACCTAAGACAAGCTTCAAATTTTGAAAGCCCTCGCTCTCTTTTTGTTTTACCTAATTTCCAATAAATAGCGTATCCGGAGAACACCAAAATGATTATTCCAAGTCGTGTCATGTTTTCTAAAAATTCTATACCATCCATTGATTTTCACCTCGTTTTTATTTATGAGAAAAAATAAAGTAGACTTGTAGAGAGTCTACTTATACACGTTTATCCAAAGTACACATTTCTTTAGAGCTGAGAACGCTTGAGTGATAAAGTAAGGCTCATTTTAAAATGGCACATCCTTATCCCCTCCCCATTTGTATTCCCGACACATTAGTTTTATTATCGCAAATAGAATGGCCATTTCCAACAGTTATGTGAAAATAAGTAATGCGTAATATGTCTAATGGTATAAGAAATGATGTATCTTTTATCCAACAAAATCATGATTTTATAATCACTGTAGACCGCAAACAAATTGCGGTTTTTTTTCGTTCAAACATAATTTGGAAATGTTAGAATATTATATAAAAGGAGGAGTGGCCTTGTGAGTTCTGTTTTACCATCATCGGAGGTTGGCGTTAAGATCAATGAATGGTACAAAATGATACGTCAGTTCAGTGTTCCGGATGCGGAGATTTTGAAAGTGGAAGTGGAACAAGAAATAAATGAGATGGAAGAAGACGAGTATCTACTGATTTACTACACCCTCATGAAATTCCGCCATCAGCTTATGCTGGATTATTTAGAACCGGTGACTACCCGCGTGAGACCGACAATTGACGAGCTGCTGGAAAAAATCGAAGCATCAAATAAAGGAATTTCCGGCCTGCTGTGCTATTATTCTTTATTTTTCCGCGGCATGTATGAATTTGATCAAAA
Organism: Bacillus sp. L75; assembly: GCF_003676355.1. Classification (NCBI taxonomy): domain Bacteria; kingdom Bacillati; phylum Bacillota; class Bacilli; order Caryophanales; family Bacillaceae; genus Bacillus; species Bacillus sp. L75. The sequence continues at coordinate 687,387 of NZ_ML064901.1, forward strand.
GCAGTATGTAAAGGCGATCGGCTTTTATAGAGAGGCTGAAAAACAACTCGTTCATGTGCATGATGAAATTGAGAGAGCGGAGTTTCATTTTAAACTGGCTGAAGCATATTACGGTATGAAACAAAGCCACGTCTCCATGCATCACGTAAAGCAAGCGCTCGATATTTACGATCAGTATGAGTTGTATAAGGTCCGGAAAATTCAATGTCTATTTGTCGTATCAGGGAACTATGTAGACTTTAAACGTTATGAAAAAAGCTTGCCGCATTTAGAAAAAGCTTTAGAGTTGTCGAAACAAGTAAACAATAATGAAAGGCTGCTCAGTTCTGCTTATTACAACATAGGAAAGAATTACGGAGACTTAGAAGAATACAATAAAGCTGAAATCTACTTAAAAAAAGCAGCGGAGATATCTGAAAAGTATAAATTGGGTAACCTTCCGCATTCCTTGTTTACATACGCAAAGCTTCTATTTAAACAAGGGAAAACAAGCGAGGCGATTCAAATCAGCAAAAAGGGACTTTCATCAGCGATATTTCAAGGAGATAAGCTGTTTGAATCTCTGCAAAAATATTTGGAGGCTTTATATATTAATGCAATAGACCAAATAGGAATCAAACAAACAATTGATTACCTTGAGAAAAATAAAAACTATTCGTATGTAGAAGATATTGCTCTTGATACGGCTGCTGTTTATGCAGAGTCAAAGCAATATGACAAATCTTATTTTTATCATCAAAAAATGATTCAAACGCAAAAACAAATTCAGAGGGGAGAATGCCTGTATGAATTTTAGAAAAGGCGTATTTATCATTGTGTCGGCTGTCGTTTTAATGTCAGGGATCGGTCTAGCAACATCGGCTGTTTCATTTGATGGATCTTATCAAGTTTCGTCTGATCGTAATCAAACCTAAGAAGGAGAGTGCCTGTATGAATTTTAAAAAAAGCATCTTCATTATTTTGGGTCTGTCGTTATCTTTTATATGCGAAGTGGGTGTGAACACAGTGGAAAAACAAACACATGATACCTTTCAAACTGCCTCAGATCGTTTCCAGACTTGATCAGCTTACGCCTTTTCTTCGGAAAAGGCTTTTTTCCTTTCTTCATTATATTGTTTCAAAACATCCACTTGTTTTTATTCTTATCCCATTTCAGCATACGCTGCCTCATGAGGTTCTTCACTGCTTCCCGGATAGCGCGTTCATCCTTGCCGGTTTTTCTCTTCAATTCATCCAAGGAGGGGTTTTTTCCGAATTGGATCATGTTAAAGATAATCCGGTACACTTTTCATTCGAAATCAGTCATTTGATCATCTCCCACTTCATAAGTCTCAACGGATAAAAGAGAATCAAATACAATAATGTATCCACCTTTAAGTTCTCGACAAGAGTTTCCTTCCGTATGTGGTCCCGTAATGAACTGCGCAGATAACCTCGCGTATGTATTCGTCGTCTTAAAGCTCGAACGATAAATCTATGCTAATATTAAAAAAATATGGCACTCTATATTTTTAGATCTTAAGAATATATAAGAATTGATAAGCTCAATTTTCAAATTTAATGGAGGGAAAATAGAAAGGAGAGAAATGAGAAAGTATTTTGGAATAGTGTCGCTTATCATCCTTTTATTCGCATTGTGCTTTCTGCCTCATATTCATTGGGCGCTTGGAATCCTAGGAATTGTCGTGGGGAGTATTCTAGCAATCAAATCGCCTAAAGGAATTGCAAAGAACATTTCTTTTGTTATCCTAGCACTTTGTTTACTTTTACTATTATTATTGATTGTGATGGGCGTTTTGATGGCAGGTCTAGTGGAAAATTAACCTTTAATTTATTATCCTATTTGGGGACCAACTTATTCATTTTTAGCCAAATAAAAGATTAGGGTTTGAAATAAAACGTCTGTTCGTATCAGGAACTCATCTCCACACCGGCAGCGTAGAGGTCAGGGGTTCGAGCCCCCTTGGCTCCATACCTTTAAACCCTTATTCTATAAATAAGGGTTTTTTTGTTTTTTCATCTTCTGCGGCAGCCTCTATGTTCTGCTTCATTTNATAAGGGTTTTTTTGTTTTTTCATCTTCTGCGGCAGCCTCTATGTTCTGCTTCATTTCTAACAATTCAAAATAAAGGAAAGAGAGAAAATGAAAAAGAAAATCTATCTTCTACTAACTCTTTCAGCGGCACTGGCACTTCTTTTAACAGCGCTCCCGGCTCTTTCTCCCATCGTCTTCACGTCTGCTTCAGAAAAAGGAGCCATCAGGCATGACATTTATAAAAAAGGATATCCGTATCAAAGCTACTTTGCGATTCTTCGAAAAGAAGAAGGCGGCGGAGAGGCCGGGAACCTTTATTATGTAAATTGGTTCAATTGGAAAGATGAAACCGGACAGACGCCGCACGTATGTTATTCAAAAAAATCGTCCGAAGGCGAGTACAAAGTAAGCTGCGGAACCGGATCGTAATGATCAAGAGCCCCTCTCCAATGAGGGGCTCTTTCTGTCGATGCCGCTCTGGCTCTCCGTTTAATATCCCCAATATAACGGCGTATCATAATGCCGATACGGATCATTCGGATAATGCGTATTTGGCTGATAAGGCTTATTCATATCATGAATACCCGTGTTTTCAGTCTGTCCGCAGTATTTATCGGGACCTATCACAGTTGATTGCCGGATCGGGGAAACGGCTTTTTCCCACTCATGCTCATTCAGACAGTACGTATGCGCCATGATCTCAGGCGGCGTCAGACGGAGAATATCCGAGCCGTATATCACTTCAGGCGAAGGGGCGTCAAATATGGCCAAAAGGTGGGTTCTGTCTGAAGTGGCGACTTCATAATGCCACCACCCCTGCGGAACATTCGCCACTTGTCCTGAAGAGATCGGATAATTCCGTATTTTCTGGGTGAACGGATTCAGCATCGACACCACCGCGGAACCCGAAATACAGTACACCAATTCAGCGGCGTTTTGATGGGTATGCGGTTCAATCACATTTGTTTTGCTCAGAAAGATATCTAATAATGAAATATTTTCAAGCGTGTTTAACTGTTTAATCCCCAATACATTGATAAAGTTCTGAGCATCTTTCGTAAAAAAACGGCTCTCATTCACATCATAAGTGAACTGTGTATTCGGAGACGTGTAATCGATATCGGAAACCATGCACTCCCCCGCTTTCATCTTTAAACGTATATTCCCAAATATATGTGTCCCTGTTTCACCGGGTGATAAAAAAAGGAGGTAAAATCCATAAATTCCAAATCCAACACAATATTGTGACGACTTTTTTAAAGATTCATTTTAAATATATCTTTTATTCGAAATATCTCTTACTATAAAGATATATTTAAAATACATCTTTAGAAGGGTTGAGGATTAACATGCTGGATGAGAGAACAATAGACATCATCAAAAGCACAGTACCCGTATTGAAAACACATGGAGAAAACATCACCGGACGCTTTTATAACCTGATGTTTCAAGATCATCCCGAACTGTTAAATATGTTTAACCAAACGAACCAAAAGAAACAGACTCAGCGCGCAGCATTGGCAAATGCAGTCATTGCGGCTGCGGCGAATATTGATCAATTAGAACAAATCATTCCGGCGGTCAGACAGATCGGCCATAAACACACAAGCATCGGTGTAAAACCGGAACATTATCCGATTGTCGGAAAGTATCTGCTTCTGGCAATTAAGGATGTGCTGCAGGATGCCGCAACTCCTGAGATTATGCAGGCATGGGAAAAAGCTTACGGTGTTATTGCGGAGGCTTTCATCGGCATTGAAAAAGACATGTACAATGAAGCCGGATGGCAGGGGTATAAAGAATTTACGGTTATACAGAAAACGAAAGAAAGCAAAGATATTACATCATTTTATATCAAACCGAGTGACGGCTCTTCGCTTCCTGGATTTGAAGCGGGACAATATATCAGCATTAAAGTGCGGATTGCGGATTCTCCTTATACGCACATTCGCCAGTACAGCCTGTCTGATGCTTCTCAAAAAGGGGCATATCGGATTTCTGTGAAAAAGGACGGAGCGGTTTCTTCTCATCTCCACAATGAAGTTCAAGAGGGAGATAAACTTGAAGTCAGCGCACCCGCCGGGGATTTCAAGCTGTCTTCTGCCGAAAAACCGGTTGTTCTTATCAGTGCCGGTTCCGGAATCACGCCGATGATGAGCATGCTGAAAACAGCCGCCGAAAAACAGCCGGAGCGTGCCGTTACTTTTATTCATGCCGCGAAAAACGGAGAGTACGCCGCGTTCCGCAAAGAGGCTGAACAAGCTGCGGAGAATCATCCGAATATTAACGTCATTTATGTATACAGTGAACCGGCAGAACAAGACCGCTCAGGAGACAAGCCTTTTTACAGCGGCAGGATTGATCAAACCTTCTTGGAGCAGCTTCATCTGAATCAAGATGCTGAATTTTACTTGTGCGGATCAGCGCAGTTTATGACGCAAATGAAAGATATGATTCTTGCCCTCGGGTTTGACTCTGATTCCGTTCAATATGAATTGTTCGGCCCTCAGCTGAGCATGGCATAACCAAAAAGACTCCTCAAAGAGGAGTCTTTTTTATTTGCGCAATATGTTCTTTCTCCGTCTTTTTCCCTATTTTATTGAAATTTTCATCAATGACCAGTAAAATTATAAATCTAGTGATTCCGGAATTAAAGGAAGGTTGATATGAAAAAGAAAGCAAAGACCAAAAGGGGGCTTGGGTGCCTTTTTGCTGTATCTCTTATATTCGGATTATTTCTGGTATCAATGGTGTTTTCGAAATTCATAGTGACGGAAGAAAAACCGCCTGAAGAGGTGGACGAGCAGCAGGTCTTTATTGACAGCCTTTCCGGGCATGCTCAGATTTTATATGAGAAATATCATGTCCTTCCGAGCATCACCCTCGCACAGGCCATTCTCGAATCGGACTGGGGGAACAGTGAGCTTGCGGGGAAAGCGCGCAACCTGTTCGGTGTAAAAGGTGATTATAAAGGAAAACACGTCACGATGAAAACGGATGAATTTGAAAAAGGAAAACGAAAAACGATTCGGGCAAAATTCCGTAAATACAGCACGTTTTTTGAATCAATGGATGACCATGCCAAATTATTTGTCAACGGAACGTCTTGGAATAAAAAGAAGTATAAGCCTGTCATTGAAGCGGACAATTATAAAACAGCGGCGGCTGCCCTTCAAAAATCCGGCTACGCCACAGACCCCGGCTATGCTGAAAAAATTAAAGATGTCATAGAAACCTATAACCTGAATGAATATGACAAAATCAATGCCTCTCTTAAAGCAGTTGATATGAAAGGCGCCATCAAAGACCACGCCATTGAAGACGTGTGGTCCAAGCCGTCAAAAGAGCGGCATTCTATTAAACTGGCATCGGCGCAAAAGTTTACCGGCCAGCATATTAAAGTCGTATCTGAAAAACAAAACGGAGAATCCGTCTGGTACCAAATTCAAGTGAAAGATGAGCTGATCGGCTGGGTTGACCAAACCGCCGTCCAGTTAAGTGAAGAAACATAAGCATCAAAAAAAGCCGGCAGCCCGCCGGCTTTTTTACATTCCTTCAGTTTCAAACCTTTTAATATCACGTTTATGCCCCATCAGCACAAGGCAGTCACATTCATGAATGACAGTCTCCGGAGAAGGGGACAGCTGAATGTCGCCGTTATGTTTCACGGCGAGAATGCTGCAGCCGAATCTGGCCCGGACGCCGAGCTCAAGAATGGATTTTAAATGCAGCTTTTTCGTGGCTGAAAGCTCCACGATGCTGTATTCATCTGACAAATCAATATAATTTAAGACGTTTTCATCCGAAAGGCTTTGCGCAATCCGCACGCCCATATCCTTTTCGGGATGGATAATACGATCAGCACCGATCTTTTCAAGCACTTTGTGATGATAATAGTTTTGTGCTTTCACCCAAATATTAGGGATGTTCAGCTCCTTCAATAACAGCGTCGTCAGCGTGCTTGCCTGAATGTTGGCGCCGATTGCTACGATGACATATTCAAAATTTCTGATGCCGAGCGACTGAAGCTCGCTTTCTTCCGTTGAATTTGCCCGCACAGCATGCGTGGCATAAGAGGAGTATGCGTTGACCCGCTCTTCGCTGATATCGACCGCAAGCACCTCATGCCCCATTTTAAAAAGCTCTTTACAGATGCTTCCGCCGAAACGTCCGAGTCCGATGACGGCAAATTGTTTATTTTTGATTTTTCCCAATCCTCATAACTCCTTAAGAAACTGTTTTCGTCACTCCAAATACAACAAACAAGAATGTACTCCTGTTTCAAGGGTTTGTCAATGCGAGGGCCGGAAGAAAGAAAACAGCACGAAAAAAGACCGGCTGACAAGCGATGGGCTTGTGCCGGTCCGTTTTTCGCAATTATTTGCAGTTGCAAGGCTGTGTCGGCGGTGTGCTGCGTTTTTGAACAACAATTGTGTCCTCAGCATAGAATTTAGAGCCGATGCTTAATGATTTATTTTCTGCACGGAACTTATATGTACCTGCAGCAGGCAATGTTTTATTATTAAGAGAAAGCTTAAATTCCGCTGCGCCGAGCAAATCAATGTTTAACGGAAGTCTGACTGTTTTGCCGTTATTCAGAATCTGTCTTTCACGCAAAGCGTGTCCGTTGACTGTATCTTTTGTTGTAGCCGCAAATCCGCTAGGAAGGGTAAATTCCATAACGCCTAAGCTCAGGATCGTGTTCGGACGGTACGTCAATTCGATATCAGAAAATGACCATTCCTGCTGGCTGGCACCTGTATATTTTGCAAATAAGGTAGCAGTCGCTTTCGTGGACATTTCCGGCTCGTGAACGGTTGAGCCTGACTCAGCGGCGAATGACGCTGTCGGCAGAGAAAGAAGCAAAACCAGGCCGAATAAACTTGCCATGACAGTTGAGAAAAACTTGTGTTTCATTTTCATAAATCCCCCTAAAAAAAATTTGCTGGTTGTTCTTAAAAAAGAACGACCATACCTATAAAAATTTACCATCAATTTTAATGGAAGTAAATGGGGTTATGTTCCTATATTTTCTCAAAAATAATCAAATCACGACAAAAAACGCCTGATTTTGATTCAGGCGTTTTTTTCGTCCGTTTCTATCGGAATAAATTTAAAAATCTCCCCGCTCTGAACCGAGTCAGCGAGACGCTTCAGCCAATGATAATAAGCTTTCGAACTTTCAAGCTGATCATATAACTGCCGCGCTTCTTCCTGTAATTCCGCGTTGCCTTCCTCGGCCAGCAAAACGGACTGCAAATCCGCCTGGGCCTGTTCGATGGCGGACAAATTCACCTGAACTTCACGATCCCATTTCGGCGGGAAGAAATTCGTGAAAAACGTAAAGAAATCTTTTTCCGCTACAAACGTATGCTTCCGTGTGCCGCGGTGAAAGGTTTTTTTGACCACATTTAAATCCTGCAGCTTTTTGACGCCTGTGCTCATACTCGGTTTGCTCATCTGCAGTTCCTCACGCATTTCGTCAAGCGTCATTTCATCCCTCATATACATTGTTCCGTATAAAATCCCGACACTCCGGGTGATTCCGTAAAGATCCATCGTCTCTGCAATGGAATCAATGACAAGATCCCTGGCTTGTTCTATAGCTGCGAATTCTGGATTCTCATCCATACTGTCCCTCTTTTCCTCTTGAAGTTTAAATTTGTTAAGTCATTTCTTTATGTTCTTAATCTTAACGAATCATGACAAAATGTCAAAATCTAAACGGACTGACCGGGTTTTGACAGGTAAAAAAACATGTGTTAAATTAATATTGTTAAAAACATTAAATTTTTATTTAACAAACTTACTTTTCGGTAAGGAGGACTCTTATGAGCAAAACGCTTTATATCGGCGGCGAATGGATCAGTGCAGAAAAAAAACAGACGCGCCGTATCATTAATCCATTTAATCAAGAAGAAATTGCAACGGTATGCGAAGGAGACCGGGATGATGCGGTGAAAGCCATCGCCGCAGCCAGAAAAGCATTTGATGAAGGGGAGTGGCCGGTGCTTTCCGGGCTCGAGCGCGGACAATTTGTTCTGAAAATTGCGGAATTAATCAGACGCGATCTGAACGAATTAGCTGAGCTGGAATCGCTCGATACAGGAAAAACGATTGAAGAAAGTAAAGCCGATATGGATGATATCGCAAATGTATTTCAATATTATGCCGGTTTGGCGGATAAAGACGGAGGCGAGGTCATTTCATCTCCGATTCCCGATTCCGTAAGTAAAATCGTCAGAGAGCCCATTGGCGTATGCGGACAAATTACGCCGTGGAACTATCCGCTCCTTCAGGCGAGCTGGAAAATCGCTCCCGCTCTTGCGGCCGGAAACACGATCGTTTTAAAGCCGAGCGAGATTACTCCGCTGACAACCATTAAAGTCTTTCAATTAATAGAAGAAGCCGGTATTCCGAAAGGGGTCGCCAATCTCGTGCTGGGGCCGGGCGCCTCTGTCGGCGACGAGCTGGCGAGAAACCTCGACGTCGATTTGGTCTCTTTTACGGGCGGAATTGAAACAGGCAAAAAAATCATGCAGGCGGCAAGCGGCAATGTGAAAAAGATTGCTCTGGAGCTTGGCGGCAAAAATCCGAATATCGTATTCCAAGATGCAGATCTCGAAACAGCTGCAGATCAAGCGCTGAACGCCGTGTTTTTCCATGCCGGCCAAGTATGTTCGGCAGGGTCCCGTCTTTTGGTGGACGAAGCCATTCATGATGAATTTTTAGCCGAGCTGATCAAGCGCACGAAACGCATCAAATTAGGAAACGGTTTTCATGAAGATACGGAAAGCGGTCCGCTGATTTCCGCCGAGCATCGGGCCAAAGTCGAAAAATACGTAGAAATCGGCATCGAAGAAGGGGCAAAACTGGAAACAGGCGGCAAACGTCCTGATGATCCCGCCCTTCAAAACGGTTTCTTCTATGAACCTACTATTTTCTCAAACTGCAAGTCTGATATGCGGATAGTCCAAGAGGAGATCTTCGGCCCCGTTTTAACAGTTGAATCATTTTCTTCTGAAGAAGAAGTGATCAGACTTGCCAACGATACCATTTACGGGCTGGCCGGAGCGGTATGGTCGAAGGATATTGAAAAATGCGAACGCGTAGCCGCCAAACTGCGGATGGGAACGGTATGGATCAATGATTTCCACCCGTATTTCGCGCAAGCGCCATGGGGCGGGTACAAACAATCGGGCTTCGGCCGCGAACTCGGCAAAATCGGTCTGGAAGAATACACGGAAATCAAACATATTTACCGCAACACGAAACCTGCGGCTGTGAACTGGTTTCAAGCATAACGAGGAGGAGATACAATATGACATTAAATATGAAAGTAGAAAGCATGCATAAATTCCATACATTCGAAATCCCGACAGTCATTAAACACGGAATCGGTGCGATTCAGCACGCGGGAAGTGAAGTCAGAGCGCTTGGCGTCACAAAAGCGCTGCTCGTAACAGACCCGGGAATTTATAACGCAGGAGTGGCAAACCCAGTCATTGAATCTTTGCAGGAAGCGGGCATCGAAGTCGTCCTGTTTAACAAAGTGGAGCCGAACCCGCCTGTACGTCTTGTAAACGAAGGATCAGAACTGTATAAAAAAGAAAACTGCAACGGTCTTGTGGCTGTCGGCGGCGGAAGCTCCATGGATACAGCGAAAGCCATCGGGGTAGAAGCGACACACGAAGGAAGCGTGCTTGATTATGAAGCCGCGGAAGGCAAAAAGCCGCTGGAAAACCGTATTCCTCCGCTGACAACGATCCCGACGACTGCGGGAACAGGTTCAGAGGTCACACAATGGGCGGTCATTACAGATGAAGAAAGAGAATTTAAATTCAATACGGGCGGACCGCTTATCGCCGCGCATTTAACGGTCATTGACCCTGAGCTGCACACGTCCATGCCTCCGCATGTGACGGCCATGACAGGTATTGACGCACTTGCGCACGCCATCGAGTGCTATACGATGAAATTCGCGCAGCCGATCACTGATGCCGTCGCTTTAATGGCCATTGAATATGCGGCGCATTATATTAAGCGCGCGTTTGCGGACGGAGAGGATTTGGAAGCAAGATACGGCATGGCGCAGGCGGCGATGCTTGCCGGCCTTTCATACGGCAGTGAATCAGCAGGCGCGGCGCATGCGATGAGCCAGACGCTCGGCGGCATCATCCCTGTCGCTCACGGACAATGCGTCGCAGCTATGATGGGGCCGGTAATGGAATACAACTGGAAAGGCTATCCGGAAAAATTCGCCCGCATCGCCAAAGCATTCGGAATCGATACAAGCAACATGACAACCGAAGAAGCGGCAAAAGCGTCCGTCAACTGGATGTATGATCTTGTAAAAGATTTAGAGGTGCCGAGTTTAGAAGAACAAGGTGTGTCTCCGGACATGATTGAACGTTTATCAAAAGAAGCCATGAAAGATCCGCAAACTTTCGGAAATCCAAGAGATTTGAATGAGAAAGCATACAACTGGATTTACAAACGCTGCTTTGACTTAACGCCGAAAACGGTATAATAAATGAACCCCGCTCCTTTACAGAGCGGGGTTTTTTAAGGATAATGTCAAGAAAAAGGCGGTGGTGGCTGATGTGGAAACGCATAACAGCAAAGACGGAAGGCGTATATATAGCGGATACCGAACAATTTGTTACCAAAAAGATGGACAAGCTTCGCGCGGAATACGGCGGGTTCCCCGGTGACTTGCATTTCGGACTGACAAAAAAGGCCGGCGCGCGTGAGCCGATGTATGAAAGAGGAACAGAAATTTTTAACCGGAGACAGATTTCAATCGTGTCCATGGAGGAATGTGATGACATTGCGGAGAAGATGGGGATTTCTCATATCTTTCCCGAATGGCTCGGCGCTAACATCGCAATCAGCGGTTTTTCTGCACTGACGCCGCTTAAAGAAGGAAGCAGAATGATATTTCCAAGCGGTGCGTCTCTGTTGTGCGAGGGAGAAAATGATCCGTGCATTCAGCCGGGAGAAGTCATTCAATCCTTTTATCCGGATCAGCCAAAACTCGCCGCGGCGTTTGTGAGGCACGCGATGGGCAGAAGAGGAATTGTCTGTATTGTTGAACGCCCGGGTGACATATGCACGGGCGATGCGGTCACCATCCATTCTTATGAACCGAAACGCGCCAAGAAAAAAATCGAGAAGGTCTGACTCAGACCTTTTCGATTTTTTGTTTGATTTCTTTTATTTGATTAATGTGACGCTTTTCATGATGGCCGATAAAATCAATCCACTGGCGGATCGTCAGTTCTTGAAAAACAGGATGCGGAAGCACACGTTCAAAGTCTTCCTCGTTTAATGATGAAATAACTGCGGTCAGCTGCTGTCTTGCCGTATCTAATTCTTGTTTTGCTTCAATGACTGATAATCGGTTTTGCTCAGGTTCGAGGTGTGACGGCGCCGGCCGTTTATCTGTTCTGTCCTCTATAAACTCCATCGGTTTTTCTTCTATTTCTTTTAACGGTGCGTCTTTTGCCTGCTTTGATAAAAGGGTCTGCGCTGTTTCGTCAATTTTCTTTAAATGGTCAAGGACTTCCCGCACGCTCCACTCATCAGCCGCGGGCTTTCGGTTGAATTCCTCATCAGAGAGTCCTTTCAGTTCTTCCCAGATCTGCTGTCTGGCTTCATTAAAAATGCTCATCCTATCTCCTCCTTTAGAGTAAACATATCATATCCGGATTGGATAATCATGTAATCAGCCTTCCTTATCAGAAAATTGAAACCATTTACCTTTACATCCGTATATAAAGTAACACTCCGACACCTCGGCCGAAAGGAGGATAGAAGATGGACATATTTCATCTGCCGCTTGAAACGGTCTATCTTTACACATTGATTATTTCGGGAAGCCTCACGCTTTTGATTCTGTTTTTTCAAGATGTGTTTCACGGCCTCTCGGAAGCCATTCCTGTTTCATTTTTAAACCCTGCATTGATTCTGTCTTTTTTAACAATCTTTTCAGCCTCAGGTTATATCGGCGAAATCGCCGCTCCGCTATCAAGTTCTGTCATTGCGTTGCTTTCATTTGTTCTTTCGGTTCTTTTGGTCAGCCTGCTTCACTTCTTCGTCCTTGTCCCGCTTTCATCAGCGGAAGAATCGCTCGCTTATCGGGAGACGGATTTAAAGGGCAGAGTCGGCAGGGTCATTACTTCCGTCCCGAAAGACGGCTATGGAGAAGTGATCATAGAGGGAATAGGGGGCGCCATTTCTAAATCAGCCGTCAGCTTTGATCAAGAACAGATCAAGTACGGAACTGCCGTATTAGTGATTGACGTGAAAGACGGAGTGCTTTTTGTGACGCCGCATGAACCAATCTGATATCTAAGGGGGAACTGTTATGACTATGCCGATTATCATCGTTATCGGAATCGTATTCTTTTTACTCATCGCACTTATTGCTGTATTTATTACGAAGTACCGGACGGCGGGGCCGGACGAAGCCCTTATCGTGACCGGAAGTTATTTGGGAAATAAGAACGTCCACATTGATGAAGGCGGAAATCGTCTGAAAATCGTCCGGGGCGGGGGAACGTTCGTGCTCCCGGTATTCCAGCAGGCAGAACCTCTCAGTTTACTGTCAAGCAAACTTGATGTCTCTACACCCGAAGTCTATACAGAGCAAGGCGTGCCGGTAATGGCCGACGGAACCGCCATTATTAAAATCGGAGGCTCTATCAGTGAAATCGCAACAGCAGCTGAACAATTTTTGGGGAAATCTAAGGAAGACCGTGAGCAGGAGGCGCGGGAGGTGCTGGAAGGCCATCTGCGCTCCATCCTCGGCTCCATGACCGTTGAAGAGATTTATAAAAACAGGGAAAAGTTTTCTCAGGAAGTCCAGCGGGTCGCGTCTCAGGATCTTGCTAAAATGGGGCTCGTGATCGTTTCTTTTACGATTAAAGACGTCCGCGATAAAAACGGCTATCTTGAATCATTAGGTAAGCCGAGAATTGCCCAAGTCAAGCGGGATGCGGACATTGCCACGGCAGAAGCGGATAAAGAGACGAGGATTAAACGCGCGGCCGCTGATAAAGATGCAAAAAAATCAGAGCTGGAGCGGGCGACGGAAATAGCTGAAGCGGAAAAAATCAATCAGCTGAAAATGGCGGAATACAGAAGAGAGCAGGATACAGCAAAAGCCAATGCCGACCAGGCATATGATCTTGAAACAGCAAAAGCCCGCCAGCAGGTGACAGAGCAGGAAATGCAAATTAAAATTATTGAGCGGCAAAAGCAGATTGAATTGGAGGAAAAAGAAATTCTGCGCCGTGAGCGCCAATATGACTCTGAAGTGAAGAAAAAAGCCGATGCTGACCGTTACTCGGTGGAACAAGCGGCCGCGGCCGCAAAAGCGAAGCAGCTCGCAGAAGCGGATGCCGAGCAGTACAGCATCGAAGCGATGGCCAAGGCGGAAGCAGAACGCGTGAGAATTGACGGTCTTGCTAAAGCAGAGGCTGAAAAGGCGAGAGGAGAAACCGAAGCGGAAGTCATCCGCCTGAAAGGTCTCGCAGAAGCGGAAGCTAAAGAAAAAATCGCCGAAGCATTCGAAAAATACGGGCAGGCTGCAATCCTTGATATGATTGTGAAAATGCTGCCTGAATATGCGAAGCAAGTCTCAGCGCCTCTTTCCAACATTGATAAAATAACCGTCGTTGATACGGGAGGAAGCGGTGAAAACGGCGGGGCCAATAAAGTCACAGGCTACGCAACCAATTTAATGGCCGGTCTTCAGGAAAGCTTAAAAGCATCTTCCGGAATCAATGTAAAAGAGCTTATTGAGAATTTTTCAGGCAAAGGCAACATAAAACAAAGTATAAATGAACTTACAAAAGAACTGAGTGATTCGAACGAACGGCACAGCCCGGAATAAAAAAACAGCAGGCGTAAACCGCCTGCTGTTTCAGTTCGTCCGCTTAGCTTCAAGAAGCCGCGGCGCAGTCATGAATAATAAGATAAGGACAATGGCCGAAAGGATAAAAGAAGGAATCATATAAGTCGCGTTATAGACGGACGAATAAATCCATACCGGCGTGCCTTTCGGAGCATAGCTTCCGAAAAAGACCGCTCCGGAGACCACATGTGCCGCATAGCGCAGCACACTGCCGATGAAAACACCGCCTATAACATACATCGTTAAAGCGCCTCTTTTTTTATTCAATGCCGATTCCCGTACACCGGAAGCAAACAAGCCGCTGAAACCGAGAACTGCAAAGGCCGCGATGTAATCAAGAAATAGCTGGACCGGGTGCTGCAAAAACAAATTGCCGATGGCGATCTGGACAATCCCTGTCAAAAAGCCTGTCGTAAGCCCGGCTTTCACTCCCCAGCGGAATGAAATCAAAAAAATCGGAATCATCATAATAGAGACCGAACCGCCTTGGGGCATCCGGAGAAACATACCTGAGACAATGTCCAGAATGACAGCCGCCCCGGTCATAATCGCTATTTCAATTAAGCGCACAAGCCGTGTTGAATGATTCATAGTTTTCCCCCTGGTCAGACAACCGTAACAAGGATAAACAAAAAAGCAGCGCGGGGAAGGATGGGAAAAGGTCCGCGCGCTGCTTGCATAAACTGCAAATCATTTGGCTTTGCCACATCCCTACGCCAGCGTTAACTAACAGGTTCAAAGGGTCAGAACAAAATGTTCACTCTCAGCTTTAATGCTCCCCTTGTGGTCATCAAGTATTTAGTTCAATCTTACTATACAAGAAAATATGCCAAACCACAAGACAGCTTATCTTTCTATAGAAGAGAAACTGAAATAAGTATTAAAGAAAATAATTAATGATTTTTTTAAAAAAACTATTGTCATATTTTCAAAAGGGTGTTATATTATTAAACGTCGCTGATGAA